>DKGG01000039.1:198051-208822 GCA_002453155.1 Bdellovibrionaceae bacterium UBA6776
GCGTGCGCCTTCAACCACTCGGCCACCTCTCCCTGGGAATATTTAAGTTGTTTCAAGGATTTAGCAGATAGGACCTGAGGTGTCGAGCCCTAAAATTAGGTCTCATGACATTTGCTGAACATGAGTCATTTCCACAGGTTAAGAGGTTCGATTGGGATTGATCGAATCCATAAATTCAAAAACCTGGGGAGATACGGTTGCCAGAGATTCTCCTCGGTGATGATCCAAGGCGAAAGTGAAGTCTTTCCATTTTCTCAGAAGCTCATAGTCTTCACATTCACTTTCGCAACAATCAGAAATTGTACTTTGAAGTTGCCGCAGCTCAACGGGAGACAGCAAAGGATCTTTTAGAAAATCCTCGAGGCGTTGACGTGCCGACTTCTTTAAAGTCTTTGAAAGAAGCTGCGCTTGCAAATATTTGGGCTCTCTCAAAATGGAGGGTAAGATCAATATATCCCGATCACTAAATCTTTTTTTTAAGTTCAAAACATAGCCGTAAACGTCATTCAAATTTAATAAATTATAGGCCTGCACACAGGGGACAAACTTAAACCGGGCTTGTGGGATCTGCTTAAGTGCTTTTTGAATGTTCTCACTGACGATTTTCCAGTCCGTTCCACTTCGGATGTATTCTATCAATGACCCGGTGGCATCCAATGACATTTGCAGTGACACTCGCTGAAATTCATTTAGAAATCGAATCCATTCATCGCTTAAGACCGTCATATTTGTTGTCAGAATCAAATGAATGTTTCGGCTTCCACCGCTTTCAACCAAGCTCTTGCAAAGTTTGAATCCCTCTTTGTCCAAAAACGGCTCTCCACCGAGAAGCCGTAACAGTCTTAGGTTCTCAAATGACGGCAGCAATGATCTGATATCTTCAAAGTATGATTGAAGAACTAGGGGCTCTTTAGAATAAAAAAACTCCGGATGTGAAAGCTCTTTATATTCTTGAGCGATCTTCGTACTGGAAACCGAATTGCACATGCGGCATTTCAAATTGCAAAGATTGCTGAAGCGAATTTCCGCAACCAAAGGTTGGGTAGGGCAATGCTCTGAAACATCAATATCGTAAACAAAGTCAGGATCACTTAGGACTTCATGCAACAGATATTGCTCGTAGTGTCTCTTACTGATTCCGCCATGTTTTTCCGTTTTCTCGCAACTCGAACATGCGGGATGCCATTTTCCCTGAAGCATGGCATTGCGAATTTCTTGAAGTGGTTTGGAGTTCCAATACTCAGGCAAATCTTTATATCTTCCCAAAGAATTATAAATGGCACAGCAAGGTCTGGGCTCTGCATCGGTATTCAAGGCAATTTGTGTCCACGGGGCAGGGCAAAAGGTTGGGCTGTCAGACAAAGGCTTCTTCATGAGTTTATAAGATCTTGTCTAAAAATCAGAAGCAAGTTGATTTGAATTTTGATGCTCATTGAGGTCAGATAAGAAGAGGGAGAAAAAATGACCGAAATTAAGTCTCAAGATATTTTTGTTAAGTCCAACCCTCTTCCGGACAGCGAGTCTTTGGATTGCGAGGCGCAAGGACTTGAGGAACTTAGAAAAGCTCTCGCCAACACACAGATTCAAATTCCCAAAATTCTCCGCCAAGATAACCAAGAACTGCATCTTGAGAGAATAGAAAACCAAACGCCCACCGACGAAAATTGGGTGGCATTGGCTGAAGGCCTGGCAGGTCTTCATGACCAACCTTTAAAAAATGGATTTGGCTTTCATCGCGACAATTACATTGGCTTGAGTCCCCAGCCAAACACTTGGAAAGACAATTGGGGCTTATTCTTTTTTGAACAGCGGTTGCATTTTCAAATTCAAAGAGTCAAAGAAGAGTCCCTTCGAAGTTCGTGGCTTGTGACTTTGAACCGATCAAAAGATTGGATCATTAATAAACTCAACGAACACCAACCCAAATCTTCTTTGGTTCATGGGGATTTGTGGTCTGGAAATGTGCTTTTCAGCGAGAATGGGCCTTGGCTCATCGATCCTGCCATTTACTATGCGGATAGAGAAGTGGACCTGGCCATGAGCAAACTGTTTGGAGGGTTTCCCAAAGTTTTTTACAGCACCTATTCAAAACTCCATCCACTTCCCGAAGGATGGAAAGAAAGAGAAACTGTTTACAACCTTTACCATGTTCTAAATCACTTTAATCTTTTTGGTGGAAGCTATTTGGATTCGGTTCACGCGACATTTCATTGGATGGAAAGAGTCGCATAACAAAAGAGAGGATGATCCCATCCTCTCTTTTGCAGACTTGGCGTCTCTCTTATGAGTGTCCCGATGACTCTATCTGACCGGTTGCGTTCCGTCCCGTTCTAGGAACTCTGGGAATGCAGGTAGGTTTGAGTCGTAGGGATCCGCTTCTTGATCATCAAAGCTGGCTGGAAATCGATCATCATTCATATCCATTTCCACCTGAGAAGCATCTCGCAGAGCCGATATGGTCGCCGCATCTAATCTCGCTGACTGGGCAATTCCATTGGCCGCTTGAAAATCGCGAATTGCAGATTTTGTTTGCGGACCGGAAACTCCGTCCACATCCAGTTCATATCCCAGATCTCTTAGCGATCTTTGAGCATCTCGAATGGACATGTCGGCTTGAGCCATTGCAACGAGTTCACCATTGGATCTCCAGCTTTGATTTTCTGTGGGATTTTGATCCCAAGAAACTCTGTCATTTTTAGCAATTGGTAAAAAAGGTCTTAAATCCCCCTCGGAGTTGGTCAAATCAAAACTTGAGGGGTTGTTCAAATGATTGTTATTTTGAGTCATCTCCGCAGCGAGCATGCCGGAAAATCCAGCCAATATCAGTGAGGCCGCAGAAACAACAACTGTGCTATTTTTTAAATCTTTCATAGATCCTCCCTTGATCGTGATCAGAATAGGCGAGGATGAAAAATAAGACCTTACTCAGTTGTGAAAAGTGTTTGAAGGATTCATCACAACTTTTAAGGCCTTTGTCGTGCTCTGTTCTGGAGACACGGCAAGAAGCAAAGAAGCTGCAAGTCGACCCGAAACCAAGGCTGTTGCCTGGGAGGTTCCCGTTTTAAATCCAAAGTGATTTCCCGGAAGTGTGGATCTTAATTTTTCGCCCACAGCAAACAAAACTCCAGGTTTGTGAATCTGATTGGCACAAGGAAGAAGTCTACCTTTTTGATCCAGAGCAGACACGGGCAAAATATTGTGAAGCTGGTAGGAAGCGGGATAACTTCGGTAGTCCGGAGTTCCCGGAGACTTGTTCCCCGTTGCAACGACCACGCGAATGCCTTTGTGCCCCGCCTTTTTCAGCAAATCATATTCCGTTTTTGAAAATCCTCGGCCACTGGCAGAAATATTAATGATGTCCACATTCTGATCGATGGCGTACTTCAGCGCTGCTAAAAAAGACTGTTTCGAATTTATCCCCGTCCCAAGCGTATAACGTAAAGGCATGATCCTTAAGTTTCGAGATTCTTTTTTGATCTCCAGGAAGCCTTGTTGAACCAATCCCGCCACGTGAGTTCCATGACCGTTCGTGTCTCTCATGTTTTTTGAGGAGTTTGCAAAGTCCCATCCGTGGACATCATCCACATATCCGTTCTGGTCATCATCAATCCCATTGGAACTTTTTGGATTTCCGTTGTGGTCCAAGCCCATTTCACCAGAGTTTTCCCAAACCCAAGATTTCAACTGAGGGTGAGAGATGTCCAAACCTGTATCAATAACGGCGACCACAACAGTGTGAGGAGAGTTCAAACTGGCGGTCAATACAGAAGGAGTCAGTAGAAAACTGATCAATCCAATCCACACAGAAAGTTGCAAACAAAAATAATTTTTTGAGGAAAAATGAATCACACCTTAAGACTACCAAATTTGTGGAAGAGTTGTGGAGATTCCAACAAATTCTAGCCATCTTATGTGCCTGCAGGCACATAAGATGGGGAAATGTTTCTCTCTATAAGAAGGTGTTTGAGGTCGGCTAAATAAAACTAAAGTTCGCTTGCCTTTAGTCGGACCTCTGAAAAGAAAAAGGAAATGTCTGGATTGTGTTCTATGGCTTTGATTAAAACTTCTTGAAAATCTTGAGGAGGATTTTCCCAAAACATTTTTATTTTTTTGGGATCAAAATCCGGAGAATTTTCAGATTCTAAAACGGGTTTGGTGCCAGCCTTTTCTTGGTCATGAGCCAGGTCAATTTCCACAATCATTTGAGAAATGGGCTTCAGCCAACGAAAGTCAGGATGGTTTAAAGCCGCATCCAACATTTCGTAAGGGTTCATGGTTTTTCCCGTTTTCTTTTCCGTCACAACTTTTTGAAAATCCAAAAGGGATTTGTGGAGTTTTAGCAAACTGTTGCTCAATGCGGTTAATTTTAACAAATCCAATTCTAAAAACCTCTATTTTGGAAGGGGAATGTACTCGGTTTCATTGATGACAGGAACATAGTCTTCTCTCAACCATTTTTCTTTGGCCTTTTCAATTTTACCAGGATCCGAGGAGACAAAGTTCCAAAAAATATGGCGCTTTTCAGGGAAGGCGTCCCCTCCAAAAAACATAAAGTGGGTGTTGGCTTTGATTGAAAATTTTAATTTGGAACCCGACTCAAAAATGACCAAGCTGCCCGGCTGAAATTCTTGTCCTTTTAGGGTGATCGATTCATGAATCAAATAAATGGCGCTTTCATGTCCCGAAGGAATCTCTGCTTCAAAGTGTTGATCTTTGTCAGAGTGAACATTGAAGTAAAAAAGTGGAGAGTAAGTTTGAACCGGTGACTTGGTTCCCTTCCATTCTCCAGCAATCAAAATGCAGGGGACCTCTCCAAGGGAAACGGTGGGAAGAGAGTCTTTTTTGTGGTGATCAAAAGAAGGAGCAACATCCTCGGACTCTTTGGGAAGGGCCACCCAAACTTGAATTCCCTCAAGGCACGAGCACATGGAGGCGTCGGAACGTTCACTGTGGGCGACCCACTTGCCGGCAGTCATCCAGTTGATTTCTCCGGGCCGGATGGCCTGTTCGTTTCCAAGTGAATCGCGGTGAAAAATCTGCCCCTGAAAGAGGTAGGTCAAAGTGGACAGGCCAATGTGAGGATGGGCGCGAACTTTCAGTTCTTTATCACCTTCAATTTCAACGGGCCCCATGTGATCCCAAAAAACAAAGGGTCCCACATTGCGCCTTTTCATAGAGGGAAGGAGGCGTCGCACTTGAAAGCCGTCGCCCAAGTCGCTCACTTTGGGTTCGATGATCATTTCGATGGAATTTTCTGATGTCGGCA
Organism: Bdellovibrionaceae bacterium UBA6776; assembly: GCA_002453155.1. GTDB lineage: Bacteria > Bdellovibrionota > Bdellovibrionia > Bdellovibrionales > UBA1609 > UBA6776. The sequence continues at coordinate 203,318 of DKGG01000039.1, forward strand.
TTTTTCTATACACTCCTATAAATTTTTCAAACCACCTTGTAATACCCTCATAGACCGTCAAAGGAATTGCCACATAGAGTCGATCAGTTTAGTCGTAGCGCATCAATGACCAATAAAGGAGGACCTTACATGTTTCAAGTAACCAGTGCACTGGCGTTAACCGCCCTACTTTTTGGCCTGCAGGCTCAAGCAGCCCCGCAAGATCAAACGGCCACCTCTCAAGAAGCGAACTACGATGAGCCCAACTTCATGGACTCAGATGCTTATGATCCTGCAGATCCTAACATCGAATCCGTTTTGAAAGCTTATGACGAATACTACGAAGAAATGACTGGCGAAAGCCCTTGGTTGGTTAACCCTGAGTTTGCAGATCTTCTGCACCAGGTGGGTGGATGTTACAGAAACGGATGTCCCGTTTTCATCAACATTAAAAAGAGCCAACAAAAAGCCTACTTTTATTTGGATGGACGTCACGTTGGAACCTGGGATGTGTCGACTGCTCGAAACCCTTATTCAACAAAAAATTGGGATGGACATCCCAACGGACGTATTTACAACCGTTATTCATCCAGCAAATATCCAGGTGGAGATTATAATGGCTTGGGGAACATGCCTTACGCGGTTTTCTACTATGGTGGTTTCGCACTTCATGGAACCCCACGTGGAAACTGGAAAAGATTGGGTCGTCCAGCTTCACATGGTTGCATCCGCATGCACCCAGACAATGCGAAGTGGTTCAACCAATCCGTTCGAGCTGCGGGCATTAAAAACACTTGGATCTTGGTCGAGTACTAAGATCTTTTTAAAAACGAATCTTTCTAAGAACAGGCTCCACATTGTTGGAGCCTGTTTTGTTTTGAAGCAGGACCTTGGTCTAAAACTGGTCCAAAGTTCTAAAGCTAAAGGCCAGGTCCTCCGATCACTGGACCATGGTCAAAGTCATCTTTGTTTTACTGATGGGATTTTTAGTGATGAGCTGGGCGCGAGCGGATGTTCCCATTTCCTGTTTGCCAGAGGCCACTTCCCTTCAAAGTTTTGAGGTGACTCGAGCAGAGGGCTCGGAAAAATCCTACGAATTAAAAACGCTTCGATTTGGCCAATTGAAACCTTCCGAGGTGGATGTGCGCATTTCGCAAAACTTTGAGACCAAGAGTTTGCAATTTTCTTTTGCGTTTCAACAGGAAGACATCGTGAGTCTGCCTTTTAACATTTATGCGATTATGATCTCTATGGACTCAGGTCCAGTGGTTTGGAAAGACCTGACCCGCGGATGCCGCGATCCCGGAATTGGATTTTATCCCGGTCAAAGAGTGGAGCTTGAGCCCATTCCGTTTCCTGCGTCCGCAGGAGAAAGCTACCGAGTCATGATTTGGGGGCAAAAGTAGGGTAGTTAAGTTCCCTATGATGCTTCAAGAAATTCTCAGTCAACTCGAGCAAGAAATTCCAACGTCCAAAGTCTTTGGGTTCACCATTCAAAAGCTGACCGACTCTGAGGCTCAGTGTTTTATGCCTTTGGAGCCAAACATCAATCACAAAGGGACCATGTTTGGAGGCAGCCAGTACGGTGGGTGCGCCTTGGCATGCTACGCTTTATTTTTGCACAATGTGCGGGCAACCGACTGTAGGACCAATGACATAGTCATTTCCCACGGGGAAATGGATTACTTCAAGCCCGCTGGTGAAGACGTTCAGATCGAGGCCTTTTGGGAGAATTTCGAAGACCGTGAAAAATTTTTGGATCATTTGAGCCGTAAAGGCAAAGCTCGCGTCAGACTTGGTGCCCGTGTACGGGGCTCCAAAGGTTTACTTCTCTCCGAGTTTCGGGGAGACTTTGTCGTCTTTCAAAAGAAATAAGGAGTGATGCGATGAAATTGTATGTGGCAAGTGTAGCAATGTTGGCTTTGGCTGTGGGTTGTTCCTCTCCCTCCAAAGAGGCAGAAAAAGATCCCGCAAAAACTTTAAAAGCAGATGTGATTGGAGTGGATGGAGTTCTTGGTGAAGTGACGTTCACAGAGGTTGAAGGCGGAGTGAAATTAAATTTTATGGTTCGCAACCTTCCTAAAGGTCAGACTTTGGCCAGCCATATCCATGAAAAGAATGTTTGTAAGGCTCCAAGCTTTAAGTCTGCCGGGGGTCACTTCAATCCCAAAAAGGTAAAGCATGGGGCCCCGGATGCAAAAGTTCATCATGTGGGCGACTTAGGAAATTTCGAAGTGGATAAAAATGGGACATTGAAAGCCGAGAAGGTTTACAAGTTTCTGTCTTTGGATCCCACCAGCGAAAACTACATTGGCAACCGGTCTTTGATCATTCATGAGAAAAAAGATCGATTCACTCAGCCCACAGGAGATGCTGGGGGCCGAATCGCTTGTGCGGTTCTTTAAGAACCTTTTTGTTTTTTGTGCTTTTTCATCTTGGCCTTCGCTTTATGAGCGTGGGCCTTTTTTTTGGCCTTGTGGGCTTTCTTCTTCGCCTTTTTCTTTTTGTTGGCTTTTTTAAGTGTCACTTTGGGATGAACTCTTTCAATCAAAGGTCGATCGCCATGGGGGCTCTTGTTGTCCTCTCCAAAAGCAGTGCCGTTTAAAATAAATCCACCAGCCATAAGAACAATTAGCAAAAATTTAACTTTCATCGTTGTGACCTCATTAAAAAAGAAAGACCTTTTGTGACAAAAGGTCTTTCGGTGAAAAGATCACTCAACTTGATAGGAAAAGTGAGGGTTTAATTGCAGTTGATAAATTCTCGGCTGGACTTCAAAGCATCCATATAATCAGACACCGGGGTCGAGGATCGGTTGTACTTGGAAATGTCATTTTGAATGTCCCGAGCGACGTAATTGACTCCACTGAAGCCAAGATACTCCACATCTAAAAGATCTAAAGAAGAATTCAAGATGGCGCGACCGCTGTATCTCTTTCCTTTGTTGGTGGAAATGGTGACCGAAACAGAGTACTTTCCGCCGGGCTTAGATGTGACTCGGTCACTGACGGAATAGCTTCCACTGTTTCCTTTCATGTCGCTCATTTTAGGAAAGGCCTTTGTCACCATCTGGGATCCAGCTTCTCTTTTGAATTCACGAACACCGTTGGTGTCAGAGCTGCGGTTGTAGCGCCCGAGCAATTGGGTCGCAATGCTGTTTTTGTCTATATATCTTGAGACAAAACGGCACATGGCATTTTTTTGAGCGGATCCGCTCATATCTACGATTCGAAAGGCTTCTTCCAAAATGTCGGTGACTCGATCTGCGGCGGGGTGGCCGGCGAAGGCCGTGGAACTCATCAATAGAAACACTGTGCCTAAGAATAGGCGCGTAGCAATACTCTTCATTTCGTCCTCCCTTGGACTGTTGTTCTTCCCATCTGTGCGAAGATTTTTTTTAAAGCTTATTCAGTGGACATTTTAAAAATCAAGATGCGACCCAACAATTGCCTCTTTTCACATTTTAGGGGAAGGTGGGGATTCATTTGGAGGAAGAATGGAAGTCAATGAATTGCTTGAAAGTTTAAGTTGGAGATATGCCGTTAAAAAATTTGATCCCACCAAAAAAGTGCCGGATGAAAAGTTTGAGGCCATCGAAGAATCCTTAAGAATGTCGCCCTCATCTTACGGTTTGCAGCCTTGGCAATTTGTCGTTGTGAAGGACGAAGAGCTTCGAAAAAAACTTCAAGAAGTTTCGTTTCGACAGCCTCAAGTTGTGGATGCTTCTCATTATGTGGTTTTGGCGGTGAAAGATCGATTGTTGATGGAAGACGTCGAAGAGTATTTGAATTTTATCGCAAAAACCCGGGGCATTGACGTGTCGGTGTTGGATGGATTTCGAAAATCCATTGTGGGCGACATGATTGAAGGTCCACGTGCGGCCATGGTGAACTACTGGGCCACTCATCAGGTCTACATTGCCATGGGATTTGCGATGGAAGCGGCAGCGCTTCTTCGAGTGGATTGCTGTCCGATGGAAGGATTAATTCCTGGAGAGTACGACAAATTGCTGGGACTTGTTGGAAGTGGTTACCGAACGGCAGCGGCCATTGCTTTTGGTTATAGATCTCCGGAGTGCAAACTGCAAAGCGCACAGAAGATTCGCTATCCCAAGGACCGGGTGTTCAAGTATCTATAAGACATTGTTTGATCTTGTTATAAGTTTTTATTTCGAAGCCCTTCTTTTAGGAGGGCTCTTCTGCATTGAGAGAGAGAAACAAAAAAACTGGACGTCCAGAAGTGAATTGGTGCGGCCCGCGATGGAGTGTTTCTAAGGATTTGATTCTGAATACTTATCCTTATGAAAAAACTCATTTTATTTTTATCCGTCTCTTCAGTGGTGTCTTTTAGCTCTCTGGCCTTTGGTCGAGACTTGGCTTTGAGTGATAAGGAATTTTTTAAAGCCTTGGGAGTCCCCATTCTTCAATCCCACCCACGCTTGAACATGGCCTACGGAGACATCAGTGGCGTGAGTGAAGAGCGCCTTCATCAGGTCACTCATTCATTGGGTCGATGTGGTGGTTTTGAAGAGATGGGGGATTCTTTAGAAGTGAAGTCTTTGAACATCACAAAAGACCTTGAAAAGTTGGAGTCCAAGCTTCAACAGGACAAGCAAGTTTCGAAGCAACAATTGAAAGTTCTCAGTGCGGTTCAATTTCGTCCTATTATTAAAGAACGTTTGGATGAAGTTTCTGTTGAAAATTTAAAAGTGAATGTTCAGTGGTTGCAAAATTTTGGAACGCGCTATCACAAAGGTTCACGTGCGAATGTTCCGGTAGATGCTTTGAAGGAAAAATTGGAGGCCATGATGGCCACGTCTAGGATTCCTTATAAGATCGAGAAGATCTCTCACTCGCGAACCTCTCAAAATTCTTTAAGACTTACATTTGTGGGTTCAAAAGAGCCAAAGAAGAAAGTGATTTTGGGAGCCCACTTTGATTCGATTGCGGGATGGTTTGGAGGCGGAGATGCGCCGGGTGCAGACGACAATGCTTCGGGATCTTCGAACCTGATTGAAGTGGCGCGCATTCTATCCAAATACGATGCGCCGGAAAGAACCTTGGAATTCTACTGGTACGCCGGTGAAGAGGGTGGGCTGATTGGTTCCGCGGAAATTGCTTCGGACTACGAATCTCGGGGCGAAGAAGTCTTGGCTGTCATGCAGTTGGACATGACTCTTTATCCGGGCGATGGCCCATTTATTTTGGGGTCTGTCAGCGATTTTACCACTCCATGGGTTCGAGATCTGGTGAAGGAGCTGAATGATGTTTACTTTCAGTTTCAGATCAATGAGTTCGAGTGTGGGTACGGTTGCAGTGATCATGCTTCGTGGTACCGGCGGGGATATAGCACCGTGGCTCCTTTCGAGGCTCGGATGAACTCCATGAATCGGGACATTCACACCTCGCGAGATCGAATTCAGCCCAGTTACAACTTCGAACATTCTTCCGCCTTTACCAAGATGGCTTTGGCCTTTGCCATGGAGATGGATCGCCGCTAAAACGCTAAAAGGTACCTGCTTCCTTT
>DKGG01000063.1 GCA_002453155.1 Bdellovibrionaceae bacterium UBA6776
TACAAATTCATTTTTTCACGGCGCGAGGAGGAAGTCGTACGAACGTACGTCGACGACGAAGCAACAAAGAAAAAATGAATTTGTACTTTCACTAGCGGATTTCGTAGCCCATGAGGCGCACATCTATCGGCCCATTCTTCAGAGGAAACGACGCCTTGGCCTTTAAACGAAAACCTTCAGACCACTCTTCACCACCGGACAATACCCAAACGTCCCAACCGACAAACTCTCGCTTCAATCGCTCTGAAAACTGGTGAGCCAAAGTTTTCACCTGAGAACGGGAGGAAAGTCTTTCTCCGTAGGGAGGATTGGTAATCACATAACCTCGATCGGCACGAAAAACATTGTGAAGATTTTGAACTTCACCCACTTCAAACTGAATCCACTCGCCCACCCCGGCATTTTGCGCATTCTTTCGAGCCGCGCGAACGGCGGACTCACTGCGATCGAATCCGTAAATACGTGGTCGCATGGACTTCATGGCTTGTCGCTGGTTCTTTTTCCAATGCTCTTGAACCTCTTGAAGAACTTCATTGAATTCTTCTTTGTTGAAACTTGCAAAATTGGAAAATAAAAACTTTGGAGTTTGCAGTCGTGGATTTAAACCCAAGGCTTGTCGAGCAGCCTCGATCAAAAGAGTTCCAGAGCCACACATGGGATCAATCAACGGAAGACTGGAATCCCAATTGGACAGGCGTAAAATTCCAGATGCCAAACTTTCTCTTAACGGAGCTTCTACGGATTGCCCTCGATATCCACGATGACTCAAAGAATCTTTGGCCAAATCCAAGGCCACCCACACGTCGGGGCCCTTCACTCGAATGATCACTCGATAATCCGGATTGTCCTTACTTACATCAGGACGTTCTCCAAATTGGTTTCGAAACTGATCCACAATGGCATCTTTGGTCTTCATGGCGACAAACCTTTGATCACGCAATTCTTTGTGCTCCATCACAGAAGCTTGAATCGAAAAGGTCTGATCCACTGAAAATCTTTTTGTAAAATCAATTTTTGAAATTCCAGAATACAAATCTTCGGCGTTGTAAGCTTTGAACTCTTTGAGTGGCAACAAAAAGCGATTGGCCAAACGGGATTTCAGAGCAACCCCATAAAAACCCTTCCAGGAACTTTCGAATTTCAAACCACCACTTTGAGGGGTGGTGTGTTTCACCCCGAGCGCCTTGAGCTCTTCATCAAAGGCCGAGCGCAGACCTTTGGAAGTTAAACCGATAAATGTTGGCAATTTGAGATCCTATCTTAATGCTCTTCTGATTCTTCCTCTATGGGAGAATTGTGAGCCCCATTGCTTAGCATCTCTCGCTGGAGACTGAAAGAGGTTTTCAACCTTTTGGCCTCTGGAAGCTTTTTACGAACCGAAATTTGATCCAAATCTACAGAGGCTGGCATACGGCCTTGAACTTCTTCCGTCTGCTGCTTGTCCATGGTCCCCAAAAGATCGTAGGGATTTCCATGCGCCCACAGGGGCGTGGACATCCCCAAAAATAGACTGACAATTAAGAATCTCGCCACACGAACTCCTTTCCGTCTGCGAGGAGACTTCTCTCCTTAAGCTAAATTCGGCGATGTCCCTTCATTGGAATCTGCCGCCGAACTTTTTTAATTTTAGCACGTTCTAATTTCACAACTCCAGTGGGATTGTCAGAATCCAAATCGATCAGCACCTTTCCCCAGGGGTCCACAGCCAAACTATGCCCGTAAGTCTCTCGAAAGGCCTCATCGGCCCCCTCGGATCTTCCTCCTTGAGCGGGAGCTAGACAAAAGCACTGGGATTCAATGGCCCGCGCCCGAAGCAAGACTTCCCAGTGGGCCTCTCCGGTGGGAACCAAAAAAGCTGCGGGCACGAACAGAACATCTGCCTCTTGAAGCGCATACTGGTGATAAAGCTCAGAAAATCTCAAATCATAGCAAATGCTCATTCCCCATTTGAAACCCTTAAAATCCCAAACCTGAGGTTTCTCGCCTTGCAAAAACACATCTGATTCCCGAACCGGAGGCTGTCCCTCCACATCCACATCAAAGAGGTGAATTTTTTTATAAAGGACTTCCGGCTCTAAATTTGGCGAAAGGAAAACCGTCGCGTTGTAGACCTTTTGAGGATGGGGACCTTTCAATGGAATTGAGCCTAAAAGAAGTGGAACCTGATTTTGATCCACCAATTTCTGGAGATCTAAGATCTCTGGATTCTTGAGCTCAAACTGACGAATGGGAGTGCTGCGCCGAATGCGCATAAACAGAGTATTTTCAGGGGTTACCACCAAATCCAAAGGAGAATTCCCATTTTGGCCGTGATTTTGGATCACATTTAAATATCGGGATTTGAGACTTTCTAAATTCTTTGAAACATCTTCGCCAGAACTCATTTGCACGAGTCCTACTGAAATTTCTGAACTCAATTTTTTTCACCCTGAATGGACGCTTCATTGACGTCGCGGCAATCGAACCCGGACTTTTCCAGATTGGCTTTTACATTGTTGAGGAAATTTGCATTGGATTCCAGGGACCAGCCGGAGCCAATGACTTTTGGACTTCCAAACTTTGAATAAATGGTTTCATAGCCGGCAGCGCTCTTTTGAATGGAAATGGTTCGAACATCCGAGCGGTTCTTACAAATGGTAAATTTGGCGGCCTTTTGACTCTCCTCTGCATGGAGTGCAGAAGACAAAAAAATAGCCATGAAAAAAACAAACTTCATGGCTAAAGATTCTAAACTAAATTTAGGCTTTTTTGCTAGCTTTTGCTCGGCCTTTTCCTTTTGCGGCAGAAGCTTCAAGAGCAACATTTGAGTAGTCGATCAAACCTTCTTTTTCCAAAAGGCCATTCTCCTTGTCAAAGTGAGTTTGCATCTTCACACCTTGAACACGGATTTTCATTTTGCCAGGTTGAATCTCAAGAACAGAGCCTTTTTTACCCTTGTCTTGACCAGTAATAACCTTAACAGTGTCGCCTTTTTTGATCTTCAATTTCATATTCACATCCCTTATTTCGACTTGGCTTTAGGACCTTGCCCACGAAGTTTTCGAAGCATTCTGGTTTTGATGGTTTGGGCTCTTTTAGAGAGCTTTGCATCCGGTTGATTGAGGATAAACTTGTCAAAGCTTCCCACATGGTCAATGGATCGCAGGGTGCTGGTTGCCAACTTCAAAGAAACCATTTGGTTCAACAAATTGCTAAATACACGTTTTTGCTGAACATTTGGGAACGCCGTTGACTTTGTTTTGATATTTGAATGGCTCACCAAATTTTTCACTTCTGGCCCTTTGCCAGTGAGTTCACAGCGACTCATAATCTCCTCCACAGCTCAAGATTCACGCATGAATCCGCTGATATATGGCAAAAGCCGCAGCTTGTCTATCCTTTTGTGACTAAACTTCCAGCTTTTCTGACTTTGCCCCTTGACTCTCCCCATCAAGGCAGGCACAAAGGGAAGGCTGAAATTGAGTGAGAGGAAACCTATGAAGAAAAGTTATCGCAGCAAATACCGCCCAGAGTATCCCGCAGATTTTCATTTTGATTATAAAGATCCTGTAACCCTAGGACGATTCACAATGGAAGGCGGAAAGATTCTACCATCTCGAATTAGCAAACTGAGCCAAGCTCAACAAAGAAGATTGGCTGCTGCTGTTCGTAAAGCACGAAGTCTTGCACTTCTTCCCCTTGGAACAGAGGCTTACGACAACTTCGATCGTCCAGAGCCCATTTCTCCAAAACCTTTCGAGGCTTAAGAGAATTTAAAAAGTGGAGTTTTAAACCTCCACTTCAATAAAAAAGCCAACCTTACTCGGTTGGCTTTTTTTGTGCCTTGCGAATTCGATAGAGATCTAAAAGCAAAGTAAAAAATAGAATTAAAAACGCAATGCTTGAAAGCCTGTGAAAATGCGCAGACGACATTCCGAAATAAGTGATCTCAGAGAAATTTTGCCCATACATTAAAAAGCGCTTCCAAAGCATGGGCCCCGAAAAGGTCAGGGTAAAAAGCAAGGACCACCAAAAAGAAAACTGCGTCCAATGGGTTCGCCTCGCCAAGATTCCCAAAAAGGGCAAAGCTCCTGTCAGCAAGAAGACAGGACCCGTTAAACTCCCTGCCAATCGGGGATTTCCAAGCCCTGCGAACATGACCGTCGCAAATAAAAATGCAAACACCTGAGTCCAAAGACAAATTTGAAAGAATTTTTTCATGGCTTAGTCATAAATCTCAGGGACCGCCCTCGCAATCTTTTCTGGAGATCACGCCACAGATCCGGACAAAAATTCTTAAATTTTGGACACCGAACCTGTGAAAGCCGCTCCAGTTGCAGCTCTCCTTGGGCACGGATTTGCTAATGAAGTCTTCGCAAAATTTGAAACCTCAAAAAATGGAGATTTAAAATGCAAATTTCACCAAAATACCTGATTCAACAACTGGCTGAATACGGATTGAACCCCAAAGACTGGTTGATAAAACTGATGACCATTACCAACGATGGCCTTGTATTGACCTTTGAATCTTTAAACGACAAAGAGCTTCAGCTGCGAGGATTCCTCGAGAACTCCAAATCCAAAAGCCTAAAACTTAAAACCTTGGAACTGGTTGCGGATTCCTACCTTTAGTTTTTGGGACTTTAAGAACTTCCAAGCACACCTTGGATCAAGGATACCGACTGCAGTCTTCCGAAAGAATGGAGTGATCCCAAATGTGGGATCGCGAGTACTTCTCGGCTCCAGGAAGGCCCTTTAAAAGCTTTTCACGAAGAGCCACCCACTTGGGTTCGCCAAAATAATTCTGATAGAAGGACTTGAGGCGGCAATAAAGTGAAATGTCCGCCACATCCAACCAGCCGAACTTTTGGGCGTAAGTCCCTGGGGAATCTTCGCCCCAGGCCAGACGAACCATCAATTCTGCCATAAACGAAACCGCATCCCGGACCACTTTAGATCCAGCCACATCGGACCGGCATTCTAAAGGAACCGCATTGAGATCGTCCAACATGCGCTTGGTCAGCTGAAAAAGCTCAAAACAGCCCCCTGGGGAATTGGTACTTCGACAGTGCTGAGACAGCCGTTCAAATTTGGTGGTTTTCTCCGCGGCCTTTGATTTTGGATCCACATACAGAAACTTCAGCTGCGCCTGCTTAAATAGGTCCATCTGAGCATCACAGACTGTCTTTGGGGGATCCCCCAAAATAAAAAATAAAATTCCCCCCGCCAAGACCAAGAACGCAAGAAGACCTTTGGGAATAGAGTTCAGAATCTGCTGCATCCCTTAAGGGTACATTCCCATAAAAACCCCGGCCACTCTTTTCGCCAAAAGGTACCTGCTTCCTTTTCCGATATGCGGTGCATATCGGAAAAGGAAGCAGGTACCTTTTGGCGGGAGCGCTGTGTGGAGAAGGTTTTTCGAGATGCAGAAATTGGGAGGGGTCCGCCAGAGGCGGCTGGCTGGATTTTTAAACAAAAAAAAGAGCTGATCCAAAGATCAGCTCTTTTGAGCGAAACTTTTAAGTTTGAAACTTAGAAGTTCATTTTCGCTTGGACATACACAGTGGTGTAAGTGTCGCTGCGAGGAGTGGCGTTGTTTGTGTCTTTCAACGCATCACCAGGCATGAACATTCCAAGACGTCCAGTCATAGAAAATCCATTGTCATAGTTGTGAGTTGCTACAAGATCCAATTCGTCACCGATTTTATCTTTTGCATTTGCACCAGTGTTCACGTTAGAAGTTGCATCAGAACCGTTCAAGCCCGCAGTGATAGCACCGCGAGACTCAGTTCTAGAGAACATGTGGTAGTGAAGACCAACAGTGGTGCTGTCCATGGGAGCCATGGTGTAACCAAGAGCGATGTCAGTCAGGTTGCCCCATCCAACAACATCCATCAAACCAGCATTGTAATGCTTGTCATAGAAGAAAGATTGATATCCTTCGTTCTTGTCAGTTGTAGTGCTGTCATCACCAGTGTCGCGGTGATAAAGAACATAAACGCGGCTTTTCATGAACTCTTCAAAGTTCGCACCCAATTCAAATTCCATCATGTTGGCATCGGCTTTTGATTTGGTTACAGCAGTTCCGTTACCAGTTACGATGTAGTCACCAGAGTGAGCATTGTAAACTGCTCTCCAGTCGATCATTGCGAAATCACCACCAAGGCTCAAACCGTAGCGGATGATGTCTTGACCGTATCCAGCAGTTGAAGCCGCAGTGAAGGCTTTTTGAACTTTGATCACATGAACATCAGCTCTTTTTAAGAACTCAGGCATCATTTTGTGAGAGTACAAAAGACCAGTTGCATTTGTCTCTGGATCCTGAGCTGCAACAGTTGCAGAATAAGGAATATCAGCAAATCTTACGAAGAAGGCGCTGAAACGGCCAAATTCCATTTCGTAAGATCCCAAAAGACCTTCGAAAGAATAAGGAGTGGCTTCCCAATCGTTGTCTGCAATCACAGTTCCGTCACCGAAACCAAGACTTCCACGACCCGCACGAAGAGTGAACTCATCAGACACCATCCAAGTGGCGTAAGCTTCGTTAACTAGCAACATGTTTTGAGCGTCAGTAATTCCGTTCAACTCTGCAGAAGCAGTTTCGCCAGAACCATCACCAATACCCCATTGAGCATTGTGAAGAAGAGTTGCTTTCATAGAAAGCTTGTCACTGGCTTTGTAGCCAAGACCTAGTTTCATGCGTTGGTTGAACGCATCTTGTGAAGTGGGCTCATTGTCCTTATTCGCCTTGACGTTCTCGTCATATTGCCATCGCAATCTGTATTCAGCATTGGTGCTGAACGCAGAACTTGCATCTTCCTGTGCTTGAGCATAGGGAGCCATAGCCAAAAAAGCGGCTAGTGCTAATGCTTTTCTCATAGTTGTACTCCTTGTTGAGACTTGTTTTTGTTTTTTTGACTTTCCATAAACTAAAAAACTTCCATGTTCTTAAACCGCACTTTGGTCGAGACTTTGCTCCTGATTTCAAAAATAGGGGCAATTGAGAACTCGTCACGTTGCGTTTGGTTCATCGTAGAGTCTGGTTTTTTACCTTGGCAATGAAAAATTCATAAAAAAAACTTGTAGGTCCGGTTTCTCACAGGCTTAAAAAATTTTATGTTTCAATGCTTTCGACCCAAGCGACTTTCTTGCCACAGTGTTGATTCTTTGACTTTAAAAGCGTCAAAGCTCAGATCCCTTGCCTGCAAAGCTTTTTACCGAGATAAACATTAGAAATGCACATACTCCATGCCCTCTCACAGATCGAACCTACAGGAACTGAATTTTATTTGAAGACTTTGATTCGTCGACAGATCGCATCAGGCCACCGCGTCTATATAGTCAGTGACAATCTGCACGTCCTCATGGAGGGCGAGTACTTCCGCTTAAATCTTCATCAACGGGACCCCCTTTCTCGCATTCGAAACGTTTCGACTTTAAAAAAACTCATTCGAAAATGGAAGATCGATGTGGTTCACGCCCATTCGAGGGCCTCCAGTTGGGCTTGCCATCATGCCTGCGCCCGCACCAAGGCTGCTTTTGTTTCGACCGTACATGGCCGACAACACATTCACCGAAGCAGCGTGGGAAAACAAATTTACGGAAGCCTTACGGCCGTGGTTTGCGAAAATTTAAAAACTCATTTGCATGAAGAACTAAAGCTTCCCTCGGGAACCATCGAAGTCATTCCAAACCCCTTTGAAGTGTCAACTGGACCTCGTGCGGTGGATTCCGATTCAAAAACACTCTCCATTGGTTTGGTGGGAAGAGCCTCCGGCCCCAAAGGTTTAAGGTGCACAGAGTTTTTAAATGAAGTGGTGCCTGTGCTTGAGTCTCTGTCTCCGCAGCCGGTTCAAATTTTATTGGCAGGCTTTGAGTGGGATCAAGCTTCTAAAGATTTGCAGAATGCAATTCTTCGGTGGAAAGGAAATTCAAAGATCGAAATGAAGTGCTTGGGCTTTCTGAAAGACGTTTCGACCTTGTGGCCGCAAATTGATGTGCTGGTGGGAGCGGGTCGAACCCTGGTGGAAGGTTTGCTTCACCGAGTGCCTGGAGTGGCCTTGGGTGAATCCTCTTATGAAGGGCCGGTGAAGTTTGAAAACTTTGATCAAGTTCTTCGAAGCAACTTTGGAGACATTTCGAAAAGTTCTGTACCGTTTCAATGGGATCCCAAAATCGTGGCGAAAGATTTGATCGAACAGGGAGCCCTACATGAACTTTCTCCCCTTATGCATGAGAAAGTTTGCGAATGGTTTGATGAAGCTTCTGTGGCCTCAAAGATCGACCGACTTTACCAAAGAGCTTTGGGAAAGAAAGCACATTCACTTCCCATTCCGGCGCTGATGTACCATCGCGTGGTGGAGCCCGGCTTTCACAGCAAACACAAAACCTATGTTTTTGAAAAAGAACTTCGCAGACAGTTTGAGTGGTTAAAGAGAAAAGGATTTACCACTTTGACCTATAAAGATCTTTGGAATTTTGAATCTGGAAAACGGTCTTGGGAAGAGTTTCCCAAGCGCCCCATTTTTTTAAGTTTTGATGATGGCTACAAAAACAATCACCAATACCTTTTGCCTTTGCTTAAAGAATTCGGATTTAAAATCACTCTGTTTGTATTGGCCGGCGGACAGCTTAATGACAATTCTTGGGATTTAAAAAATGACCCCCAGGAACCTCGCCATGAGTTGATGAGCCTTGAAGAAATCAAAGACTTTGTTAAAGCCGGCAGTGAAATTGGTTCCCATGGCCTGAGCCATTCCAATTTTACCGAAATTCCAAAAGAAGAGGTTTTTAAAGAACTGGTTTCTTCTAAAGAGATTTTAGAAAAAGAATTGGGCCTAGAAATCCTTTCGTTCGCCTACCCCTTCGGAAAATTCACAGATGAAACGGAAGAGCTGACAAAGAAAGCCGGATACCGTTACGGGATCTCCACAGACTCTGGAGGCATTCATTGGGCCGATAACCCTTACGCCATATTTAGAGCCAATGTGTTTCCGGAAGATTTGGGATTAAAGTTCCAAAAGAAAACTTCCCCCGGTTATCGCCTTCGATTTTGGAAGACTCGCGGACGCTAATCGGAAACGCGCACACTTCATAAAATCTTAATCTTTTTTCCATCAAACCGAAAATTCCTCCTCCGAAGATTTCATCTGACAAAGGAGGATTGTCGTGAGTGCCCTGAAACACCCCAACTCTAAAGAAGGACTTTTAGCCGCCTCAAATTGGGAAACACTAACCGTATCACCCCGAGTGCTCTTGATTGATGATGAGCCCGCAGCAGTTTTGCCCCTCATAGCATTGCTTCGCCATTTGGATGTTCAGTCCATTTACACCCCTGATATGGAAGCCGCCTTGGATCAGCTGGAAAACCAAATCGACTTGATTATTATGGACTGGATCTATCCGGAATATGAAGGGAATTTGATTTTAGAGACTTTAGGCAACTTAGGTGATGCGGAACTTCCGCCGATAATTATATACAGTGGTTTGGAATCGCATCATTTTGAAATCCCCCATCACACCACCCATATGATTGAAGGAATTTGGAAAAAGCCCATGCGTTTGAATGAAATGGCTAAAGAACTGAACCGCAAACTTTATTTTGGGAGTAAAAATGAGTGAATTCAAACATGTTGATAAGTCCGCAATGCTTCACTTGTTAGAACATGCTGGAGATGCAGGAAAAGATTTGATCAAAAGTCTCTTGCAACTCTATGAATCCAACACTCCAGGGATCCTCTCGAAGATGAAGGAAGATATAGACTCTTCCTCAATGGGAGATCTCTGCCAACAGGCCCACAGTTTAAAATCCAGCAGCATGAGTTTGGGCGCTTTTAAAATGGCCGAAGTGAGCGCTTCCATAGAGAATGTCCTTATGAAAAAGCAAAATCGAGAGATTGAGTTTTTTCAAGAAAAGCTCAATGAATTGAATCAATTGTTTCCGATCACCATTGAAGAATTGGAACAAGTTGCAAAGAATATGGTTTAAGCGGCTTTTTGAATCTTCTTTAGATTCAATCGGTAACCAAAGCCATGAACGGGTTCAATGCAGCTTCCAAAAGGCTTTAACTTGGTTCGAAGCTTACTGATGTGAGTGTCTACGGTTCGATCGGTGACACTCACGTCTGAACCCCAAACTTTTTCAAGGATCTGAGCCCGTGAATAGACCCGATCGGGGTGACCTAGGAACATTTGAAAAATGAGCAGCTCTGTTTTGGTCAGAAGAATTTCGTCCTTCCCATCTTGGCGATCGATAAAGACCCGGTGGGTGGAGGTGCTCAATTCAAAGGGAGCTAAACGAATAGACTCAGACTCTTCCGTGTCTTCTGTACTGTGGGGCCGATGGATGTTCGCTTTGACCCGCGCCAAAAGCTCGCCCATATCAAAAGGTTTTACGACATAATCATTGGCTCCTAAGGCAAAGGCCAAGAGTTTGTCTTGGGACTCTTTTTTAGAGCTGATAAAGATCACGGGAAGGTGAGAGTGCTTGGCATCTTTTCGAATTTCTTTACAAACTTCAAAGCCATCGATGTCTGGAAGCATGATGTCTGTAATGACCAAATGAAAGCTTTCGTCGACTAAAACTTCGAGTGCTTTTTGACCCGTTTCCACACAGGTCAAATCAAATTCTGAACCTAGGCTGGCCTTTATGATCATTTGATGGTCTTTGCCATCTTCCACCAAAAGGACCCTTTTCTTTGCTTCCATAAAAGTTTTATCGGAATCTTTTTTAAACATACTGAGTAGATTTATGAGCACCGTCTCAAATTAAGAATTTTGTTTAACAAGATCTTAATGATTTCTCGAACAAGATCCAATGTGGCCTGGCGATAGGTCTTCCAAGGAAGGAGGAATCCCAAATGGCAAAGCACGTATTGGTTGTAGACGACAATCCCAGTGACCAGATGGTTGCAAAAGCCTTCCTGGAAAACGGAGAAATGATTGTGAAAGTCATTTCAAATGGAATCGACGCTCTGGACTACCTGGGCGAAGAAGATTCCCACCCCAATTTGCTTGTGATCGACTTGCAGATGCCACAAATGCCTGGGCTTCAACTTCTGAAACGTGTCCGCAAGCTTGATAAATATCAAAAGATCCCCATATTGATTATGAGCGCCCGGCAAGATGTAAAAGATGTCAAACTTGCCATCGAATTGGGTGCCAGTGACTACTGCGTAAAACCGCTGGATGGACCTGTCTTTTTAAAGAAGGTTAAAAAACTCACTCAAAACATCGACGAATCTTGGGCCGAATACACCTTGGACGAAGAGTTTGACGATGTGGCCTGTAAAATTCAGCAAAATGCAAAGTTGATGTCTATCAGCGAAACGGGAATGACTTTAAAAAGTCCCTTTCCTTTAGATCCTGAAGAATTGACGAATTTCGAGGCTCAAACCTTTAAAGAAATTGGATTCGACATTTTACCGTTGACTAAAGTGGTCAGCTCTCAAAGAAAAGAAAATTATTTTATTTTAAAATTGGCCTTCGTAGGTCTTCCCGAAAAATACGGAAAAATGATTCGACAGTATTGCCGACAAAAGTGGTCTCAAAAGAAACAACGAGAAGAATTAGAGCCACAGAAAAGCGAAGAGTTTTTAAAAGCGGAACAAGCGGCAAAAGCTGGAGAAACTGCGAACGCCGAACAAACGGATTCAAACGAAAACACTGGAGGACAAGATGAAAAGAGTATTGATCGTTGATGACAGTTCTCTTTTTCGAAAACTGCTTGCAAAGGCCATTGAAGAAGATGGAGTGACCATTGATATGGCCTCCGACGGACTTGAGGCCATTGAAAAATACAAAGGCAACACGCCGGACTTGGTTCTTTTAGATATCACCATGCCCAATTGTGATGGGAAGGAGTGTTTGACTCAGATCATGCACCTCAATCCCAAAGCCAATGTCATCATGATTTCTGGAATTGAAAGTGAAGAGACTGTAGCAGAGTGTCTTCGAATTGGAGCAAAAGGTTACATCCCTAAAGGAGACCTTGCGATCACAAAGGTTCAAAGCACCCAAAGTTTTTCTCAAATTGTAGATCAGATTCTAGGAGCCAAGGAGGCCGCATGAAATCCAATAAAATAGTGGAAAGCCTTCAGGAAAACTGTTCGCTGTTTGGAAATTCCGTCAGCGAACAGATCAAAAGATTTTTAGATGCAGAATTGCTGGAAGAAAAACAAGATCAACCCGTCGGACGTTTGGAAACGGAACACGATCTGTATTTCTCTCTGCTCTTTAGCGGAAGCGTTTACGGGGAATTTATCATTGCCATGAACCGCGAGACCGCAATGCAACTGGTGGAGCCTGGATCCACTCCAGATCAATTTGAAAATTTAAAACGAGATATTTTTGATGCCTTCAAAGAAATTCTCAACATCTCGGCAGGAAAGACGTTGAAAAGTCTGGATAAGGATTTTCAGCAGCTGACCATCACAGCTCCAAAAGTGACTGAGGGTCGCCTGCATTTGCCAGACTTTCCTTTGTATTGCCGCCGCTATTCACACAACAATCAAAAGATTTGCTTTTACCTGTACGTTGATCAAATGGCTTTGAACATTGCACAAAGTTTTGAACGGCAGAGAAAAGAAATTCAGATCAGCAAAAAGGCCTTGATGGAACAAGACATCCGGTCAGAACAGCTGAAGCGATTGAATCAGGCGAAGACAGAGTTTTTAGCAAATATGAGTCATGAGCTTCGCACTCCCCTGAACGGAATGATCGGAACGCTCGAGATGATCAAGCAGACGGAACTGACCGAGATTCAAAAGAGCCAAATTGATTTGGTGGAACAGTCTGGAGACTTTCTTCTTGGAATCATCAATGACATCTTAGAGTTTTCTCGCATTGAGGCCGGCAAACTTCAGGTGGAAAGCCGAGACTTCAATCTATGGGAATCCATCGAAAAAACCGCAAAGGTTATTTCCAGTCAGGTTTACCGTAAGAACTTGGATTTTATTGTGGAGATTGATCCGGATGTGCCTAAAAATGTGGTTGGTGATGAAACTCGATTGAAACAGATTCTGATCAACCTGATTGGAAACTCGATCAAATTCACCCCTACGGGTCACATCTTACTGAAGGTAAAATCTCAGAGGAATGGAATGGTCTCGATTTCGGTGGAAGACACCGGCGTGGGAATTCCTCCGACCCGATTGAAAACCATTTTTGAATCTTTCTCTCAAGCGGATGTTTCCGACAATCGAAAGTATGGAGGATCTGGCTTAGGACTCACCATTTGTAAGGCCCTGGTAGAGGCCATGGATGGAAAGATCACCGTGAGCAGCGTCGAAGCCAAAGGGACCACGTTTACCTTTACCATACCTACGAAAGCGAAACTTTCCGTGGTTGAAAATGTAGACGTGAAAGAAGTGCCACCTGTGATGGGCTGGTCTTCGAATCCAGTGCTTTTGGACAACATGAAGTTCAACTTTAAAAAACTTCACGCCAAGAAAATGAAGTTCGAAAGCGACTCCACCCTAAAAAATCTGCCCAAGGGAGATAAAAACTGGTGCTTTGTAGATTGGAGAAATTGGACCAACCTAACGGATGAAGATCGCAATGAATGGACCACTTATTTTCAAAATCCAGAACACCAATTGTTTTTGTTGGTGACTCCAACAGAAGTTTTGGAAATGGAAAAGTACAAAGATCAAATCAAAGGACTGTATGGGCAGGCCATCGTGTTGCCCCTGGTGACCACTGATTTGATCAAGGCTTTTGACAACAAAGAACCTTACAGTTTTGAAAGTAAGCCCAAAGCCAATTTGTCGATCTCTATCGAAAAGCAAGAAGGCGCCCCCATCTTATTGGTTGAGGACAATCCGGTGAACCAGCAGGTTGGAAGGGCACTTTTGGAATCCTTGGGGTTTGCCGTGGAAATTGCCGGCAACGGTGAAGAGGCCATCGCAAAATACTCGCCTGGGAAGTTTTCGATCATCTTGATGGACTGTCAGATGCCGGTATTGAACGGGTTTGATGCCTCGGTAAAGATCCGCGAGATGGAGCAAGAGGCTGGATTGAGGACCCCGATCATCGCGCTGACCGCCAGTGCCTTTCGGGAGACCAAGGAGCGCTGTTTTGAAAGTGGAATGGATAACTTTGTAACCAAACCAATCAAAAGGGAGGAATTGAGCAAAATCATCAAATCAACGAGTCGGAAATAGCCGCCCTTTCTGAGGCTTGGCCCTCCGACTTCGCCCCAAAAAGCGTACTTCTAAGCCCCCTTCCGATGCCCCTCACCTGGAGGGGGCTTTTTTTTCGTGGAAAAAGGCTGGCCTCCCCGCCGATTTTGTTATATCCAGAGGCTTCGTGTTTTCACGGGGAGTGGCGCAGTCTGGTAGCGCATCTGGTTTGGGACCAGAGGGTCGCAGGTTCAAATCCTGCCACCCCGACCATGTTATGAAAAAAGCAATTT
>DKGG01000044.1 GCA_002453155.1 Bdellovibrionaceae bacterium UBA6776
TGTCCGTCCTGAGACATACTGAACAGTTTATACCGGAGACATAGTTTACACTTTTCCAATTCAGGAGGAATTCCAATGAGTTGGATGGAGTGTAATAAGATGGATGAAAAGCTTAAATTTATAGCTAGGTATCTTGAAGGAGAGAAAATAGCTCCCTTGTGCCGTGAGTTTGGAGTTTCAAGAACTACGGGCCATAAGCTCATAGAGCGGTACAAGATGATGGGCCAGATGGCTTTGGTTGAGCAAAAGCGAACCCCACACCGGTATGCCAATAAACTTCCCATAGCGGTTGAAGCATTGATTTTAGATTTGAAAAGAGAATATCCAAATTGGGGGGCTCCTAAAATTCGGGAGAAAATCATAAAGAAGTATCCCGATGTTCGACCTCCAGCACGAAGCACAGTCCACGCCGTTCTGGATCGAAATGGATTGGTGAAACATAGGCAAGGTCGAAAAAGGTTTAAAGCCAGCGGCACGACCTTAACGCATGTGACACTGCCAAACCAGCTCTGGTGCGCTGATTACAAGGGCGAGTTCATGCTTGGCAATAAACAGTACTGTTACCCATTAACGATCACTGACTACGCTACAAGATACTTATTAACTTGCGAAGCTCTGGCCTCAACAAAAGAAGAATTTGCATTTGAAATCTTTGAGCGAGCTTTTAAAGAGTTTGGCCTTCCAGACTCGATCCGAACGGACAATGGGGTTCCCTTTGCAAGTGCTCAAGCATTTTATAATTTATCAAAACTCTCTGTGTGGTGGATGAGGCATGGGATTAATGTTGAGCGAATCCGTCCAGGCCACCCAGAAGAAAATGGAAGACATGAAAGAATGCATTTAACACTGAAACTCGAGACGACAAGACCGCCAAGAGACAACTTGATTGGTCAACAAGAGTCTTTTGATAAATTTATCGACGAGTTTAATACCGAGAGACCCCATGAAGGGATCGGCAACAAGTATCCTTCAGAAATTTATAAGCCCTCGGCAAGAGCATTTAAGCCTCTTGAGCCGCTTCACTATCCTCTTCATGATAAGACCGTTTTGGTCAGCCAATGTGGGCGGATCTGCGATCGCGGCCTCAAGGTGAGCTTGAGTCGAGCCTTTGCTGGACAAGAAGTGGGAATTAAGGAAATGGAAGATGGGATCTGGGTAGTTAGTTTTTTAAATTATGACTTAGGTTATTTTGACGATCAGTCGAAAAGAGTGGAACCAGTAGAGGATCCTTTTGGGTTGCTAAAAGTGTAAAGGATGTCTCCGGTATAAAGTGTAAACCATGTCTCCGGAATGGACCGAAAAACTGAAAATAACTAGCCAAAAAATTTGGCTAAGATTAGCCAATCGGAGTGAATTGCTGTGTAAATGGGCAGACCAATCTATCTTGAGATCGTCTCTTCTATACTTAGGTTTCTTCTGAGATTTTAGTTAGTTAAGAATCCCGACTGGGATTCGATTTTTTGCTTAATTTTGATGCAGAGATAATTGGCGGGGTGGACGGGACTCGAACCCGCGGCCTCCTGCGTGACAGGCAGGCGTTATAACCAACTTAACTACCACCCCGCATGGTGGTGTCAAAGAACCTCCGAATATACGGACTTTCCCCCTCGCCATCAACCACTTTTTTGCCGCTTAGAAGATGGGCAAAATCTGGGACCCCGCCTCAAAGAATCTTCATTTTTCAACCTAAATTCAATAGCTTATAAGTCTCTCTGCGAAGCAAAGATCTAACCTCCCTCACCCCTCCCCAACTCATTTTTTTTAAACCGAGGGCCTGACAAAAAGAGGATTTGATCTCACCTAAGGAAAAGTCCTACAACTGAATCTTCTTTGGGGGCGAAGAGTGAACATTCCATATAAAAAACTGATCCTTACGTTTTTGATGGGACAAGTGATTCTATCCTGCAATTACAACGAACTTAAAAATGCTCCTCCCCTCACACCTTTAGAGAAAGGATCCTTCAAGGATTTGGATTTCCAAGTGGTGAACTCCAAGATTTTTGAACCTTATTGCTTCAGCTGTCACAAAGACTGGAGCGGACAGTACGCACCCACCCATCAACGGCTTACAGAGATTCAAAAACTCGTAAAGAGCAATCTCATGCCGAAGTATGCGCCGCCGTTAAGCGATGACTTAAAAGCCCTGCTAAACACTTGGATCGAAATTGGCGCACCGGAATTTTCCAAAACGGACGACTACCAACCTGGAAATCCAGATCCCAAAAAGCCCGAAGATCCAAAGGAACCACAGGAACCTGAATTCCTCGGTTTTCAAAAAGTTTTTTCCGAAGTGCTTGAACCCACCTGTGTTCACTGCCACTCGACCTACACCAACTATGATTTTGTAAAATCTGAAGTTCCTTACATCAAAGAGCAAATCGAAACCAATGCCATGCCTTTAGATCGAGATCTGACCCCGAAGCAAAAAGAACTGATCTTGAAATGGATTGAAGACGGAGCCCCCAAAGATCCGATCAACCTCAACTGAAACACCCACCTTGGAATTGAAGTAAAAAATGACTTTTCAAAACTCTTTAAAACTCACTGGCACACGGATCTTTTTCAAAGGATCCTTCCTGTTTGCGCTTTTAATTCTTTCTCCTCATGCATTTGGATATTTAGAAAACTCGAGTCACGGTTATGCCAATTGCATGAGCTGCCATGTTTCTCCCAATGGCGGAGGCCTACTTACAGATTACGGACGCTCTCTTTCAAAAGAACTGATGAGCACTTGGGGGTGGGAGGGATCTCAAGCCCCGCTTTTTGGAGCAATCAAGCAAACGAACAACTTTAAAGTGGGCGGCGACATTCGCACCCTGCAGACACATTTTGAAAATGATCAGCTTCGACAGGGAAAATTCTTTTTGATGCAGCAAAATTTGGAATTGGCTTACAAGTACGCCTCGACTTGGTTTGTGGGAACCGTGGGAACCAATGAAGGACCCGACGGAACTCTAAACCGAGGAACCTTTCTTTCGGAACGTCATTTTATCATTCATAAAGTCGGCGAAAATTCCTATTTACGTGCCGGAAAGTTTCGCGTGTCTTATGGACTGAATGACCCCAACCACGCGCGCGTGACGGAACAAGGCATCGGCTTTGGCTCTCAAACCGAAATGTACAACTTGGAACTGGATCAGTTTTTTGACGAAGGAGAGTTGTTTGTGGGGGCCAGCCTTGGGCGCTTTGACCTCCCCCGAGAACAAACCTCAGAGAAAAGCTTTTACACTCGATACAACCACTACTTTAAAGGTAAAAACCAGTTGGGCGGAAACTTACTTGTTGGAGAGTCCCCGACAAAACGCCGAAGCCTTTTGGGAGTTTTTGCCGTCTTGACCCCTATTGATGACTTGGGCGTTGTCACCGAGTGGGATTACGAACGGGCCCACTTGAGCACGTCTCCCAGTGATAGGGTGGAGGGCATTTTTACAGCGTCTCGAGTTTTGTACGAGGTCTATCAAGGCGTAAAGCCCTATGTGGTTTTCGAAGCTCAGCAGCCTTCACTTAAAGATCATGGCACTCAAAGTTTAAGACCGGGCTTGGGAGTTCAGTGGATCCCCATCCCCCATTTTGAAATTCAAGGC
This sequence comes from Bdellovibrionaceae bacterium UBA6776, assembly GCA_002453155.1. GTDB lineage: Bacteria > Bdellovibrionota > Bdellovibrionia > Bdellovibrionales > UBA1609 > UBA6776. Next base: position 3,585 of record DKGG01000044.1, read on the forward strand.
GAATATCAGCGGATCACCACCGACGCCACGGGTGGAAGTCCCACCCATTCCGCGTGGCTGATGCTTCACTTTTGGCTTTGATCTGAATTAAAAAACTTAAAGTGGTTTGTGAGCAATGACCTTTAACTCCACAGCAATGGGAGTGGGAAGGCTCAGGACTTCCACGGTCGTGCGAGTGGCGCCGATCTCTTTAAAGTAATGACCATAAACTTCGTTGAACTTTTGAAAATCTTCTTCCATGTGAGTGAGAAACACCTGCACATCCACAACGTCCTTTAAGGACGCACCCGCTTCTTCCAACACCACGCGGATGTTTTCGATCACCGAGTGGCTTTGCTTCTCGATGTCGTGAGAAAGAACCTTGCCGCTGGAATCCAACTCCACACCGGGAATGTCTTTGGTGCCCGGCTTTCTAGGACCCATTCCAGAAACAAAGATAAAATCCCCAACCCGTCGTGCGTGAGGATAAGGACCCACGGGCGGCGGTGCTTTTTTCGATTCAACTTTCATCTTTCACTCCTTTGACGCATCGATTACAGATTTTGAAGCCGGATATCTTCTGAGTGGCACCTAAATCACTAAATCAGTACCAGCGGTCAATGTCTGGGTCCCACTCATCCCAAGTGGGAATGGTTTTCAGCGTGTCCATGTATTTGTCCGGCACCACGCCGGGAACCAAAAACGCCTTTTGCCTTCGCAGTGGATAGGGATTTCGCAGTTCAATTCCAAGCACTCCCAAAATTCCACGGGCCACATACCAGGTGGCTTGTGGGTTCCAACCATGAGCAATTTTGATCACCACTCCGAGCCCTTCAGGATAATCGGGATGCTCGATTCCAAGTCCCAAAAGTCCGTCGGCTCCTTCTTTGGCAATCACTTTGCCATGGCCACTTTTCATCACCGTCGTATCCAGCCGGTTAAAGCCTCCAACCAGATCCGGGTTCTTCACCATAGCTTCCCAGATCCAATCTTCTTTGCGGTTCTTCACAAGGCCGGCATAACATTGAGCCAACTGCTTTACTGTCATTGCAACGGTGGGAAGCCCATCACCATCTCGGGCCACACGCAATGGATTGTAATCCTCTCCCAAATACGAGCGGACCACTTGCAAAAACTCTTCGTAAACTTTGTGGGACGGCAGCGTATACCCCACACGAGACCAACCTTTAAGGCGGCAACCTTTTAAAATTGCAGCATGATGGCCCGAGGAGTTGTTGTACCATCTGCGAGGCCGCCTGACCTGACGACCAAATTGAACCAAAGGAAGATCCAAAGGAGTTTGCATCAATCCCCACTCGGACTCGCTGAGCAAACTTTGCGAAACTTCCACGTGTTCAAAAGTTCCATTGTGAGAAGCCACCGAGATGGCCTTTTGCCGCCAGTCGGTTTCGTTTTCCAATTCTTTTGAAAAAACCTTGATGTAAAAAGGCTTCATCATAGAGCGACCATAACAAAGCACATTTCCACCAAAAGAATGAAACACATCACTGCCCGAGCACCACGCCACCGCTCCATGGACCGTATTCTCGCTGACGCCATTTCGCCGGTAATCCACCAAGGGAACCCACTCCACATCGCGGCCGGTGGGAACTCCTTGAATGTCATCTCCCAAAGGCGACGAAGGATAAATGTCTTTGACCTTTGGAAATTCCGCCGGATCCTTCATATGATCTTTCATTCTAAGGCGCCCTTCCGAAGGTGTCGTCACTGTCCCCGGCTCTCATTCCTGAAGAAGGATGAAAACCTTCACCGCCTTCAAAGTTGGAATCTTTGTCTTCACCGCCAAGCACGTTTCTTTCGCCCGAGTATTTTTCCGGATCGTTTTCATCAAACTCCAAATCTCTGGCAGCCTTATTAGACGGAGTCAGCCTGATCACCGCCGCTCCCGTTCCGCACACCGGCGCATAACTTAAAATTTCACCGGCATACAAATTGTTTGCACCCATCACCGCAGACAACCACCAAAAGGGTTTGAAGTTGGCCACCTTGTGAACCCGCGCTTCTTTGTGAAACTGGCGGGACAATTGAGATGCGTCTTCCAGACGCCCTTCTCCTAAAAACTCCATAAATTTTTCGTTCCACTCTTGGTCTTTTAAAGAGTGAATGTGATCCTCTTTGGGATCCACAACACGGGTGTGCAAGCGATTCGAAAGAGAAGTGACCACAATGGCAACTGCCGTTTTCCCTTGCTCGTTCAATGCATCCACTGCAGCTTTTCCAAACACCACAGTTTCGGCCCGATCGGAATACACATTGCTGGAAACAATTACCATGGGCCTTCGCGCGTCTTTATTGATCAACTCGTGAACCACAACAGACCCTGTATCAATAGGAAAGCCATTGTAATCCACCGTCTTTGCATAAAGACCGCGGGCTTTGGCATTTTTCACAATGCTTTCACCCAGTTTTTTATCCCCTTTGATTTTGTAAGGAATGGATCCCAAAGCATGAAACTGATCATCCACATGGGTCCACTCGCTCATTTCTCGAGTTTGAACCTGATGACCCAAAATGCTGGGCCAATAGGTGGAGTAAACCAAAAGTACATCCGGATTCAGTTCATCAATGCTGGCTTTGACCTGATCGAAACTGTTTCGAACCTTCTTCCAACCAGGGTTTTTATCGGCCGCTAAAAGAAGATGGGGAAGTCCCGGAAGGACAAAGGCCTTCAAAAGATTTTTATGTGAAGTTGTTTGAGACATTAGGGCCTCCATTCCATAACGGCATTGCCGGTTCCAATCACCGTTCCATAACCGTGAAACTTAGATTCATACTCGGGAAAATCAAGCGCACTCAAAAGCCAACTTAAAGATCCCGCATCGGTTTCGGCCGTGGCCTGTTCGGTAAAATCCGACATGATTTTGGCAAACTCTTTGGTTTGACCTTTTCTCATCATGTCGATGACCTTCATGTCCCACAAATACTGATTGTGATTGTTGATGTGCTCGTGACTCATGTCTTCGGGAAGGTCGGGCTCTTTCACAAAATGCCTGTGACTGAGAGAGTTCGAACTTAAAAGCACGGCTCTTTTTCCAGAAGCCTCAATGGCTTCTCTGGTCGCTTGGCCCAATTCGAAACTTAACGCTTGCTGAACCTCCATATTGAAGTAGCGAGCGCCACCGGTGCTGGATATGGCCACAATAGGTTTGTCCCAAGCCGGATTGGTCATGTGGCAAGAAACAATGGTTCCGTAATCAATGCGGAAATCCGGATTGTTCATCATCTCGGTTGCAAGGCCGCGTTTTTGCGCCTGATCATGAATGGCTTTGGAAAGATCCACATCTACTGTCAGGTCGTAGTGAAAGCGAAACAAATGAGGGAAAATCGGATCTACAGATATGCTTTTGAATTTTTCCACACCTAAAAAGTGGGTGCCCGCTTGAGTGCGCCAATGAGGAGAATGCACCACCAAGACATCGTACTCAATTTCACTCAAAGATTTTCTTAAACGTTCATAGGCCCAGCGTAAGCTTTCCCAGCCACACTCTGCATGGGGTTCATTTTGCTCTGGATTTTCCGCATACACCAAATGTGGTGGATGGGGCGCCAAACATCCCGCAACAATCTTTCCCTTCATCACTCCTCCTATTTTGCTGCACCTGCGCTACCAAAAAGTGCGTGGCACCTAAACTTAAAATTCGATACAGACGGTTTTCTTTTCAGTGAAGAAATCAATGGAGTCTTCACCGCCTTCGCGGCCAAGGCCCGAGGCCTTTTGTCCGCCAAAAGGCATGCGCAAATCTCTTTTCAACCAGGTGTTCACCCATACCGTTCCCACTTTTAAATCCCTTGCCATCTTGTGCGCCTTCGACAAATCTTTGGTCCACACACTGGCCGACAATCCATAAGGTGAAGTGTTTGCCCACTTCACCCCTTCATGAAGATATTTAAAGGAGTTCACGGTGACTACAGGTCCAAAAATTTCGGTCTGGTGAATTTCCGAACATTGAGTCAGATCTTTAATCACCGTGGGCCGCAAGAAATATCCATTTTTAAATTCATCTCCCAAATTCTCAGGAAACTCTCCACCGGTTAAAACTTTACCGTCTTCTTTGCGCGCGATTTCCACAAAGGATTTTACCTTTTTATAGTGAACCTTTGAAACCAAAGGCCCCATAAAGGTGTTCTCCTCTCGAGGATCACCCACCACCAACTGAGATGCCGCTTCAGCGAAGACCTCGCAAAACTCTTCAAAAAGATCTTCTTGAACCAAAATGCGAGAGCCACAAAGACAGATCTCTCCTTGGTTTAAAAAGCTAGCCCGCAAAATTGACGGCACCACTTTTTTAAGATCCACATCTTTCAGAACAATCGTCGCGTTTTTTCCGCCAAGCTCCAGTGAGAGCTTTTTAAAGTGACCCAAAGACTGTTTTTGAACCAACTCTCCGGTTTTTGTTCCACCGGTGAATGAAATCAACGGCACTCCAGGATGTTCCACCAAGGTCCGGCCCACAGGATCGCCCAGCCCAAAAACAAAATTGCAAACCCCTTTTGGAAGGCCTGCCCTCGCCATCAAATCTGCAAGTAAAAAACAACTTTGCGAAGTGAACTCCGAGGGCTTGCATACGGCCACATTTCCCGTAGCCAGTGCCGGAGCAATTTTCCATGTCATCAAGTACAAAGGCAAATTCCATGGAGCAATCAATCCCGCGACTCCTAAGGGTTGCCTTAAAACGTAGTTCACCGCTTGGCCGTCCATGTCCGAGGCCGTCTCAACCTTATGAAGGATCTTAGAGGCAAAAAATCGAAAGTTCTGCGACGCGCGGGGCACATCCAGTTTGCGCGCCAAAGACAAGGGTTTTCCCACATCTTCACATTCAGCCATGGCCAAGGCATCTATGTTTTCATCAATCAAATCTGCAATGCGATTCAAAATCTGCGATCGCTCTTCTGCCGGAGTGGCCGCCCACTTTTCAAAAGCTTTTGCCGCAGACGAAATGGCTTGAATCACGTCCATCTCTCCGGAGTCGGGAAGTTCATAAATCACTTCGTCGTTTAAAGGACTGTGCTTTTCAAGCCACTTGTTTGATGTGGGCTCACGAAATTCACCATCAATAAAATTTAAAAGTCTTCTCATCACCTATCCCTCCAAATGGGGGCGCACTTTTTCGGCAAAACTTCTCATGTTTCGCTGGATCATTTCGTTGTCATGATTGTTGAAGTCAAACCACAGCATCAAGCGATCTTCTGGATGGTACTTCTCTCGAATTTGCTCCACCAAATCTTCGGGACTTCCTGCCAAAGCATTGCCTACCGCTTGCTCTACTTTTGAAGAGTCCAAAGTCCCCTCCATGGCTTTCCAATAGTTTTCCCATGCACTTTGCGCTTGCTCTAAGGCTTTGGCCCGCTTCTCTTCACGACTCAAACCTTCGTCGTCATTCATAAAGATCATCGCCGTTCGAGGCATGTCGGACCTTTTCCACTCTCCCTGATAGTGCTCTTCCATGCGCTTGTGGGTCTCTTCAATCACATGCGGTGGAGTGATCGACAAATTAAAAACTCCCACGGGCAAAATTTGATTGGCCTTGATTTGCAAATTGGGATCGTGAGTGCCAATGGTCAATTTTAAAAGATCCAAATTCACATCAAAGGGAATCACACCCACTTTTTCAAATTGATACCGCGGCTCCAAAACAATCACATCCACAGGACTTCCAAAAGCTTTTTGAACCTTCTTCCAGTCCTCTTCGCTTCGAAAATCTCCAGGGGTTAAAGTTTGTTTGGGCAAATCTGCACTGGATAACTTTTCACCTTTTAGAAGTCTTAAAAAGATTTGCGTGGCTTCTTTTAGGATCTTGCCTTTGACCACCGGCCAGGCGGCCTTTTCCACTTCGTTTCGCGGAACGATTCCGTAGGGGCGGTTCGAAAATTCAAATCGCCCCGAAGCAAAACCCAATTGAAGTTTTCGCTTCTCTTGAGGATCCATACCATGAAGCGCCAAAAAGGTGCGAATCGCTTCCGCATGGGCAATAGGCCCACCGTTGCATAAAATGTTTCGAATGGCCGAACCCACTTCGATGTTTTTCGTCATCGAAAAAATCTTATGGGCCATTTGCAGCACATCCGTATTCAGACCGATCTCTCCTTTAAAATGAGGGATCACCGGTTGGCTTCCGGTCTTTTGAATTTCGCAAGACAAATGAGTCTCGGCAATCCAGGCCACTCCATAGTTCAATTCATCAGCCAGTTTGACCTGATCAAAGAAGTTTTCGAACATCACCTTTTCGGAAGGCATGTAGCCGTCTACTTCGGTCTGACAAATTGAGAAAAATACGTCGAACATCATAGCGAAGCTGTCCTTCCCCCATCCACGGGCACATTGATTCCATTGATATATCCCGCCGCCGGAGACGCCAAAAAGGCAATCACATCTCCAGTTTCTTTGGGATCGGCAAAACGACGAAGTGGAATTGTGGACTTCCACATTTCCATCACTTGCGATTCACTGATGTTTTGTTTTTCCGAAGCTTTTTTAACCAAGTTTTCAAGTCGAGGGGTCTCGGTGTATCCGGGAAGCACGTTGTTCACCGTCACTCCAAAGGGACCCACTTCGTTGGCTAAACTTTTTGACCAATTGGCCATGGCTCCACGAACGGTGTTGCTTAAACCTAAGTTTGCAATGGGCGCCTTTACAGAGGTGGAAATCACGTTGATCACACGACCAAACTTCAACTCCTTCATTCGAGGAATTGCATACTGAATCAACGCCTGTGCCGCGCACACATGGGACGACAAGGCTGTTTGAAAGGCCTCTGGCGACACCTCAAGAAGAGGACCTGCCGGAGGACCGCCCGCATTGTTTACAATCACCACCGGTGTTTCTTCAGGCTTTAAGTTTTCAGATAAAAATTTTGAAAGCTCTTGATAGTTGGACAGATCAAAAGAAAGGACTTTGTGTCTTTCTGGATTTTTTAAAGTCTTTTGCAACTTTTCGAGCTTTTCTTGGTTTCGAGAAAGCAAAATGACTGAGGCACCGAGTTCCGCCAAAGAGGTGGCCGCGGAGGCTCCAATGCCCTGAGAAGCCCCACACACCAAGGCCCATTTTCCCTCTAAGCTCAGCTCCATCCCATCCCCCTTTTTCACAGATGGAACAGTTATATTTGCAGCACTTAAAATTGAGGAGATGCGGCGCATCTCACCCCGGCCACTGCTCCTGTTCCCCCTTGAGTTCCCTAGGGGAGAGCCCTCACAATAAAGGGATGGGAAAGTCTTCACCCTCAAAGAAAAAACCAAGCCCCCTTTTAGACCTCCATGGCCACACCACGGATGAGGTCTTTGACGCCTTAGAAGGCTTTTTAAGGCGGCACGAGTCCAAATCCCGGGCCTACGTGATGACCGGCAAAGGCAGCGGCAAGGTCAAATCCAAGGTGATCGAGTATTTGAAGCTGGCCAATTATTCTTACTCAGTTTTTCGAGACGAGCGCGGCCAACCCAACGAGGGCATATTGACCGTGCACATGGATTGAGCAGGCTCTGAGATTTTCTCCTCATGGGGGCTTGAGCCTTGTGCGATTGAGTGGGAAACAGGGAGATCACCGGAAAGGATTTGAGTCATGAGTTTGAAAAAACGCGATGTGCCCTCCCACTTGCTTTGGTTGGATATGGAAATGACCGGTTTGGATGTGGAGAAGGAGCGGCCCATTGAGGTGGCAGCCATCATTACCGACACCAAGTTTGTGGAGGTGTCTCGGTTTCATGCGGTGATCTTTCAGCCGCAAAGTTTGCTTGAAAAGATGGATGATTGGAACCGAACTCACCATGGGAAATCAGGGTTGTTGAAGCAAATTCCCATGGGCAAATCCATGGATGTGGTCGATCAAGAGTTGGCGCAGATGATTGATGATGTTTTTCATGGCGAACGCGCCATCTTGGCCGGAAACTCCATTGGTCAGGACAAGTTGTTTATTGATCGCTATTTTTTAAAGACGGCCGAGCGGATTCATTACCGCACTTTGGATGTGTCTTCTTGGAAGGTGGTTTTTCAAACCTTGTATGGTGAGTTTTACGACAAAAAAGAATCCCACCGCGCCACCGATGACATTTTGGAGAGCATTCAAGAGTTGAAGCACTACTTGGAGTTTGTGAAGGCTCCTTGAGGTTTTTGCTGAGGGCATTCAATTTACTTTTGGAAAATAAAAAAGGCCGAGTTGTTGAAACTCAGCCTTTTTTTTATTTTTGAATTCTATATTTAGATTACGGAAGCTTTTGCTCTAGGATGTGGCGCTCGATGTCTCCGATAGGAGCGTTTGCGTCGATCATTACCGTATGATCACCAGAAACGCTAATTTCGGCGTTTTCAAATCTATCTAAAAGTTTAATGGTGCTGAATTTCTTAGCCTTTACTCGCGGATCTTTCATGACAGCCAAAATCTTTTCGGCACCTTTT
>DKGG01000017.1 GCA_002453155.1 Bdellovibrionaceae bacterium UBA6776
TAAAAAGTGAGTGGATTCACATCCAGGATGCTGGCATTTGTGGTTCGCAGCCGTTAACACCTCGTTTCGTAGGCGCTTAGAAATTTGCCGAGGATTTTTAGACTTCGTAATTTTAAATTCTGTGATTTCGGAAAGTTTAGAAGATGTCGTCGGTCGGTTCTCATAAGATTTTAGTTCTCTATCAATAAGGTCGGTCAAAAGACTTTCGATATTGTGCTTATGGGACTTCAGTGCTTTTAGTTTTTCTAGTTTTTGGTTTTGCGCAAGGGTCAGCTCTAGGTGCAAATAAACTTTATCTTGATGTTCGATCTTTTTAACTTTTATGGCCTTCATCGGTTCCAAGAATATCTTCTTTACTTCACGAGAGGATTTATTTTCCATGGATTTTAGGACATTTCTTTTTTCTTCCACAGGTTTCTTTCGAAGATGTTTAAAGGCGGTCGTCACTGCTGAAAGTGTCAACCTTCCTTGATCGATTTTTTGTTTGATCTCAGGGATTTCTTTTGTGAGTCGGACGCAAGCCTGTCTTTGATAGGCGGTGGCTTCGGAGTATCCCAGTCCTCGAACGAGATAGTCAAAAAGAGAGTTGTGCCCCATTTCGAGGTACACCCGTGTTTCTTCCATTTGCTGCAGTTTGTTTAAGATTTCCGAAGTGATTCGTTTTTCTTTTAGTCTCAGTTCCAAAAGTTCATGGTGAAGTTTCATAGGGCCTCTTTTCGTTAGAGGAACCTTACCATGGGTTTTTAATTTTCGAATTTTAGCTCTAGGAATTGTCATTGAGAGGTGTTTTTAATTTTATCAAGAGCCATCGTGAAATACGAAAAAACATTTTGTGATGACCGCATGAAGAGCCATGAGTAACATTCTGTGAATGGGTTGAAGTTGCATTTTAAAGAGGGTTTTTTAACTGAAAACCCTGTCAAAATATTTCTTAAAAATCTTTAAACCGATGCCGCAACGTTTAGTGGACACCAGAAAATGAAACTTTCGAAGTGTTGCCATTCCTCAGGTTCAAAGGTCTCAGCAAGTAAACCTCAAGAAAACAGGATGTGCTTTCCCGTAGGATAAATTCTTGTGAGCCCATGGATGGGCGTGTTTGCTTGATGAGAATTTTGAACATGAGGAGGCAATGTCTCTTGAAAGAGTCCAGGGAAGGACGGGTCTGATAGAAAGGAATTTAAATAGAGAATTGTGATCAATATGCAACCGTAAAACTTAAACAAGAAGGATGCGACTTTTTTGTTTTGTATAGAGGTATGTGCCTAAAAGGAATAGAGAGAATGCTTCAAAGAAGTCGCAATTCTCCATCCAAATTCCTTTTAAGAAGACCTCCCGCAAGCAGGATGCCTTTTGCCCAAAGGGCAAATGCGGGTGAGTCCATGGAAGGACGGGTCTGACGGAAAGGAATTTGGATGGAGGATTGTGATTGATTTGCAAACAGTGACCTCAAGAAATCAGGGCGTGTTTGCTTGATGAGAATTTTGAACCTGAGAAGGCAATATCTCTTGAAAGAGTCCAGGGAAGGACGGGTCTGATAGAAAGGAATTTAGATAGGGAATTGCGATTGATTCGCAAACGTTGTCATCAAAAAAACAAATCCCGGTGCAAATCCTCACAAAAACTTCAACGAGCGCCGTGGGACCTCAAGTAGGAAGCGATCTCCCCATAACCATTTTTATCAGCCACAACCAAAGCGGTGTAACGTCCCACTTTCAAATTCACATCGATCTTTGGATGCCCCAACAACACTTGAACCAACTTCAGCAACTCGCCTTCCAGATCCGGGCTCACCTTTTGGTAAACCACCGCAATCAATGGCGACTTTCGAGATTGAACCACATTGGGGTCCGCACCCTGACTTAAAAGGAACTCAAGCAGCTCCACTCGGCGCTCGGGAATGGCAATGGACATCATCAAGTCATTCAGCTGCGCCTCTGGCAAATCTTCACGGTTCAAAAGTTTTACCATCACTTTGTCACTGCCCGCATAATCCTTTGCGGTTTTCCCCTCCCCGTCTTGAACCTCCAAAGAAGCTTCTTTAGAAATCAAATATTCCACAATGGCGTACTTGTTCCCAATCACAGCCGCAATCAAAAGAGTGCGCCCGCTTTCATCCATCTGATCCACCTGCAAAAGACCAGAATCGATGTATGATTTCAAAGAATTCAAATCCCCTTTTGAAATCGCCTGAAAGGCCAATTTATCAATGCGCTTTTCTTCCGTATCGCGAAGCTTTGCCTCCTGCTCGGAATTGAAATTTTCCTGCTTGTGCAGTTCGCAGCCCACCACGCCCCAAAGAACCAAACATAAAAATAAAGCTTTCATTTTAAAACCTCCCACTCAATTGAGCCGAATAGGTCTGACCTTTTTGAATCTCTCGAATCAATTTCTCGCCTTGAGTAAACTTCGACGTTTCATTCAACAGATTTTGCACTCCAAATTTCACCGCAACATTTTTCGAAAGCTTTTGTTGTGCCACCAAGTCCAACTGGTGAAATTCGTTTTCATAAATGTCTTCAAATTCATAGGTCCCCACTTCCGAAATCCGTGGGCCAAAAATGTTGTAAACCAAACTGGTGCTGGTGCCCCAATTCTCTTTTTCATATTCTAAAATGCCATTTACCACATAGGGAGATTGCCCCTGCAAAGGCCTTTCCTTGGAGGTCAATACCGACTGATTCAAGTTGTCCAACTTCACTTCCGACTGAATGTAGGAGTAGTTGGCCCCAAAACGAAAGCCATTTAATCGGGAATAAAAACTGTCTAAACTTTGGCTCCACTCAAATTCAAAGCCCAAATTGTTGGCCTCTTCCGCGTTGCTAAAGGTCAAAACTGGATCGGATTTTCCGTTAAAAATGCTCTCGATGGGATTGCGAAATTTTTTGTAAAACACTCCGGCAGAAACATTGTCTTTCCGATCGAAGTACCACTCCCAACGAAAATCATAGTTATTGATGACCGCCTCTTTCAAGTTGGGCTCACCTTTAACATCATATCCCTTTTCGTCATCTCGCCAAATGGTGTTGGAAAGCTCCTTTAAATCCGGGCGAGAAACAGTTTCGCTGTAAGCCGCTCGCAATTGCATTTTTTCGGTCAACTTCCACGTGGCTGAGGCGGCCGGCAAAGTGTCCCAGGTCTTCAGTTGGCTGACTGTGGGAGTGGCATCCGCCGTGAACAACGCGAAGCTGGTTACCTCTTGGACCGAATGCTCTTGCCGGACTCCCAAATGCAGATTCACTGATGGCGTCAATGCCCACTTGGTGTTCATGTAGTAAGATTGAATGTGATGGTTGGCAAAGTAGTTGTCCGTAGACCTAGTATCGTCTTGAAAGCGCAGACAGCTTTCTTCCTGACAGGTGCGCATGATGGTTTCCAAATCATCTGTGGATTTGGCACTGCTCTCCGAAGGCTTCGTCGTTCCTTCTGCCAATCCATACCGGCGAATTTGAGAATTTCTATTTTTATAAACCTGATTGAAGCCCACTGAAATTTCATTATAAACGGGTGAACTCCAAAGTTTAAAGGGCAACATCCACTCAGATCCATAGTCCACCACATTGTCCGCCAATTTGGTGTAGCGCCGTTGATAGGCCTCTGAAGTCACTTCTTCAAAACCAAAAAATTCATAGTCTCCGGTGTCGGGATTTTTTCGGTAGCGGTAGCTGCGCCGGTCCGGCTCGTAGCGCTTGGCTTCGGAGCGAGACACATGCCATTTGATTTTTGAATTGAACAACCTGGGAATTCGGTGCTCTCCTTGAAGCAAACCATTTTGAAGCTGCCTTTCCGTCCACTCCAAATAGGTGTCTCGAATTTGTTCTTGCTCGTAGTTAAAGCCTGTTTTTACGGAGGCTTCATTGGTCGTGTTTCTCACCAGCAAATAGTCAAACTTCAATTGATGGTTTTTGGTCCATCCAAGACCCAATCCCAAAAGACCACCGGTCTTGATGGTTCTTTGATAGCGGTTGCGGTCGTATCCTTCCGACTCTTTACCTGTAGACAAATACTTGTGGGACTCCTCAATGGATTCTTTGTAATCATCTCCGTACATCAAAGACGCCACATAGGAACCTTTTAAGGCACCTCTTTTCAGTCCATCTCCCAAAGCCAATTGAAGGCTTGGAATGGCTGTTTTTGAACGGTCTTTCAAATTGTGAATGTTCTTAAATTTTTGCAGAGAATCGCCGGTGCTTGGAGAATCCATGGTCAAATCTCCAGGAAGCCCCCGAGTTCCATCATCCACTCCCAACCAATCGGTGCTTCCCCCCGAGTAGGTCAGTGGCGTGTCTGAATTCAAAGAGTGAAATTTGGTTCCCACCGAAGAAGAGAAAAAGAATTCCTCCGGAAAACTTCGACTCTGAAGAAAGATGGAGCCTCCGCCAAATTCTGCGGAATTCTCCGGAGAATAGCTTTTTTGAATCACAAGGCTGTCCAAAATGCTTGTCGGAAAAAGATCCAAAGGCACCACACGACGAGAGGGATCCGGACTGGGAAGAGAAACTCCATTGTACAGTGTGCTTGAATAACGTTCCCCAAGTCCGCGAATGTAAACAAACTTTCCATCCACCAAAGTCAATCCGGTCACCCGACGAAGAGATGCGGCCGCATCGCTGTCGCCCGTTTTCGAAATCTTCTCCGCGCTGATCACATCCGCCACATTTGCTGAATTTTTTCGAACCTCAATCAGTGCCTCCACAGATCCCGACATGCGAGGAGACAGAACCAGGTAATCTTCAAGCTCAAGACCTGACGGATTCATAGAAAACTTTGAAGGCGCAGACTCTTTTGAAGAAACTTGAATTTTATCGGAAGTCTTCGTGGTGAACTTGGAGTGCAAAAAGGAAAGTTCGTATTCCCCTTCGGGAAGTGGAATTTCAAACTCCCCTTTTCCATTGGTCGTGGCACTGACGGACTTTCCTTTGACAAAAACCCGTGCCCCCGCAATGGGTGATTGGTCCACCGAGGACTTCAAAACGCCCTTTAAGGGAATGAGGTTTCCATTTTCAGGAAGGTCCTCGGCAATGCGCTCGGGACTGAAACTTTCCACTTGAAGGTCTTCATTCAAAATATTTACGATGATTTGAGAGTTTTCCCCTTCGGAAACTTCTACGGGAACATCTTTCACCGAGCCCTTAAATTCCAAAGTGAGAGTGTGAACCCCAGACGCCATGGATTTAGAGAAGTATCCGTTGGCATCTGTTTGCCCCAAAGCCTTACCGCCCTCACTCACCGAAAATCCCACGGCAGGTTTTGATCCCCGATAGACCAAAATCGAAACCTCTCCGCCTTCTGCAAAACAAAGAACTCCAAAAAAGAGTACGGTCAGAATTCCCAGTCGCCCTAATGCCTTAAAAATTTTCATGACACACCCACGGAGTTTCACGGCATTCGGCCATGGTCTTTTTAATCTCTAAGGCTTTGGAAAAAAGATTCTCTTGAGAGATTTGATTCAAATGCCATTCGGCCTTTTTAAAATCTCCGGTGGCATAAAAGGAATAAGCCAGCGCGTATCGCATTTCTTGGTCGCTCAGCACTCCCGATTTGGCAAGTCTTGGGGACAAGAGAGTGACCAGGTCATAGCGTCCTTTGCCCAAATAGATCCCCACCCGTTGGCGCAGTTCCTTATTTTCATCATGAATCAAACTCAAAAGAATCTCGGCACGAAAGATCTTTCCGGCATTTCTCAACAACTCGACAGCGTCAGGTGCCAAGTCGGGATCCCGGCGAGCCGCGGACTCCAAAAGACTTGCTGCCGCCAATGTGTGATCGGTTTTTAAATAATTGAACGCCAATTCCAAATTGATTTCTCTAGATCGAGGCCACTTGATATGAGCCCATTCCAAGGGACTTCTGGCCTCTTTGATCTGTCCCTTTTCACGAAGAAGTCCTGCCATCACAGCCACATCTTTTGGACTTAATCCCTCTTTGATTCCGGAAAAGATCAAATCCTTTGCAGTTAAATACAGGCCCTCTTCCATCAGAAAGCGAAACTGTTGTTTAAGCAAAGCTCCTTTCGAAAGATCTCTGGGAGCGTTTCGAAGAACATCCCATGCGGCGATTTTTTCCCCTTGAGCCCATAAAATATTGGAATAAAGAATGTAATAGCCCGGTGTCTTTTGGGATTCGGCATCAGTTTTTTGAATGGACTCCCGCGCCTCTTTCACCCTTCCGTCCATAAATTGGCTTTCTGCCAAATACATGAAAATTTCTGGATCTGGATTTTTTTCAGAAAGCGCCTCCTCAAAAAGAGCTTCTGCTTTTTTATAATTTTTCTGGCTCAGTTGAATCATCCCCAAAAGGGCTTTGTATTTGGAAAGATCCACATAGTCTTCGTCCAAATTGATTTTATCCAAGGCCGTTTGAGCTCGATCTGGATATCCATTTTTTATCATCATTGAGGCCACCGCCAAATGGTCCACTTCACTTTGAGACCATGCCGGGCCCGAGAAAAAAAGTACGGATAAGAATATTAAGCAAAGACTTTTCAAGTTCATTCCTCAATTCAATTTAAAATTGATTTTTTGTTTCACCCATACAGCCACATGATTGCCATTGAATTCTGCAGGTTCAAACTGCCAGTCGCGAACGGCATCCAAAGCCACTTCATCAAAAACGCCTTTGGGTGTGGCATCCAAAAGCTTTGCGTTCTCCACACGCCCCGTTTTGGTCACCAACAAAAACAAAGTTACAAAACCTTCCACCTTGTCTTTCAAAGCCTTGTCTGGATATTTCAGAGGAGTGCGAAAGACCACCTGAGGCGGCCGGTCCACCACATCTTCCGTCAATACCTCATCGCCACTTTGACTCAAAAGACGACTGCTTCCTGAATTCAAATCCGAAAGGGAAAGTCCAAAACTCAAACCTCCCGCCTGGAAGGCTAAGTTCAATTGAGGGCGCAAACTTTTTTTCTGTGAGGTCTCTTTAGGCTTTGGTTTGGGGCGGGAAAGATTTTGCTCTTGCTTGCGCTCGACCTTTTTAAAATCCAAAGAAACCACGCGCTCGGCCTTTTGATCATGATGAATGGGCGTATGAAACAACAGAAGGCTTCCAAAAAACAAGATCACACTGCCAATGACAAACAACACTCCTCGGGATTGAGGCTGGGCCCAAAGTCTTTTCATGAACGCAGGCGCACTCATGTTCCGACCTCTCTCTCTGTGGCCACACCCACATCTTTAATTCCAGAAAGGCGACATTGATCCACCACTTCCACCAATTTGTCTGCGGAAACACCTTTGTCCGTGACGATCAAAACACTGGGAGACTCATCCTTCGCTTTCAAATCTCGAAGCTTCCCTTGAAGCACCCAACTGCGCACCTGCTGTCCGTCCACAAAGATATTTTCATTTCCATCAATAAAGACCCGAATGGATTTGGACTTTGATGGAGTGGCACTGGCCGCGCCAGGACGGTCGATATCAATTTGCATGTCTTTGACAAAAGTTGTGGAGACCATAAAGAAAATCAGCAGGATAAAAACCATATCAATCAACGGAGAAATGTCGATCTGATGGTTCTCTTCCTTGGACGTGTTAAACCTTCTCACTGTTCACCTCGCTTGAATCTTCCGAGCCACCCAGCTCAAAAAGCTCGATTTCATGGAGCATCCACTTTTGTTTTTTACTGAGAATCCGTGAATAAACCAATCCAGGTATGGAAACCAAAAGACCCATCTCTGTGGTCAGCATAGCTTGAGAAATTCCAGCGGCAATGCCCCCTCCTTGAGAGTGAAGTGCTCCGTCACCTAAGGAATCAAAGGTTTCAATCATTCCTACGACCGTCCCCAAAAGACCAAGCAGCGGCGCTACAGAAACCAAAGTAAAAATCAAACGTTGATATTGATTCAACTCGGTTTCCGCAAGCATATAGGCCTCTTCTTTGGTTTCGGGATTCGCCATTTTCTTTTGAAACTTCAACCAAAATCCACCGCGAGAATCTTCATGCAATTTTCCATGAAGGGCACTCCACAAGGATTCCTTCGAAAGAAGTGCGGCTCTTGTGCCCAACAAATAGGCCAAGCTCAACGCACAAAAAAAGATGGGGTAGAACAGCCAGCCCGCAGCGTTCACCAAATAGAGGGATCGACTAAAGAGATCCATCGTCCCCACTCACCTTTTTTCCTGTCACCGAATTGATGATCATCATCGCGGTTTGTTCCATGTCGGCTTTGATGCGGTCTCCCCAAGATCCCAACACTTGGGCCACCAATAAAATAGGAACGGCAACAATCAATCCAAACATGGTGGTCACAAGAGCTTCTGAAATCCCCCCGGAGAGAAGCTTTGGATTGCCTGTTCCAAATTCCGTAATGGTGTCAAAGGTCGCAATCATACCGGTCACTGTTCCAAGCAAACCAAGAAGCGGTGCAACCGATGCAAAGACCACCAACAAGGAAGAGAATCGATCCAGTTTCTGAGATTCCTTCAATATCACTTCGCCGGCCAAGTCTTCCAAAGATTGACGTCCCTTTTGAAGATTCTGAAGAAGTTTTCGAGACAGGCGGCCCAAAGCTCCTCGTTGATGTTCGGCCAAATCTTTGGCCTCTTCAAAATTCCCTTGGTCCAAAGCCACTTCTAATTTTTGTTTCAATTGAGATCCGCTGCCATAGGAAAGTTTCAAATCTTTCCAACGTAGGCCCGCCAAAACCAGACCTAAAAGTCCAAGTCCAATGATCACCGCACCGATAGGACCTCCCGCTTCCGCGCGCTTCATAAAGGAAATTTCTTCCTTGGGCTGAAACTCTTTGCTGGCATCTTCATAAACAAAAGCCGAAAGCACCTCAGGAACTTCGGAGCTTTTGAGTTGACCAGCTTGTCCACTTGGCAACTTCTTCCAAACTTTAAAATGCCCATCTCCTGCAGGATAAAGCGAAAACATGTCCCCGTCTTTTTGGGCAAATTTTGCGATGGAACCCACAGAAAGAATTTTTCCCGTTTGCTTTTCACCATCTCCGTCAAAAAACTCGCCCTCAGTCCATTTGTATTCGGTTTGAGATTGAAGATCTTGAGCACTTAAAGAAAAAGCCGTAGTCAATTGCTCATTCAAACCTTCTTTGTCCAAAGCTTCTTTTCCAAACCGGAGAGCCGCCTGATCGACAATTCCGGACAAGGCTTTTTGGTTGTCAATTTTGTCAGCACTTTCATTTTCCAAATCGGAAAGCCGTTTTTTTGAAAGCTCATTTTGAGTCTGCATGGACAAAAGCTTTTCTTCCAACTGATGGATTTCAGATTTTGCCGCTTGCAATCGAGACGCACGGTCTTTTTGAACCTCTGAAAGCTTTTTTTCGATTTCTTTTTTGTAACTCATCAAAAACAAAATTTCTTTTTGGTAAGCCTTTTGAAGGTCATCCACCACAGGCCCACTGGCCGCAAAACTGTTGGCGGAGTTCAGAAAAAGAATGAGCACTGTCAAAACCATCGCCGAAATTCTTAAAGTGAAATTTTTCATTGTTTTCCTCCAAAGGAAGAGGTCGCAAGCAAAGGAAGATCAAAGGCACCCATGCGAATTTGTTTTTTGATAGAGTCTTGAAGCAGAGCCACCTTCTCGATTTGGTCTGTGCTGTCAAAGAATTGAAAACTCCACTGACCCTTGTTAAAAACAGCTTGACCGGCTCGGCCATCACTCAATTGGAAGTACATCCACTTCATGCCCACCTTAACAACGTCGGCCAGGTAGCTGGTCCCATCGATGTCTAGACTTTGTTTCGCCAAAGAAATTTCTTTCCCCATGCGCCGCTCGTCTTCTTGAAGAGACCAAAATTGAAGGGCCGCTTTCACAGGAGTGATTTCCCCAGTTTTCATTTTGGACTGAAGGGTGACAAAGGCTTCTGAACGTTCTGAAATTTTAAACGGAAGGGAGTGATCCAAATAACTTTGAAAGCTTTGAAAGTTCTCCTCTAATAAAGGGCGAACCTGGTCTCCAAGGACAGAAACCGTCTGGATATTCTTCTTCAACTCCGAAACTTTTCCTTGAATTTGTTTTTTCAACATTTCTTCTTCTGAAATTCGGGCTTCAAGCTCCGCTTTTTGCGTGGCCAGTCCCTTGAGGTCATTAAACAGGCTGTCCTTTTGAAGTTCGTACTCTGAATTCAAAAGTTCTACGGACTCTCTCAATTCCACAATCTTTTGAGCCATGTCTTCGGGATTCGCAAAGGCCCCTTGGGAAATCAAGAGGAGCAAGGATCCTAATACTGACAGTGTGATTCTCATTTTTTCCACCCTCTTTAACGTAAAAAGGCCCCGAGTTCGAAATTGAGCTCGGGGCACGATACTTTTGATTTACAAATTACTGCTGAGCAGCTGTGGTCCATCCGGCAGTCCAGTCCACATCTCCAACCGCTCCGATAAAGCTAGGAACGTCGAAGAAAAGGTCTTCCAACTCGATGGATGGAGTTGCAAGAAGCATAGAACCTTCTTGAGGAAGGTAGCCGTTTAGAAGAAGGGCTTTTTGATCCACTTCTTGGTTGTTCGGAAAGCTCAATGCGCTTCCAAGATCTGCACAAGAGAAGGCGTTGTTGGTGATTTCAACCATTGGCAAGTGAGCGGTTTCTGTGTCTACACAGGTTTTGTAACCCATCACCAAAGAGTTTGCGATCATGCCACCAGAACCCACACGAAGAAGAAGTCCTCTTTTTGTAGTTGGTCCACCGATCAAAGTGATGTTTGAAAGAGTGGGGTTTGAGCGAGGCTCAAGATCGACATTCTTTGCGTTGTCCGCTTCAACACCATTGTCACCGTCATCAGCGTCGTTTTGAGCGATCGCGTACTGAATCATTCCACGGTATCCGAAGGTCCAGTCGATGGAATCATCGCCAGATCCAGTCAACACAAGGTTTTTCGCGTTTACGTTTCCACCGAAAAATTCGATAGCATCGTCGTTGTTCTTGTGAACTTGAACAAAGTTTACGTTGGTCGCTGAACCCACACCGTTGAAAGTGATTCCGTTGAATTCTTTCTCGTCGTTGATTTTGTCGCCACCGAATTCCACACGAACGTAGCGAAGAGTTCCGCTGTTGTCCGCAGGCTCGTTGCCACCGTAGTAACCGGTTCCAGCTTCACCTTCTGCAGAGCAAAGAGTCAAATCTGGGCAAACATTTGTAGGAGCTTTTCCGTTCAAGATCAAACCACCCCAGTCGCCACGGGCTCTTGGGAAAGCTTCTCTTTGATCCGCGGCCAAGTGCATGCCTTGAGCAGAGCTGAATACGATGGGAGCATCTACAGTTCCAGCAGCTTCGATTTTAGAACCGCGGCTGATCACTAGGAAATCTTTGCGATCGATGCGTTGAGACTCGGGAAGGCTCAAATCTTTTTTAGGGTTCAATGCGAAGATTTGTGTTCCCGCTTGGATGGTCAAAGTCATGGGATCCAAAGAAAGCTCTTGGCCCACTTTTCCGTTGTCATAACCCATGAAAACTCCACCAATCAAAACATAGCTGTTTGAGTTTGGAAGGTAGAGGTCATCTTTGTAGGTTCCGCTCAAAGAGCAAGTGGGTTTTCCACCCAAAGATTTTGCATATGGAGCTGTCCCTACAGGGCACTCTGCTTGAGCGGCACTTGATAGCATCAAGGCTGCCAAAGTCATAAGAATCGTTTTCATGTTTTCCCCTTTTTCGTATGTTTAAAAATCAAAACGGCAATCACCGCCTATGGACCTAGGTTTAGTAAAGGAAGAGAGACGAGTAAAATTAGGATCCCGTTAAGGGCTTTTCAAAATCCTGACAATTGGGGCCGTTGACAACTCTTGAGAAAACCGAAGTTTGGCTTCCAGATGTGGTTTAAAGGGCGCCGAGGCCTCGTTTGATGGCACTTTGCAAAATGAACTTTAGCGACAAGATTCTTGGAAGCGTGAAGTTTGAGCAGGTACGCCCTGATTTCTTGAGGCCAACGTTTGCATATGAATCACAATTCTCAGTCTGAATTCCTTTCCATCAGACCCGTCCTTCCATGGACTCACCCGCATTTGCCCCTTGGGCAAAACGCATCCTGCTTGCGGGAGGTCTTCCTTAAAGGAATTCAAATAGAGAATTGCGATTTCATTGAAGCATTCTCTCTATTCCCTTTAGGCACATACCTCTATACAAAACAAAAAAGTCGCATCCTTCTTGTTGAAGTTCTACGGTTACAAATTAATCACATATCCCCTGTCTGAATTTCTTTCTATCAGACTCATCCTTCCGTGGACTCTTTTAAGAGATATTGCCTCCTAATGTTCAAAGGCCTCAGTAAGCAAACACGCCCTGATTTAGTGAAGTCAACGTTTGCAAATCAATCGCAATTCTCCATTTAAATTCCTTTCTATCAGACTCGTCCTTCCCTGGACTCACCCGCATTTGCCCCTTGGGCAAAACGCATCCTGCTTGCGGGAGGTCTTCTTGAAAGGAATTTAAATGGAGAATTGCGACTTCTTTGAAACGACATGAAATTAAAGATTCATTTTCTGGTGTCCACTAAACGTTGCGGCATAAGGTTCACATTTTTTGAGATATATTTTGACAGGGTTTTCGATAAAAAAACTTTCTTTAAAATTCAACTTCAACCCATTCACAGAATGATGCTCATGTCTCTTTATGAGGTCATCACAAAATGGTTTTTCAAGTTTCACGGTGGGTCTTGGTGAAATTAAAACCTCCATTCTATGGCGATTGTGCGAGCAAAAATTTTAAAATTTAAACCTATGGTAAGGTTCTTCTAACGAAAAGAGGGGCTATGAAACTTCACCATGAACTTTTAGAACTGAGACTAAAAGAAAAACGAATCACTTCGGAAATCTTAAATAAACTGCAGCAAATGGAAGAAACGCGAACGTACCTCGAAATGGGGTACAACTCACTTTTTGACTATCTCGTTCGAGGACTGGGATACTCCGAAGCCACCGCCTATCAAAGACAGGCCTGCGTCCGACTCACAAAAGAAATCCCTGAGATCAAACAGAAAATCGATCAAGGAAGGTTGACACTTTCAGCAGTGACGACCGCCTTTAAACATCTTCGAAAGAAACCTGTGGAAGAAAAAAGAAAAGTCTTAAAATCCATGGAAAACAAATCTTCCCGTGAAGTAAAGAAGATGTTCTTAGAGCCGATGAAGCCCATAAAAGTTAAAAAGATCGAACATCAAGATAAAGTTTATCTGCGCCTAGAACTGACCCTTGAGCAAAACCAAAAATTAGAAAAACTAAAAGCACTGAAGGCCCACAACCACAATATCGAAAGCCTTTTGACCGACCTTATTGATAGAGAACTAAAATCTTATGAGAACCGACCGACGACATCTTCTAAGCCTGCCGAGATCACAGAATTTAAAATCAAGAAGTCTAAAAATCCTCGGCAAATTTCTAAGCGCCTACGAAATGATGTGTTAACGGCTGCGAACCACAAATGCCAGCATCCCGGATGTGAATCCACTCACTTTTTA
>DKGG01000066.1 GCA_002453155.1 Bdellovibrionaceae bacterium UBA6776
GTACCTGCTTCCTTTTCCGATATGCGCCGCATATCGGAAAAGGAAACAGGTACCTTTTGGCCTATTTCAATTCATCTTCACAACGCAATCTTTTTCGATAATCTTCTAGGCTCAGAATTTGAGCAGGGCCAACTTTCGTCTCAGATCGGCCTGCATGAAACGGGAAATCCGAAAACCTCCATTCCGAGTGATCCTCAGAAGCCTGGGCCATCAGAAAAAGGTCCTCCACACTTAAGGGCTTGTGGGAGTGTTTCCACAGATAAAAAGTTTCTTTGAGGGGCTCAAGTCCTCTTAAAAAATCAACTTTGTCTTCCTCCCACTCTCCCCAGAAAGAGTTGTCTCGTCGAAAGGAACTTCGAGTGTGGTGAATCACCAGTTCTTGCCCCAAGGAGGTGAGTCCAAAAAATTCAATGGTTTTTCGATTTTTGGATGTCCACTCGATGGTGTAAAAGAGAGTCTTTCCCTCGAACTCCACCTTTCGTTTCTCTTTCACCCAAGATCCTGATTTTTCAAACTTTGTTTTTCGTGTCCGGTTGATCAACTCCATGGGAATCAGGAGCTGAACGTGAGGGTTTCCTTCGGAATCCACCGCCCAGAGTTGGAGCATTTCATCTTCAATCATGAGGATGGAGAGTTCACGGATTTTGAAAATCGCACTGCTGGATGTGGAATAGGTGCCTACAAAATTTTGAAATTGTTGACGCTTGTGAACTTCTTTCAAATCAATCACATTGCCCGAGTGGGCCGGAGAACTGAGTAAGAATAGAAGGGGAAATCCTGCAAAAAAAAGAAATTGTGAGAAAAGAGTCTTCATATTGATAAACACCCCTACAATATCTGCGCCAGTTTGTCTCCGCCAAAAGGTACCTGCTTCCTTTTCCGATATGCACCGCATATCGGAAAAGGAAGCAGGTACCTTTTGGCGGCGGACGAATCTTTGGCGAAGGAGAGTGAAAGAGGAGCGGGCTTGTGGATGGAGGGAATAGATGGCCGAGGAAGTTGGTTCTGCTATGTGAAACCACGCAAGTCAGAGCTCGGGGAGAACGGAGAAGCTTTGTTTTCTGCGGTCATGTTCGGTAACTTGGGCCATGGATACAAAATCGACGGGACTTGTTCGTGCGCTGGGCCTCAGGGACTCACTGGCCATTGTGATTGGCTCAATGATCGGGACGGGGATTTTTTTAAAGACCACCTCGATGGTTCAGGAAGTGGGCGCCATGCACTGGGTGCTGCTGGCGTGGTTTGTGGCGGGAGTGCTCTCGTTGCTAGGAGCCTTTACCTACTCGGAGCTGGGCGCGATGTTTCCAGAAGCCGGTGGGACATATGTGTACCTGCGCGAGGGCTACGGTCCCTTGCCCGCATTTTTGTCGGGGTGGGTGAGTTTCTTGGTGATCTCGCCGGGCTCCATTGCCGCCTATGCTGTGGCGAGTGTGACATTTTTGAACGGCTATGAATGGATTCGAGAACATCAATCCTTTGTCGTCATTGGTTTGATTGGCGGATTTTCTCTGTTGAATGGCTTGGCCGTTTCTTTTGGGGGCCGGGTTCAGAGTTTTTTTACAGGTTTGAAAATCGCAATGGTACTTTTGATTGCGCTTGCGATTTTTTATCACGTTCCCTCTCAGGAATCTTTCTTGTTTTCTAAATCTCAATCGGGTGGTGTTTTAACTTGGAGTGGATTTGGTATGGCCACTTTGGCAGCGTTGTGGGCCTATGATGGTTGGGATGCCATTGCCCGTGTGGGTGGAGAAATTCTCCGCCCGCAAAGAACTTTGCCGTTGGCATTGATCTTCGGAATTCTTACCGTGTTTGGTCTTTATGCGTTGATCAATGTGGCTTACTTTTGGGCGCTTCCTTTAAGCGAAATTCAAAATGCCAATTCCAGTCTTTATCCCGAGGCACTTCCAGTAGCGACCAAAGCCGTGATGAGTTTTATGGGCGACTCTGGAGTTCAAATCCTCTCTTTTGTGTTTTTGATTTCCACACTGGGAGCTATGAATGGAAGCATTCTGACCAGTGCCCGTGTTCCTTATGCCATGGCGAAGGATCAACTTTTTATTCGCTTTCTGGCAAAACTGAGTCCGCACACCCACGTTCCGGTTCGCGCCATTTGGTTTCAGTCGGGATTGGCTATGGTGATGGCGCTTTCGGGAACATTTGATCAATTGACGAATTACGTGGTGTTTTCTGCGTGGATTTTTTATGGATTCACGGGGATCACTCTCTTTGTCTTTCGAAAAAAGAAGCCTGATTTAAAAAGAGATTTTAAAGTTCCAGGTTATCCTTTGGTTCCGGCGTTGTTTGTTGGAATGTCCTTGCTTCTTGTCATAAACACTCTGATGGAAAGTCCTTTCGAGTCTTTCATTGGACTTTGCTTTTTGCTTTCAGGCATTCCTGCGTATTTCTTTTTCAAACCAAAAATAGAAGTTTAAAAAAGAAACATAAGAGTTCTACAAAAAATATTGTTTTAAAATTTGCACATCTCTTTGCTTTCAAAAAACCTCAAAGAATTTTATCAAGTGACACCAAATGAGTGATTAAAAAGAAATCAAATTTGAAGATTTGGTGTCGAAGTGACTCCGAAAACATCGATTCTGCTTATTGCGTGTGCAAAATAAGTTGGTCCGCGAGTTGCAAACTCAAAACATCAAACACGCATTGGTGCCAAAGTGACGAATGCTTTTGGCGCCTTTCATCAAAGGAGGGAAAGATGAGACAGGTAGGAATTTTAATCGCGATATACGTGGGAATGTTGGTGGGTATGTCTGCACACGCGGAGCAACGCAGACTTGTAATTCCATACAATGACATGGTTTTTCAGGGGCAAAACAAATTGATGCTGAAGCAAGAAATCAAACGTCACTATCCTCGTTTGAATTTGCGACAAGCGGATCTTGTGAGAGTTCGGTTGGTCGCAAAATCAAAGCATGGAAGAGGAAAAGCTTCTCTCTTTGTGGGTGGTCGCTATGTGGATCAAAGAGGAGTTGCGGGAAGTCCTCAAGCCTTCCGTCATGATGTTCCTCGCAGTTTCGACCGTGTTGATTTTTTCGTCCCTCAAAGAGACCGTGGGGTGTGGCAAATCCATTTGGAAGGCATCATCAAAGTTCGTAAAGTGGTTGTTGTTGTGGATGTTCAAAACGACCGACCCAACCCTGGAATGCAGCAGAGCTGTTTTTTCAATGACCCCGGGTATCAAGGAGCTTACTTTTGCTTGGGACAAGGACAGTCTGTTCCTTACATGGCTGACAGCCGTTTGAACAATGAAATCGCGTCTATCAGTGTGGGACCCGGGATGATCGTTCAATTCTGCGACGGAGCGAATTTTACAGGTCAGTGTCATGCGATTTATCAAAGTGTTCAAAACCTTCGCGTGTATGGGCGGGGATGGAATCACAAGATTTCTTCCATTCGAGTGATTCGCCAGTAGTTGAAATCTGAATGAGATTCACTTTAAAAACTCCTCGGGCCAAAAGCTCGAGGAGTTTTTTTGTGGAACCTCGCCAAAAGGACTAGGTTTTCAAGTTCAATTCCGCCTTCATCTTGTCCCTTTCCTGGAGCTGTGGAAGAATTTTTTTATGAAAAGATGGCTCTTACTCCTGCTCTTTGTTTCTTTTTCTGTTCGTGCATTTGAATTGGGTCTGGACGCAAGACTGTCGGTTCAAGGCGGCTACGGAAATGCAAAGTTCGACACCGCAGACAACGAAGCTCCCGCCACCTCTATGGGGGGAGGCCGTGTGCAAATCGGACTTCAATACGACAAAAAATATTCGGCAGGGTTTGGCGCCAGTTACACCGATTTTCAACAGCGCGATGATTACAAAGCTTGGGTGGGAAACCGCAGTGGTACGCGCACCAATCTTTTAGAGTTTTGGGTCAGCGGTGAGGCTGCAGAAAAGATTTTTGTCACAGGAAGCGCACATATTTTAAGTGAGTACACCTTTAAGAAAAAGTCCGAAGGGGAGGATATCGTCCTTGATGGCCCCCTTTCAATGAGCGGTGCAGTTTCTTATCAGGTGACACCAACCGTTTACATCAGCGCGTTTATTGATCGTTCTACGTACTCCAGAAAAAAGAGTGGCGGCGGGTCTACGGGGAAATTGGCAAACAAGTTGAATCTGACTCACTATGGGTTGGAATTGGGTTTGAGGTACTGAGTGATGAAAGATTTAAAACTTCTCCTTGTGATTGGAATTTTCTTTGGACTTGTTGGCTGTGGGGAGGACGAAGGAAATCCTCCAACCGGATACCTGACTGTGTACGAAGCAACTCCCTGTTCTCAGGGAGAAAACATGCTGACCATTGGAAATCCAAATTCCGGCACAAACACATACACATTGTCTTCGGGTTTAAACCGAGCAGCTCAGCTTTTTACCGTGACCTGCAACGGCGCCACCCCTGGAATTTCCATGTATTTGCAATCTGTCAGCAGTTCTCAATCGGTTGCGTTTGATCTGTACCGTGGCCGCATAGGCCTTGGAACTCGCATTGGATCCGACAGTTTTACCGTGGGAACTTCGGGTCAGGCCTACATCATTTTTAGTGGGGACAACATTCCATTGGAAGCGGGTGAGTCCTATTGGATTCGCATTCAGGCAGGCTCAGGAGGTTTGAAAATTGGCTACGTCACCGGAAACACCAACAGTGATTTGACGGGTTACACCTCCTCCGATGCCTTGACCTATACGGCGCAATCTTACGACTTTTCCATGTCTTTGAATTCACAATAGTCCCTCACAGTTTTTAGAAGCATGAATTCCCCATTTTTCTGCTTTTGGAGGCCTTGCTTTTACATCAAGATCAATGGTTAAGGACCTCCCGCAAGCGTGATGCGTTTTGCCCGAAGGGCAAATGCGGGTAGAGCCCACGGATGGGCGTGTCTGAGAGCATTGATTTTGATTTAAAAGCAAGCGGCGAAAGCAAAAAATATTTCTTTTGCGCGATGAATTCGGGAAGTGCTAATTTTTCACCATGAGACTTTTAACGGCCAAGGAATGCAATGAGTGGGACCAAATTCTTCAGGAGAAACTCCATTTGAGTGGTGAACTTCTGATGGAGTCCGTTGCAGGTCAAATGGCGGTTCTTCTTAAAAACTTTGCGCTCAAAAAAAAGATCCACTCGTTTCGCATTTTATGTGGTCCCGGCAATAACGGTGCGGACGGTTTGGCTTTAGCTCGATTGTTGCTTTCGATGGATTTCAAAGTGGAGTGTTTTGCATCAGAACAGGGGAAGACCTCCAAGTTGTTTGAAGAGCAAAAGAATCGTTTTCAAAGCCTCAATGGAAAAATCCATGGATTTGAATCGTTCAAAAAATTTCCCTTGCAAGAAGCGCCAGCAATTCTTGTGGATGCGTTGTTCGGAGTCGGTTTTCGAGGAGAGTTAGAAAGTCCGTTTAAAGAAGTGGTCCAGCGCGCGAATCAAGGTGCAGGAATTCCAGTGGCACTGGATGTGCCCTCTGGTTTGAATGTGGATTCAGGAGTTGCGAGCGGAGAAGTCTTTCGGGCTCAGTACACTTTAACGGTTGGAACTTCTAAGCCTGGATTTTACACGGCCGATGGACCCACCTGTTGTGGAAAGATCAAAGTGATTTCTTCCAGTTTTCACAAAGATTTGATGCCAAAGAGTTCTTCGAAATTTTTTTTAAAGCAAAAGGAAGACGTAAAAAATCTTTTGCCCGAAAAAGGTCCTCGATCTCACAAGGGATCCATCGGGAAGCTTCACCTGGTTGTGGGGTCCAAAAAATACTTGGGAGCGGCAAAGCTTGTGGTGGATGCGGCCTTATCTGCTGGCGCCAGCTATCTTTATGTCTATGGGGATTCTTTGCAGGTGGAACTTTTGAAAGATGCGCCCGAAATCATTTTTCGGAGCTCTGTGGATTTTGATCCTTCCAAGTGGGATCAAAGGGATGCGGCTGTAATTGGACCTGGGGTTTCGGATGTAAAGGCCTTGGAGCAGATGCTTCAAAAGTTAAAGCAGTCTGGAACTCAAAAAGTTCTTTTAGATGCCGGAGCCTTTCAGGTTTTAAAGTCTGGTTTTTCAAAAGTGCCAGATTCTTGGATCTTGACTCCTCACCCTGGCGAGCTGGGTGATCTTTTAGAGACCTCTGCGAAACACGTGGAGCAAAATCGATTTCAATCGGTTCTTAAAGCTCAAGGTCAGTTTGGTGGACAGATTCTTCTTAAAGGTTTTCTGCCCCTGTTGGCCACTTCTTCACTGGAAGTTTGGAGCCTGCCCTTTGGAGACCAAAGATTGGGTAAGGCTGGCTCAGGAGATGCGTTGGCGGGCCTTGTGGGTGGCCTGATGGTGCAAATGGATTCTGTGAGTGATGCCATGGCTTTAGGAGTTTATCTTCATGCGCGAAGTGCAGAACTCCAAACCGAAGGAGTTCACCCCTCGTCTTTACAATCTTCAAAAATTTCAAACTTCATCGGTTGCGCTATGAAAGAGTTGGAATCCAAATCCCAAGTGTAACTTTGGATGTTGCTTGAAAAAATCTCTTCATTAGAATGAGCGACCAGATTTCCGTAAACTCCATCCAGTTTGAAGGAAAAGATTTTCCAGGAAGGATCCTTACTTAAGTTTTTTTGTGAGATCTGATTTAACTCCTTGTGAAGGCCTCGCCCCCTCGCTTTGGAATAGGCCTCTTTAAAGGTCCAAGTTTTGTAAAAAAAGTTGGATTGAAGATCCGTGGGGAGGTTGCTGAGCATTTTATTTTCTGTAGATGTAAAATAGCGTTTTCCGATGGAGTCAAAGGATTGGCCCTTTTGAGGCTCTTGCAAATCCAGTCCAATTAGCCCGGTTGTTTCTTTCAGCACCGCCAAGCCCACAAAATTTTTGGAGTGACTCAAATTGAATGGAAATGTGTTTTTAAAATAGGGTTTGCCATGTTCGGACTTAAAAAGTTCCAAAGAATTGTCTGCGAGGTTAAGGCATTCGCGATACACCTTAAAAAGAAGAACTCGGCCCAACAACCAGTCTGTCTTGCGGTCTTCGGAAGAGATTTGATTCCCTTCCGATCGTAAAGACGTGGGCAATTCTTGAAGCAGCAAAGCAGAGTTCAAAGACTTGAGCTCTGCTTTGTTTGCGAAATAGATGTCAATCAAGTGAAACTATTTTTTATTCTTGTTGTAAATCTCTTCGCCGTTCAAGGTCATCACATCTTCACTGTCATCACCGTTTGCGGTTTCTGTGCGTTCAAAAACCACTGGGTTTCGTGTGCCTTTGAAGACGAAGGTGGTTTTGTTGGTCAGGTTTTTCTCAGATCTTTGATCGTTGGGGCTGTGGGAGGATGAATCCATTTTTTGACTCACGTCAATGGAAGCCTCAGATCCATCTTTGTATTTCAAAGTGAGGGTGTAACGGACACTTTGATTGCTTCGCGAGCGGTTCATTTGGTCCATGGGGTTTGCGGCAACAGAGGTTCCGTTGGTTTTTGAGCTTACGGTAAATGAAACCAAATCTTTGTTTTTTAGAGTTCCGGTTCGATCGTCCCATGAAAAGTTTGCGGTCACAGTATTTTGAGAAAGTGTGCTGTATAGATCTGTCTTTCCTTTGGCTTGGCGGCTGGTGGCATTCAAGGAAAGAGTACAGTCTTCGCCCTGGGCGCCATTTGCTTTGGCGTTGCTGAGCCATTGTGTTTTGTGAGTGACGCCGGCAGCTGTATCGTTGATGGTTTTGGATCGAATCTGGCAAGCGCCAAAAGCTTTGCGGATTTCATTTTGATACTCGGCTTCCGTGGAGCGTTGGTCCGGATTCCCTTTGGTGAGTTTGCCATTGTTTATAATCAAGACCAAGGCATCTCCAAAAAGTCCGGATGAAACCTGAAGCTCATTCAATAGAGCGCGGGCCTGTGAGGTGGCTTGTAAAAACTCATTTTGATCTTGAGTGGAAAGGCCTTTTTGAAACGCTGGAATATCAACATTTCCAAGGTCGCCGCCAGAATTCGGGCTGTCGGAACATCCTGCAACGGTGAAACCCACAAAAAGCGCAAACAAGATTTTTGAAAATGAAGTCACAATACCCCCTATAAAATGATTTTTAAATGTCAGATTGGATATGGACTATCAAAGGGGGATGAAAAAGCAAACGAAAACAGCAGAGGTTTTGTTCGGTAGCGTTAGATTTTGTGGAGCGCAGAATCACATCTGGACGAAGCGTGGAAATCAGGATCTAAAGTCCTCAAATTTTTAAAACGCATGCTTAAAAAAAGGAGTATCTAAATGAAGCTCTCGTTGATTTTATTGTTGGGTTTTGCCATGAGCCAAGCGGCCTTCGCCACTCGTGCGCGATTGATGGGACTTGGATTGGATAAAAACGGCAGTCTTTTTGTCGAGGACGATCGAAACGTTTTTTTAAACCCCGCACACATCAATGCGGTTGAGAACAAAGTGAATTTGGAAGCGGGTGCTACGGATCGAATCAGTGGAACAACCACAAATGATCCCAAGGCCGAAGGTGGCGTTTCCTATAAAATGGATCCGTTTTCTTTGGGAGTTCAGATCGGGCGTGTAAGCAAGGCAGCCGACCGCATGGACACTCAAAACGCATTGACCTCCAGTTTTTATGATCCACAAAACTCTTTGGAAGTGATTGTGGGCGGTGGAGATGAATTGAAGTGGGGAGGCTCTCTTCACTATGCGAACTCCACATCCGATGTTGGAACCACAGCAGACTATCCCGACAGCAAAGCGCAAGTGGTCTCGGCCCGTGGTGGTGTGGCGACCGATCGCTTTCAAGTTTATGGCGCGTGGGACATCAAGCACACCTCTGAAACAGCAACCTCTTCTGTGGCCACTCAAAAGTACGATGGAAACTTGAGTCTTGAAGTGGGCGGTTCCTTCAATTTGGCCGAGAATTCCAAAGTGGGCGGTTATGTTTTGATGACCGGTTATGACTTTGACAATGGCGGAGCCACTCGTGGGGAAAACAAGCATTTGGAAGCTCAAGGAAGCTACTTTCATGTTTTGAAAAAGTCAGAAGGTGCGACGGTCTTTGCTTTGGCGGGACTTTACTACCAAAAAGATGAATCAAAATACACGGGTGCTGGAGACGACACTTACAAATACCTTCTTCTGCCAACCGGCGTAGGTGTGGAAGTTCAATTGTCCTCCTGGTTTGTGGCGCGCGGATCCGTGGCTCAAAACTTGATCTTGGATACGGTTGAACGAACAAATGGCTCTGGCGATTACACCAAGAAAGGCGAGGATGACACTGTTGTGACCTTGGGATCTTCGTTCATTTTCAAAGACTTTGCCTTGGATGCCACTTTAGAAGGCTCTTCCACCGGCAAGATCAATGGCAACACTTTGATTGCCAATGTGGGCGCCACTTACAGCTTCTAAATGGAATTTACCGCTTTTGAAGCTTCAAATCCCTCAGGATCGTCCTGGGGGATTTTTTTTGACAAAAATCAAAAAATGTATTTTTTAAAGAAATTTCGAAGTCGTTTTTAGGTCAATGTTGAGTTGGAGATGGAATGAAGAGCTACATGCCTCATGGACACTGTTTTTTATGGCAGCAAGATCTTTTGGCTCTCCATGTAATTTCGGACGGAATCGTCGCTCTCAGTTATTTTTCCATTCCGCTGGCGATTTTTTATTACCTTTACCGAAAGAAAATTGAAAACCGACTGATTCCTTCGTTGTTTATTGCGTTCATTGTCAGCTGTGGAGTGACCCACCTTTTTACAATTTGGAACTTTTGGCACAGTGACTATTGGCTTTCTGGAGTTTTTAAGGCGGCCTGTGCGGGCATTTCTGCTTTCACGGCCCTATTTCTTTGGGTCTTAATGCCTAAGATTTTAAAAATGCCGACCAAAAAGGACATTGAATCTCTGAATAACCAGTTGAGAGAGGCGAACGAAGATTTAGAGCTAAAAGTTAGAAATCGCACCCAGCAGTTGGAGCAGGCCAACAAAGAGCTTTTTCAAATCAACACCATTGTCTCCCATGATCTAAAAAACTCTCTCAATGCAATTTTGGGATATGCTGAGCTTGTAAAAGCCTCATCCAAATCTCCAGAGACTACCAAATTTATGACGGCCATTCAGCGCAGTGGAGGGCAGCTCAATCAGTTTATTGAAGATCTTAGCTCCTTGGTCAATTTGGGTAAGGGCGGAGTTGAAGTTCACCCCGTAAATCTTAAAGAGGTGGTCGCCAATGTAAAGAGTGATTTCAGTATGCAGCTGGATCAAGTGGGAGGCGTTTTTCACCATGGAGAACTTGGTTCGGTGGAAGGTGTTCAGTCTTTATTGCATCAACTTTTTTCAAATCTCATGTCCAATTCGATCAAATATCGCTCTATGGATCGACGTCTAAAGATCAATGTTTATAGTCTTGATGAAGGGCGATTTGTTTCAATCTATTGGGAAGACAATGGGTCAGGAATAGATCCCCAAGACCGTGATCACATTTTTAAAATGTACAATCGAGGTGGGCGGGACAAAGATTCCGTTGGGGGCAGTGGAGTGGGATTGGCATTTTGTCGCCGCATTGCTTCGATCCATGGTGGAGAAATTTTTGTGGACTCCTCGCAAAGTATAGGTGGCACTGTGTTTGTGGTGCGTCTTCCGAAAGTGGCCCATATCAACTCCTTCTATTCGTTTCTTCGCCCTTAATTGGCTTTGGGGAATTGAGTTTTCAAGGGATCGTTTAGGCCTTATGATGGTCTTATGAATCAAAAACAATCCTTTCTTGTGCCTTTGTTTGTCGGAATCAATTTGGTGGTATTCTTGCTTTGGCACTCATATTCTCCGGAATTTATGTCCGAAAATTTCGCAGTCAGTTGGACCCGTTTGGAAGAGGGGCGCTATTGGACTTTGCTGACCTCGGTTTTCTCTCACAATTACCTGTTTCATTTTTTGATCAATATGATTGTGCTGTGGAGTTTCGGACGTCTGCTTGAAATGATTTTGGGAATGCGGTTGTTTTTTTCATTTTACATGACAGCGGGGATTGTGGGTTCACTCAGCCATGCGGTTTTGGGGAATTTTTATATTCACCAGCCCGATCAATTGGCGGTGGGGGCATCTGGCGCCATTGCGGGATTGATTCTTTTGTTTTCGTTGATGTTTCCGAAAGAAAAGATTTTGGTTTTTGGAATCCTTCCGGTGCCGGCCCTCTTTGGAGCCTTGGCTTTTATTGGTTTTGATTTGTGGGGCTTGATTGAACAATCCCGAGGCGGGGGGCTTCCGATTGGTCACGGGGCTCACCTGGGGGGCGCCCTCACTGGAATATTATTTTACTTTTATTTGCGTCGCCGCGCCCGCCGCTTGAGACCTCACTCCTTTCGGGGATAAATTGAGGCCAAGCCTAGGTTCCGGTGGAGGCTGGTGACAAATTTTGGGCTCAGGGTGAAATCCCTATACGGATCCATGAGGTCTTTTTGAGCTGAAATTAAAAAAATGGTCTCTCTTCGGATTTGAAGGGATAGAGACTTCCTCTTAAATTGGCTCCTTTTTTGAAGTTATCCAAGGAGTGATCTTGTGGTAAGGGCTTTCGAAAATCATCAAATGGGACAAAACCAGTGAATGTAAAAAACCGATCCAATTCAAAAATCCCTGTGGTTTGCTCACTTCTCCTTGCGGCCGTATTTGCAGCGGGAGCGAAGGCTTCCGAAAAACCCTGCTTTCTTCAGTTGGTGGTTTCCAATGACGAACCTCAAAAAGTCTCATCCGAGACAAGAACCTCCAGCGAAAATGTGACCGCCCTCTATTTTGTAAAAAACCTTAAAAAATTAGGATTTCAAACTCAATCCAGCAACGGTCAAGAAGTTCAACAAGAGCTTCGAAAGCAATCCGCTGAAAATTTAAAGGCTTACAAGGCAAACTTTGGAGCCTGGCTGAAAAAAAATTCAGGCTTTGTGGCGCGCCCTCTTCCCGATGGAGATTCCCTTTACACCATTTGGAAAGAGCTGCCCTCTCGAGAGAACAGTTGGGATTTAAAAAACTTGGCCATGGATTCCCAAGTGATATCCAATGACGCTTTAAATATCGACCTGAGTTTTTGGTCTTTTTTGGCCGGAGGATTGGATGGAACCTCTTTCAATCTCAACGAACTTTCATCCTCCGCTCAAGAGGATTTTCGCAGACAGACCTTGCAAAGTGGTCTGGTGCGCATCGCTTTGGATAAAGATTTTTCTATGGATTGGTCCTTTGTGCTTCCAAGCCCTGGCGACCCCATTCGCGGAATGAGAAGTTCTTTCGGAATGGGTCGGTATCTGTTTTTTATGGACGTTTTTGCCCCAGAAGATTTAAAGAATTTGATCGCCCGTTTGGAATCTTATTTGCCCGTACACTCCAAGCCAGAGAACCTGATAAATCGAGTTTTGATTCGCGTTT
Organism: Bdellovibrionaceae bacterium UBA6776; assembly: GCA_002453155.1. Lineage (GTDB taxonomy): Bacteria > Bdellovibrionota > Bdellovibrionia > Bdellovibrionales > UBA1609 > UBA6776. The sequence goes on from DKGG01000066.1 coordinate 12,335, forward strand.
TGACCGACATGTCCATGTACAAAAAACAGCAGCACGTTCTCCACTCCATTTTACGAGAGTTCTTCCACCACCAAGTTCTTACCGTGGAGGACGGGGCCGAGCTTTTAGCCTATGTGAACTACAATTTGACCATGTCCGGAATGGGCCCTTCTTTTGATGGAACTTCTTTTGCGTTTATTTCCAACTTGCAGGTTTTTGTGAGTGGCACTCTTTCCCCGGATGTTTATGAGGTCCAAGACAAGCCCTATGTGGAGCCCGTGGTTTTGAGCCCCAGTGCCATGCGACCAGCCCAGCTTCGTCGCAGCCGCTTGGGCGACAATCCTTTCGAGTGGATTTACCCTCCAGATATGCACTGAAAACCTGCCAATTCCCCTATAGCGTGGAGCGTTGCCAGTTGCTCCCTTTGCGCTTTGCGCTTTATACACTTTGTCAAAGTTCATCTAAGGCTTTAATTTCTTAAGGAGAATTGCGACATGACGGCAGGCTTTCTTTTGTCGCCAGTGATTGCTGGTGGAGTGGGATTGGTATTCGCGCTGGTGCTTTATTTTCGAGTCAAAGCACAAGAAACTGGCAACGAGGCCATGAACCGAATTTCGAAATACGTTCAAGAAGGGGCCATGGCCTTTTTGGTTCGTGAGTACAAAGTTCTTGCGATCTATGCAGTGGCTGTTGCGATTGCTTTGGGATTGTCTCCTTTGGGTTGGTTGGCTTCAGGCTGTTTTGGCTTGGGAGCTTTTTTAAGTCTTCTTGCGGGCTTCTTCGGAATGAAGGCCGCCACCTACGCCAACGTGCGAACGGCACAGGCTGCTCGAAAAGGATCTAAATCTCAGTCTCTTTTGGTGGCTCTGGACGGTGGAGCGGTCATGGGTCTTTGTGTGGCCGGTCTTGGTCTTGTAGGTCTTGGTGGACTGGCTTACATTTACTGGGGCGACAGCTCTTTGGCTGTGGTTCTTCACTCTTTTGCAGTGGGTGCTTCTTCCATTGCTTTGTTTGCGCGAATTGGTGGAGGAATTTACACCAAAGCGGCAGACGTTGGAGCGGACATTGCCGGTAAGGTGATCGAAGGTATTCCTGAAGATGATCCTCGAAACCCAGGTGTGATTGCCGACAACGTGGGTGACAACGTGGGTGACGTGGCCGGCATGGGCGCGGACATTTACGAGTCTATGATTGCGGCGATTGTTGCAGCCATGGCGATTGCGTTGACGATCAATACCGATGAAATTTCAAACTTGGTTGTGGGTGGGATGGATGTTCGATCCACGGCGATCATGCTTCCTCTGGTTTTGAGCGCTTTGGGAATTGCCATCTCTATGGTGACCATCATTGTGACTCGCATGCTTTCAAACTCTGCACCTGCAATGGTGCTTCGATTGGCTTTGATCATTCCACCTTTATTGTTGGTGGCCGCTTCAGCAGTGTTAATGCCCATGTGGGGACTGAGCCAAGCGGTGACCCAAGCTTTGGCTGCCGGCGCGATTGGCGGTGCTTTGATTGGATTGATTACCGACTACTACACCAGCTCTAAACCCATTCGTTTGGTGGCAGAAGCTTCCATCACAGGTGCAGCGACCAATTTGATTCGTGGTCTTGCGGTGGGAATGGAATCTGTGGGTTCTTCTTTGGCCGTTGTGATTGCAGCCGCCTATGTGGCCGATCAGGCTTTGGGACTTTACGGAATTGCCTTGGCCGCTGTGGGAATGCTTGCAGGAACTGCGGTTGTAATGACCGTGGATGCCTACGGTCCAATTGCTGACAACGCCGGCGGAATTTCTGAAATGAGCGGTCTTGGTGAAGACACTCGAAATATTACCGATGAACTGGATGCGGTTGGAAACACCACAGCAGCCATCGGAAAAGGTTTTGCCATCGGGTCTGCCGTATTGACCGTGGTGGCTCTTTTTAGCGCTTACAACATGGAAGTGAACCATGTCCGCGAGCAAGCGGGAATGGCGCCCATTTCTTTGGATTTGACCTCTTCTGGAGTGTTGATTGGAATTTTGATCGGATCGATCTTGCCGTTCTTGGTTGCGGCAACAACCATGACTGCGGTGGGTCGTGCGGCACAAAGCATTGTGGTTGAAATTGGCCGTCAGTTCAAAGAGATCAAAGGTCTTCTTGAAGGAAAAGCAGATCCCGATTCGGCTAAGATTGTGGATATCACCACAAAGGCCGCTCTGTATGAAATGATCATTCCTGGAATGATTGCGGTGGTTGCTCCTGTGGCTGTGGGCTTTATTTTGGGTCCTGTGGCCTTGGCGGGAATGCTCGCTGGCGCCCTTGCAGTGGGTGCCACCATGGCCTTGTTTATGGCCAATGCCGGTGGAGCTTGGGACAACGCTAAGAAGTTCATTGAAAAAGGTCACTTAGAAGGTCACAAAAAAGGTTCTGAAGCGCACAAGGGTGCGGTTGTGGGTGACACCGTTGGTGACCCCTTCAAAGACACTTCTGGTCCTGGGGTTTCTATTTTGATCAAAGTGATGAGTGTGGTTTCTTTGGCCATCTCTTCTTTGATTGCCACCATTGGCTAAGACCGAAGAGTTCTATTTTTACTCAAATTTAAAGCGCCTCCTCTTTTGAGGGGGCGTTTTTGTTTTTAAAGCGCGAAGCCTACCGCGTTATAGGGCGGCTTTGCCTTTCACATTTCTTCAAAGCCCGGCTAAATTTAAATTTCATTTTGTTTTCAAGAAGGGATTTGCACCATGAATGTATTTGGAACTTTGTCCGAAATTCAAATTGATGGAACCACCTACAAGTACCACTCACTGCCAGAGCTTGCGAAAAAGCTCGGAGTAGATTTAAGTAAAATGCCATACTCCCACCGCATTCTTCTAGAGAACCTTTTGCGCTTTGAAGATGGGGAAGTGGTCACAAAAGAAGACATTGAAGCTTTCGTCAATCAGAACCCCAACGAAGAATCTGCCTACGAAATTCAATTTACTCCTTCGCGGGTCCTTCTTCAGGATTTTACGGGGGTTCCTGTGGTGGCCGATTTGGCCGGCATGAGAGAAGCCATGGTTGCAAAAGGCGGAGATGCTCAAAAGATCAATCCCCTGCAGCCCGTAGATTTGGTGATCGATCACTCGGTGCAAGTGGATCACTTTGCCATGGCCAATGCTTTGGAAGAAAACGTAAAGTTGGAATTTTCTCGAAACAAAGAGCGCTATGAGTTTTTGAAGTGGGGACAAAAGTCTTTTAAAAACTTTCAAGTGGTGCCTCCGGCCACAGGAATTTGTCACCAAGTGAATTTGGAGTTCTTGGGCCAAGTGGCAATGACAGGCAAAATGAACAACGAAGAATTTGTTTATCCGGATACGGTTGTGGGAACGGATTCTCACACGCCCATGATCAACGCTTTGGGTGTTGTCGGCTGGGGTGTGGGCGGTATCGAAGCGGAAGCAGCCATGCTCGGTCAGCCCATCACCATGTTGATTCCTCAGGTGATTGGTTTTGAAATGACCGGCAAAATGCCTGCGGGTGCAACCGCCACGGATTTGGTTTTGACTGTCACTCAAATGCTTCGAAAAAGAGGAGTTGTTGGAAAGTTTGTCGAGTACTTCGGTGAAGGGGTGAAAAACCTAAGTGTGGCGGATCGAGCCACTCTGGGGAACATGTCTCCTGAGTACGGAGCCACCATTGGAATTTTTCCTGTGGATGAAAAAACCATCGAATATTTAAAGCTCACGGGACGTCATGAAAGAGCGACTCGAACAGAGGCCTACTACAAAGCTCAAGGCATGTTTGGTTCTCAAACAGGCACCCGTTACACCGACACCTTGAAGTTGGATCTTTCTACGGTAGAGCCTTCTTTGGCAGGACCTTCCAAGCCTCATGATCGTTCTTCGCTGAGTAAAGTTCGAAGTTCTTTTAGAACCTTTGTGAAAAACCGATTTGAAAAAGAGCTGAACGGTCAAAATGCGGAACGCATCAACGAATGGGTTGCGGACGGTGGTGCTTTAAAATCTAAACAATTGGAATTGGATACCGAGCACATTGATAAAGATCTCGGCCCTCTTGGAAATTGGTTTGAAGTGAAAGATCCCAATGGTGTGAGCTACAAGCTGACTCACGGATCCATTGTGATTGCTGCGATCACATCTTGCACCAACACATCCAATCCGGACTTGATGGTGGGGGCCGCCTTGGTTGCAAAGAAAGCCCATGAAAAAGGTTTGCGTGCAAAGCCATGGGTGAAGACCAGTTTTGCTCCTGGGTCTCAGGTGGTGACGGACTATTTAGAGTCTGCAAACCTTATGAAAGATTTGGAGCGCATTGGGTTTGATTTGGTTGGGTATGGTTGCACCACCTGTATTGGAAACTCGGGACCTCTTCCCGCTCACATTCAAGAAGCCATTGAAAAAGGAAATTTGGCGACCTCTTCAGTTTTGTCTGGAAACCGAAACTTTGAAGCGCGCATCCATCCGCAAATTCTGACCAACTACTTGGCCTCTCCACCTCTTGTGGTGGCTTATGCCCTGGCTGGAAACATCAACATGAATTTGACGGTGGATCCCGTGGGTTACAACGAAGAAGGGGAAGCGATTTACTTGAAAGACATCTGGCCCACCACTGATGAGATTGCAGCCGTGGTGCAAAAGAATGTGACCGACAAGTCTTTCTCTAAAATTTACAGCGATGTGTTTACGGGTGATAAAAACTGGCAAAACATCAAAGCTCCAACCGGTGACACTTATGATTGGAGTGAGGATTCCACTTACATTAAAAATCCTCCCTTTTTCGACAAATACTTGATCGACGAAGCGAAGGATTCCGAAGTCAAAGGTGCGCGCATTTTTGGACTGTTTGGAGATTTTGTGACCACCGATCACATTTCTCCTGCGGGAAGTATTGGAAAAAGCTCCAGCGCTGGAAAGTATCTTTTAGATCACGGAGTGGGCCAAGCAGACTTCAACTCTTTTGGAGCCCGTCGCGGAAACCACGAAGTGATGATGCGCGGAACTTTTGCCAACGTTCGTATTAAAAACAAATTGGTGGATAAAGAAGGTGGATTCACTCGCATCTTTCCAGAAGGAAAAGAAGTGACCATGTTTGAAGCCTCAGAACACTACCGATCTTCGGGAACGCCGTTGGTGGTCTTCGCCGGAAAAGAGTACGGAACTGGATCCAGTCGGGACTGGGCTGCCAAAGGAACGCGGCTGTTGGGTGTTCGAGTGGTGATTGCTCAAAGTTTTGAGCGCATTCACAGATCCAACTTGGTGGGAATGGGTGTGGTTCCTCTGCAATTTAAAGAGGGACAAAGTGCGGAAAGCCTTGGGTTGACCGGTGAAGAAACCGTAGATGTTCTTGGTTTGGATCAATTGAAGCCAAAGGCTCCTGTTAAAGTTGTGATCCATAAAAAAGATGGAAGCGCTCAGGAGATCGAGTGTGTTCTACGTATCGATACGCCCAATGAGTTGAAATACGTTCGTGCGGGAGGGATTCTTCCTTTTGTAATGAACCGCTTGCAGTAATCTTTTAAGTCCTCGGGGGAGGGAGCTGTGAAGAGATTTGTTCAAGGTGCATTTGTTTTGTGGATGTCCTTTGGAGTTCTGTCCGCTTGCGGACCGGAACTCTCTATTGATGATCAAAAAGATCAGCTGGCCAAGGAGGAAAAGGACCGTCAGGAAAAGCTGAACGCCGAGGCCGAAAGAGAAAAGCTCTTGCGACTGGCCGAAGCGCGTGAACCTAAGGTGCGCCAGTGGGAGGGCTGCTATGTGGCTCAGTTCAATAATGGCGGCATCAAAAAGGTGATTCTTCAGATCGGACGTAGCAATGAATTGGTGAGCCCGGGCTCCAACTTGGAGCCGGTGCGAATGCCGCTTTTAAGAGCGGCGATGATTCCCACTTCAAGTGCTGCGGTTCTGGTACCGTTTCCTCGATTTGCGATGGACGAAGATGCGTCTTTTATTCAATATGTGGGTGAAAAAAATCTGCTGGAGTTGAACTTTTCGCCCGAAGGAAAGCACGCGGGGTTTTATCAGGGGGCAGCAATGAGCTATGTCTCTGAAATTTCTCTGGTCCCGACCACTCCAAACAAGTGTGAGTGATCGCCGGTAGATTCAATTTTAATTTTAGAGGAATTCATGCGCACGGTTGTTGTTTTTTGTTTGTGTTTGAGTCTGCCGGCATTTGCGCAAAATTTGCGTCCAAAAATTGATGCCGGTGAATCTGCGGCGGAAAACGGAATTTTGAATCAGGAAAATGCTGAAAGGCAATTGGGCCTGGCGCAACTGATTCAAAAAGGTTTGAAGTATTCTCCTCAAATTCAAAAGGCCGAAAGTGAAATGAAAATTTCAAAGGCTGAGTTTTCGCAGACGGAGTCCGCAATTTTCCCCACAGTTTCCGCAAGGGCTTCTGCAAAAAATCGAAAGCTGACGCTTTCAAGCTTTGGGCAAAGTTCGGGTGCGGTTCGGCAGAACCTTTATGAAGCCAGCCTTGAGGCTTCTCAACCTCTTTATGTGGGAGGAGCCATCACCTCTGGATTGGCGCGGGCCAAGCTTGGACGGGAATCTGCCGAGCAGTCCTACTTTATTCAAAAACAAAATTTCTTAAGCGAATTGATTTCGACGTATTTGGATCATTCAGAAAATGAAGAGAAACTTCGACAGGCTCAAATCAATCGGGATTTTTTGGCGAACTATGCAAAGATTGCAAAAAACTATGCCTCTATTGGTCGTACCAAATCCATTGACCGTTTGCAGGCCGAAGCCAATTTGGCATCTTCCGAAAGCACCATTTTGGAATATGAATCCAATTTGGAAATTTCAAAAAGTAAACTTTTAAAATTGATTGGGTTTGAGGACCGCACTCAGGATGTGAGTGTTGTAACAAAGATGGAGCTTCAGCCCATTGAGAAAATGAAACTCAAAGAATCTTTGGAAAAAGCACTTGCGGGAAATCCGGAACTTAAAAAAGCAGAGATCGAAGTTCGCAAACAAAAGTACGACAATGACTTGGATCTGACCACGGATCGACCGCGACTGACTTTGGATGGAAGCTACGGCTACACCTCTCCCAACCGAGAAGATTGGTTTCAGGAGGACCGAAACAATTATACGGTGGGTGTAAGTTTGACGGTGCCGCTGTTTTCGGGGCTGAGCTCTTTGGCAAAGAAACGGGCCCATTCGGAAAAGCTCTATCAAAAAGAAAAAGATTTGGCCTTGGTTCAAGATGAGATTCGCAGGTCCATTGCCACCGCCATTCAAGTTTTGGATCATGACTTTCAAAGAATTAAAAGTTTAAAGACCGCTGTGGAGCTGGGGCGAAAAGCCATGGATTCTGCATTGAAAGATTACCGCAGGGGATTGGTTTCCAGTACGGATGTGGTGCAGATTCAGAACAATCGATTTCAGTCTGAGGTTAAGTTGGTTCAAGCTTCGGTGTCTTATATGAAGCAGGTGTTGAGTCTTCGAAAAGATTTAGGGATCGATTTGGAAAGCGCCTACCTGAAAGAGTAGGTCTGTATGTTTGAGGGGGAAAATTGAGACTTCAAAGAATTTTAGCTTTAAGTTTGATTTTGTTTTTCGGGACGTCTTTGTTTGCGGAAGATTTAACGAGCCTGATTGAAGAGAGTCAGTCCTTGTCTGTGCTGGGTGAATCCTCGGTGCAGGTTGAGCGGGCTGATTCTCACCGTGTGTACGGGGTTCAATATTCACGGATTTCTCCGCAGAATGTGCGTTTGGAATTGAACGGTGAAAACTATGTTTACGACATTCAAAGTGACACGCCTTCTTTTGGAGCCCACTTTTCTTATCTTCCAGCTTTGGTGAGTTTGCCCTTTGAAACGGGTCTTGATTTTGAAATCAATTATCTAACTTTAGAGGGGCGGGGAGAAACGTCACTGACTCCTGTTCAACTTCATTTTGTGTCTTTAGAGCCCAGTTTGTTTGTGCAAAAAGGGGTGGGGTACGGATTGGTTCCTGTGGTTGGCGCTGGATATTCTGTGGGTGTGAATTTTCAACGGGGATTTCGGGATGAGAACACCAGTGTGGCCTCTCGCTTTCCGTTTGGTTTTTTAGGAATTCAGTTTCATTTGAGCCAGCTTTTTTCGTCGGATCTGGATTGGCTTTTAAAATTGGAGCAACGCAATTCCTTTGGCGGTTCTACCGATCAAAATGGTGTCTCGGAACTTTCACGCACCAGCCTGGGTGTGAGCGTTGAAATTTAGCTGTTGGCTTTTGCCCATTGAGTTTTAGTGAGCTTTTATCAGATGCCCAGAATCCTGGAAATGTGTATTGGATTCGATTTCAAAGATAACTTTTAAAGAAGAGGGTTCTAAACCCAATTTTATTTGCAAAACAAGTGATGGGTGCAATTAAAATGCATTGGTCATTGGTCATTGGTCAT
>DKGG01000023.1:0-80920 GCA_002453155.1 Bdellovibrionaceae bacterium UBA6776
AGGATTAAGGATTAAGGATTAAGGCCAATTTAAAAAATTAAGAAAATTAAGAAAATCCCCGCTGTCCCAGCGCCTCTTCAGCCACAACTCAATTTCCTAAAGAGATCACCGAATCCTTCGCTTCCTCCAAACTCACCGGATAATCCAAGCTGTAATGGATGCCGCGGGATTCTTTTCGCCCCAGCGCACAGCGAACGCTCATCAAGGCCACCAAACATATGTTTCGAAGCTCTTCAATGTCTGGATGGGTTTGGAAGCTGGAGTAGTACTCTTTGATTTCCTGCTCAATCAACTCCAAACGGTGATGGGCTCTTTCCAACCTTCGAGTGGTGCGCACAATGCCCATGTAATTCCACATCAATCTTCGAATTTCATCCCACATGTGACTGACCACAATCAGCTCGTCATCGTTCCCGCTTTCGTTGGCCACCCAAGGGGGAATCTCCTCAACTGCAAAGTCCTCCAGTGCATTTTGATGAAAGTCCACAGCGGCTTTGTCAGCCATCACCAGACATTCCAACAGGGAATTTGACGCCAACCGATTGGCTCCGTGAAGTCCTGTGCAGGCGTTCTCGCCAATGGCATAAAGCGCTTCAAGATCCGTATGCCCCGATACATCCGCCACAATTCCTCCACACAAATAATGTGCGGCAGGCACTACCGGAATGGGCTCTTTATCAATGGAAATTCCTAAACTTTTGCAACGGTTGTAAATTTGCGGAAAGCGTTTTTCGATTTCTTCTTTGGACTTAAACGTCAAATCCAAATACACACAATCCAACCCCTTCTTTTTCATCTCTCCATCAATCGAGCGGGCAACAATGTCCCGCGGAGCAAGACTTCCCAAAGGATGATACTTTTTCATAAAAGCTTCGCCTTGAGCATCCACCAACTCGGCCCCTTCGCCGCGCAAGGCTTCGGAAATTAAAAAATTTCGGGAGTTGGGATGATATAAACAAGTGGGATGAAACTGAGTAAATTCCAAATTGGCGATGCGTGCTCCGGCCCGCGCCGCCATGGCCACGCCATCACCAGTGGCACCACTCCAATTGGAGGTGTAAAGATAAACTTTTCCCGCACCTCCGCAGGCCAAGAAAGTCGACTTTGCCCGCACCGGAAACACCTGACGTGTGTGTTTGTCAAAAAGGTATGCGCCCAAACAGCGATTGGGTTTTAATTCCGTGGGCCGTGTCTGTCGAGTGGTCACCAGATCCACGGCAAAATGATTTTCTAAAATTTGAATGCGGGGATGGTTTAAAACTTTTCGACTCAGTTGTTGATGGATGGCCATGCCAGTGTGATCCGCAATATGAACAATGCGCCGTTCACTGTGTCCACCTTCTCGGGTGAGCGCCAGTTGAGAATCGGTGTCCAAGTCAAACTCCACCCCCCAATCCAAAAGCTGACGTATCTGTGCGGGGCCTTCCGAAACAATTTTTTCCACCACATCACGGTGGCAAAGACCAGCTCCTGCCACCAAGGTGTCATTGACGTGACTTTCAAAACTGTCCTGTCCTGAAAGGACCGAAGCAATTCCGCCTTGAGCCATGGAGGAGTTGGTTTCCGAGAGCTGAGTTTTCGTGGTGAGGAGCACTTGGTGACCCAAATCTGCAAGTCGCAAAGACAGGGCCAACCCCGCCAGTCCCGAACCTATTACAAGAGCTTCACAGTTCATGAGCCGGTTATAAGTCGAGGACCGGCAAATTGCCAGCCTTAAGCCTTGCCCTCGCACCGAAAACCTTCTTAAAATCAATGAGAGGGAGGCCCTGTGTTCAAGAAAGAACTCATTCGTCAGCGCGTGCTCTTTTTGGCTTTTGGCATCTTTATTTGGTTGTCGGCGGGCTTCTTTGTAGACAGCGTGGTGCGTTCCAAAGATTCCGAGCATCTGCAACAGGACATCATGCAAGCCCAATCTATGGTGATGGATCGCATTCAACGGATGCAGATGGCCGTAGGGTTGGCTTTGGGTCAATCACAAGGGGATGGGGACAAAAAATCTTCCTTTGAAGCTCTTGCTTTGGTGCGTTTGAAAAACGGAAGTTTGAATTTAGACCAATTGGTTTCTCCGTCTTCTCATTTTTCCCAAGAAGAGCTGCAAGACCAATTGAACACCTTAGGTGCTTTGAACCGATCGGATCATTCTCGGGTTTTTCTTTGGGTGGCAAAGCTCGCAACCACGCCCACCTACATGTTTTCACTTTTTCCTTACACTTTTGAAGATGGGGAAAACGGTTGGGGTTTGGCACTGACTTCATTGCCCAGTGAGTGGTTGGAATTTCCAGGACAGAAAGATTTGTTTTTTTGGGATCAAATTTCTCAACGCATGTTTATGGCCTATGGAGGAACACGCCAAGGGGAGGACTTAGGCCTTTCTTTTGGGGAAACGGTTTCTCCTCAGCGAGTGGGTGTGAAAGCCAGTGGCGAAGAGGTCATGGCTTGGAAAGAAATGTCCGGCACCAATTTGGTTTTGATTTTAAAACGCTCCCCTTCCATTCTTTTGAGTGGCTTTATGAAGTGGAGTTTGGTCAGCGCCCTCTTCCTTTTGGGTCTGTTTTTAGTTTGGCCTCAATCGAAGACGCAAAGCTCGAGCTGGCGTCGACGAGAGCCGAGTCCTTCGTCCGAGGAAAACGAAGAGCGTGAAGAGGTCGTAACTCCTAAAGTGGAAGAACCAAAAGAAGAGGAAAAACTTCCGCCTTCTTTGAATTTGGAAGCCGATATGGATGAAGAATTTGAAATGGCCGAAATTGCCAAAATCGAAAATGCACCCAAAACGATTTCAGAAAAATCTTCGGCGCTAAAAGTGAAAGAAGAAACCCGTTCAGAGATCAAGGAAGAAGACACTTTAAGTGATTTCAATGACCTCTCTTTCACAGAAGTCGAAGTTCCTTCGTCTCCCATGGAGTCCGTGGTGGAAGATCAACTGCTCGAGAGCTTTTTGTCTCACTCCAAGCCGCAAGCTTCTTCGGCGCCAGAAAAGCCTCGCAGAAGAGCTCCAGCAAAAGTTCAGCCTCAAAATCTTTTGACCGAAAATGTCAGTGAAGCCCTTGAAGGTTTTAAAAACGAGATTCAAGCCGAAGAAGTTCGCGTGAACCTTTTGATTCCTGAAGATTTGGAATCTTCATGGCCACGAACTCAACTGCGAACAGTGTTGGATGAATTGATTCGCAACTCTTTGGAAGCCATGGAGGGGTGCGAGACAAAAACGCTGACCTTTACCGCTCGGGACAAAGGCCATCAGGTGGAGCTGATCGTGGAAGACACCGGTTCCGGAATGACCGATGAAATCAAAGAGCGGGCTTTGGAAGCTTTTTTCTCCACAAAGCCGTCAATGAACAAACGCCGCGGCTTAGGGTTGAACGTGGCCAAGCGGTTGTTGGACATTTCGAAAGGATCTTTGGAAATTGAATCCACACCTTCCATCGGTACCAAAATTACACTTTGTTTTCCGAAAGAAGATCTTGAAGAAACCACTCCGACCTTGCCACAAGAGGATTCACTGTGAACCCATTGACATTTTCATCGGTGTTTCAGGTTTTAAAACAAAAAGATCCTTACAAGGGACTTTTGCAAAGCCTACAGCTGACACACAAAGAGGACGTGCTGTGTTTTCTTCAGTACCACTCAGCACGCCACGTTTTGGTGGTTCGAGCGGGTGTGGGAGATATGAATTTTGAGAACCTGGGAATTCCTCTTTCTCAAGATAAAAAATTTGATTTGGAAAGGATGAAAAACCCAAATGGATTTGAACTTTTGAAACAGTTTGTAAATGAAGCTTTGGAAAAATCCTCCTTCTTTGCCTATCCTGTCTTTGTGAATGAAGATCCCCTTGGATTGTTGGTTTTGTCCTCCAATCGCTCATTGAGCGCAAAAGATTTTCCCATGGAGTGGGTGGAGGCCCTTGAACTGATTGCCAACTACCGTTTGATGGTTCGGCAATTGAGTCAGGTGGAGAATTTTTCGTTGGATACAGACCTTTTGAATCGCAAAGGGTTTGAGATCCATGCCCATCGGGAAGTGGCTCGAAGTCGAAGAACAGAAAGTCCCTTGTCGGCAATTGTTTTTAAAGTGGACGCATTTGAGGACCTTTCAAAATCTATGAATGGCCTTCAAATTCGAAATTGGATGAGGGCCATTGGTAAGCTTTTGCGTGCTCAATCCCGATTGAATGATCAGGTCTCTTATTTGGGGGATGGCCTTTTTGGGACCCTGTTGCCCCATACAAATCTTGAGGGGGCAAAAGTCAAAGCTCGACGCATTCAAGGCTTGGTGCGAGAGGCGGAACTGCGCGTGGGGTCTGCAAAATTAAAATTTTCGCTTTCTTGTGCCATCAATGAGTACCCTCGGCTGTGTGAGGATGATATCAGTTTGGTCGAACGAGCCATTGATCTGGTTCAGATGTTCCGCGAGGAGAGCAATCAGGTACTCGAGGTGCAAACGCGCCCTCATTTCCAAGCGGACTTTCTAGTGGAGAGTTGATGATTTCTTACATGAAGCCGGGTCATCGAGGTGCGTCCATCGAAATACGCACCTCTTTGCTCAAGCACAATCTGTCCGTCCTTAAAGAAATAGCAGGTAAAGGATTTTTTTGTCCCATGGTGAAAGCTAATGCCTATGGGCATGGCATTGAGTCTTTGGTTCCCATTGCCAAGGAGTTGCAAATCGATCACTTGGGGGTGGCCACCTGGGATGAAGCTTTGGAATTGCGTCACCTGGGTTTTGATCGAAACATTTTGGTATTTTCAAGATTGCATTTTGAATCAGAAGCCAAATGGGTGGTGGAGCATCAACTCACTCCGGTGGTCAGCCGCTTTGAAGATTTGGAGCTGTTAAAAAAGGCGTTAGGCCCTCAGCAAAAAGCCGGAGTTCACATCAAATTTGATACGGGAATTCATCGCATGGGATTCTCTTTGTCGGAACAAGATCAAGTGCTCGCTTTTTTTAAAGACGAAACACAACTTCAAGTTTTGGGAATCCTCACTCACATGAGTCATGGAGAGGATTTTTCGTCCCCACATTCTATGACTCAAAAACAAATGGCGCTGATCGATCCGGTTTGGCAGCGCTTTCAAGATCAACAAAAGGATCAGCCTTTGTGGCTGCACTGTTTAAATTCCGCAGCAATGATGGATGTTTCCAAGCAGGGAATGTCTGTTGAAAAGTGGGGCGCCCGTCCCGGGATTGCGCTTTTTGGGGCTCTTTCAGATTCTCGTTTGAGCACTCACAGTGTGATGCGAGTGGTGTCCCAATTGGACCAGGTGCGAAAGATTCCTGCAGGTGAAGGTGTTTCTTACGGTTGGACGTGGGTGGCAAAAAAAGATTCTGTGGTTGGAGTGGTGCCTATGGGCTACGCGGACGGTTATCCCCGAGGATTGAGCAACCGTTCCCAGGTTTTAATTCGAGGAGAGCGCGTGCCGCAGATCGGTAATGTGTGCATGGATTATATTCTTGTGGATTTGACGGACTTATCCGGTGAAACTCCCAAGGTGGGTGAAGAAGTGGTCCTTTTGGGCGAACAGGGAGAAGACCAGATCACGCCAAGAGAGTTGGCTGGCTGGAATAATACCATCAGTTATGAGATCCTGACCGGGATGGGAATTAAGAAGAATCGTCTTGAGGTAAAAGCATGATTTCCTATTGGAAAAATCATCGAGAAAGAATCGGGCAGTCCATCGATGATTTTTTTGCATCTTTGGGAAAAATGACGGTTGAATTTTTTGAGGAATTTGGCCAATCCGTTTTGTTTTTCGTGGAGTCTGCAAAGTTGATCTTTGCAAAACCTTACCGCATTGATGAAATCATCCGTCACATTGAATTCATTGGGAACAAATCCATTCTTATCATTTTACTCACCGGTCTGTTCACCGGATTGGCATTGTCTTTTCAAATCTATTTGGGGTTTCAATTGGTGAATGCCACCAACTTGGTCGGACCGACTGTAGGACTGGGAATCACTCGAGAGTTGGGACCGGTTTTGACAGGTCTTATTGTGGCGGCAAGAGCGGGAGGCGCCATGGCCGCTCGCTTGGGAACCATGCGCGTTTCCGAGCAGATTGACGCCATTCAGGTGATGGGAATCAACCCCAAACAGTATTTGGTGGCGCCTCGAATTGTGGCCGCTTTGGTGGCAATGCCTCTTTTGTGTGCGGTTTTTGATTTTATTGCCATGATGGGTGCTAAGTTTATTTGCATCGATTTTTTGGATTTGGATCAGGCGATTTTTTGGGACAAAATTCAGCTTTGGTTGGATCCTGGAGATATCAATCAGGGCTTGATCAAAGCCGCAGTTTTTGGAATGGCCTTCACAGCCATTTGCACCAACAAAGGTTACAACGCCTCCGGAGGTGCAAAAGGGGTGGGGGAAGCCACCAACCGCGGTGTGGTCAACAGTATGGTGATGATCATTGTGTTAAACTTTTTCCTCACCAACATCATTCGATTTTTTTACTCCGTCATGGGATGGTCTTAGTTCATGGCTGAATCAGCAATTGAAATAACAGACTTGAGAAAGTCTTTTGATGATGGAAAAACCTTTGTGCTCAAAGGCGTTGATTTGACCATCCCCAAAGGGAAGCTCACTGTGATCATCGGCTACAGTGGAACGGGTAAAAGTGTTTTGTTGAAACACATTCTGGGTTTGCTCCATCCCACATCTGGAAGTTTAAAAGTTCTTGGCAAGGAACTTTGGGACATGAAGGAATCCGAATTGATGGAGATGCGCAAGCGCTTGGGCGTGCTCTTTCAATATGCCGCACTTTTTGACGACATGACCGCTTTGGAAAATGTATGTTTTCCCCTTCGAGAACACCGCCGTCAGTGGGATCCGGATAAAATCATTGATGTGGCCACCAAAAAATTAGAATCGTCAGGATTGGGCTCGGAACATTTTCACAAGCTTCCCTCAGAGTTGAGTGGGGGAATGAGAAAGCGTGTGGGCTTGGCGCGTGCGCTGGCCCTTGATCCCGAAATTATTTTGTACGATGAGCCCACAACAGGACTGGACCCTGTCCTAACGGAGATGGTGGATGATTTGATTCAATCCACTCACAAACGAATTCCTGGTTCTACGTCTATTATCGTGACTCATGATTTGTTTGCTGCCTTCCGTATAGGAGAACATATGGTTATGCTAGACAAGGGAAAAGTTCTCTTGTCAGGGACGCCTGAAGATTTTAGAAATTCTGATTTGGAATTGGTGCAGAAGTTTATCGCGAAGGGATTTAAGAAAGAATGATATTTCTCCAATCTCCCGAATTCAAAGTGGGACTGTTGGTTGTGGCTGTATCCGGTCTCATCGGAGTGATGTCATTCAAAGTTTCCGAAGGCCCTGGAGTCTTCGGCGGCGGCAAAGAGTTCAGTTTTGTGGTGGACGATGCGGGCGGATTGGTCAAGCAAGGCGCGGTCAAAATGGCCGGAATCAAGGTGGGCCTTGTGGACGACATCGTTTTGGATGGAAAGCGCGCCCGTGTGGTGTTGGCTTTGGATCCCGGTGTGGAAGTGGATCAAGGCACTCGCGCCATTTTAAAAAGTGATGGAATTTTAGGGGATCGCCATGTGGAGTTGCTTCCTGGCGATGCACCTTCGGAAGCTTTGGATTCTGGCTCTGAAATTCCAACCGGCGACATGGCCGGTGGTTTGGATTCGGTGGTTGCCGACGTAAGCCGTGTAGCTCAGTCGCTGAATGAGTTGATGAAGGTGTTGAACAAAGCTGTCAAAGAGGGCGATGAGTCCACCCGTGTCGGTCGCATTGTAAAAAACATTGAAGACCTCACCAAAGATTTGGCAGAAATCACTGGCGACAACAAAGAGCAGTTGGCCCATATCATCGATCGCATCGACAACATTGCCCGCAACATCGACGAGAACTTGGACGGTGAAACCTTAGCCGGCGTGAAGCGCTCCATTCACAACATTGAAGATGTCACCGAGAAGCTTTCCAAAGGCGAAGGAACCTTGGGTCGCTTGATCAATGACGAAGAGACCGTAGAAGAACTCAATACCGCCATCACCAACGTGAACAAATTTTTGGGTGGCGCTCAAAAAATGGAAACCAGCATCGACTTTCACTCCGAATATCTTTCGGGCGTGAACCTTTCAAAAACTTTTATTGGTGTTCAAATTCGCCCGGGCTTGGATCGATTTTATGAAGTGGCCTTGATTGATGATCCTCGCGGCATCAAAGAAACCACCATTCAAGACAGCAAAACTGGCGGCAGTCCCAATCCCACCTACGAGCAAACCACAACCTATAAATCCAAATTGAAGTTCACAGCACTTTTTGGAAAGACCTTTTATGACCTCACCATCAAGGGAGGGATTATCGAAAGTGCAGGTGGACTGGGATTTGATTATCATCTGTTGGATCACAAACTGCGGTTGTCTGCAGAGTTCTTTGATCTTCAAGATGTTTATATTCGAACCTTCGCACGTTACGAAGTCTTCAAAGGCATTTATGTTATTGCCGGCGGAGACAATTTGGCGGGCTCAGATGGCCAAGATGCAGCGGCCTTTTTTGGAGCGGGGTTGTTTATTACTAATGATGATTTAAAGACTCTCGTCTCCCGCGTCTCCTTCTAATCAAATCCATTTTTTCGGTGTTGCTTCGTCGTCGAGGGGCCATTGGAGCCCATCTTCCTCCTTGCGCCTTGAAAAAATGGATTTGATGGTTTGAATCTTTTCGCCTTCGAGCTTAGGACTCGCAAAAACCCACTTCTGGGCTTCGATGGATGGAGCCCATCTTCCTCCTTGCGCCTTGAAAAAATGGATTTGATGGTTTGAATCTTTTCGCCTTCGAGCTCATGCCTCGCAAAAACCCACTTCTGGGCTTCGATGGAAGGAGCCCATCTTCCTCCTAGCGCCTTGAAAAAATGGATTTGATGGTTTGAACCTTTTCGCCTATAGGGTGACAAGTGGTCCCCATTGTGGCAAGAGAGGGTCTCACTCATTTCTTCTTGGAGGAGGCCCCCATGTTTCAAAGAGCCCTCATTAGTGTTTCTGACAAAAGCCGCTTGGAAGAACTTGGAAAGCATCTCGCGGCTCAAGGAACAGAAATCGTTTCCACCGGAGGTTCTGCCAAATTTCTTAAAAATCTAGGCCTCAAAGTCAAAGAGGTGAGTGAATTGACCGGATTTCCCGAAGTGATGGATGGTCGCGTGAAAACACTCCATCCGAAAATTCACATGGGACTGCTGGCTCGTGAAAATAACAAAGAAGATCAGCAAACCTTAAGCGAAATGGAAGGGGTGTTGTTCGACCTGGTTGTGGTGAACCTCTATCCCTTTGAGGCCACCTTAAAAAGCGGAGCTTCTGACGAAGATCAAGTGGAACAGATCGACATTGGTGGTCCCACCCTTCTGCGAGCTGCTTCAAAATCTTTTGAGCGCATCGCGGTTTTAAGTTCTCCGGAACAGTATGATTTGGTTTTGAACGGCACTCCTGATTTAAAAACGCGAAGATGGTTGGCGGCTCAAGCCTTTACCCACGTTTCCGGCTACGATGCTTTGGTGAGCGAATTTTTGGATGCCTCTGAGAAGAAAGAGCGTTCACTGTCCGGGCGTTTGGTCAAAGAACTTCGCTATGGGGAAAACCCTCACCAACAGGCACGTTGGTACTCTCAAGTGGGAAGCACTTCCGGTTGGCACGAGGCCACCGTCACTCAGGGAAAAGAATTGTCCTACAACAATCTTTTGGACTTGGATGCGGCTCAGTCCTGTTTGTCCCTGTTGCCTGAAAATTCCTGTGTTGTTGTAAAGCACAACAATCCCTGTGGGGTGGCCACGGGATCAAGTCCCTTGGACGCCACCGAAAAGGCCTTGGCCGCGGACCCGGTCAGTTGTTTTGGTGGAATTGTGGCCGTAAATGGAAATGTGGACCGTGCATTGGCGGAAAAATTAAACTCGCTGTTTTTGGAATGTGTGGTTTGTCCTTCCATGACGGAAGAAGCTCGAGAAGTTTTTCAAAAGAAGAAAAATCAAAGAGTGCTGCTGATCAAAGATGCGGATCAGTTTCAGGCTCAAAAGAAAAGATTCATCAGTCTTTGGGGTGGATTTTTAATTCAGGATCAAGATGTTCCCGACGCGTGGTCTTCAGAGTGGAAAGTATTGGGAGAGGCGCCTACGGAGGCCATCAAAAAAGATTTGGCTTTTATTTGGAAGGTCTGTTCCCAACTGAAAAGCAATGCCATTGCCATCGCCAGTGATTTGCAAACGCGAGGTCTTGGGATGGGGCAGGTGAATCGGGTGGATGCCGTGGAGCAGGCCTTACATCGAGTTCAAAAATTTCATCCGGAGTCCAAAAATCTGGTTGCGGCCAGCGATGCCTTTTTTCCCTTTCCAGATTCCATTGAATTGCTTGCGAAGTCTGGTGTGCGTTGGGTGATACAGCCCGGAGGATCGATCAAGGACAACGAAGTGATTCAGAAGGCTCAAGAGTTAGGGGTGAATTTGATCCTGACAGGAAAGCGGCATTTTCGTCATTAGACCTTGTTGGAGGAACCTGACGTTGGTCCAACGCTGTCGGTGACACTCTCTAGAATCTGAGTCAGCATAGAGAAATGGCAATGGCAGATGAAAAATGGATGGTCCGCAGTGGGGGACGAATTGTCGGACCTTATAAAAAATCTCAAATCCCTCAGCTGCTGAGGTCCCGTGAAATTCAATTGCGAGATGAAATCTCCGCTCCTATGTCCCGTTGGGTGACGCTTGAATTTTCAAATACGTTTCAAGAAGATGTAGAAAATTACAAAAGAGAGCTCAACCAAGAAAAGACAGAGTTCTCTCTTACACCGACCCAATCGGGTTTGACTCAAACCGCAACAGACCTGATGGACAGTGAGTTGACGGAAGAAATCACTCAGGATCTCTCCGGATTCACGCAAACCAAAGAAATCGTGGTGGACAATGTGGACGAGGTTTCTCACTCTCGTCCAAATCTCGAATCGGCTCAGTATCAACTGAAGGGTTTGGGGTCGAATCCTTACGTGAATCAAAAGTCCAAGAAAACGTCCCTTTATATTCAGATGGCTGTGGTTGCTGTGGCCGTCGTTGTGATGGTCGGACTCTTTCTTCGATTTCAAAACCAGCGGCCCGAGGTGGAAAAGCTCTCCGCGGCCCAGTTAAAGTCCGTGGTTTTGCAACAAATTGAAAGGGGAGATTACGAAGAAGCTTTGCGCTTGATGAAAGTTCGAAAGGAAGATCCAGTCTTCATTTCAGATTTGGGCATTTACTACGCCTTGCTGTCCATTCAGGTAGAAGGTCAAACGCTTCAAGCCCGACGGATTTTAAATCAGTTGATGGACTCCTCGGGAATGGACATGAAAGTTCGCGTGCTGACGGGTTTGGGACTGTCCTATTTGGTGGATCAGGATTTCTCTCAAGCCCACGAGTTTTTTACCCAAGCCCGTTCTGAAGATGTGTCCTTTGTTCCACCTCGAGTAGATGAATTGGTCACTCAGTACCTGGAGAAAAAACCTTTGAAGGAAGCTTTTTTGCTTTCTCAAGACTGGGTTTTAGCTTTTCCAGAAGCGCTTTTGACTGTGGCTGTATCCATCGTTAAAAATAATCGCACAGATCAATTTTCTCACCTTAAAAAAATTCTCGAAAATCAAGCGGCGGAAAATTTCAACTACCGCTTAGAGTTTCAATTCTTAGCGGCTTATTTGGGTTGGCGGATGAATCCAAAATCCCTTCAACCTCCAGAGTGGCGAAAGATTGTGGATGTGGATCCCAGTCTGACGGAACAACACCGACAGAATGTTTTTATCTTTCGCAAACATCTGCAATGGAAGACCTTTCTGCCGCTGTGTCAGCAAATGGTGAAATTCGCTGGGGCGACAGAGGAAGGGCAAGCTCTCGAGGTCTTTTGTTTGCTCAAGGCTAATGATTTTCAGGCCGCTCGGTCGCGCGCAGAAAGTATGGTGGATAAATTTCCAAAGTCCGCCTTGGCTCAATCGTGGTTTGCGCTTTCCTTGTCTCAATCAGGATCTCCGGATCAAGCCAGTGTGATTTTAGGACGGGCCATGGAGTCCAATCGGAAGCAAGATTTTTTACTGCCATACCTTTTGCAAGCCAGATTCTGCGAGAAAACCAAAAACCAATCCTGTGCGGAAAGCTCCTGGAAAAGTCTCATCGAAAAGGACTACAACAATTTGGCCGCAATTGCGGGACTGGTTCGCTACAACTTAAGCCAGGGATCACGAACCGCCGCTGAAAAGCTTTTGAAACGGGGATTGCAACTTTCTCCCGACTACAAACCTTTCCTCGCTTTAAAAGACGAGTGGAGGGCTCAGCTTTGAGGAGATCTTCTTTGGCGGTTCTAGCCTTGTCTGTGATTTTAGGGTTTTCTGTCTTTGCCTCCGATGACACTCATCACGGCGAAGAAGGAGATCATGGTCCCAAGTGGAAATTGGTCAAAGCCCAGAAGCCAGCAAAATCCAGCGAGCTTCCCTCCGAGCTGATCGAAGAAATCAAAGAGTCCTTTCATGGAAAACATTTGGAAAAGAAATTCATTTCCTTGGAAATGTATTTTTTCGACAAGCACCATGCCATTGATCCTCCCATTAAAATTGTCACGCCCGTTGGGGGGGGAAGCTTAGGCCTGGAGGGACTTCTTCCCTCGGGTCGAGCAAAGTTTTATTACCGCATTGTTTTGATGGATGAGCACTCTGAGCCCTTGGTTCCCGACAAAGTTTACTTTGTTCCTCGGATTTCACTGAAGGAAGATGGAAAAGAAAAAAACTGCGGCAAGTACTTTGACATCACTCGATATTACAAGGAAAAGATCTCTTCCGAAGAAGGCGCTGAAAGCTATGTCTCCGAAGGCCTGTATTCCACGCTCTTGCTGGGCTCTTTTGTCTTTGTAAAGGTGGTTGAAAGTAAAGTGTATTTGGGAAACCTCAATCTTTCAGACACACGGTTTCTCAATCAGAGATGTCCTAAGGAAGAATTAAAAGAATAAACTCGGCCTTCTTCATGGGAAGCTTTTGAAGCACCTCTTTGGCAGATCCCTTTAAGACAAACTCATCCTCAAATCCCAATTGTGAACCTAATACCAGTGTGGCGTTGGACCAATTTTGCGAAAGTTCAGTCAATAGTTTTTCTAAGCGATAGGGCGTGTCCATCAAAACGATGGGAATCTTAAAATCTTTCTTGAGCTGTAAAATCTCATCTTTTCGAATCTCTGTCTTTTGCGAGAGAAATCCTCGAAAGTAAAATTGTTGGATGTCTTCTCCACAAATGCTTAAAAAAGCCATCAGGCTGGAAGGCCCGGGCAAAGAACGAACGGGAATTTTTTGATCTCGACAGGCGCGAACCAAATGAGCACCCGGGTCACAAAAACCTGGGGTTCCACAATCGGAGACCAAGCCCACATTTTCATTGCGACAGCGCTCGAGAAGGTCTTTTAAATCGGTTTTGTCTGAATGTTCACTGAGCTCAGCATACTCCTTTGGACGCACTTCAAACCCACGGAGCAAACGCGAGGTTTCCTTGCGACTTTCGCAGATCAAAAGATCCAGTTGGGGAATCAACTCCAAAGCGGATTGACTGACTTCTTTGGGATTCCCAATGGGAGTGGCAATGACGGTTAAACTCACTTCTTCACCGCTTCCGCAAAAGAGTCAGGAGTGATGGTGGGCAGTCCCTCAGGGCGAGGACGCCTTTGCGAATGGGTGGAATCCATAAAAACCAGCTCAATGTGAGGAAGATCCTTCATAACGGATTCTACGATCACCGGTTCGTTTTCAAAAAAATAAATTTTTGAAAACTGGGAACCGAAATCTTTGAGGCGTGAACTTTTAAAGTCCTCATCTTGAAGGTCCTCATTGGTCTTCATGATCAGGTGATCTTCTGAGGCCAGAGGAAAACCATCCCTTTCCAACTGCTCCAAAGTTCCTTCTCTCATAAGGGAGTCACTGCGACCGGTCAGATAAAAAATTTCAGCACCATGGCGCATACACATCTGCACAAATTCATTTGCATTGGGATACAGAAGATCGTGAACCAAAAAAGAATTTGAAAAAAAATTTTTTTTCCAAAATCCACGAATGGATTGGATGGCTTCAGGGGGAACGGCCATATTGAGCCGTTCCAAAGGGGCACGGAATCCCCAATCAAAAGACTCCACTTGAATGGTTTGAAGTGCCTCAGAGAGTTCTGGGTGGGACGTTTTGAAGTTTTGCTCTTTTCCGAGGGTTCTTAGGATGGCTTGAGTGCGAGAACTCACGCAATAGAGCGTGGAATCAATATCAAAAATGCAAGCGATGCCTGCGGAAGATTCACTCTGAATTTTATGGAGAAGTGGCTTTAATTTTGAGTCGTTTTGATTCACTTCTAAAGTCTTACAAATTGATCAATTTCTTGTCACTGAAAGAATTGAAAAGTGATTAACTTTTTTCCCCTTGGATCCTGAAAAACTCTTTGTTTTCAACTGATTGAAGTTCGGTCAAGACCGTTGAGAGGGCCTTCTTTTTGGCCGATAGAACCCGGGAGCAGAGGGGATTGCATGAAAAAATACACTTTGTCTAAAAACGGTACAGAACTGGGACCATTTAACCTTGAAGAGGTTTTGCAAAAAATCACTCAAAGGGAAGTGGAGCTGTTCGATTACGTCTTTGATGAGCAAAAAAACGATTGGGTGCTTTTGACCGAACATGCAGAAATCACTCAAGGTCTGAAGGCAAACAAACCTCAAGGTCGTCCGCAAAAGGCAGTTGTCGAAGAGGTAAAAACGGAACAGACCCAAGCTTCCGAACCCGCTCCATTGAAGCTTCAGAAAGATCCCCATGGCGTGGAGTGGTTTGTGTTGAAAGGACAATCTCAGTTTGGTCCTTTCACCCAGCACGAAATGGTTCGCTTGATGCAAGAAAAATCGCTTTTTGAATTTGATTTTATCTGGAACTCCTCCATGAAAGATTGGAAACGCTTGGTTGAAGTGAAGGAATTTTCTAAAGAAAACATTCAATCCCTTCTCAAAAACAAAACCACAAAGGACTCTTTCTTTAGCCGTCAATACGAACGTACGCCCTTTGAAGGACGTGTCATTGTTCACAATCAAAACGAAATGTGGGTGGCCAGTGGGAAAGAAATCTCTCAAGGTGGAATGGGACTTTACATTGCCGACTCAATGATCGTTCCCGGTCAGGTTTTGAACTTTCATGTCAAAGGCCATGGAGACCAAGAGACCTTCAATGTGAAGGGGGAAGTGGTCAGCAAGCAGTTTCTAAAAGGGGCTCGCGGAAAGGGCCAGAAGATCGAATACGGAGTTAAATTTTTAACGGACAAACTTTCACACAAAGAACTCAGCAAAGCAGGGTAATTAAGATGGCAAAAAAGTTCCAAGTGACATTGATCTTATTTTTGAGTTTGAGTTCTGTTGCTTTTGCAAAGGACGCAAAGAATCCCAAAGTGGATCCCTTGCTCAAGAATCTTCAGTTTGTTGAAGGCGATGAGCGAGGCAATGAATTGAAGGCTTTGAAAACAGAGCTTTTAGTTTCACACTCCGAAGAGAAAGCCATCGAACAGGCGGCAAAGCTTGCGAAAAAGCACCGAGGAACAGCTTTGGAGCCAGATCTTCTTTTTCGACTGGCAGAACTCTATATGAGAAAAGCCAAATCTGATCGATTTTTTGAAATTCACAGAGAATCCGAGACCATTGTTCGCCTTCTGCCTCGAGAATTGAAACAACGTTCTTCTCGAGCTACTGTGGGAAAAGCATTAAGCACGTACGATCAACTTCTGAAGAAATATCCTCGCTACCATCAAATCGACTTGGTGATTTTTAACTATGCTTTTGCCCACCAGTCCTTGGGACAAGGGGAACAGGCGGAAAAGCTTTATTGGACTTTGATTTCTAAACATCCTAGTTCGCAATTGGTTCCCGACGCCCACTTGGCCATCGGTGAAATTGCCTTTGAAAAGGGAAAGTTCAAACATGCATTGAATCACTTTTTGGCCATCGAAAAATATCCCAGTTCCAGAGTTTATCCTTATGGCCTGTATAAAGCCGCTTGGACCTACTACAACTTGAGAGATGCCAAATCCGGTTTGGCAAAACTGGAAGAAGTGGTTCGCTTTGGTGAGTACGTTTCTAAGAATCAAATTGAATCGCGGTTGGATCTTCGCAAAGAAGCATTGATGGACATGACTTTGTTTTTTACCGAAGTCTACAGTGCAAAAGACGCTTACGCGTACTTTACAAAGCAGTCTGGGGAGATCGATGTGGCTCCTATCTTGATGAAGGTGGCCACCTTGTATGAACGCTACAGTCGTTACAATGATGTGAATGTAGTTTTAAATAGATTCATCGAAGAATTGCCTCTTAATGAATTGGTGCCAGAGGCCCACGAGAAATTGATCAGCTCTTATGAAAACGTGAAAAATCGGCCTCAAGTCATTGCTCAGATGGAAGACTTCTATGGAGTCTGTCAGCCCCAAAGCAAATGGTCGAAAGCCCATGCTCCGGTGCAGTCTGAAAACTCCAAAAAAGTTCCAGAAATCATGCAAAAGGCTTCTTGTGACGAAAGACTGTATGGGACGGCCTTGGAGTTGGCTCAAAAATGGCTTCGGATTTACAATAAGAACTCTTTCGAATCCAGCTACGCAGATTTTTCGGAAAAAGCCTTTGAGATTTATTTGAGATCCAATACAAAGACCAAGGCCTTTTCAGAAGCTCGATTTCTTTATGCGGAATTGCTCTTTAAGAGAAAGAAATTTCGTAAGGCCAGCGAAGAGTATGCAGCGGTGGGATCCGCAGCAGGTTCTAAGATCTCCCATGATGCCTCTTATGCGGCGCTGTTAAGTTTGGAAAAGGCCGTTGGAGACAAATGGTCTGATGAGGACGAAAAGAGCTTTCACACGTTGGCACAGGAATATGTAAAGTCTCATCCCAAAGGGGCTTATCGAGTAGACATCGAATTTAAAATGGGTTTGTTGGCCTACGAGAAAGGTCGCTACGATGAAGCTGCACCTATCTTTTTAACTTTGGGTGAAAGGTATCCCAAGTCCGAAAAAGGTCAAAAGGCTCAAGACCTTTACTTAGACATTTTAAATATCAAAAAAGATTATGCCGGAATCAAAAACTATTCGGCCAAGTTGATCAAGTTGGGAGGCAAGGCCGATCGCATCGGCAAACTGAAGTCTCTTTTCGAAGAGTCTTACTTTATGCAAGTTCAGCTTCTTGAAGACAAAAAAGAATTCAAGAAGGCTCTTGCGGGTTACACCAGTTTTGTCAGAGAAAACCCCAGCTCCAAGTTGGCTCAACAAGCCATTTGGAACATCAGTCAGCTTCACTACAATTTGGGAGATGAGTGGGAAGGCGCTCAGGCTTCTTTTGAGTTTGCTCAAAAATTCCCAAAGGCCAAAGAATCTCAGTCGGCTCTGATTCGTGCGGCACAAAGTTTTGAAAAATTGGCTCAACTTCCTGAAGCTGCTCAAGTGCTCTCGGTTCTTGCGCAAAGAGATGCCAAGGAGTCAGACAAGTGGAAAGAGTTGTCCGCGGACTTCTACGCAATGAGTGGAAAGCCAGATCGCGCGCGGGAACTTTATCAAGATGTTGCCAAGAGAAAATCGAAAAAAGAATACGGCGAGTTTTTACTCAAGCAAGAGGACTTCGAAAAGAACTACGGATCTCCAGGTCAATTGGCGGTCATTCGTAGACAGATTGTGTCCCATGGAGTTCAACCTGCGGCTCACAATGCACGGGTGACCGAAATCGAAGAACTCTATGAGCGCAAAAAATCTTCAGATGCCTTTCACGAAGCTCGAAGAGCATTGGCTCTGAGTGGATGGGATTCCAGTCAAAAAGCGCGGTTGCGCTTTGTTCAAGCGCAGGTTTTGGTGGACGAGTTCCTCAGTCAAAGTGTCAAGGCCAGGGCAGATCGCATCGCTATGGTTTTGGCCATCAAGACGGAGAAATTAGAAAAAGCTCAGCAGGCCCTTCAAGCAGCTATGAAATACGGGGATTCTAAAGTGGCGGTCGGTGCCTCGCAAAAACTTTATGAATGTTACAGTCACTATGTGGACGCACTCAAAACCATGCCTACGCCACAGGGTTTAAGCGGTGAGGACGCTCAAGTTTTTCGAAACGAAGTGCAGAATTTGATCATTCCACTGGAGGAAAAGAGCGTGGATACTTTGGCCCAGGCTCTTCGCTTTGCAAGGAAGAATCAAATGCTCGACGGATCCATTCAAAACTTGGAAAGAGAGTTGGCCTCGGTCAACCAACGGGCCGACCAAGCTTCCACCTTGGAGTTTATCAAGCCTCAAATTGTCATTCCCCATTGGAAGGGAGCTAAGCTATGAGATTTGCAATCTTCATCACGTTAAGCCTATTTTTGGTTTCTTGTGCCTCTGGGCCAGGTCGTAAAAAAGGACCTTCTCCTTATTCTGCGTCCTGGGAAGGAAAAACCTCCAGCGAAAAGGGGGATCCCAAAAAATGTCCTGCGAACAAAGATTATATGAAAATGCAGTGGAAGTCTTTGGTGGTTCTTGCTGGGAACTGTGTTCAAGCAAAGAACTTTTTTCAGTTGGAGAGAGTGGCAGATCAATTGGCAAAGATTGAGCCAGAATCTCATTGGGGATCTTATTATTTGTCATTGGCAGCGGAGTACCGAAAAGACTTGCCTCGTGCATTTTGGATGATCAACTTGGCCTTGAAAAAGGCTCCTGAAGATGGAATCGCACTTTTTCAACGAGCGCGTTTGTATTGGAATTCGGATCAAAAGGATTTGGCCCTGGTGGATTTAAAGGAAGCCGTGGAGCGCAATCCTTCCATTGTGGAAGCTCATGTGTTGCTCGGCCAAATCTACTTTACATTGGACGAAACTGGAAAAGCGAAATCCCACTTTCAGTCGGTCTTGGCTCGCGATGTAAGGAACTCGGATGCACTTTTAGGTATGGGGGAGCTGTACTTTAAAGGGCGTTCTTACGAGGACGCGTACAGCTATCACCGAAAAGCTTTGAGTCACAATCCACGTTTGGCTTTGTCTTTCTTGAGACTGGCACAGATTCAAGAGATCTATCAAAAAGATCTTCCGGCAAGTTTGGCCAGTTATAAAGATCTGATGAAGCGAGTGCGCTTAAGAAAAGTGGATGGAGATTTGCCCATCAGCTTGGAAGATAAAATTAAAAACCTTTCAATGATCGTTGATCAAAATGTTGCGAAGTCTAAAGAGAAAACCAATGTTTCTCGACGGGAACCCACGGGAAAGAAGGTGTCAAAATGAAACATTTGATTCGAATTTTCACACTGCTTGCATTGTTTATGAGTTTTTCAGTTTTCGCGAAAAAGGTGAAATATCGAAAAACTCAAGAAGTTAATTTTGATGGCTCAAGCATTGAGGGCGAGCACAGATCGCCCGACGGCGCTTATCTCCATCAAAAACGGGGGGTAAAGTTCATGCCCATGTACCGTGTCAATTTGCAACTTGAGAAGAGCATTTCAGATTCCGTAGAGTATTTGAGGTAATTCTATGAAGAGAGTCGCATTAAAATTAGAGCATAGATATCAAAACAAACTGATTCGCGCCCATCTTTTGGAAGGCGAGGATAAAGTTTTAGTTGTGGGATCTTCTCGTGGTGCTCACCTGCGCTTGATGGGCGATGGGGTGAGTGGCATTCATGCGGCTTTTGAACGCTCGGGCGAAGAGTGGACCGTTTCAGACCTTGGAAGCGAAGAGGGCACTTGGATCAACAAGCGCCCCATTGTGGAACATAAGATTTCTGGAGCCACAGTGATTCACATTGGTGGCCACCAAATCAAAGCCACTCCCCAAGCCATGGAGCGTCCTTTGTTTCATGGCGCGAAGACCGCACAGTCCGAGTCCGAAGGGGAAACCTACCACCAATTTGTGGTTTTGAAGGACGGCCATTTGGTGCGTTCAGAGTTGGTGGCGCCAAATTCCGATTGCAGCTATCAGATCAAAGGACAATTGAAGCACTTCAAAGCCCCAGAAGATTACAATTGGGTCGAGAGTGAAGTGGATGGATATGTGATTCGTCAACGTCTTGTAAAGTCCCAAGTGATGGAGCAAGACCTGAAAGAGCGCATGAAGTCTTCTTTGGAGCCGCGAGTGCATGGTCCCATGATCTCTGCACTTTTGGTCTTCTTGTTGATTTTTGGATTTAGCTTTTTGATGCCTGGAGAGCCAGAAGATGAACTGAAAACAGTGATGCCTCCCGCAAACCAATTTACCCGAATGATTTTTGATTCTAAAAAAATCAAATCGAAAAAGGCTCAAGCTGAAAAACTGCGAAAAAACATTGCCGGTCAATCCAAACAAGGTGTGAAGAAAAGCGCTCCCGGTGGAGATCAAGGCAAAGTAGCAGGTGGAAGCAAGAGCAAACGGCCCGGGGCCAAAGTGGTTTCGCGCATTCGTGCCGCGGGACTGGGTGCTTTGATTGGAAAGATTTCGAAACGTGCGGCCAAGAACACCGAACTTTTAGAAGCGGCCGGAGTTTCTCCGGATCAAAAATCAGGAAAAGCATTTTCACTGGGCGGAGGTTCAAGCTTGGACAAAGTGGGACCTCGTCAAGGAACCGGTGGCGGTGGAACCAAAAAGATCGCAGGACTTGGCACCAGCGGAAAAGGTGGCGGTTCTTCAGGGTATAAAGGCTCCGGTGCACTTTCCCTTGGAAACGTGGGAAATGCCGAAGTGGGAGTGATCGAAGAGGAGACCGAAGTGGACGGAGGTTTGGATCGCGACGTGATTGCACGAGTGATCAAATCTCAATTGGGTCAAATTCGTTATTGTTATGAAAGACAGCTCAGTGCAAACCCTGAGCTTTATGGAAAGGTTTTAGTTAAATTTACCATTGGGGGCACAGGTCAAGTTGTGGCTCAGATGGTAGGAAACACTTCGTTGAACAACGCCATGGTTGAAGGATGTATTTTGAGGCGTATCGCGGGATGGAAGTTTCCACAACCAAAAGGTGGAACCAACGTCCTTGTGAGCTATCCGTTTCTCTTCAAGAGTACTCGGTAGATCACTTTTCCCGCGGCACACAACGTAGCTCTGGAGGGAGTTATGATGCCTTGGAATATGAAAGTTATTTTGACAGCTCTTTTGAGTCTGTCCGTGAGTGTGGCATGGGCTGAGGATGCAAAGAAATCCTCTTCAAAGGCTTCCACTGAAAAATCTCAAGATAAAAAATCAGATAAGGTGGATATCACCGATCTGGAAAAAAAGTATTGGGCGCCCAAAGACACAGATTTTAGCGTGGTTCAAAACCGAACCTACGCAAAAGACGGTGCTTACTTTATCACCGCTCAAGGTGGACCTTTGGTGAATGACCAATACAGTGAGGGCTATCTTTATGGTGCCACGGCCAACTATTTCTTTAATGAGCGCTATGGAGTTCAGGCCACCTATCTGACTGCAGATTTGAAAGACAACGTTTTTACAAAAAACCTCACCCAGTTTGGAAGTGGTGTGCAGCCGGATTTTGGCCGCTTTAAAAACTACTACGGAGTAGGGTTTAACTTCGTTCCTTTTTACGCAAAAATGAGCTTTATCGGTAAGAAGATTTTGTACTTCGACATGGTGATTACTCCCACACTGGGAATGACTTCCTATGATCAAATTTTGGAAGATCGCTCCATTTCAAAGTCTTCTCTGACCTATGGATTAGATATCAGCCAGTACTTCTTTTTGACCAGCAACTTTGCCATTCGCGCTGATTTGAAAAACCAATGGTTCAATGAGGAAGTGGTTTCCTACCGAGGAAACTCCGGAGCTGGAGTTTCAAAAGGTCAAAAGGTGAGAGATCAAAACACTCAGTTTACGACCTTTTTGCTCGGTTTGACCCTCTACTTTAAATAGGATTTTTTATGATGAATCGTTTGTGGATCGCTTTTATTTTTACCACTTTTCTTTCCGGTGTACCGGCTCACGCCATTATGCCTGAAGGCCATGATTTTCGCAGTCGTGTGGAGTCCACATGGACTGAAGTGAAAGAGAAAGTCACTCAAACGGTAGAGAAGTGGTGGAACAAATTTAGCGAACCTTCTGAGCCAGAAAAAATTGAAGAGTCTCAGAAACAGCAAGTTGCACAGCCATCACCGGTTGCACCTGCGGTGGAGCCGGCTGTTGTGCCTTCGGAATATGCTCAGCCGGTCTTTCAAAAGGACTCTTCAGAGAGCACTTTGCAGGACGTGCAACAGGCCAAGGATCAAATCAAAAGCAAAAACTTTTATGACGTTTCTGAAAAGGGACGTCCTGCCGATCCCAATTTGAAAGTCAGCTCGAAGGGCGTTCCTTATTTGAGTGCCAAAGAACTTGCCGCCATTAAGGAAATTCCCGCTCTCAATGTAGGGCAAGAAGACCGAGTTTCCAAAGCCGATTACACTTTGCCAAAGCTTTCCTGGATGGCCCAAACGCCTCAAACTTTAAAACCTCTCCCTTCTGCGGAGGAGTTGAACCGAGAAGATTTGAAAAAGGCTTTGGGCGGAAAGTTCCATTTGGCAGGCGCAGAGCGCGTCTTGAAGCCCACTTTCCAAAAGGTGGATCAAAAATTTACTTTGGAGATGGCCAAGAATTTTTCTTGGGCCGAGAAAGAAACTCTTGAAGTGGCTTTGAAGCCTTACAAGCCCTTCTCTGGAGAACAACTTCAAATGATTGCCGGTTTGATTCTTTTTGGCAAAGGCACTCACTGTCACATGGTGATGGGTTTGATGAGTGAACTTTCAAAAAAAGAAACCACCAAATATGAAGCCCTTTATCACTTGGGTGCTTGTGCGGATCAGTTGAAAATGAATGAAGCTGCGTTTAAATCGTTGAGTCAGATTTTGAAGAGCAAAAAGGTTCAAGAGTATGCTTCCGAAGCCTTGGAGCTTTTGGCTGTAGGTCTTCAAAAAGATTCTGAGAAAGATTTTTATGAAGTGGTGAAGAGGATTGATAACCTAGATTCCTTGCTGACAGAAAAAAGCCGTGGACCTGTTTATTACCGGATGGCAAAAGGAGCCTTTAAATCGGAGCACTTCAACCGGACCTGGCAGCACGCCAGCAAAGTTCCAGAGAGTTCAGATTATTGGGCGGAAGCACAATTGTTGGCTTCACTGGGATACTTCAATGCCAATAAGAAGAAGTTAGCCATTGATAAGCTGATTGCTCTGGAGCAAAAATTGGAGCAATCCGGTTACAAAGACAACAACATCAAAGCTCTTGTGAAAACCAACTTGGCGCGAATGAAGTTCCTCCATGGAAACATTGCGGAAGCTGTGCCTTTGTATCTGTCGGTTCCAAAAGACCACGGATTGTGGGTGCAAGCGTTGATCGAGCAGGGTTGGGCGCAACTCTATATGGATGATTATGCGGGAGCCATCGGTAACATGTACTCTTTGCATTCTCCCTATTTCAAAATCGTCTATCAGCCAGAATCCTTTGTGGTCCGAACCATTGGTTATTTAAACATTTGCCAATACGGTGATGCCTACCGGACCTTAACTCAGTTAGAGCAGGATTATCGCAGTTGGAACCAGTCTTTGAATGCCTATTTGAATTCCTCTCGCAAGCCGGCTCAAGTTTACTCCACAGTAAAGACCTATTTGAATGGAAAGAGCACAGACGATGTGGAAGGGGTGCCTCACCAGATCTTGCGTGAAGCGGCTCGTAACAAAGACTTTTTGAACTCTCAGACAGCCATCAACGAAAAGTCCGATGAAGTGCTTCGTTATGAAGGTGTGAACAGAAAAATCAAAGAGGAAAAGGCGTCCATTCGCAGCCGTTCTTACCAAGCGAAAAAGCGTTTTGACCAGCACCGCGCCAACATCAAAGTGGCCATGGCAAAAAAGGACAAAGCAGGGAACTTGGGTGAGTTGAAGAAGCTCTTCAACTACGAAAAAGAATTGATTATTGGACTTCGATTTCAGTTGGCCATTTTGGAGCAGAGCAGACAGGGGTACCTGGACTTCCAAAAGGTCTCTCAAAAAGAAGTGGAGCAGACCAAGTCTGACTTGAAAGCGCTCGCGGCCAATCAATTGATGGATCGAATGACCACCATGAAAAAACAAATGGCGCGCGTCTTAGACAACAACGAATTCCTTCGTTACGAAGTTTTTGCCGGAAGTGGTGAAAACATCAGATACCAAGTGGCAGGGGGAAAAGTGTCCAATGAGACGCGCATTCCTGCGAGCATTAAGCCTCAAAAATCTTTGAACTGGAGCTTCCAAGGGGAGTTTTGGGAAGATGAGATTGGAAACTATCGATCCTCTTTGAGAAACAACTGTCCACAAGACCAAGCCATGCTGTCTAAAGGAGAACACTAATGAAACACTCAATCAAAGTCGGAATTATTGCCGGTTTGTCTATTGGAGCTTTGGCTTTCGCAAAAACCAACGTGAAAGAGGCTTTGAGTCAGTTGAAAGAAAACGAAGTCAACGCCAAAGACAACTTGAAACAGTATGAAGTGAACCGTGAGATTTCAAAGAAGAATGCGGAAGAAGTGACTTCGGCGATCAAAGAACTTCGTGCGCAGAGAAAGGCCTTGGGAGAGAACTCTCAAAACCTCGAGAAGAATCGAGCCATTTTGGATGCGATGAAGAAAAAAATCGTGGTTTTCAAGAAGCAAGAGCAGGATCTGTTAAAGACCGAAGAGGCGCAGAAGGCTCAGTTGCAGGCATTGATTGACAAGTTGGAATCCAATCGCTTGAAGCGAGAGCAGAACATTGCTGCTTATGACCAGAAGATCGTTGAGATCGAGAATGAAAAGCAGAACTGGGACCGTCAGAAGTCCGAGATGGTTGCCATTCATGAAGAGATCAATGCGAAGGAGAAAGTGGCCTTGAAAGAGCGCGAGAAGTGGATCAATAAGTACAAGGGCTATGGTTCTGAGGCGAAGAAGTGGGACCGTCAGGCCGCCAGCGCAGAAGAAACTCGTGTTAAGTTCGAGCAACTGAACAAGTAGGATTTTTCTTTCTATTTTCAATTCTATCTTCTTCTCAGACGGGACACGTCCGTCCTTGGCCTCGCCAGCATTTGCCTTTCAGGCAAAGCGCATCCTGCTTGCTGGAGGTCCCTTTCTGAAAAGAATTTAGAATTGAATATGGAAATTGAAGTTTTCGTCCTTCAGTGAATTCACCTGCATTTTTATTCACGCCTTCATTTCTATCTTCTTCTCAGACGGGACACGTCCTTCCTTAGCCTCACCAGCATTTGCCTTTCAGACAGAGCGCCTCCTGCTAATCTCTTTCTGTCATGTGTGCATCCCATTCATCCAAATCGTATTTCCACGCGAACACGACACATCCTTCCATGGATTCACCCGCATTTTTACTTCGGAAAAACCACTTCACGTTTGCGGGAGGTCTTGTTCTCGTGAAAATAAGATTTGCATGTATGGAAGCAGTTCTTAAGAACAGTTTGCCAAGCCCATGCATTATTTTGAAAAAAAGTTGACGTCTTTTTTGAAGCGCTAGGTTTTCGTGAGCGCTGTTCTCTCAGGTGAAGTCTTCTTTAAAATCATTATTCTTTCAAAAACAAAACGCAAGACCTCCGGGCGCCTTGAAACGCGCGCTGGCAGCGGATTCTGTGGCATATGAAAATTGTGACTTAAAATTCCATGTTATCTTCTTCTGCACAAAGAGGAGGATCTATGAACAATCCATTTTTTCGAAAGATTCATGATCGCGCGGTTGAAGTCGCCCAGAATTATCGAAAGCTCGAAGGGGAATTGATTGATCTTCTTCAAGAGCTGGACCGCTACAAGATTCATTACAAAATGGGCTACCGCTCTCTTTTTGAATACTGCACGAAGGGTCTGCACCTTTCGGAATCTATTTCCTACAGTCTGATCAACGTGGCTCGGAAATCCAAAGAGATCCCTGAACTTAAGATTGAAATTCAAAAAGGATCATTGAGTCTTTCGAAAGCAAAAAAAATCACCTCGGTTCTGACAACCGAGAATAAATCCAAGTGGCTGGATCTTGCCAAGTCCGTTCCTCAATCCAGTCTCGAGAGGGAGGTGGCAAAGATTACTCAGCGAGATATTGGCATTTCCAAAATGAAATTTATAAATGATTCTTTGGAAGTTAAAGAAAAGATGGTGGTTCATAAAAAGGCCGACGTGCGAGTTCAGCTTCAGGTGGGAATTTCAGAAGATTTGATGTTGAAGCTGCGCCGGGCACAGGATGTGATTTGTCAGAAGCGCCAGAAGTCTACGGGCTTAGAGAGTGTGCTTGAAGAAATGGTCGCTTTTTATCTGGAAAAACAGGATCCGTTGGAGTTGGCGAAGAAAAGCGCATTGAGGAAGACGTCGGAGCGCGAGGGAAAAAGAGCGAAGCCTACAAAGGAGCTAAAAAAGCCTCACCCTAAGCGGTCTTGTGAACGGGTGAGTGGGGATAGAAGTAAAATTTTAAAGGAAGGACGTTCGGGCGTAATCTCTTTGCGCCGGAAACGGACGATTTCTGCGGTCCGAAAACATCAAATTTATTTTAAGTGGAAGGGCCAGTGCAGCTACACCGATGAGAGGGGAGAGAGGTGTTTGGAAACACGGTTCTTGGACATTCACCACATCCATCCCGTTTCAAAAGGCGGCACTGACGATCTGAAAAATTTGACTCTTCTGTGCAAAGGCCATCACCGCATGATTCATGTGAAGAATTCTTAGAGGTCCAATTTCAGAAATTGTTTTTGCCGCAGCCGCTCGACAAACAGTTCTTAAGAACTGCTGATAAGATTTTTTGATTCTAGGAGCTCAAGTATTTTAATTTCCATATTCAATTCTACGTTCTTTTCAGAAAGGGACCTCCAGCAAGCAGGAGGCGCTTTGCCTGAAAGGCAAATGCTGGTGAGGCCAAGGAAGGACGTGTCCCGTCTGAGAAGAAGATAGAATTGATTGAGTGAATAACAAATGCGGGGGATTCCATGGAAGGATGTGTCGGGTTCACGTGGAAATACGATTTGCATGAAGGCGGTGTGCGCAAGACTGAAAGGGCAAATGCTGGTGAGGCCAAGGAAGGACGTGTCCCGTCTGAGAAGAAGATAGAAATGAAGGCGTGAATAAAAATGCAGGTGAATTCACTGAAGGACGAAAACTTCAATTTCCTTATTCAATTCTAAATTCTTTTCAGAAAGGGACCTCCAGCAAGCAGGAGGCGCTTTGCCTGAAAGGCAAATGCTGGTGAGGCCAAGGAAGGACGCGTCCCGTCTGAGAAGAATGTAGAATTGAATGTGTGAATAACAAATGCAGGTGAATCCATGGAAGGATGTGTCGGGTTCCCGTGGAAATACGATTTGAATGAAGAGAATCGATGCAAGCCTAAGAAAACTCAGCTGAAGATCAATATGCTAAGGACCAATATTCTGAAGAACAAACAGCGAATCTGGCCTTTAAGAAGCCTGCTTCTGAGAATCTGAATTTTCGCCTTTGACCACTTTGTTCAAAGTCTCATTGATCAAATCTGAATCAAAAGGCTTAAAGAAGTAACCATCCACCATGTTGGAAAGCTCACTGTGCTGATCCTCAAAGTTGATGTTCACTCCACCGGTCATCAAAATAAATTTCGGTAGGGTCGCACTTTTGGCGCGCAAATTTTTGATCAAGGAAGGACCATCCATCACGGGCATTTTCATGTCGGAAATAACCACATCAAAATCCTCAGGATGAGCCAGATATTTTTCCATGGCCTCCAGACCATTTTCGCAGCAGGTGACCGTAACGCCAGTCTCCTCCAAGATGCTTTGTACCAAGTCTCGGATTCCCGGTTCATCATCCACCAGAAGGGCTCGAACTCCTGAAATGTCAATTCCAGGAACAACTTCATCCAATGGAGCGGCATCAGCTTTGACGGCAACCTTCTCCGCAGGAAAGACTATTTCAAACTTAGTTCCTTTTCCTGGTGTGGAGGTCACTTTGATCGTTCCGCCATGTTCTTGAATCACGTTGTGAACCAGGGACAAACCAATTCCGGTCCCGTTGTTGACTTCTTTGGTGGTAAAGAAAGGGTCGAAAATGCGATCAATGATCTTTTCTGGAATCCCAGATCCATTGTCTTCAAAATCAATGCATACACGCCCATTGCAATGCTTTAACGAAATGCCAATACGAGCATCAGGACGTCCCTTTGTGGCATCTTTTGCGTTAGACAACAGGTTCATTAAAACCTGCTGAACCCGTCCTCGATTTCCATAAACATTGAATCCACCACCTGTGGGGTCAACATGGTTGTATTCCACAAGAATGCCTTCACGCTCATAGATTTCACGAACCATTCCAAAAGACTCGGAAACCGCTTCTTCCATATTAAAGACCGATTTCGCGTCGTCATCGGATCTTGAAAACGTTCTGAGGCCACGAACAATTTTTGCAATGCGATCGGCCGCTATATCTATCTTTTCTAAAGACTTTTTTGCCTCTTCCACGTTGATGTTTTCGGGCATGTTGATATTTTTTTGCAAGAATCCCATGTACCCTTTGATGATGGCCAAAGGGTTGTTGATCTCGTGACCAATTCCTGCCGCCATTTCTCCGATAGAGGCCAGTTTGGAATTGTGAAAGGCCTGCTTCTCAAGTAGCTTTTTCTCTGTGATGTCCAGGGAAACACCACCCACGGCGACAACTTTTCCGTCTTTGTCAAAGTAGGGAAATTTAAAAGAGTGATAAAAATGTTCTCTGCCAGTATCGTCAAAGGCATTCTCTTCCGATTCAATGATCTTTCGGGCTTTTTCCACATCCAAATCATTTTTCCGAAATTGATCGGCCACTTCCCTTGGGAAAATTTCGTAATGAGATTTTCCAATGATTTCTTCGTCACTTTTCCCGATCAAACGTCGAAACCCATCATTCACTGTTAAGAAATTTCCCTCAAGATCTTTGGCGTAAATAATTGCGGGCATGTTGTCCAAGGTGTTTTTCAAGAAAATCCTTTGAGTTTCCACAGTCTTTTGAAGTTCGATCAGAGAGGAGATTTCATGTCCACTGGCATAAAGAAGGCCACTGTACTGGTCGTAACTCAAGCCCCAAATAAAGTGTTTTTCTTCTCCATTTTTACAGATGATGCGATTGCGGAAGCTGACGGTTCGTTTTGACTTTGTGAATTTCTCCAGTTCCAAAGACGTCAATTTTTGGTCGTCCGGGTGAACGAAATCGATAAAACGCTTCGAAAAAAGTTCTTCTTCCGTGTAACCCAAAACCTGAGAGAAAATCGGGTTAATTTTTTTCAAGAACCCATCTCGACCAGCGATGCAAAAAAGGTTGGTGGAGAGTTCAAAAAAACGTGAAAGTTCACGAGCGGTGTGTTCCAAATCCTCGCGAATTTTCATCTGTTCACTCACATCTTGAAAGGTTCCAACCAACCGAAGCAGATTTCCTTTTTTGTCGAGCAAGGGCTCGCCAATGGCGCGAACAATCTTTAGTTTTCCCTTGGCATCAAAAAATTCAAAGATGTCATCATAGCGTTGCTTTTTATTGATGCAGTCATCCAGGTACTTCGCAATTTTTTCTTGCTCGTGGGGGGCGTAAAATGAAATTCCCGAAATGCGATTTAGAGGTGTATTTGTTGGTACCCCATGGATTGAATAAACCTGCTCCGTGCAAGTGAGCTCGTTGGTTTCAATGTCCAGTTCCCAGGCTCCAATCATGGCCACTTCTTGAAGTTTTCGGGAGAGGAAAATTAATTTTTGGTTTTCAAGTTCCAGTTCCTTTTCCAGAGAAATGTCCTGGCAGGTTCCACTCAAGGAATAGATTTTTCCATCCTTCGTGAGGTTGGCTTTTCCAAAGGCTTTCACCCATACAATATGATTGTCGGGATGAATCACGCGAAATTCCAGGTGATAGGGTTTGCCGTTTTCAATGCATTTTCCAACCACGGTGGCCCACTGATCCAAGTCCTCAGGGTGAATTGTGGATTGGTGACGCTCAAGGCTTGGGGGTCCCTTTTTTTCATCCTCAGGAAAGATCTTATACATCTGTTCGGACCAGGTAATTTTTTGAGAGCCCAAGTCAAAATGCCAACTTCCAATATTTGCAATTTCTTGAAAGGCTTTGTGGTTCTGCATTTTGTTCTCAAGTTCAAACTGGGTAACCACTTGCTTGGAAAGTTGTTTCAAAACTTGCTTTTGCATGGCGGACAATTTGCCCGGATTTTTGCCAACGACACAAAGAGCTCCCAACTTGTGACCACTGGGTGTGATCAAGGGGGCTCCGGCATAAAATCGAATCTTCAATCCACCGACAACTTGAGGGTTGGTTGAAAAGCGCTCATCCAACAGAGCATCTTCAACGACAAAGACGTCGTCGTCCATAATGGCATAGGCGCAAAACCCTTCGTCACGTGGAATTTCAGTGCCTTCAATAGGACCAAAGCGAGATTTGAACCAATTGCGGTGGGAATCCACAATGCTTACCAAAGAGATTTCGCACCCACACAGTTCGGCGGCAGCCGCAGTGATTTGGTCAAAATATTCTTCGGGCTCCGTATCCAGAACTTTGTATTTTCGCACTTCTTCCATGCGACTGGATTCGTTGTGGGGGATGGGTGCTCTTCTCATTCTTTCCTTTGGCCTTTTGAGTCCACGTGCGGGTTCACCAAATACTCATCGGCATCCCTTGGGGAGCATAAAGTCCAAACGAGAGAAAATATAATTTTTGTTTAGTTAAAGGAGCTCTAGGCCCCTTCAATCTTAAGAAAATAAGAATGATTTTGAGTCAATTTGACGACCGTCATCTGCCAATGCAAAAGACGCGGTAGATCCAGTAATTTCCTGTGGGGCGAGAGACGGCAACCGGATTTCCTGCAGCGTCCTTTTCCACGGACAAAGTCTTTTCCATTTTGGTTTGTCCCAAACTGGCCCACCCATTGGACAAAGGCACCGTGGTCGTTACGCCATTGGTATAGGAAGGAGCTTCAGTGATGCTGATTCTGACATCGTCAGAGCTGGTTTCCCAGGTCGCGCCCATATAGACCCCCTCTGGAAAGTCCCGTTCGAATTTGACCGAGTTTCCGTCGGTATAGGTCTGGTCCAGAGTCATCTCATTCTCGATCACTTTTCCTGTTTTCATAAGTTTTCGGATGGTCCCTTTGCACTCCAAATGCTGAACCTCAGCCAAAGCCGGAGTAGCCATTAAAAATGTGAGAGTGGTAAGAAGAAAAGATCGACGTTTCATAAAGCCCCCTGAAAGTAAATTTTCACAGCAAATCCCAAAGTGGATAAGCTGCCGACCTATAAAGCCACAAATCCAGCGCACAGACCACTCTCTTTAAGTTTCAAAGTGAGATTCACATTTTTTCACGGCCAAACTTTAAGACTCAGAAGGCGCCGGAAGCTCAGGGGTGTTTTTCAAAAAGCTTTCCTGTTGAGAGCGAAAGAATTCCGCATAGGCGCCATTGGCTTTCAAAAGCTCATAGTGAGTGCCCATCTCCACAATTTCGCCGTGGGAAAGCACTACGATTTTGTCACACTTCAAAATGGTGGAAAGGCGGTGAGCAATGATCAGACTGGTGCGTCCTTGAGTGAGGCGCTCCATGGCCTGTTGAATTTTGCTCTCGCTGATAGAGTCAATGTTTGCCGTGGCTTCATCCAAAATCAAAACGTCGGGATCAAAAGCCAAGGCTCGAGAAAAAGCCAACAGCTGTCGTTCGCCATGACTTAAATTTGCCCCACGCTCAAAAACAACGCCCTCAAATCCACCGTGCTTTTCAATCAGCTCCATGCACTGAGCATCTTTGGCTGCAGCTTCCATACGTTCAACGGTGATCTCGGGATCATTCAGTCCAATGTTGGTGTAGAAATTTCCGCTGAAAATAAAATTGTCCTGCTGAACCACGCCAATGCGTTTTCTCAATTCGGCAAGAGACAGGTCCCGCAGTTCCACTCCATCCAAATAAATTTGCCCCTGATTGTAGGGATAAAGTCTTTGCAGCAAAGAAATGGTGGTGGATTTTCCGCTCCCTGTTCTTCCCACCAAGGCGACAGACTCTCCGGGTTGGATTTCCAAATTGATGTTTTTCAAAATCAAAGGGCCAGATTCTTGATAGGAGAAATTTAAGTTTTTAAAAACAATGTGTCCTTTTGCTTTTTGCAAAGTTTGAGATCCTGTTTCCGCTTCTTCGGCTTCATCCAAAAGTTGAAACACGCGATCCGCACTGGAAAGGGAGTTTTGCAAATGATTGTATTTTTCAAGGATGATACGCATGGGACGGAAAAAATTCTGAAGCAAAATAATAAAGGCCGTCAAAGTGCCCACCGTCATTCCCAAGCTGTCACGAAACCAGGCTCCAAAAAAGAGTGCCAACGATATGGTCAAAATGGAAAAACCCTCGATGCTCGGCCACAAAAGGGCAAAATAACGAATGGTTTTCACTTGAAGGGCTTTGTACTCTTCGGAAAGTTTTTGAAAACGTTCCCGAATGGTCTGCTCCCGTCCAAAAAGTTGAATCACTTTCATCCCGGTCAAATGCTCAGCGGAAAAGGCGTTGATGGATGAAAGTTTTCGTTTGGTAGCACCAAACTGAAAACGAATTTTCCGAGACAGAACTGTGCAGTAGATCAATAGCAGCGGAACAAAAGCACTGACCACGAAGGTCAATTTCCACGACAGAAACAGCATGGTGATATAGATGGTGGCCATTTCAAAAAGGCTCACCAAGATGCCGGCGATCCCTTGGCTGAAGATTTCGCCCAAAGCCAGGACGTCATTGGTCACCCGAGTGACGGTGCGCCCCGATGGATTGGCATCAAAGTACTTCAATGGAAGTTTTTGTACGTGAAAAATCAATTTCTGCCGAATTTCATAGAGGGTGATGTTTCCCAATTTTTGAATTTGATAACTTTGGAAAAACGAAAGCACTGTACGGCCAATTTCCACCGCAAAGTAAATTCCTGCCAAAACTGTCAGAAGCTCCAAACGTTTGTTGGTGATGACTTCATCCACCGCTTTTCCGAAAATAAGGGGAATGGAGCGCCCAATTCCCGAATACAAAACCACCAATCCCACAGAGGCAAGGACCATGGATTTGTGAGTCCAAAGAAAGGGCCACAGCTTTTTGAATACGACGAGAAACGAAAGTTCTTTCGCCCGGGTTTCTTCTTGAAGAGATCTGGAGGTGTTCATACACGGCCCCCTGAACTTTGCATTTCAAAAAGTTGATTGTAGGTCGCAGATTTAGAAAGCAATTCCAAATGATCTCCGGCCCACTCCAAATGGCCCTGATTTAAAACCAGAATCTGATCGCACCAGGCCACAGATGCCAACTTGTGAGCAATCACAATGGCCGTCTTATTTTGCAGCTGGTTTTTTAAAATATTTAAAATGTTTTCTTCTGTCTTTGCATCCACTGCACTTAAAGTGTCGTCCAAAATCGCAATGGAGGAATCTTTCACCAAGGCCCGTGCCAATGTCATCCGTTGCTTTTGTCCTCCCGAAAGGTTCACTCCGCGTTCGCCCACAATGGATTTGTACTGATCGGGCCATTCTAAAATTTCATCATGAAGATGAACGTGCTCAGTGGCTTCTACAATTTCTTCCATTTCCCACGAGAGTTTGGAAAAGGCTAAGTTCTCGGAAACAGACTGGCTAAAAAGAAAGGCATCTTGAGGCACCACTTGCACCAAGTTTCTTAAAGAGCTCAGTTTGATTTTTTCAATGGAGTGACCATTGATTAAAATGCTTCCCTCAGGGGCGGGATGCAGGCGGCACAACATTTCGATCAAGGTGGTCTTGCCGCTTCCGGTGGGGCCCACAATCCCAAGGGATTGACCTTTTTTCAGAGAAAAGGAAATGTTCTGAAGAGCTGGTGCATTTTTGTCGGCGTAGGTGAAGCTAAGGTTTTTGACTTCTAAAGATTCAAAATGATCCAACTCTAAAGCTCCGTGATCCTCCACCTCGGACCTCTCTTGCAGCACATCTTGGATGCGGCGGTGAGAGGCCAGGCCTTCTTGCAAATGGCTCATAGAGATCCCCAGAGCCGTCATGGGCCACATCATTCTTTGAACGTATTGGTAGAATGAGAAAAAAGCCCCAATGGTCACCGCGCCGGCAAGAACATCTGGAATTCCCACCAGCAAAAGAATCACACACCCCAAGGCCATGGGCAGTTCCATGGCGGGGCTGAAAAAGGCGTCCCAAAGCCCTACGCGGTTGCAGTTGTTTTCGTAGGTTTTTGAGTATTGATTGAAGTGGCGGGTTTGTTGATGTTCTTGAGCGAAAGATTTAATCACTCGCACGCCCGAAACGATCTCTTGCGCCACTCCAGAAACTTCCGAAAAAGATTCCTGTCTTTGAGAGTAAGCGGAGTTTAATTTTTTCATCACCACACGAATCAAAAAGGGCGTGACGGGCATCAGGATCAAAGTCTTCCAGGTCCAACTGGGAGAAATGCTGATCATAATAGGGATGATCAAAATGCTTTGAAAAATCGCATCTGCGAGAATTAAAAAACCAGGCCCAATTCCAATGCGAAAGGCGTTCACGTCATTGGTGATCAAAGACATCAGTCGGCCAATTTTGTGCTTCTGAAAAAACGAAGGCGAAAGATCTGTGTATTTGAAAAACAAATCATTTCTCAAATCGTCGGCCACCGCATGGTGAAACCGGGCCCAAAAGATCCGCCACAAAAATCGAAACAAAGACAAGGTCAGTGTGACCACCACAATGATGATGGTGATCCGAGCAATCTCCTCAAAGGGATCATTTTGTGTGAGGTGATCCAAGGCCCGTCCGATCAGCCAGGGGATGGAAACTTCTAAGCTGTTGGTCACCACCAAACAGGAAATCCCCAAGGCCACAAAACCGCGGTATTTCCGTGCAAACTGCAAGTAGGGATTGTTTCTGAAAAAGGAGAGGAGCATTTCGAAAAATCTATTCGAATCTCAAAAAAAAAGCCAGCCC
Source organism: Bdellovibrionaceae bacterium UBA6776 (assembly GCA_002453155.1). Taxonomy (GTDB): domain Bacteria; phylum Bdellovibrionota; class Bdellovibrionia; order Bdellovibrionales; family UBA1609; genus UBA6776. The sequence goes on from DKGG01000023.1 coordinate 34,815, forward strand.
CGAAGGACTGGCTTTTGAAGATTTCATCAAAGAAAAATCTTAGCGTTGCATCAACGCTCTCACATCCAACTGTCCGCCAGAAACGGTCTTTGAAGACAATTGAGACGTGCGTCGCACACTGCTTAAAAGGGCCGACTTCACTTCTTTGTAAGAAGCTCCGGGGTGCTTAGAAATGTACAAAGCTGCAGCACCAGAAACGTGAGGAGCCGCCATGGAAGTTCCATCCCAAGTGGCTGTCATCATTCCGGGAATATCAATCACAGTGTCACTGTACTTGTTGCCCACCATGGTGGAGAAAACCTTCACGCCAGGAGCACCCAAATCCACGGTTCGCGCTCCCCAGTTGGAGAAGGATCCAAGGTTTGCGCCCTCGTCGATGGCCGCAACAGAAACGATGTTTTCGTTGCTGTAACTTGCAGGAACACCGGGACGGGAATCGCTGTCATTGTCATATCCATTTCCTTGGTGACCGTTTCCAGCCGCTGCAACGAAAAGCACATTGTGGCTTTCGGCGTACTGAATCACGTCTTTCAAAGCTTGAGTGGCAGGATCGTTGGGATCATCGCCCTCAGAGCCCCAAGAGTTGGAAAGCACATTGGCGCCGTTGTCCACACCGTATTTTACCGCTTCAACCGCATCTGCAGTGGTTCCTTGACCTTTTTCAGTCAAAAAGCGAATGGCCATGATTTTTACATTTGGAGCCACGCCCACAACACCTTTTCCGTTGTCTGCGCGAGCGGCCACGTTACCGGCACAGTGAGTTCCGTGACCAGGGTTTCCACCACCGAAAAGCATGTCCCAAACAGAAGTGGTAAAGTCATAGGGCTTGTTGTCTTTGCTGGCAAAGTCCCAGCCTACAACGTCATCGACAAAACCGTTTCCATCATCGTCCACGCCATTGGAAGCTTTGTCGCGACCGTTGGTATCCACTCCGGTTTCACCGGGGTTTCTCCACATGTTGTCCACCAAATCTTCATGGGTGTAATCCACACCCGTGTCGATCACGGCAACAACCACTTGGTCAGAACCTTTTCCGTTGGCGGCCCAAGCGTCTTTCACTCCCAATTGGTTCATGCCCCATTGGTTGGAGTAGTTGGGATCGGCGCCACTGCCGCCGCTGCCTGTGGTTGGAATTGCAGGGTTGTCTGGAGGAACGGGTCCACCAAGATCTGGAAGTCCGCCTTCTTGGATGCGAGCCATGATTTTAGCTCTCATCTCAGGGCTTTTTACACTCCAGTTGTTCCAAAGTTTGATCACGCGGTTGGGGCCAAAAGTCTTAATGCCCGGAGCGCTGAACGCGTTTACAGATGAAAACGTCATCATCATGGTGTCGGACAACTGCACACGAATCCAACCTGCAACGCCCAAGTCTGAAACTTGGCTTCCTTTGGGAAGTCGTTCTTTTAAGTTGCTAATAACTTCAGCAACTGCAGATGGATCTGCTTTGACCAAATAGTCATTTCTGACTTCACTGCTGGCATGTGCCTGCCAGGTCAGTGACAGTCCGATTAAAAGTGAAAGTAATCGCATAAGCCCCTCCTTAGTGTTTTCGATGCTCCCGTTCCTTTTCCCGATCCCTTGGGAGAAAGGTTTCACGCCCGCAAAGGCCTATGAATGAAGCATCTTCGTCCAAAGATTGAACCGCGGCTTAGGGCCAGTTTCAAATTGAAACCACTGAGCAAAATAAAACTGGACCTTTTATGGTGTCCTGTTTCCAAAGGCGGTGGAGTGATAGGGGATTGACGCGTCGTCCCCCTCTCTTCAATGCTTTTCAAAATCTTTTGAAAACACTCGAGGGACGTGTGTATTTCTATCTACTTGAAAACCTGTTGAAAAAACTTAAAGTGGGGATGATTCAAATTCATCTTTGTTGAACGACATCTTGGAGGATTAAATGTCGACGTCTTCCGCAACACAAGATCGCCAGCTGGTCGAAGACGCGCGGTCTTTTGCATTTACGACAAAATTGGAAGCCATTGCGGCTTGGGGACGGAAAAACTCCCTTTGGCCCATGCCTTATGGAACTGCTTGCTGTGGAATTGAAATGATGTCCGTTATGGGACCTCGTTACGACTTGGCTCGATTTGGAGCTGAGGTGGTTCGATTTTCACCGCGACAAGCGGACCTTATGATTGTGGCAGGAACCATCACCGAAAAAATGGCGCCGGTCATTTTGCGCATCTATCAGCAAATGTTGGAGCCAAAGTTTGTGCTCTCTATGGGTGCTTGTGCAAGTTCCGGCGGTTTTTACCGCGCTTATCATGTGCTTCAAGGAGTGGATAAAGTGATTCCTGTGGATGTTTACGTTCCTGGATGTCCTCCCACTCCCGAAGCGGTTTTGGATGGAGTGATGGCGATTCAAAAAATGATTCAAGACGGGACAGCTCGTCCTTGGAAAGACAACTGGCAGGCAGGCGTTTACCTATGAGTTTAGACATTACGGAATCTTTACGATCCAATTTTCAATCTAAGTTTCCCGGAAACAATTTCAACTACACCTACGCCTTTGGAAACTCCGTGGTGCGTGTGGAGCCCAATGAAGTGGTTCCTCTTTTGCGGCACTTAAAGGATTCGGGACAGTTTGATTTTCTGATGAACATCAGTGGCGTGGATTATCCGGACCGCAAGAAACGTTTTGAAGTGAACTACGAATTGTTCTCTTCTCGAAATGCCCAACGTCTGCGTATCAAAACTCAAATTGCCGAAGGCGAAACCATTCCCACAGCAACGTCTGTGTGGCGGGGAGCCAACTGGTTTGAGCGCGAAATCTATGACATGTTCGGAGTGAAGTTTGAAGGTCACTTGAACATGCGCCGCCTTTTGGTGCACCAACAGTTTGAAGGCTTTCCGCTTCGAAAAGATTATCCGGCAGACCGGCAGCAGCACTGCACAGAGGCTTTGCCCATACACTTTGATGTCAATCCGGAGCGACCGTTTTCGTTGGACGAAGAAAAAGATCTGGTGCCTTTGAACATTGGACCTTCCCATCCGGCCACTCACGGAACCCTTCGGGTGATGGCGCTGCTTGATGGTGAAAAGGTACACCGTGCGGGGGTTGAACTGGGATATCTTCACCGCTGTTTTGAAAAGATGGCGGAGACCCATCCTTACAACCAAGTGATTCCTTACACCGACCGTTTGAACTACTGCTCGGCCCCGATGAACAACGTGGGCTATTGCAAGGCCGTGGAAACTTTGCTTGGAGTGGATATCCCTCCCAAAGCAAAAGCCATTCGAATCATACTTTGTGAGCTTTCTCGAATCATCGATCACATTGTTTGCATTGGTGCAAACGCTGTGGACTTGGGAGCGCTGACCGGATTCTTTCACCTCTTCACTTACCGGGAAAAGGTTTACACGCTGTTCGAAAAATTGTGTGGAGCCCGGTTGACCGTATCACTCACTCGTGTGGGTGGAATGGCAAACAATCCTCCAGAAAATTGGTACAAAGACGTTTTGGAGTTTTGCGATGAAATGAGTGTGGGTGTGGACGAATTGGACACTCTCCTTACAGGAAATAAAATTTGGATGCAACGGACTCAAGATGTGGGAGCCATTTCCGCAGAACGTGCCATTGAATGGGGTTACACCGGCCCACTTCTTAGGGCTGCCGGAGTTCCTTTGGATCTTCGCAAAACCGATCCTTACTATGGTTATGACCAATTGGATTTCGACATTCCCACCGGGACCACCGGCGACGTTTTTGATCGCTATTTGGTGCGTGTGGCAGAGATGCGTGAATCCATTAAGATCATTCGTCAGGTGGCAAAAAACATTCCTGAAGGGGATTACACCATTCGCGACAAAGGCATCGTTCTTCCAGAGAAAAAAGATGTCTATGGAAACATCGAAGGTTTGATGAACCACTTTATGTTGGTGATCAAAGGCCTAAGACCTCCAGCGGGTGAAATCTATGACGCCACAGAGGCGGCAAACGGGGAACTTGGCTTTTACTTGGTCAGTGACAACTCCGGGAATCCGTACCGATTGAAAGTTCGACCTCCTTGTTTTGCAATCTATCAATCGTTTGCCGAGCAGGTGGAAGGCGGATTGGTTGCTGATGTGATTTCTATTTTGGGAAGTATGAACTTGATCGCCGGTGAGTTGGATCGATAGGGAAATTTGGGAGATATAAACTAAAATGAGCAAAGCCTTTGAATTGTCAAAAGAGGGAGCCGAGTTGGTTAAAAAAGAACTGACTCGCTATGAAACCAAACATTCCGCGATCATTCCCGCTCTTTATCAAGTGCAGAAGGAAAACGGATGGGTGCCGCCAGAATCTATTGAATATTTGGCCGGATTGATGGGGCTTCCCGAAAGTCACATCAATGAAGTGTTCAGCTTCTACACCATGTTCAATAAAGTTCCCACGGGAAAGCTTCACGTGCAGGTTTGTACAAACATTTCTTGCTCGATGAATGGTGGTCGAGAGTTGGCAAAAAAACTTTGCGAACGTTTCAACGTGAAACCTGGAGAAGTCAGCAAAGATGGATTGGTGACCATTTCTCAAGTGGAGTGCTTGGGTTCTTGCGACACCGCTCCTATGATGCAGGTGAATGATCGATACATTGAAAATTTGGATTTTGAGAAAGCCGTCCAAGCTTTGAAAGAAATGGGGGCTCAGTAAAATGTCATCTTTAGAAGTGAAACTCCTTTCGGAACACTACGACAAGCCTGAATTTCAAGGCCTTGAAGGGTATAAAAAACACGGGGGCTATGAGGTTTTGGTCAAAGCCCTAAAGATGGAGCCTCAGAAGATCATTGATGAAGTGAAAGCATCTGGTCTTCGTGGTCGTGGGGGAGCGGGTTTCCCCACAGGAGTGAAATGGGGATTTTTGCCGAACAACGATGAACCTCGTTATCTTCTTTGCAATGCGGATGAAGGGGAGCCGGGGACCTTTAAGGATCGGGTGATGATGGAGCGCGCTCCTCATCAATTGATTGAAGGAATGATCATTTCGGCCTTCGCGGTAAAATCTCACAAGTCTTACATTTACATCCGCGGAGAATACGATGAGCCTGCGCGCATTTTGCGAAAGGCACTGGATGAAGCTTACGAAGCAGGTCTTCTTGGAAAAAACATCTTAGGCAGCGGATTTGACCATGACATGGATCTTTATCGCGGAGCCGGGGCTTACATCTGCGGAGAAGAAACTGGAATGATTTCTTCTTTGGAAGGTTTGAAAGGTCAGCCCAAATTGAAGCCGCCTTTTCCTGCCATTCAAGGTTATTTGAAAAAGCCCACCATTGTGAACAATGTGGAAACCTTGGCCGCTGTTAAATACATCATTCGTGATGGCGCAGATGCCTACCGAAAGTATGGAACCGAAAAGTCCGCAGGGACCAAATTGTTTTCTATCAGTGGCAATGTGGTGAAGCCGGGAACTTATGAAGTTCCACTTGGAATTTCATTGAAAGATTTGATTTTTGATGTGTGCGGTGGTTTGAAGCCCGGTCGAAAATTGAAGGCTGTGATTCCTGGAGGATCTTCCGCTCCCATTTTGACGGCCGAAGAGTCGTTAAAAGTAAATATGGATTACGAAAGCCTGGCTCAATCGGGATCCATGCTGGGGTCTGGTGCGGTGATCGTGATTGATGACAGCAACGACATGGTGGATTTGTTGGACGTCACTCTTCACTTTTATCACCATGAGTCCTGTGGGCAGTGCACGCCTTGCCGTGAGGGAACCGGTTGGATCAGCAAAATCACTCACTCCATTAAAAATGGTGAGGGAACAACAAAAGACATCGATCTGATCAAGAATGTGGCCGAGCACATGATGGGAAAAACCATTTGTGCATTGAGTGACGCTGCAGCCATGCCGGCCATTTCGTTTGTGACAAAATTTCGAGATGAATTTGAAGCCTACGTGAACAAAGGCGTTGAACGACGAGGAGAGGACGCCCATGCCTAAATGTACGATCAACGGGAAAGAAATCGAAGTGCCTCAGGGCACCACTGTGATTGAAGCTTTTAAAATGCTTGGGGATGACATCTGTCACTACTGTTGGCATCCCGGATTGTCTGTGGCCGGCGTTTGCCGTCTGTGTATGGTTCACATTGAAGGCATGCCCAAGCTTCAGATTGCCTGCAACACTGAAGTCCGAGACGGGATGGTTGTGACCAACCAAACGGATGATGTGAAGGACACAGTGAAATGGGGATTGGATTTTCATTTGATCAATCACCCATTGGATTGTCCCATTTGTGACCAAGCTGGGGAGTGCGGACTTCAAGATCAGTACATGAAGTTTGGAAAGTACGATCCAGAAATGGCCGAACCCAAAGTGAAAAAACACAAAGTGGTGGATTTGGGGCCCACGGTGGTTTTGGACAGTGAACGCTGCATCTTGTGTTCGCGTTGTGTGCGCTTTACCGAAGAAGTGACCGAGACCAATGAACTTGGAATTTTCAACCGTGGTGATCGCGCGGAAATCGGAACGGTTCAAGGGCGTCCGTTGGATAACAACTACTCTTTAAACACCGTGGACATTTGCCCTGTGGGCGCATTGACCTCTAAAGATTTTCGATTTCGTCAGCGGGTTTGGTATCTGAAAGATTCTGAAAGCATCTGTCCGGGATGTTCTACGGGATGTAATGTGAAAGTTTACTTCAACGAAGAAGGATTGTGGCGGGTGAAACCACGCTACAATGCAGAAGTGAACGGCCACTGGATGTGTGACGAAGGTCGAAACACATACAAGTATGTGAATGCGGCCCACCGTTTAAAGAAGGTGAAAGCGGGTCAATCTGGGGATTGGTCTCAGGAAGAAGTGTTTCCAGAGACCATGAAGCTCGGAGAGAAGTTTCGAGCCGCAGCCGAGAAAAATCCAGAGTCCATTGCCGTGCTTGTGACCGGTCAGTACACCAACGAAGAGTTCAAAAACTTTTTTGAATTTGTTGCGGACGAGTTGAAAGTGAAAAACATTTTTCATTGGATCAACAACCCCGAAAAATTTGACGACTTTGATGGATTGCTCCTTCGCGGGGACAAAAATCCAAACACCTACGGTTTGAAAGAGGAGATGAAATCTCGTGGAGGTTTTAAATCCTTGGAAGATCTTCAGGGCAAGATGTCTCAGTTTGAATGGGTGCTTGTTTTGGGACCGGAAAACCAATCTCAATTTCCTGATCTGAAGGAAAAGGTGGATCTTTTGAGTCAGGCCAAATCTGTGATTTGGTTGTCGGCTTGTGAGACTCCAGAGTTGGATGCATTGCGAGCCCCCACCCATCAGATTCCCATGAAGACTTACATTGAAAAGGAAGGGTCCTTCACCAATTTCAAAGGTTTGGTCCAAGAGTTTAAACGGGGAACCACTGTGATTGAAGATGCTTTAACCCTTCAGGAAGTTGTCGCTTTGCTGCGTGGACACGAGCTGGATTATCGCAACCGTCCACAACCCATCGGCGGCACCAAGAAGAACCACTTCACAAACGTGAGAGGTCAGTTATGAGTTTCAAAGTAAAAAGAGAGCCGGTTCGCTCCAGCTGGTATTTGCCGGGAATTTTGGTGGGACTTGGATTTACATTTAAAAAAATGCTTCAAAACCTTTTCAACCAAAAGAAAATGGTGACCCTGAACTATCCGGAAGAAAAGTACCAGTACGGGCCACGCTTCAAGGGCAATCACGTATTAACCGTGAAAAAAGATGGATCTCTTCGTTGTACGGCTTGTATGCTTTGCGCGACCAACTGTCCGGCGGACTGCATTCGCATTACGGCCAGCGAGCATGAAGACCCCTCGGTTGAGAAGTTTCCGATTTCCTATGAGATCGACATCCTTCGCTGTGTTTTCTGCGGATTTTGCGAAGAGGCTTGTCCAGTAGATGCGATTCGTATGGGGCCCGAGTGGCAAACCGCGGCCTTGAATGGTTCTGAATTCACCTACGACATTCGCCACTTGGCTTACCGCCCACAACTTAAAGGTGGAGTTCCATCCGTATTGGATGACCAAGAACGCCACTCTGCCGGCATTTAGGTGCCAGGTACCAAAATCTGTAAACGCCGCGTTCAATGCGCCATAAACAGATTTTGGTACCTGGCACCTAAATGATGCCAAAATTCGGAGGCGAGACATTCACCCTCACTTAAAAACCCTTATCAAGTTGATTGTTGCCGCTGTCATTTTGGTGGTGATTGTCCGCTCAGGACATTTGGATTTAAAGGTCCTAACGTCCCTTTTTACCAGCTGGCAAAGTGCCTCTGTTTTGTTGGTGCTGGCTGCGCTTAACTTTTTGCTTTTGACCATTCGATGGTTTGATTTGGTCAATTGCACTTTGTCGGAACTCAGCTTCTTTCGAAGTGTAAAGCTGAACCTCATTGCAAACTTTTTTAATTTCGTTTTTCCAAGCTCCATTGGGGGAGATTTGGTTCGCGGCTATTATTTGGCTCAAGATATGCACAGCCAAAAAATGAAGGCCGCACTCAGTGTGGTCTTGGATCGAGTGATCGGGCTTTACTCTTTGATTTCTCTGAGTGCGGTGACCTTGCTTTACCTCTCTTTTCAAAAAGATGTGGAGAGTCTACGAGTTTTGACGGGAAGTACGTTGCTTTTATTTTTGGGCTACAGCTTTTTTTTATTTTTAATCATTTCTGGAATTGGAAAAAGAATTGCAAAAATGATCACCTGGTCGGTTTTGCAAAAGCCTCTTAATTTTCTACTCTCCTGTCATGATTATCTACAAGAATCCATGAGAAATGTTCCGCTTTTCTTGCGCACCTTTTTCGCAGGAATCTTCAGTCAGTTGGTGGTCGCGGTTTTCTTTTTTCAAGTGGGGCAGTACATCGGTGAACCTCAAGTGAATTTCTTAGATGTTTTGAGTGTGATTCCCTTGGGCTTTCTGGTGATGTCTGTTCCCATTGCTCCCGCCGGAATTGGGGTGGGACAGGTGGCCTTTTTGTTCTTGATCAAACAGGTGACGGGTGTTTCCTCTCAATTTGGTCCCACGGCCATTTCGGCGTTTCAGGTGGCCTTGTTGATTTGGTCTCTTTTCGGGGGGTGGTTTTATCTGACCCTGAGAAAACCCAAAGAACTTTTGGAGGAGTGATGGAAGATCGCACCAAGCTCATAATCGCATCCATTCGAAAACTTCAATCTCGGGGTGCAAAGCCCAACATCCGAAAGATTTTGGCAAAGACTCATCCTTCGGACATGGCCTTGGTGCTTCAAGGATTGGATCCTGAAGAAAGATATGAAGTCTTTTTGATGGAAGAAAGCTTTGCTCGCAGAGCCAATGTGATGAGCTATTTGGACGAATCTTTGCAAAAAGAACTGATTGAGCTTTCTTCACGGGAAGACATTCTTAAAATTTTGTCTCATATGGATTCCGATGATGCTGCGGACCTGTTGGGAATCTTGCCGGAGGAAGAATCCAAAGAATTTCTTTCGTCCATGGTGAGAAAGGATTCCGAAGAAGTCGCCGAACTGATGGGATATGCGGAAGACTCCGCAGGTGGACTGATGAGCTCCGAGTATTTGGCGGTGAATCAGAATCTTTCGGTGGCGGAGGCCGTGGCGGCCCTTCAAAGCAACGGGGATCAAGGAACCATTTCTTTTTATCTGTATGTGATTAACGATCATGGACAGTTGGTGGGCGTGGTCAGTTTGAAGCAGCTGTTGTTGTCTTCAAAAAGTTCTAAGCTCAAAGAGCTGATGTACAAAGATGTGATTTCCGTTCATGTGAATGCCCACCAAGAGGATGTGGCGGCAACCGTTGAACGTTATGATTTTTTGGCCTTGCCGGTTGTGGATGGAAACAACAATTTGGTGGGTGTCATTACTGTTGATGACGTGATTGATGTGATTCGTGAAGAGGCGGAAGAGGATTTCTTAGCCATGGGCCGTGCCGGTTGGGGTGTGGAAGAGTCTGTCATCGATCACGTGAAAGCCCGCTTCCCCTGGGTGATTTTGTCTTTTCTGGGTGGAGTGACCTGTTTCTTAATTATTTTTTCAAACCGTCCCCATGTGGCGGACTTTTCTCCTCTTTGGTATTTGGCCTCTTTGTTGCCCTTGCTTTTGTCTTTGGGGGCCACCACCGGAGGCCAGGCAGCTGCGGTTTCTGTGGGACATGTACGCAGTGGTCGTTTGGAGTTTAAACGTGTGGGGAATTACTTGCTTGGCGAAGTGGCCATTGGATTGGTTTTGGGATCCATACTTGCATTGGCTGTTTTTGGACTTGGGTTTTGGCTCACTGGAGTTTTGATCATCAGTTTGTATTTTGCGGCAGCAACACTTTTCAGTGTGGTATGGGCGGTGAGTATGGGAGGCGGAATTCCCGTGGCCTTAGATCGCCTTGGAATTGATCCCACCATAGGATCCGTTCCATTGTTTACGACTTTGGCGGACATTTCTTCGGTGTTGATTTTATTCTTGGTCTATCAATTGATTTGGTAGGAGATTTTTTGAACCGAGCCAAGCTGATCGTCTTAAAAGCCATCAAACATTCCGAATCAGATCTGTTGGTTCAAACCTTAAGTGCCACGGGCGATCGGCTTCACTTTTTAGCCAAGGGTGCACTGAAAAGCAAAAAACGGTTTGGTGGCGGAGTTCTTGAGCCCACTCACTATTTGGACGTTTTGTACAAAGAGGGTAAAAGTTCATCCGATTCTGAGCCCTTGCACATTTTGTTGGAAGCCCGAGTGATCCGAGATTTTTCGGGCCTTCGTGAAGATTACGACCGTTTAAACATGGCCCTTTCTTTTTTGTCCTTGGTGAGTCGCCTCACTCGTAGTGGTTCCGTGGGTGCGAAGGAAATTTTTGACCTTCTGGGGCATGGTTTGTCGGCCTGTGAAGGGGATTGCAATCCGGAAACCTTGTCCATTCAGTTCCGCGCAAAGCTTTTGTTTTCTCAAGGGGTTCTTGAACCGAGCTCCGACATGGCCGTGTTGATTCGAACGTCCTTGAAAAGTTCCAGTGACATTCAGCTGTCTAAAGCCCAAAGAAAAACTCTGGACCATCATCTTCACCTGGCCACCGAAGAGATGCTTCATTTGTGATTTGATTTTCGACTTCAACAATGTCTAGTCTTACAAGACTCCAGGTCTTCCCCCACCCATTTTAGATGCGAGCGTCAAAACACGAAATATGATCTGAATCATATTTAGGGACCGGCGTTGACCTTTAGCCTATGGGCAAGACTTGAGGAGAAAAAATGGAGAAGCATCAAGATTTCAAACAACAATCTCAGACCCATAGGAACAAAAAAAGAATTCGCAAGACTAAGTTTGTAGATCATTTTTCTGAGGAAGTTTTTCATCAAACTTACTGTTTTGAGAAAGAAACAAATATTAACGAGCGGCATTTTCAAATCGCAGAAGAATTGGCCAGTGTTGAGATTAAAGAAAAACGACCATTTTGGAGAGAGAAATTTTTAGATTTACTGGAGGATTTTAAATTTGTTCCAGGAGGGAGAATTACATCAAACGCTGGGACCGGATTAAAAGGCACAACTTATATAAATTGTTTTGTAAGCGGCTTCCGAGGAGAAGATCAAGACTCTATGAATAGTATCATGGACGAGTTAAAGCGCCAGGCTTTAATTCTTAAGTCCGAAGGTGGGTATGGTTTTTGTGCAAATGTGATGAGACCCAGAGGTGGATATATAAGGGGCATAGGAGCAGAATCTCCAGGTGCAGTAAAGCTGTTGGAAATGTGGGACACGCAAAGTGCAGTCATTACGGCCGGAAGTGGTCTGCAAAAATCCAGTGAGCGAGGAAAGAAGAAGATCAGAAAGGGGGCTCAGATGGTAACTATGTCTATTTGGCATCCTGATATTGAGGCCTTTGTTACTGCAAAACAAACTCCAGGAACGCTCACCAAATTCAACATGTCTGTTTTAATTTCTGATGAATTTATGATGGCTATGAAATCTCATAAACCCTGGTTGCTTGAATTCCCAGATTATGAATCTCATCCGGATCTCTATTCAAAAGAATGGGACGGAAATCTAGAGCTGTGGAAGTCCAAAGGCTATAAGACTAAGATTTATAGGAAGTATGAGGATGCGGGATCTTTATGGGATATCATTATGAAAGCTACCTATAATAGGAATGAGCCGGGAGTTCTTTTCGTCGATACAATAAATCGATGGAACAATCTGTATTACACAGAGCACATTCAAGCAACCAATCCTTGTGGGGAGCAGGTATTACCTGTCGGTGGAGTTTGCCTTCTTGGTTCTTTAAATTTGACCCAGTTTGTGAACGATCAGTTGAACGATTGGAATTATGAAAAATTAAAGGAGATCATTCCCACGGCCGTTCGCTTTATGGACAACGTAAACGATATCACTCAAGTTCCCCTTCCTGAGAACCAACGCAATCTGAAGGAGAAGCGGAGGATTGGCCTTGGTGTTTTGGGATATGCGTCTGCTTTGATGACAATGAGGATCCGCTATGGATCACCCGAGGCCCTCCGCCTGACTCACGAGCTGGGTCACTTTATTATGAATGAGACTTATAGAGCTTCGGCCCTGCTTGCGAAAGAAAAAGGAGTTTTTCCACTCTTTGACAGAGAAAAGTATCTCGCGGGGGCTTTTCTAAAAAAACTGGATGTTCAGGTTCGAGAATTGGTGTCTGATTTTGGTGTCAGAAACAGCCATCTGTTGTCGATTCAACCTACTGGAAATAGCGCGGTTCTTGCCAACAACGTGTCTGGTGGGTTGGAGCCTATATTTTCTCACGAGTACATTCGAACTTCTATTCAGCCCTATCCTCCAAAAGGACTGAGTGTGCCTCATTCCGTGGACTGGTCAGCAAAAAGAGTTCTAGATGAGCAGAGAGGTGACGGCTGGGAATGGGTCAAGGAAGGTGACGAAAACCTATTGAGGAAAGAGTTTGAGGCAAAAGTCTGGAAATTGGACAAAAGCAGAGGTCTGCTCAGAGAAAACAAAATCATGGACTATGCCGTACGGGTTTTAAAGGCGAGAAATCTTTGGGATCCCAATGCCGATTGGGCAGCGACGGCAACATTATTGACTCTAGATGAGCACATCAAAACCATGGAGGTGTTCTCTAAATATATTGATTCTGCCATCTCCAAAACGGTTAACCTCCCGAGAGGGTTCTCATATCTGGAATTTAAAGGCCTATATAGTGACCTCTTCGAGTCGGGAACCATTAAAGGTTGTACGACCTATCGAGAAGGCACTATGGCCAATGTTCTTCGCGAATCGACGGATAAAATCGAATTTAAAAGAACGGCTGGGGTTCCTCGCCCCCCAACATTGAAGTGCCATATTCATCACATTACATCCAAGGGGCAAGCTTGGATTGTTCTAGTAGGTCTGCTAGAGCAATCACCTTATGAGGTCTTTGTAATGAAGCAAGATTTTTTGCAGGTGCCCAAAGGCCTCATTGAAGGACTTCTTTATAAGGAGACCTCCGGAGTTTATCATCTAGAGACACTAGACGGGTGGGTACTTAGAGATATTCGACGATTTTTTGAGTCAGACGAACAAGAGGCTTTGACTCGAATGATTTCAACGGCATTAAGGCACGGAGCTGATATTGAGTTTATTGTCTCACAGTTGTTAAAAAGTGAAGGCACCATTCATTCTTTTTCCAAAGCAATAGCGCGCACTCTTAAGCAATATATAAAGGAAATTAAGGTCATTCGCTGCACTCACTGCGGAAGTCAGAATCTAAAGCTAGAAGAAGGGTGTTTTATGTGCTTGGACTGCGGAGATAGTAAATGTACCTGATATGATCTGACTCATAACAATAGGTGTCTGATGCTGATTAAATTTTAGATAGGTTGGAGGATTTAATGCAAACATCTATAAATATCGATAGTTTTAAGGATCAATTTGTTAGCGGGCTCATATACTCCCTGGTGGAGGGATTGAATTCGGGAGAATCGATTCGCATCGAATCCGCGTCTAATTTTCGGGACTTAATAAACGAAATATGTTCTTCCAGTAGCGACGAGATCATTTGCGGAGAATGGTCTCAAAGCGGTAGGACCTTGACAGCGACGTTAATGAAAAAATACTCTGAGAAGAAGGATTCTTGTTGTGGAGTGTGTGGGGGATAGCCCTCTAAGGGATCAGAGGCCTATTTGTTTAAAAATCAACACATTTGGTTTATGATTTAGATCATACCTCAACATTCTTTTACACTTTAAACTTTGTTTATATAGAGAGGTGAGTTTATGTGCAAAAAGATTTTCTCGATCGCAATTTTTTGTGGGCTCCTTGTCGGATGTTTTGATGAAAAGGGGAGCGATGCAAATGCAACTTCCGAAATTAGGGGCGAAGAGGAGGCGAACCTATCTTCACCCCCAAAGGTTCCTTCACCCATCACACGAGAACACAATACGAAAGTGATCGTTAAACTTGAAGTCATTGAAAAGAAAATGGAGATTGCCAAAGGGGTCGAGTACACTTTTTGGACCTTTGGTGGAACTGTTCCTGGAAAGTTTATTCGGATAAAAGAAGGAGATCTTGTTGAATTTCATCTCCAGAATCATCCCTCTTCAAAAATGCCTCACAATATTGACTTGCATGCGGTTACGGGTCCGGGAGGAGGAGCGGTTTCTTCCTTTACGCTTCCCGGACACGAAAGTGTTTTTTCCTTCAAAGCCTTGAACCCGGGCCTTTTTGTCTATCATTGTGCAACAGCCCCTGTGGGAATGCACATTGCAAATGGGATGTATGGATTGATTCTGGTAGAGCCAAGAGGGGGACTTCCCAAGGTTGATAAAGAGTACTATGTGATGCAAGGAGATTTCTATACAAAAGGAAAGTTTGGAAAGCAGGGGTATCAACCTTTCGATATGGAAAAGGCAATTGATGAACGCCCGACGTACGTCCTATTCAATGGTTCTTCGACATCAATGACGGGTGATAAGGCTTTAACGGCGAATGTCGGTGAGCGGATTCGATTGTTTGTCGGCAATGGTGGACCAAATTTAGTCTCTTCGTTTCACGTTATTGGAGAGATCTTTGACAATGTTCACAGGGAGGGCGGAAAAAATATCGATCATAACGTTCAGACCACTCTTATTCCTGCTGGAGGTGCCACCATAGTGGACTTTAAGGTTGAAGCTCCTGGGAATCTAGTGATGGTGGATCATTCTATTTTTAGAGCATTCAATAAAGGAGCCTTGGCTCTTATCAATGTCAAAGGAAACGAGGAAAAAAAGATCTATTCAGGAAAGATTGAGGACAACGTCTATCTGCCAGAAGGTGCTGCTATTCAAGAAGTCAGTGAGAAGGAAAAAGTTTCGACGGCTGACAATTTAGAAGATCAGATAAGGCTGGGTAAAAACATTTTTTCTCAGAACTGTGCGGCCTGCCATCAACTTGATGGAAAAGGAATCAAAGGTGCATTTCCTCCTTTGGCAAATTCGGACTGGTTAAACGAGAACTCAAGACGAGCCATAGAGGTCGTTAAGAACGGATTGTCCGGCTCCTTGACCGTAAACGGAGAAGTTTACGATGGAGTTATGCCAGCATTGGGACTGTCGGATGAAGATATCGCGAATGTCTTAACTTATGTTTATAATTCTTGGGGAAACAGCAGGAAGGTTATTACTCCAGCAGATGTTAAATCTGTACCCTCTCAAAGTAGTGCCGGCGGAGGTCATTGATGCTTAACTTGATTTTTCTCTTGGTCTTCGCGGAAAATTTGAGGGCTCAAAATCAGGTGGATGTGCCAAAAGGCCATATTGAAGCTTTTTGGCAGGCTCCAGTGAAAGAAAAATCATTTCGTCCCCTTTTGCTTGTAGATGCTTTTAAGGCAATGATTTATCCGGTGACCCAAAAGCAGTTTGGAGAGTTTCTTGCAAAAAATCCTGAATGGACGAAAGACAATGTTTCTAGGATATTTGCCGATGAAAATTATCTGTCAAATTATTTGGAAGAAAGTTCTATGGAGCAAACTCCAATCACAAATGTTTCGTGGTTTGCTGCTCGAGCCTATTGCAAAAGTAAGGGTATGAGACTTCCAACTGTCAAAGAATGGGAATATCTTGCTGCAGCTTCAGAAACTCAAAGGAATGCCAATAGGAATAATCATTTTTTGAGTCGGATTTTAAGCTGGTATGGAGAGCCAAAGAAAGGTCGTCTGCCTAACGTGGGGAGTATTTATCAAAACATTTATGGTCTCTGGGATATGCATGGACTAATTTGGGAGTGGGTTGAGGACTTCAACTCCAATTTTGTCTCTGGAGAAAGTCGAGAGGATTCCTCCTTTAATAAGAACCTCTTTTGTGGTGCTGGAGCCTTATCTATGGCCGACAAGGAAAATTACGCTGCGTTTATGCGATTTGCCTTTCGCTCTGGATTAAAGGGGACTAGCACAATTTGGAACTTGGGCTTTAGATGCGTGAGGAGCTTGCAATGAAAAGAATTTTTTTACTTCTGTCACTTCTATTTTTCTGTGTCTCATCATTTTCAGATAAGTCGTCGATTTATGAAGTCAAAACGACGTGGAAGGATCAAAATTCTAAAGAGATCAGAATGGCGGATTTCAAAGGACATCCGATTGTTCTAACAATGGTTTATACCTCTTGTCCTCACGCTTGCCCTATGATGGTATCTCGAATTCGAGATATTAAAAAGGAATTCGAACAAGAAGGGATTTTTGATGTCAAATATGTCTTAGCATCTTTTGATGTGGAAAATGATACCCCAGAGCACCTTAAATCTTATATGAACAAACGAAAGTTAGACGATAGTTCCTGGACATTTTTATCAGCTAAGAATGAAAGTGCAGCTAGGGAACTCTCCGTCGTTTTGGGCATAAACTTCAAAAAATTAAGTGACGGGAATTTTTCTCACTCCAATGTAATCACGTTGATTGATGATCAAGGTCATATTGTGGCTCGTATAGATAAACTCAGCGCAAATACCTCGCATTTTAAGAGCGCTCTTAAGAAATGAGCAAAGAGTGTCGGGGTCCGTGTAAGGTAAAGCTTTCCATCGGGGTTGGAAGCGGAATTGTGGGTGTTTTCCTTTAGTTTTTTTCTCTCAGGGGCGACTTCCTTTTTATCCACACCAACCCCATGTACACATTATGGCCTTTGCATTTATGTGGTCGTTAGTTTCGGGTTTTTTGGTGATCGCTATTCCTCGAATGATCGGTGGAAAAAGCCAAGATTTACTAGGTTGTAGTGGTTGCATTCTTGGTTCTTTTAAATGTGGCTTGCAATGTTTTGAATGAAACAAAGTTTTCGGTTTTTATGGGGCTGTTTAAAGGAGAGAGCGTCTTTTCATATGTTGGATTAAAAACAGGTCCTATATTTATTCTCTTTGGAAACTTCACGATGTGGAGTCAGTGGTTTCCCAAGATTGTTGGCTTGCATTTTATGTACATCGAGATTTTCCTTGTTCACACGGGTAGTCGCCACTCAAGTTACCCTGGCTCACCATTAGCAAGATTTCAATCATAAGGTAAAATCTAAACGTTTTTTTCTAGTCTTCTTTTTTTTGGTCTTGGTTGGGTTGTTCATAAGATTTGCCGATGCCTCTATAAGTGGACCCTATCTTGCCAGTGCGGTCGGAGCCTTCTCTCTTGCTTTGATGCTCTTGTTTCAAAAGTATTTAAAGCTTTGGATGTCTCATTAAATCCTTAAGATCCAAGAGATTCAAATTCAGCGAGTGCCCTTGGGCGAAGGATCGTAATATAATGATCATTTGTCGAAATAAATCCCTGTTTAGACCATTCACTCATTATTCGTATGATGGATTCGACGGTAGAACCCAGGCTGTTGGCGATTTCTTTTCGAGTCAGGGGAATTGAAATTTCAATCTGTTCATTTTCATTCGGAGAATCAGTCCATTTAGCGAGTTGAATCAGCAAGGAAGCTACCTTTGCTTGGAGGGGAGCCTTCAATAGAGCCTTCTGGTTTTGTAAGGCGCCCATGCGACTTGAAATCAGTTTTTGAATGCCAAAGATCAATTGGGTTTCCTTGTGCCAACTCATTGTGTAATTAATTTTAGGTACCTCAATGGCTCGAGAAGGTCCCATAGCGACGGCATTGAGAGGGTAAGTGGGATGAGGCTGAGCCATTATGAATGCAGCAATAACGTCGCCAGGTGTAGAAAAATGAATGATAATATCTTCTCCTCCCGCCGCGGGCTTGGAGAGCTTAAAGGCTCCGCTGACAACCACGTAGAACGCCTCAGCTGTATCGCCTAATTCGAATAATGTCTCTCGGTGCTCACAAATACGAACACTGCTGTCCGCAAAGAGATTCTCTATGATAGAGTCGGTATAAGCTCTAAAGAGCGACAAGGACTTGATTTCCGGAATAACGCCGAGATCTTTTAGAGTTTGAGGCATATGGTTTGAATAGCGGATTTCTAAAGAAACATCAAAATTATTTTGGCTAGGCAGCGGCGGCTCAGATCAGACAGGATCGGATCTGGCAACGTCCCAGGGCCGTATGAGGACCTCAACCCGATTTCCTCTAGAATGCAGTTGTAAAAGTTCCTGTGGTCATCACTGAGTAGCGGTCATAGGCATAGCTGGATGACACGGTGGAAGAGTTGTTCGAATAACTGGCCACCACACTCCATGTGAACCACTCTTTCAATGGCTGGGCAAATGAAGTGGACACAGTGATGTTGTTGTCCTTGCGGCCATTGGAAGAGTTCACATAATTCAAAATATAATAATTCAACGACGTGGCCCAACTGCTGTCTTTCATCACTGGACGAGCATAGGTGATTCCGGTTTCATAACGCTGGTAGATTTTTTCTTTTCCTTTGGCCTGGTTCAAAGACGCCTTCAAAGATCCGGCCAAAGCTTCTTTTCGCTTCGGTCCAATTTTTACAGTTTGCGTGGTGCCCAAAGTGTACTTGTTGGAACTCAAATCATTGTCGCCGGTGGAACTGGCCAGCGAAAAGCTGTCCAAACGGTATTCCAAGGAATATTCCGAAAACCAATCTGTTTGCATCACTCGCATGTAAGAGGCTTTCAATTTGGCTGAATTTAAAATGTTCTTCTTTGTGGAGTTGCCAGACTCTGCCATAAACAGACTTTCATAGCCGGGAGTGATCGCAATGATCGAAGGAAGTTTTCCAGCTTTTGTGTAAGTGAAAGGAGCGGACAAACTGTAAAGCCAAGGATCCGCCTGAGCCAAACTGCTTTTTGAAGAGTTCATTAAAGTGGCGCCAGCCTTTACATCCCAAGTTCGGTTGTCCTCCCAAATGGCCTTATAAGTAAGATCTCCCATGGTCAACAAACGCACATCACTTTCTTTAAGACTGGAGCCTTGAGTGGTTTCCAAATCTGGTGCCAGCAAAACGTTGGAGTCGTACATCAACCCTGCGGTGCCGGTGACATGAAATTTCTTTTCTTTCAATTTTTTCAGACGGTGGGCTTTGATGGCGGCTTCAATGTATTCCTCAGCACGTTCATCCAGCTTTGGATCTTTTGAAGTGTCCAAAACCGTTTCAAAAGACGTCTGACACTCTTCATATTTTTCTTGCTTGAACAAGATCGCACCAATGTAAAAGTGCGCAGAAGGAGCCATCACCTCATCATTTGAAGCTGCAACGATTTTGAATTTTTCAACGGACTTGTCCCACTCCTCCAAACGATAGTGGCTCAATCCCATAAAATAATTCTTTTCAACTTCTTCAACACCTTGAGTTTCAGCCAAATTGAAAGCGACCAAGGCTTCATTGTATTTTTCGTTCTTGTACAAGGAAACGCCGTAGCGATAGTAAATGGACTTGTTCTCAGGATCCAAACTGGCAGCGTCTTTGAACTTGGCTTCCGCAGTGACAAAGTCCCCTTTTTCGTAAGCAGCCATGGCTTCTGCTGCCAAACGGTTCGCCTCTTCCATGCGTTTTTTTCTTTCAGCCTCACTCAGTTTCTTTTGAGCTGCCATTTGCTCTTCGATTCTTTGCTTTTCAATTTGCTCCAAGCGTAAGCGCTCCATCTCTTTGTCGGCCGTTTTTTGGGCCTCCAGAGCTGCAGCATCTGCTAGGATGTCTTTTGGAGTGTTTTGAGAGGGAGACGTGGGAACTTTGGCCTGGCCTCTCAAAGAGCGGCGTTCTTGAAACAAATCCCAGGCTCGTTGAGCTTGGTTCTTGGTATCATAAACATCGATGATGTTTTCTTCAGACGTGCGTTTGATAATGACGGGCTTTCGAAAGACTTTGTTCTGAGAAATCAGTTTATAAAATTGATCCATTTGTCCTCTTAAAGATTGGGGAGGAATGTAAACTTCCGGAACAATTTTTGATTGGCCTTTCACTTCAATTTGAAAAGTTCCTTTGAACTCCGAGGAATCTGGAGCTGTTTCCTCTAAATGAACTTGAAAAAGTTTTTTTGAAGAGCGGTCACGAATCACTAAAAAGGCAGACTCAATTTTAGTTGGTGATTTGTTCCAAGAGGGGGAACCGTAGACGATGTCATATCGGGAATTAGCTTCTTCCGGCGTCACTTTTGAAAAGGAACTTTGAGTGAAAAACAAACACCAAATACAGACAGTGAGAAGATAGGGTCTCATCATTGAGGCAGCTCCAAGTTGTTGAAATGTCTGCCCTTAGGATAATAGATTGTTTACGAACTGAAAACCAAAGGCCTCATAAAGATTTCTTTATGAGGCTAAGGTCTGTTACTGCTGATTGATGATAATTTTCAGTCGCGCATCGCCAGACTGAATGGTGTCCCGAACCGTATCTGTCAGACCGGGATCAATCGGTGGAGCTAAGACGGGAATTTCGGGCATCAAAGGTTGAGAACCTGGTCCAAAATCTGTATTTCCCGGACCTCCGGCCAAATCACTGTCACCAATCATCGGTCCTGGTCCACCAGGTCCTTCCATGGGAGGAGGGGGAGCTCCACCTTCGGGGCCACCAGGTCCAACGGGACCGCCTGGTCCTGGATTCATAGGGCCAGCAGAAGCCGGTCCACGTTCACTACCACCATCGGGTCCGCCACCAGGACCACCAGGTCCCGCAGCTCCATTGGGTCCACCTTGTTGAGAACCGGGTGCACCACCGGGGCCACCGGCAGTTTTCTCTCCGCCATTTGGTCCGGCATTTCCAGCAGGACCGCCTTTGCCGCCACCATCAGGTCCGGCGCGATTAGGTCCACCGCTTTGACCATTGCCACCGCGCGGCCCACCGTTTCCTTTGTCACCGTTTGAAGCTTGATTTCCTTCTTTTGGTCCGCCATTTCCTTTGTTGTCGCCATTGTTTCCGGCATTCGTAGGACCTTTTTTGCCGCCACCATCTTCAGCACGACCGCTGTTGTCTTTTTTATCGCCACCGTTTCCGGCTTGGCTGTTTCCTTTGCCTTTGTCTCCACCTTCGGCTTTTTCTCCACTGCGGCCATTGTTTTTAGAATCTTTCGAATCCGCAGACTTTTTATCGCCTCTTCCACCGTCTTCAGAACGGGCATTTCCGTCTTTTTTATCTTTTCCATCTCCAGACTCTTTGCCTTTTCCATCTTTAGAGGCGTTTTGATCGCCACCCTCAGTGGAAGGGCCTTCCCCGGTTGCAGTTTCTGCATCCGTTTCTTTGTCCATTTTCTTCATTTCGCTCTGAGGAACCGGTTGTGAAACGGGGGGAGCTCCACCTTTAGAAATGGTGGCCATATTTCCTGGGGTCACTTGAACAGAGCCCGTAATTTGTCCCCCAGGACCGGGCGTTCCGAACTCCACTTTACCTTCGAAAGTGACAACTTGAGAGTTTCCTGTGTTTTGATCATAAGAAGTTAAGAAGTTGGTTCCGCGAACACCGGCAACCGCAGAAGGTGTTTTCACCTGGAACTTGCTAGTGCGGCCATCGTACTTTTGCTCTACTTTCGAGCGCACTTTTCCGTAGATCACATTTAACAAAACGTCCTTCTTGTTTTGTCCCGGGTCGTATTCGTACTTTTCGATTTTGATTTGAGTGTCGGGTGAAATGTTAATTTCGTTGTTGTCCACCATAACCACTTTGGCGCGAGAGTTTTTCGCAGCCATAATGATGTCACCAGGAAGAACTTTGGATCCGATCCGTGCACGTGAAACCTGTCCACTTTGCGCAGACTTCACTTTGATCTGTCCTTTTACAACTCGAAATACACCATGAGCTCCACTGGCCCATGCAGAAGCGTTTACAAATGTAAGGCTTAATGCAAGCAAGAGAGTCGTCCATAAATTCATGGTTTTGTCCTTCCTACGGTCAACGTTTCATAGGGATGCCCTATATATGTATCGGTATGTTCGAAGAAGCATTAAACTTAATTCTGCGGAATATTAGGAGAGGTGTTTTATTTTGGAACAAGAATCAATCACTTGATCGCAGATCAGCTCTGGAATGGACTCTTGGGGAGTGGTGACTCCAATTTTCTTGTATTCATCAGTGTTCCGAAGCAAGACAGAGCGCATTCCTGCCCGATGTCCAGCAATCACATCGGTCAAACGATCGCCAAACATCCAGGACTGTGCGGGGTCGATGTTGTGCCACTGAATGGCTTCCAAAAGCATTCCGGGGTTTGGCTTTCGCATAAAGTGATTGGAATCCGTCATGTAGGGAGCGGAATGAAAACTCAAAATATCTACGCCCTCTTTGGCGAAGTCTTGGCGAATCACTTCATGAATCTGATTGAGGTTTTTTACATCCACCAGGCCTCGGGGTACTCCCGATTGGTTGGTGGCCACACAAAAGATAAAGCCTTGATCTCGAAAATCTCTCAAAGCTTCAAAGACCCCAGGCAAATACTCAATGGCATTGGGATCATTCAAATAAATTTTGTCTACGATGAGGGTTCCGTCTCGATCAAAAATGATGGCTTTCTTTTTCATGAGCTTTGGATCCTACTTGGATTTTTTCCGAAGGGACATGGATGACGCTGAGAGTGGATGAGCCTTTTCCATTTCTCTAGAGAGATGGTCCAAACTGAGGTGGGTGTATTTCTGAGTGGCTGCCAAAGATTTGTGCCCCAAGAGCATTTGGATCACTCTCAAATCGGATCCGGAATTCAATAGATGAGTGGCGTAAGAATGCCTTAAAGAGTGGGGGTGCAAGGGACGGGTCAAGCCGGTGCGGGCTCCTAAGTTTCGAATCCATTGGTAGCCGGTGCGTTCATTCAATGCATGGCCTTCTGCCAAGACGTAGTCACCCTTTTGAGGAAGGCATTTGAGGTGATCTCCTAAAAACCGAGGAATTGCGACCATGCGTTCGGTGCCGCCTTTTCCGCGGATGCGCACCAGTTGTTCGGACAAATGAATCTGATCCCACTTTAGATGGCAGGCTTCAGATATTCGAAGCCCCAGTCCATATAGAAGCAGTGCCAGGGTGAGGGTCTTTGGCTCTTTGGTGTTTTCTTTGGCGGTTTGGAGCACAGAGAGACATTCGTCCAAAGATAGAAAATGAGGAATTTTTTGGGGCACTTTGGGTGCGGTGATTTTTAACGACAGATCACTTTCAAAAATCCCCTCCTGATAGCCCCATTTAAAGAAGGATCTCATGGCCGAAAGTTTCCGCTGGCGGGTGGAGGGTTGAAGGGGAGACCACTCTTTTTGGGCACCGGGGAGACGTTTTGCGGACCATGTGAGTAAAGTTTTCACCCTTTCAGAGGAGGGGGAATTTTTGAAATTATTGCTCAGTAGGGATTTAAAAGCTTTTGGGCTTTGAAAAAACTGCCCCAGGTCTATGGCATAGCTCTTGATAGTTAAGTGGCTGGCAGCCTGAGTTTGCTCAAGGTATTTCAGATACTTATGAACCAAACCAGACAAAAATTGTCGGTCTTGCAGTGACAATTGAGGGCTCTCACTCACCGGGAAAAGCCTTCAAAGGAATTTGCAAAAATGACTTGATTTGTATGTCGCGCCCTGTTAGAACAACGTGTCATTTTGACACGAAGTGTCTTTAGGACGTGAGCAGGCGACAACAAAAACTTAACGATAGGGGTTGTACGTATGTCGATCATGGATAAAAACCAGCTTTCTTCTGGTACTGGAAAACTTCCAGGTGCCAAAGATAATAGCGTCTCAGAAACAAAGAAAATCGTCTACCGGTCCGAGGTCATGAATCAACTCATGAGAATGGTGGATCGCGTGGCTCCCTCCAATGCCACAGTCTTGGTTTTAGGGGAATCTGGAACCGGAAAAGAATTGATCGCTCAGGCGATTCACGAGCGTTCCAACCGCAGAAACAAGCCCTTTGTGGCCATCAACTGCGGAGCTTTGAGAGAAACACTTTTGGAATCTGAACTTTTTGGACACGAAAAAGGAGCCTTCACCGGAGCCTATTCGCGAAAGATCGGTTTGGCGGAAGTGGCCAACGGCGGAACTTTGTTTTTGGATGAAATTGGAGAGCTTTCTCCAGGCATTCAAGCCAAACTTCTTCGTTTTCTTCAAGAAGGTGAGATCTATCGCGTTGGCGGAAAAGATCCCATCAAAGTTGATATCCGATTGATCAGTGCAACCAACCGAGAGTTGGACAAAGAGGTGATGAGAGGCTCTTTTAGAGAAGACCTTTTCTACCGAATCAACACCATTATGGTTCACTCTCCACCTTTGCGTCGACGCAAAGATGACATTCCTTTGTTGATTGAACATTTTCTCTCCAATGGAACCATGGGGTTTTTAAACCGTGGTCGCACCATGAGCGAAGATGCCATGAAAATCATGATGAAGTACGACTGGCCAGGAAACATTCGTGAACTTCAAAACGTTTGCGAGCGATTGCAGATTTTGTCTGAAGGTCACACCATTATGCCAGGGGACCTTCCTGATCAGATTCGTGATCCTGAACACAAGATCATCGTGGATGACTATGATCCCACTTTGACTTTGCACGAACTGGAAAAGCGCTACATCTTGAAAGCTCTCAATTATTTTGAGGGGAATAAAACTCAGGCGGCAAACGCCTTAGGGATCACCATCAAGACGCTTTACAATAAGCTTCACGAATACGGTGAGTTCGAGAAGTACGCGGTCCATTCAAAGCCTGCCAAATCAGGCAGCAACTGATTCTGTTCGTAACACCCTATCAAATAAAAAAAGCTGTCCGCGAGGACAGCTTTTTTTTAGGAAGAGATGATCTGTGCGGACTTAGAAGTAACCTTCGTCGTCACCCATATCATCGTCTTCAAAATTGTCGACGGCAGGGTCGTCAAAAGGATCATCCAAATCTTCCATTTCATCGGTCAGACTGTCTTCCTCAATGCTATCAAATTCAAACTCGTCATCCACCACAGTTTCTGGAGCGTCTTCTGCAGAAGGTTCACTCATCGGAGCATAGGGGTTGTTGTAGATGGGCTCAGCCTTTTCGACCACGGGTTCTGGAGCCAAAACCACTGGCGCAGACACGGAAGTGATTTTTTTAACGGCGGTCTTTTTGGCTTTTTTGGGAGCCACTTTTTTAGCGCTCGTTTTTTTACCAGTGGCCTTTTTGCTCGATTTTTTCGCAACTTTTTTGCTGGCCTTTTTGGGAGCGGCTTTCTTAGAAGCTTTTTTGCTCACCTTCTTTGAGGTTTTTTTTGCGGCAGCTTTTTTCGTCGTCTTTTTGGCTGCTTTTTTACTGGCCTTTTTAGATGCCTTTTTTGTCGCCTTTTTAGAAGTTTTCTTGGAAGCGGCCTTTTTCACAGATTTTTTCTTGGAAGTCTTTTTGCTGGCCTTTTTTGGAGCGGCTTTTTTCGCTTTAGACTTTTTTGTTGTGGACTTCTTAGATTTTGATGTTTTCTTCTTTTTTGCCATGAACAAATCCCCCTTAGAATACCTCGAGTGTAGATTTTCTCTTTTCATTTTCCTAGTGTTTTCGAAGAGGGTCGAAAAAAAATAAAAAGGCCCGGAACGAATCCGGGCCTTCGAAGTTCATAGAACCTTAGTCGGGCAGGTATTAGCCAATCAACTTAAGGGCTGCAGCGTTGGTTTGGTTCGCTTGAGCCAAAGTCGCAGTTGAGGCCTGAAGCATGATGTTGTTTCGGGTCAACTCTGAAGAGGCTTCAGCCACATCCGTGTCACGGATTCGACTGTTTGCAGCAGAGAGGTTTTCCTCGGCAACACCCAAGTTGTTCACTGTAGACATCAATCGGTTTTGAAGAGCACCCAGATTAGATCTCATGCTGTTCACTCCCAATTGAGCATCATCCAGAGAAGACAAGGCTTCTTGAGCGCCTTCTTTGCTGGTGTAGTCCAGACCGGCCAACCCAAGTGCGTCTAAAGTGGCAACGTTTTGAGAGGCATCAAAAGAGATGCGGTCTTCAGAATCGTTGTTGAAAACACCCACTTGGAAGTCGAAAACAGGCGTTGTTCCATCAAGAAGTTTGGTTGTTCCCCACTTCGTTACAGAAGCAATACGTTGCATTTCGTCTTTGAGCTGTTGAATTTCTTTGTCGATAAATCCTCGCTCAGACTCACCAATGGTGTCAGAAGCGGCTTGGATACCCAACTCTCTCATACGAGTGATGATGTTTCCAATTTCGTTCAATCCACCTTCAGCCACTTGAACCATAGAGATACCATCGTTCGCGTTGCGGTTGGCTTGTCGAGTTGATCGGATTTGACCTTTTAAGTTTTCAGAAATTGCTAGACCGGCGGCATCGTCGGCAGCTTTGTTGATTCGAGATCCACTTGATAATTTCGCAAGTGAGCTCTGAATGTTGGACTGGCTACCAGAAAGGTTTCTTTGAGCGTTAATCGCTGCAATGTTTGTTGATACTCTCATTCCCATTTTTAGTTCTCCTTAGTTATTAAAAAATTTCAAATTTCATAAAAAATCCTCCTTGTTTGGTCCGCTTTATTTTTGCGGCGGCTTCCGAGCCGATGTTAACTTTACTTAGGGTAGACATTAGCGTTTTCAAAACGCTTCCCTGTCAGTCATTCAATTTTGTCGTCCTTGATCCTCCTTTCAAAAGTTAGATTCACAAATCAATTTCGATTCACAAATCACATTTCGGGAAGGGCATCGGATTCTTGACAGGACTCTTGGTGAATTTAGACTTCTCGCTAGAAAACTTGGTCCTACGTTCGATCCAGTCGAGTCGGGATTCCAGCCTTTTAGAGAGAGAATTTTTGACGGTTCAAGACGAAAGAATGAACTTTTTAATCTCTTCACTCAGCCACTCAGGCTCATCTTCTTGAAGTTGGTGACCTCCTGAAGGATGGAATAGAGTGTGAGCGTGAGGAAAAAACTTTTCAGTGCGCTTTCTGTGAGGTGCCGTAATGACTTTGTCGCCCCCACTGAAGAGAAACAAGCACTTTGAATAATCCACCTCAGGAATTCCTTGCTCTTCGATCATCTTTACATAAAGAGCAAAACTTCGAAGTCCATCCGGATTTTGCAAATAGCTCCTCGACAAATGGTTGAGAACTTCCAATTCCAAGTCTTTTGGTTTGGAAAGAGTTCTGGAATACAAGTAACCCAGCATTTTTCGATTCAAAATTTTTGAGAGTGGCTGGGCAAGAAAGGCCCATCGATAAAGTCGAAGTCGGACCAGCTTGCGACTGAGGGCGGGGTTGATCAGAAAAACTTTTCCCACGTGATTTGGATAAGACTCCATAAAAGACAAAGACAAAATTCCACCCATGGAGTTTCCAATCAAATGAACGGGACCTTTGTGCTTGAGACTTTCGATCAGCTCAAAAATCAAAGGGGAAAGTTGATCGGGGCTCTTTGCAAAATAATGATTCGGATCTGGCGTCAGACCAAAGCCAGGCAGGTCAAAGGCCAAGACCTGAAAGTGAGGTTTGAGCAGCGGAAAAATTCTTCGCCAACAGTTTAAGTTTGCTCCTAGACCATGAATCAAAATCACCAAGGGTTTGTGGGAATCTCCCTCCAGGCGGTAGTGGACGGGGAGATGGGAATTGGGGTCAGAGGGTGTGGGCAAGTGGGCCCAGGAATATTCATAAAGGCTTTTTTGAGAGGAAATTTCCTGAAGAATGTGAAGGTGTTTTTTTCGAAGTTGTAGGATGAGAAAACCAAGAAACGCCAAAACGGCCAGGCCCAAGCCAAGGGCATAAACCGCAGGCATGGTCAGTCGATTTCCGAGAAGCGGCAAAACCCCACGCGACCAAAGAGTTCATATCTTTGATCCTGCACCGCTTTCAGGTGCTGTCTTGAGTCATAACCAATGGTGCATTCTTGAGAATTTGGGTCGAAATGAGAGCATTGCTCACAGGCATAGATGATTTCCAGCTCCCGCCAATCTTTCGGGTGGACAGGGTCTAAAATAAGCCCTCGTCGCGTGGGAGTGATGGGTTGTGAGGTTGACTTTTTCATAACTGATCTCATCTTTTAAAGGTCGACGCTACACCATAGATGTGGGCCTGTCATGAGGGCTTTTGCTCTTTTGGCCTTAAGGAGAAATATATGACTGACATTGAAAAAATGACCCAGAAAAGCCAACTGGCCATGCAAGCTGCGGCACAAGAGGCGGAAAATCACCGCCATCCTGCTGTGGAGCCAGAGCATTTGATTTTTGAAATTTTAAAACAAGACGACTCCATTGTGGGACGCGTTCTTGAAAGTTTGAATTTGTCGCCGCAGAAATTTTCCTCCGCGGTGGGCAATATCATCGAAGGCTTTCCAAAGGTTTCGGGAAGTTCGGTGCGTGTGGTTGCCAGCCAAAATTTGCAAAAGTTGTTTCAGGAGGCAGAGCGCATTTCCAAAGCTTTCGGAGATTCTTACATTTCCACAGAGCACTTCTTTTTGGGAGCCTATCATGTTCCCGGAGAACTCTCGAAAACGTTGAAGGCAACGGGACTTTCCGAATCTCAATTTAAGGAGGAACTTATTAAACTCAGAGGCTCTCAAAAAGTGACAGATGACAATCCTGAAGCCAAATTCGATGCCTTGGGAAAATATGGACGTGACCTCACGGCTTTGGCCGAGCAAGGAAAGCTAGATCCAGTGATTGGCCGGGACGAAGAAATCCGTCGTGTCATTCAAGTGCTTTCTCGAAGAACCAAAAACAATCCTGTGTTGATTGGTGAGCCTGGAGTGGGAAAGACGGCCATCGCTGAGGGCTTGGCCCTTCGAATCATCAATCAAGATGTACCCGATGTTTTGCTTGGCAAAAAGCTGATGACTTTAGAAATGGGATCCCTCATTGCAGGTGCCAAATACCGTGGCGAATTTGAAGATCGATTGAAGGCGGTGATTAAAGAAGTCACCAGCAGTGAAGGCCAAATCATACTTTTTATCGACGAGATTCACACTCTGGTTGGGGCAGGAAAAGGCGACGGGGCCATGGATGCGGGGCAAATTTTAAAGCCCGCACTGGCTCGCGGAGAACTTCGCTGTATTGGTGCCACCACTTTGGATGAATACCGAGAAAACATCGAAAAAGACAAAGCCCTCGAGCGCCGTTTTCAAACGGTTTATGTGGGCGAGCCCTCTGTGAATGATGCCATCACCATTTTGCGGGGTCTCAAAGAAAAATACGAAGTTCACCATGGGGTGCGCATCACCGATGCGGCCATTGTGTCTGCGGTGAAGTTGTCTCAACGCTACATCACCAACCGTTTTCTCCCAGACAAAGCCATCGACTTGATGGATGAAGCCGCGTCTCGCTTGAGCATTGAAGTGAACAGTGTCCCTGCGGCAGTGGACGAAATCGAACGCAAGATCAAACATTTGAGTGTGGAAAAAGAAGCTCTCAAAAAAGAAAAAGATGACACCTCCAAGGAGCGTTTGGCTCAAATTGAAAAAGAGTTGGGGCAATTGGAATCCGAAGGTCGAGATCTTCGCGCCAAATGGGATGTGGAAAAAAATGAAATTCTTCAACTCAAAGACGTAAAGAAGAACATCGAACAAACCCGCACCGAAGTGGAGCGTGCGGAACGGGAAGGCCAACTGGAGAAGGCCGCAGAGTTGAAGTACGGGCGTCTTCCCGAGCTGGAAAAAGAACTTCAAACTTTGAATGAAAAGGTTCAAAGTCGCAAATCGCGCATGCTCAAAGAGGAAGTGGGTCCAGAAGAGATCGCCTACGTGGTGGCCAAGTGGACGGGAATCCCTGTGGACAAAATGATGGAGTCTGAAAGCGAAAAACTTCTTCGCATGGAAGCCTTTTTGGAAAAGCGGGTCAAAGGACAGGATCAGGCTTTGGAAGTGGTTTCCGATGCCATTCGTCGCGCGCGTGCGGAAATTTCGGATCCCAACCGGCCCATTGGAAGCTTTATCTTTCTTGGGCCCACCGGAGTGGGAAAGACCGAAACGGCAAAGGCGCTGGCGGAATTTATGTTCGACACTCAAGATGCCATGGTTCGCATCGATATGAGTGAGTACATGGAGAAGCACTCTGTATCTCGCTTGATAGGAGCGCCTCCCGGTTATGTGGGATTTGAAGAGGGGGGGCAGCTGACCGAACGCATTCGCAGACGGCCTTACAGTGTGATTCTCTTGGATGAGATCGAAAAGGCCCACCCCGATGTGTTTAACGTGCTTCTTCAAGTTTTGGATGATGGAAGACTCACAGATGGTCAGGGGCGCACCGTGGATTTTCGAAACACCGTTCTGATCATGACCTCCAACTTGGGGTCCCAGTCTTTGTTGGATCCCAAGCTGACCGATGTTCAAAAAGAGGAAGCGGTTCAGCAGGCTTTGCGGGGGCATTTCCGACCGGAGTTTTTGAACCGTGTGGATGAAACAGTGATTTTCAAATCCCTGGATCAAGGCCAGCTGGAGCTGATTGTTTCGGCGCAGTTGGAAGAGGTCAAAAAGCGATTGGAAGACAAGAAGGTCCACCTGGATTTCGACGAAAGCGTTTTGAAAATGCTTGCGGAAAAAGGTTTCGATCCTCTGTTTGGAGCAAGACCCTTGAAGCGGGTGATTCAGACCGAAATCCTCAACAAGGTGGCCAAAAAGCTCCTCGCCCACGAAATCAAAGCGGGAGATCACCTCAAAGTGACCTACAACAAAGGGGCCTTGGAGTTTTCTGAGCCCTCCCTGAATTGAAATTTCGTCTCCTTTTGAAACGACAAAAGCTCCTCTGCAGGAGCTTTTGTCGTTTCAAAAGGAGCATTTTTTGAGCCTTGAGTTCAAATTTCCCCTTTAGAACACCTCCTCAACTAAAGTCCAGCTCAACTTCTTCCGAAGAAGGTTTTGTGAAGAGATTGATGAAGGGGGACGTTTGTGAGGAAAATCAGTAATTTCGTTTTGGTTGTTGTGCTTTCATTTCTTGCTCAGGGCTGTCTCAGTAGTGGGTCAGCGTCAAAGGGAGAGTCAGATTCTTTGAATGCTGCCCTTGGGACCCTGTCCAAAAGTGCCTTAGAGATTCCTTTTTTACCCGGCTATGATTTTTCAAAAACTCCTACAGCAAGACTGCTGTTTGAGGAGATAGATGACATTGGTTTGGAGTCTGAATATAAGAGCTGCAGTCCCGATGTTTCTAAGTCTGTTTCCGTGAAGGTTTTCAAATACAAATACTCCATGATGACTGATGATGAGTTGGTGGTGGTGGCCTATCTTCCCGACACCAACGCATATGTTTCTGCAAATTCTTCGGCTCCGAGCCAGCCGGCGGTTGCGATGTTTCATGGGGGCGGGCACAACACTGGAAATCCAATTGAGTACTTTTCGCGCTTAGGACCTCGCTTGGCCTCTCACGGAATTGTAGCTTTGGGATTTCAATATCGGCTGGGGAAGGTTCACGGCACAACCCGCTTACAGGCCTCCCAAGATGCTCTCTCTGCCATTCGTTGGATGGATAAAAATGCCGATAAACTTGGAATTGATAAGCAGAAGATTATGACGCTGGGGATGTCTGCGGGGGGCCATCTTGCTGACTTAATGGCTTATTTGAGTGCCCGAGGAGATGCAACAATTTCTGATGATGATTATGGGCCAATCCCACAAATCAAAGGAGCCGTGGCTTTTTACCCCATGTCTCGTGTGAAAAACATCCCCTTGGTTTCTCCTTTTGAATTGTCGGAAAGCGATTTGCAGGAAAATAGAAGTTTAAATCTAAAACTGAGAATTCATATGGCCGAGTATGCCATTCCTGCCGCAGGAGAGCCTTTGTCGGAACCCGACAAGCTTAACGAAGATACAGTTCAGTTCTGCAACAACGTCAATCTTCTGGGCGGAGATTGTGTGATGGACATCACAGAGGGAGCGACTCACAATTTTGCGGATCAAGTGGAGTTTTTTTCCTCCACCTTGAGTTATCTTGAAGCGGACATTCAGGATATTCTGGGAATAAATGTGAACTTTTCAGACGACGACTCTTCGGCATCAAAAGCTTGTTTTCATCCTTCCGAGTTTGAAAGCAAATGGATGCTCTACATAGAGCGCCGAAAGTTCTATAATTATGTTTGCAACCAGTACAAGTATTCAAAGCACGAGTACTGTTATGACAATCGATTTACAAAGTTCATGAGTGAGCCAATGAAGCCGATGCAGGCGCAAATTCATGAAGTCAGGTTCTTTAAGAATGGGCAGGAGGTTCAAGTTTCAGAGAACCTACAGCCAAAATTCAAGCTGGAAGAGTATTTGAACCTTAAGGATCGCGGCTATAAGTTTGCAGTGGTGGTTCCTGATGTAAACATTCCCGGAGACTATGTGTACGCTCCAAGCAATCACAAATTGGGATTGAATGAGCGGTTGCAGAAGAGAGAAGGCGAGATTCAATTTGTCCGCAAAGGGACCGGACTTTTAGAAGTGTTCTCCTCGCCTATGTCTGCAGATCAAATTGCCGAATTTGATCAGATTCGATTTTCGGTCAAAATCGTTAATGGAGATGTCCTTTCAAACTTGAGGCGTCCTTCTCAGGCCACGGTTGATGAGACAGATCCTTCCAAACTTCATTTTGACTTCGTTTACACTCAGGCACCTGAAGTGCAGCAGAAAGCCATCTACATGGGGGTTCTCAAATAGAGCTCCCATACTCAAACTGAGGGGCCCCAATGAGCCCTAAGGAAAAAATCGTCTTACAATGAGACAGATCGACCGACTTAAGTCGAGACGTTGTTCTTCCGATAAAAGGTTAAGAGAGCCTTGGTGACAAAGGTGGCTCATTGTTAAATGAGGGGTCGGTTGTGAGAAGATTTTTGGTATTCAGTTCCCTTTTGGTTTTGGTGATGTTCTTCCAGAACTGTACGGAATTGGATTCTCAACGAGACTTAAAGGCAACCTCCAGCATTCAAGATGGAGGTGGCTTTGTTGACGACTCCGCTTCATCACCAGACTCTTCTTCAGATTCAAGGCTCCCAGATGAAAAACTACAGGATAAGGCTCAACTGGCCTTTGAAGAGATACAAGATCTAAACCTCAGGTCCTCTTACTCCAGCTGCAGTCCAGATATTTCAAATGAAGTTCATGTCAGGGTTTTCAAATACAAAGTGTCTTTCGAAACTCAGGATGAATTGATCGTGGTGGCCTACCTGCCAAACTCCAGTCGCTACATTTCTCAAACCTCAAGTTCCCCATCTCTACCCGCTGTAGCGATGTTTCATGGAGGTGGGCACTCTGTGGGAAATCCCATAGAGTACTTTGCTCGGTTGGGACCTCGCTTGGCCTCCAATGGCGTGATTGCGTTGGGATTTCAGTACCGTTTAATGAAGGTTCACGGCACGACCCGTTTGCAGGCTTCCCAAGATGCTCTTTCCGCTCTTCATTGGATGCACAAGAATGCGTCTCTTCTTGGAATTGATCTGAACAGGACGATGACATTGGGGATGTCAGCGGGAGGGCATCTCGCAAATCTCTCTGCCTATCTCAGTCAAACTCAAGACAAAACCATTTCTGACGTGAGGAGTCCCACCATTCCTCGAGTGCGAGGTGCATCCGTCTTTTACCCCATGTCGAAGATCCACGGACACCCCGAAGTTTCTCTCAATGATCTGGCAGAGAAAGCTTTGAACCAAGGAATAAGTCTTCCCCTTAAAATCCGTGTTCACATGGCTGAATTTGCAATTCCCCCTTCAGGGGAAACTCCTTCGGAACCCGACAAACTCAACCAGGAAACGATCCAATTTTGTGATCAGGTCAATCGATTGGGAGGTGACTGCGTTTATGACATCACTTCCGGCTCCACTCACAATTTTGCTGACACCGCTCAATTCTATTCGACCACTCTGAATCTTTTGGAAGCAGATCTGTTTCATCTGTTGGGAGTGGCGGTGAATTTTTCAGATGATGTGGAAACGGCTGCAACACCTTGTTTGCCCCCTTCTTCTGCGGAGAGCATTCAACTGCTTTATCAAGAGCGAAAGAAGTTTCACAATTACGTTTGCAACCAATACAAGTATTCCCAACAGGACTACTGTCACTTGAGTCAATTCACTCAATTCATGAGTGATCCCATGCCTGTGATGCAGGCTCAGGTTCTTAGAGTGAAGTATCTGAAGAAAGGACAAGAGGTTCACCCCTCCTCTTCGGCGGAACTGAACCTGATTTTGGAAAATGGGTTGGCACTGAAAAACAATCAAAATCGATTTTCCGTTGTGGTTCCAGACCCTAAAATCCCAGGGGATTTTATATACGCTCGAGACACTTCTCAGGTGCAAGAATGGACGAACTTTATGTGGAAGAGAACGGGTGAGATCCATTTCCGCCGCTTGGGATCAGGAATCTTAGAAGTTTACTCTTCACCCCTCAATCCTACGCAGTCTCTTGAATACGATCAGGTTCAAATTTCAATGAGAATTGTAAATGGTGACTTGGGGTCAAACAGACTTCGAGGTCAGCAGATTCTTCTCGATCCTTCGGACAAAGAGATTGCTCGGTTTTACTTCAATTTTTCGACAGGCCAGATTCAAAAGAGATCTTTTTACATGGGGGCAAATTATGGTTCCCTATAAGAGACCAAGAATCCGTGGCTTTCTTCTCTTTGCTTCATTGCTTCTTTTCTTCTTTCAAAATTGCAGTGTTCCTTTGTCCTCTCAAAGCCCGTCCTTCTTGGAGCGCTCTGTGGACCTGCCGACGGACTCCTCCCGTCCTCCATCGGGGGATTCACTGAGCAAATCTCTAGACCCAGGCTACGACATCATTGTGGTTGGTGGGCAGTCAAACGCAGTGGGATTTGGCTTTGGAGAGCATTCTGATGCCTACGCTTCAGCCTCGCGAGACGCAAAAATCTTTCAGCTGTCTCGAAGCACACCCCTGAATTCTCATGAGGATTTGAAAGTGATTCCTGCCCATGAAACTTTGGATCATTGGGGGGCCTGGAGCGCTGATTCCACTTCTCCGGTGGGGTTTGGAATGGGCTTTGCTCGGCGATATGTCCAAACTTATTTGAATGAGAGTTCAGAACGAAAGGTTTTGGTGATTCCCGCTGCCTATGGGGGAACCTACAGCTACGAGTGGGATGAAGAGATCGATCCCTTGGAGTTGGCGCGGGGAGAGCCCAAACCCCTATTGAAGGATCTTTTAACGCGGATTCAATTTGCCTTGGTTCTTGAGGGTGAGGGGGGCAAGAAGCTCAATAATCGAATTGTCGCCTTGTTGTGGGCGCAGGGAGAGTCGGATGTGGCCTGTTTTTCCGAAAATTCAGATTGCCACTCCTTAGTTCCATCTCCCGAGGCGTGGATGAAACGCACGGAGGAGATGGTGATGAAACTGCGATCCAGTTTTCCCTCTCACCAGTTTCCCTTTCTTCTTGCAGGGTTTGTTCCCTCGTGGCGAGGATGGCCTTGGCAGGTGGCTTCTGGCCAAAATCACATCGACAGCTTTAAGGCACTTAGAGAGAAGGTGGGGGAAGTGATTCCAAACGCGGCTTACGTGCCGACCACCGGATTGATTTCCAACGCAGAAGCTGGTGTTCGAGCCAATGATGAGGTTCACTTTTCCGCAGAATCCCAAGCGGGATTGGCCCATCGGATGTATTCGAAGTTTTTGCGTTTGAAGGCGCCTCTGCGAGATCCTTTCACCGGAGTTGATGGAAATGGCACCATCTCCAATTCGGTTTTTGAGTTGAGCACCTTTTCGAAGTACGCGGGTGCCGTGGGAAGTTTAAAGTTTAAGGGACAAGAGATTTTAAATTCCTATGGATATGGGCGACTTTTTCAGTCCGCCATGTACAAGTACGGAATGGGTGAGTGCAACAATCCCATAGAAGCGGGGGGGAGAAGTGCCACCCAATTTAGTCATTCTCGATTGGTAAAATATTCGAAGGGTGAGACTCATTTGAGTTCAACCGTACGCCCCGCCTTTTACATTTTGAAAGGGGAATTCTCTCCAAACTGTCCCACCCAACTGAAAGGACCTGATTTTCCCAACGGACCGGAGTCTTTTGTTTACCCAGAGACCAATGAATTTTTTGATGATGAAGTGACATTTTCAAAGTCCATTGAGCTGAATTTTCAAGGAGATTCACAAATTATCCGTCATGAATTCGAGGTCAAATCTCAGGTGGATTTTGAAATTGCTCCCAACATTGTTCAGCCCCATTATTCTGCCTACACCAGAAAGTTGAGCTCCATTTTCCTTTATGACATCCCTAGCAGGCAGCTGCTTCCAAACACCAGCCCCCAGGGGCATGAGGTCAAATTTTCCAACCGACCAAAGATTCTTGCCACTCCCGATGGAACCTTGGCTGTGGCTCTTCTTGAAGACAGGTCCAACGGATTCTCGCCCATTTATGGAGGAAATGTGGTGGTTTTTGATGGACCCAATGCGTCTCCGGAGGCCTCCACCTCCGATCTGTCCTTGAACTATCGAGTTTCTACTCTAGGACCTCGCCAAAGCCTTAAGTTTGTAACCTATGTGATCGTGGGAAGTCTTGAGGAAGTTCAGAGTAAAATCGATAAGCTGGTAAGCGATAAGTAGGGGTCCATCCAAGAGGCTCTCTTGGATGGCTCTTGACGCCACATCCCGCCCCCCTTATCTTGGGCCCACTCATGTTTTCAGGAATCGTAGAAACCACCTCAAAAACTCAGGCCCTCCTCGAGTCTTCCCATGCAGATCTCCTCAGATTTACTTTGAGTCGTCCGCAGAACTTTACCGATCTTCACATTGGGGATTCGGTGGCCTGCAACGGAGTTTGCCTCACGGTGGAGGCTTTTACCGACAAAGACATTCAGTTTGCTCTTGGGAAAGAAACCCTCAAAGTCACCGGTTGGACTCCTGAAGGCATAAAAACCATGACTTGGAATTTGGAGCGAAGTTTGAAACTGGGCGATCGCATCCATGGGCACATCGTCACAGGTCACGTGGATTTTGTCGGCCAAGTCACTCAGTCTGACGCCGGTCCAGAAAGTTTAAGTTTGAGAATTTCTTTCCCCTTTGAGCAGTCGCCCTATTTTTGGCCAAAAGGCAGTGTGTGCCTCAATGGAGTCAGCCTGACTCTCAATGAGGTGGGAGAGAATTTTTTCGAAGTGCATTTGATTCCCGAAACCTTAAAAACCACAAATTTAGGAACCCTAAAGCCTGGCGATAGAGTGAATGTTGAAATTGACTCCTTCGCACGTGGGTGGGTTCATTACTTTAAAGAAAAAGGAACGCCCCGTGGAACTTCACTCCGTTGAAGAGTTGATCTCTGATATCAAGCAAGGAAAGATGGTCATCCTGGTCGATGACGAGGATCGCGAAAATGAAGGCGATTTGGTCATGGCGGCGGACTATGTCACTCCCGACAAAATCAATTTTATGGCCAAAGAAGGACGTGGACTGATTTGCCTCTCGCTTTTGGAGGAGCAAATCAAACGTTTGGAGCTTCCGTTGATGGTGAAAGACCAACTGAACCGTGCTCCCAACAAGACGGCATTTACCGTAAGCATTGAAGCGGCTCATGGAGTTTCCACCGGGATTTCTGCGGCGGACCGGGCGTTGACCATTAAGGTTGCCTCAAACCCCATGGCAAAACCTACCGATGTGATTGTTCCAGGGCATGTGTTTC
The DNA here is from genome assembly GCA_002453155.1 of Bdellovibrionaceae bacterium UBA6776. Lineage (GTDB taxonomy): Bacteria > Bdellovibrionota > Bdellovibrionia > Bdellovibrionales > UBA1609 > UBA6776. The sequence goes on from DKGG01000023.1 coordinate 72,544, forward strand.
CCATTCAGGCTCAAAAAGGGGGCGTTCTCAAAAGAGCCGGTCACACCGAAGCCAGTGTGGATTTGGCCCGACTTGCTGGCCTGAACCCCGCCGCCGTCATTTGCGAAATCATGAATCCCGATGGGACCATGGCCCGCGCTCAGCAACTCAAAGAATTTTCAGAAAAGTTTGATGTGAAGATGGGAACCATTGAATCTTTGATTCGCCATCGCATTCAAAATGAAACTTTGGTTCTTGAGAAATTGAGCTATCCTTTTCAAACTTCTTTTGGCAGCGACTTTCACATTCATGTTTTCGAGAATCTCTTGGATGGTTCCGAACATGTGGCCATGGTGAAGGGAAAGGTGGATCCCAATTCTACGACCCTTGTCAGAGTCCATGCGGAGCATCTTTTAGGAGATGTGTTGGGTTGTACCGTGACTCAATCTCGCGCCTACTTGGACGCGGCCCTTCGAAAAATCGAAGAACAGGGATCGGGAGTTTTGGTTTACCTTCGACAGAACGCTTCCAAAAATCGAATTTCTTCACCACAGCAGTCCGTGGAAGATGACGCCGACAATTTGATGAATGACAATCGGGATTATGGAATTGGCGCCCAAATTTTAAGAGCTCTGGGTGTGAAGAAAATCTGTCTTCTCACCAACAGCCCCATGAAAAGAGTGGGTTTGAAGGGATATGGTTTGGAAGTGGTTTCCGACGAACACCTGAACGTTGAAGGGTTGAGCTGAAATGGCAAAGAACGGATTTCGACAAGGACAAACTCAGTTGCAAGTGGCTCCGGATTGGACCGTCGGAATCGTCACTTCAAGATTTAATGAGGACATCACTTCAGAGCTTCAAAGAGGAGCTCTTGAGATGCTTGAGGTTTCAGGAATTGAAAAATCTCAAGTTGTGGTCTGCGATGTGGCTGGTGCCATTGAAATCCCCGTGGTTTGTAAAGCACTGTTTCTGGAAAAAAAGGTGGATGCGGTCATCGCTTTGGGTTGTGTCATCCGTGGAGAAACCACTCACTATGAATCCGTTTGCAATTCTGTCGAGCGCGGTTGCACTCAAGTGGCCTTGGAATTCACAAAGCCTGTCATCTCTGGAGTGTTGACCGTCGAAAACCACCAGCAGGCTTTGGACCGCATTGGCGGAAGCCATGGGCACAAGGGCAAAGAGGCTGCGCTGACCGCCTTAGAAATGATTCAGCTTCTCAGAAAGCTTAAAAATCATGGATCTTGAACAGCAGGAAAAATCAAAACGAAAGCGTGAGCTTTTTCTGATTTTCTTTCTGTCTTTGTTGTTTGTGGTTTTAACGGCCATTGAATTTAAGCTCTTCGGCATGAGCCGCTCCTTGCCCTTTATGCACTCGATCTTTTTCTTGGGGCTGGTCAACTTCAACATCATTCTCTTTTTGCTGCTTTTCTTTTTGATCTTTCGAAATTTGGTGAAGATTCTTACGGAGCGGCGGAAAGGGGGCAGTCTTAAGGCCAAGCTTACTGCGGCGTTTGTCACCTTTAGTGTGGTGCCCACTTCGCTGATGTTTGTGGTCTCGGTTTTTTACATCAACAACGTTTTCGACCGTTGGTTTTCTGAAAAGACTTCGGAAATTCTCAAAAGCTCCATGGAAGTGACTAATGCGTTTTATTTGTCTGCAAAACAAAAGAATTACCACTTTGCAGCTATGGCCGCGAAAAAGATCCACGGCGAGTCTGACCGGCAAATCCAAAAAACTTTGAAGGGCATGCAAAAGGAACTCAGCCTGGATGTGATCGAGTACTATCCGGGAATTTTAGAAAACCCCATTCAAGTGGTCTCCAGCAGTTTGCCCTTTAAAAAAGTTCCATCCGTTTCTCTGGAGCTTTTGGAAAAGGGCCTTGCAGACCGTCTAGAATCCTCCACCATTCACCCTTTTGAAGCAGGGGATCTTGTCCGCGCCATTACACCGGTTCCTGATGGCGGCGCCCTCGTGGTGTCTTCCTATGTCCCCCTTTCTTTGACTTCAAAAATGAAAGACGTGGCCATGGTTTTCGAGGACTTCCGCGAGAGCAACCCCATGGAAGCGCCGATCAAATCCATATACCTGATCATTTTGGTTTTAATGGCTTTGACCATTGTTCTTGGAGCCACATGGTTTGGATTTTACCTGGCCAGACAGCTTTCCGTTCCCCTGGAAAAACTTGGACTTGCGGCAAAGCGAGTGGCCAATCGAAACTATGCACCCGTGGCCATTCAGTCCAATTCTCCAGAAATCAATGATTTGGTTCATCACTTCAATGAGATGACTCAAAACTTGGAAACCTCCGAAAAAAATCTGCGCACCACTTTGGATCAGCTGAATGAACACTCCAAGTACATGGAGGTGGTCTTATCCACGGTGACCACCGGTGTGATTTCATTGGATCACCACGAAAAGATCAACACGGTCAATTCCCATGCCGCCAAACTTTTGGAGGTGCGCCCGGGGCGCATGGTGGGAAAGCATCTCAAAGAAATCTTGCGGCCGGAGTACTACCAAACTTTTGAATCCATGATTTCTCAAATGAAGTCTCACAAAGTGTCTTCATTGACACGCGAACTTCGGGTCGAAGTCAGGGGCCGGAGCATTCCTCTTCAAATGACTTTATCCCTGCTGTTTTCGCCTTCCGGAGAAGAAATTGGACAGGTCATTGTCTTTGATGATTTGACGCCCATTCTCAGTGCACAAAGAGCGGCGGCATGGACAGAAGTGGCGCGACGGATTGCCCACGAAATTAAAAATCCTCTCACTCCCATCAAACTTTCTGCTGAGCGTTTGCAAAGAAAGTTTGGATCCCAGTTGGATGATCCCGCATTCTCAGACAGCATTCGCACCATCATCGATCAGGTGGATGGACTGAAAAACCTGGTCAACGAGTTCAACCAGTTTGCCCGTTTGCCCAAGTCCAATCCGACACCTGGCGACATGAACCGTTTGTTGGAAGATGTGGTGGTGTTGTTTCGAGGGGCGCACCGGAAGATCTCCTTTGAAACTCAATGGGACGAAAAGCTTCCTCCATTTTCGTTTGATGCGGATCAAATCCGGCGGGTGATGACGAATCTTTTGGACAATGCCGTCTCCGCGGTGGAAGCCCATGCGCAGCAGGACTCCCAGTTTCAAGGGGCGATCAAGGTTCGAACCACCTTTGGAGAAGATCTGCAGTTGGTCCGCATTGAGGTCGAAGACAACGGCGGTGGAATTCCTTTTGACATGAAAGATCGGTTGTTTGAGCCTTACGTCACCACCAAATCCAGCGGCACAGGTTTGGGGCTGGCCATTTCACGCAGAATGGTGGAAGATCATCAGGGTTTTATGCGCGCCTTTTCCGACAACAGCTCATATACGCGCTTTGTGATCGAGCTTCCTGTGACAAAGGCATAATCCGAGGACAAAAAAATGATGGATTCAGCGAAAAGAATATTGATTGTGGATGATGAGAAGCCCATTCGAGAGGTGCTCTCCGCCGCTTTGAAAGATGATGGCTACTTGGTGGAAACCGCCTTTGATGGAGAGTCTGGCCTGGAGATGATGAAAAACTTCAAGCCTCAGATTGTTTTTCTCGACATTTGGATGCCAGGAAAGATGGACGGATTGGATGTTTTAAAGCAAGCCAAAGAGCTTTTTCCTCAACAGCAGGTGGTGATCATGTCTGGACATGGAACCATCGAAACTGCCGTGAAAGCGGTAAAGCTTGGAGCGTGGGATTTCGTCGAAAAGCCTTTGTCCTTAGACAAGGTGTCCATTTTGATTCAAAACATTTTCACTCTTTTTCGAGAGCAAAACGAAAAGCAGGCCCTGCTTCAACGGCTTCGGCAAAATCTTGCTCTGGTGGGTGAGGGGGCCTTGATGCAGGCCACGAAGCAGATCGTTTCTCGAGTGGCGCCCACAACGTCTTGGGTTCTTTTGACCGGAGAACCTGGAACCGGAAAAATGTTGGTGGCTCAAAACATTCATTATTTGAGTCCAAGGGCCTCTCAGCCCTTTATTCCACTCAGTCTTGCCCGAGTGCCTAAAGAACTGATGACCGGAGAGATCTTTGGCTATCAAAAAGGCGCATTGGTGGGCTCCAACTTTGACAAAAAGGGAAAGCTGGATTTTGCCAATCAGGGAACTTTGTATTTGGAAGAGGTGTCTGAGCTGACCGACGAATGCCAGGTCAAACTTCAAAAACTTCTCAGTGAAGGGACTTTTGAACGGGTGGGTTCGAAATCCTCTCTAAAGGCGGATGTTCGCATTATCGCTTCCTCAACCAAAAATTTAGAAGACGAAGTCAAAGCGGGACGTTTCCGCGAGGATCTTTACTACCGCTTGAATGTGGTCCCTTTTGTTTTGCCGCCCTTAAGACAGCGCACCGAAGATCTGCCTGCGCTGATTGATCATTTTGGAGACCAATTTGTTCATGAGGGTGGTTTTTATCGCAAAGAATTTTCTGAACAGGCCATGGAAGCCATGAATGATTACGATTGGCCGGGAAATGTGCGCGAGCTTCGAAACTTTGTAGAGCGGATATACATTCTTACGCCAGGGGAGTTTGTAGACCTTCACGACGTGCGTTTTGCTGGTTTGGGTGCGGGCCCCGAAGATCCGGTTTCTGGGACCGAAGGATTAAACTTTCGCGACGCACGGGCGCGCTTTGAAAAAGAATTTTTGCTGCGAAAGATTCAAGAAAACAATGGCAACATCAGTCGCACTGCGGAAATGATTGGGTTGGAGCGCAGTTACCTCCACCGAAAAATTAAATCTTATGGAATTGAGGGCTAGAGAATATGAGATGGTCTGAAAGCTATCTTTTCACATTGAAAGACAAACCTGCGGATGCAGAAATCCCCTCCCACCAATTGATGGTGCGGGGTGGATACATTCGAAAATTGGCACCCGGCATTTTTACTTATGGTCCTTTTTTTCTCAGAGCGCTTAAAAAGTTTGAACACATCATTCGCGAAGAGTTGGGTAAAAAAGGCGGTGTCGAAATTTTGATGCCCATGGTTCATCCCAAAGAAATTTGGGAAGAAACTGGACGATGGAAAGAAATGGGCGCAGGACTTTTAAAATTCAAAAATCGAAATGACCAAGAGTTTTGCTTGGGAGCCACTCACGAAGAAGCCGTTACGGATTATGTACGCGGCGATGTAAAAAGCTATCGAGATTTGCCTTTCAACCTGTTTCAAATTCAAACCAAATTCCGTGATGAAATCCGTCCACGCTTTGGATTGATGCGTGGGCGCGAATTTGTGATGAAGGATGCGTACAGTTTTGATGTGGACAAAGCGGGAGCCCTTAAAGCTTACGAAAAAATGTACAGCGCTTATGAGGCGATCTTTCAACGCTTAGGAGTGGATTTTCGCATTGTCAAAGCGGACAGTGGAAACATTGGTGGAGATCAATCTCAAGAGTTCCATATTTTGGCGCAAAGTGGAGAGGACGAACTTCTGGTCTGCGAAAATTCCGATTTTGCGGCCAATGTGGAAGTGTGTCCGGCAGTCAGTGAGCCTGTGGAGTCGTCAGATTCCGAGAACCCCTTGGAAAAATTTGAAACCCCACATTTAAAGACCATTGATCAGTTGGCGAAAGCGCTCAAAGTCCCTTCGCAAGAGTTGGTGAAGACTTTGTTTTTCAACAAAGCCGAACCCGACTCCGAAGTCTTTGAACCGGTGTGTGTTTTGACTCGGGGAAGTGACGAAGCCAATCCTATCAAGCTTAAAAATCTTTGGGGTCTTTCAAATCCACCGCGCCTTCTTTCAGACAAAGAGGTGTTTGAAGTCAGTGGGGCTCACCCGGGCAGTTGCGGGCCTGTGGGCTTGAAAATGCCAGTATGGATGGATCATTCTCTCAAAGGCCGAAAAAACATGGTGGTCGGCGCCAATGAAGATGGCTATCACTACCGAAATGCAAATTTAGGACGAGATTTCAAAGTGGCAGAATTTGCAGATTTGCGCATGGCCAAAGAGGGCGACCTGAGCCCCGATGGAAAGGGAACTCTCAAAAGTTTTCGCGGCATTGAAGTGGGGCATATTTTTTATTTGGGAACAAAGTATTCGGAAAAAATGAAGGCTCAGTTTTTGGATGAATCTGGAAATTTGCAACCCATTCAAATGGGCTGTTATGGAATCGGAGTGACTCGAAGTCTTCAAGCCGCCATCGAGCAAAGCCATGATGCCGATGGGATCATTTGGCCGCCTTCGGTGGCACCCTTTGACCTTCATGTGTGCCTTTTGGACCCAGACAGTCCGGAATCCCTTCAGCTGGTGGATTCCATTGAGAAATCTCTGCACGCTCAGGGCGCAAGCATTTTTGTGGATGACCGCCAAGAGCGTCCCGGAGTGAAATTCAAGGATGCTGATCTTCTTGGTTTTCCATTGAGGCTCAACATCGGAGCTCGCAGTCTCGCGAACGGCGAGGTGGAGTTGGTGGATCGGGCCACAAAGGAAATTTCTAAGATCAAAATTGCAGAGGCCCCTCAGGAAATTTCGGCGGCGGTCCAAAAGAAAAAGGGGACCCATGTCCACTGAAATTCCACTGTATGTGGCTCTTGATTTGGATTCGGACACAGAGACCTTAGAGCTCGCTGAAGCCCTGTCAGGCTTTGTGGGCGGCTTTAAGATCGGTCCTCGGTTGGTGCTCCGATATGGACCCGAGCTGATTCAAAAAGTCAGCAAAAAGGGCAAAGTCTTTCTGGACATGAAGTATTTTGACATTCCAAACACCATGGTCTCAGCGGTTCGCTCCAGTTTTGAAGCCGGAGCTTCTTTGGTGACAGTTCATGCCTTGTCGGGAAAAGAAGCTTTGTCCCAGTTGGCCCTCCTTGAGAGGGAACTTTCCGCAAAGCGACCTTTTCGCATTTTGTCCGTGACCATGTTGACCAGTTTTAACGCCGACAATTTGCCCAAAGCTTTGTCTCATCGAAGCATCGAAGAAAATGTGGAAGACCTGGCCACCATGAGTTTTTTCAGTGGTCTTCGGGGATTGGTGTGCTCCCCTCTGGAAGTCAGTAAATTGCGCCAAAAATTTCCTCAAAGTTATTTGGTCACCCCTGGAATCCGCCGTTCCCAAGATCAATTGGGAGATCAAAAACGGGTGATGGGACCACAAAAAGCCCTTTCCTTAGGAGCATCCGCTCTTGTGGTGGGTCGTCCTATTGTGGAAGCCGCCGATCCCGTCCAAGCCGCGAAAGAATTTTATGAAGAGATCAAAGACTTCAAGACCGAATAAATCCTCAAAGCGTCCGCAGCAGAGGGATCGAAGAGACTCAAGCTCGCCGGGAAAAGCCTCGGCTTCGGCCTTTCATCGTACAGTCATTGGCATCCATGCCACCGCTGAGGCGCTCAAAGTCAATGCCCGAGCGGCTCAGGAGATGTGGGTCAAAGAGGGCGGAGAGGAAAATCCTGCGCTCAACGCACTGATCGAAACGGCTCAAAAGCTTCGTATCCCTCTTAAGCAGGTGGGGCCCAAGCGCTTGGATCCTTTGGGCTCCGGCCATCAGGGCGTGGCACTTCACCTCAGTCAGAGCCCCGAGCTGGATGAGTCCACTTTAGAGGGCGATGGGCCCATGGTGTGTTTGGCTCTGGATCAGGTGACAGATCCTCACAACCTCGGAGCCATTTTAAGGTCCTCTTGGCTTTTCGGTGTAAAAGCGGTTTTTGTCCCCGAACACCGAAGCGCCTCTCTCACGCCGACGGTCTCAAAGGTGGCTCAAGGGGGAGTGGAGCACGTTCCCGTGGTGGTGGCGGCTCCCATGGATCAGACCTTGAAGCGTCTAAAAGACCAAGGATTCTGGATATTTGGCCTTTCTCATTTGGGCTCCTCTCATCTTTTTGAGCAAAAACTTCCCGAAAAAGTGGTGTGGGTGTTGGGCGCAGAGGGCTCCGGTCTTCGAAAACCCATCGAGCGCGCCTGTGATGAATTGGTCTCTATCCCTCAAAGTGCTGAATCTGCGAGCTACAATGTGGCTGTGGCTGCTGGAATTTCCCTCAGTGAAACCCACCGGCAGCATTTTTTCACAAAGCTTTGAAATGAAGAGGGAAATAATCTTTGACTGCGGGCTTTTCCTTCAAGTACAAGAGGCATTTGCATTATCAAATTTGCTGAGTATTCGCTAAAAATTCTCTCGCATTTGATTTGTAAACGGTGCTGGCTTAGCTCAATTGGTAGAGCAGCTGATTTGTAATCAGCAGGTTGCGGGTTCGAGTCCCATAGCCAGCTCCAACTTTGAAAATTTATTTGGATACGGAGGGATGCCCGAGTGGCTAAAGGGGACGGACTGTAAATCCGTTGGCTTATGCCTACGTAGGTTCAAATCCTACTCCCTCCACCAACGTGTTTTATGAGCGGGAGTAGCTCAATTGGCTAGAGTATCAGCCTTCCAAGCTGAGGGTTGCG
>DKGG01000023.1:81324-91685 GCA_002453155.1 Bdellovibrionaceae bacterium UBA6776
CACCCTTGGTAAGGGTGAGGTCGTGAGTTCGAGTCTCACCATGGGCTCCATCGGTTTTGATGAGAATGGTTTTTAAGAATTAGGTTTTGAGTTAGAAAAAGCAAAGTTTTAAAAAAGAGAAACTTTTAACTAAACAAAGAGAACAACGAGTAGAGGAGAGTCTTCAATGGCTAAAGAAAAGTTTGAGCGCAGTAAGCCTCACGTAAATATCGGAACAATCGGTCACGTGGATCACGGTAAAACCACATTGACAGCTGCGATCACCACAGTTTTGGCAAAAGCTGGCGGTTCCAGTGCCATGGGTTATGACATGATCGACAAAGCCCCTGAAGAAAAAGAGCGTGGAATTACAATTTCTACTTCTCACGTTGAGTACGAAACAGCGAATCGTCACTACGCTCACGTGGATTGCCCCGGACACGCGGATTATGTGAAAAACATGATCACTGGTGCGGCGCAAATGGATGGAGCCATTCTTGTTGTTTCTGCAGCAGATGGTCCTATGCCTCAAACTCGTGAACACATCCTTCTTGCTCGTCAGGTGGGTGTTCCTGCGATTGTTGTTTTCATGAACAAAGTGGACATGGTTGATGACAAAGAACTTCTTGACCTTGTTGAACTTGAAGTTCGTGAACTTCTTTCTAAATACGAATTCCCTGGCGATGACATTCCCATCGTTAAAGGTTCTGCATTGAAAGCTCTTGAAGGTGACACTTCTGAAATTGGTGAGCAAGCGATCTTAGAGCTTATGAAAGCTTGTGACGAGTACATCCCTGCTCCACAACGTGTGACTGACAAGCCTTTCTTGATGCCTATCGAAGACGTTTTCTCGATCTCTGGTCGTGGAACTGTTGTAACTGGAAGAATTGAGCGTGGAATCGTGAAAGTTGGACAGGAAGTTGAGATCATCGGTATCCGTCCAACCACAAAAACAACTGTAACTGGAATCGAAATGTTCCGTAAGCTTCTTGACGAAGGTCAAGCAGGTGACAACGCAGGTTGCTTGCTTCGTGGAACTAAGAAAGAAGACGTTGAACGCGGACAGGTTTTGGCTGTTCCCGGATCCATCACTCCTCACAAAAAGTTCAGATGTGAAGCGTACATCTTGAACAAAGAAGAGGGTGGACGTCACACTCCTTTCTTCAACGGTTACCGTCCTCAGTTCTACTTCAGAACAACTGACGTAACTGGTGTTGTAACTTTGAACGAAGGCACAGAGATGGTTATGCCTGGTGACCGTGTGGAAATGGCTGTTGAGTTGATTGCTCCAATCGCCATGGAAAAAGAACTTCGCTTCGCGATTCGTGAAGGTGGAAGAACTGTGGGAGCCGGTGTTGTTACTGAGATCACTGAGTAAGACTTCAAAAAGTTGAAGTGATTTCATGGGAACGGGGACCTTTTTAAGGGTCCCCTTTTCCGCGTTTATGAGATGGTTTTAAAACGGAGGGCAGTAGCTCTAATTGGTAGAGCGGCGGACTCCAAATCCGTAGGTTGTGGGTTCGAATCCCTCCTGCCCTGCCACTGAATCCGAGAAAAAATTCGGGTTCGAAAAAAAAGAGAGGTTAGCTTGGACGACAATAATAAAAAAATCAGAGCCGTCGCCTTTATTCTCGCGGGAGCTTTGGTGGCTCTTGTTATCGATGTGCTTTTTGAGTCCCTGTCTGTGACTTTCGGGAAGGTGGCTCGCCTCCGCAGTGATGAGACCTTGAGACACGGTCTTCCGATTGCTGTGGGTTTGATTGTGTTTTTAATTTTGCAGTTCAACCCAAAAGTGCGCGCCTGGGCAGATGAAGTGATCTCCGAAGTGCGTAAAGTGGTTTGGCCTTCAAAGCAAGAAGTGACGGCGATGACAGTGGTGGTTTGTGTTTTTGTGACAGTCATTGGCTTGGGCCTGGGTGTTTTTGATTTTGTGGCCGGACAAGCAATCACCGCATTTGTTCAAACTAATTTTTTAAGTTTTTTACTCTAGGGGCGAATGATGGAAACTCTCAATCCCAATTTTAAATGGTACATTGTGAACACTCAGACGGGCTGTGAGAACACAGCCAAATTGTCTATTGAAGAGCGTTCCAAATCTTTGGGAATGGAATCTGAATTTGGTCAGATTTTGATTCCATCAGAGAATGTGGTTGAGCTTGTGAAGGGGAAGAAAGCGACCCGTTCAAAGAAGTTTTTCCCCGGTTACATCTTTGTTCAAATGAATATGACAGATAAAACTTGGCACTTGGTGAAAAGCGCCTCAAAGGTGACTGGTTTTATTGGTGGAAATGCAAAGCCTCCGGCAGTTCCTGAGGAAGAGGTTTTGCGAGTGACTCGCCAAATGGAAGTAGGTGCCGAAAAGCCCGTTACAAAAGTGCGTTTCTCCGTTGGAGAAAGTGTCATGGTTGTGGATGGTCCTTTCAGCAACTTTAACGGTACAGTTGAAGAGATCAATCAGGAAAAAGGGAAGGTTAAAGTTTCCGTCAGTATTTTCGGAAGACCAACCCCTGTGGAATTGGATTTTGTTCAGGTTGAAAAGGCCTGATCGAATTAGAAGAACAACAACCCCGAATTAGGAGTGGGAAATGGCTAGAAAAGTAACAGGCCAGATCAAATTGCAAATACCGGCAGGGAAGGCGAATCCAGCACCTCCCGTTGGACCGGCGCTCGGACAACATGGGGTAAACATTATGGAGTTCTGTAAGCAGTTCAATGCTCGCACTCAAAAAGAGGGCGACATGATCATTCCGGTGATCATTACTGTTTTCTCGGACCGTACGTTTACTTTCATCACCAAGACGCCTCCTGTATCTGTACTTTTGATGAAGGCTGCAAAGTTGAAATCTGGGTCTAAAATGCCTCAGAAAGACAAAGTGGGAAAAGTGTCTATGGATCAAATCAAAGAGATCGCTACGCTGAAAATGCCCGATCTTAACTGCTTAGATCTTGAAAGCGCCGTGAATCAAGTGATCGGTACTTCCAAGAGCATGGGCTTAGAAGTGAAGTGAGGTGAAAGATGGCGAAGTTATCTAAAAAAATGAAAGCCTCTCTTGGCAAAATTGATCGAAACCAAAGATACAACTTGGAAGACGCTTTGAACTTGGTTGCAGAAACTGCAACGGCCAAGTTTGACGAGTCTGTGGAAGTGGCTGTGAACTTGGGTGTGGATCCAAAGCAATCGGATCAACAGGTCCGTGGTGCCATTGGACTTCCAAATGGTCTGGGTAAAAACGTTCGTGTTCTTGTGTTCGCGAAAGGCCCAAAAGAACAAGAAGCGAAAGATGCCGGTGCAGATTTCGTGGGTTCTGATGACATTGTGGAAAAGATCCAAGGGGGATGGCTTGATTTCGACAAAGCCTTGGCCACTCCAGACATGATGGTCACTGTGGCGAAAGTTGCGAAAATCTTAGGTCCTCGTGGTTTGATGCCCAACCCTAAAGTTGGAACTGTCACCATGAATGTGGGCGCTGCCGTTGAAGCCGAGAAAAAAGGGAAACTGGATTTTCGAGTGGATAAAAACGGAATCGTTCATGCCATTATCGGCAAAAAGTCCATGGGCACAGACAAGCTCAAGGACAACTATAAGGCTTTTATGGGAGCAATCCTTAAAGCCAAACCATCTTCCAGTAAGGGAGTTTACCTGCGTGGGATCACAATGTCGTCCACAATGGGTCCTGGTGTGAAGGTGGATTTATCAAGTGCAGAAGCTTAATTCTTCAAGGTGAAGAATTAAATTTAAAAACGCGAATCGCGGTCTGAGACAGTAGGGGCTGAAAGGCTTAAAAAGCAAACCCTGCCGAGACGTGAGGTTGAAGGACATAACCTCCTCAAAGATTCTCTCTCCGCGGTCAAATTTAAAGAAAGTGAGGCATCTCTTTATGATGACAAGAGACCGAAAGGCTCAAGAGATCACCACCATTTCTGAAAAGTTTGGCCGGTCAAAAGCAGCTTTCCTCGTCGATTTCAAAGGAATGGACGTGGAAAATGTGACGAAGCTACGTAAGTCGCTTCGACCTGTCGAATCTGAAATGAAGGTTGTACGCAATACTCTTGCGCTAAGAGCCTTATCTGACCACCCTGAAATGAAGGGCGCTCTGGAAACTGAATTTGTAGGAACAAATGCAATTGTATTTGCCTACAACGAGCCCAGTGCCGCTGCGAAAGCTTTGAAAGAGTTCGGCAAAGAAGTCGAAGCCTTTCAAATCAAATCAGGTGCGATGGATGGGGTAAAAATGTCTGAGGCGGCAGTGATGCAATTGGCAGATCTACCAGGCAAAGACGAATTGCGTGCAATGTTACTCGCTGTATTTGCAGCTCCAATGACCAAGTTCTTGGGTACAGCACAAGCTGTTCCGGCTGGTTTTGCGCGAGCTCTAAATGCATACAAAGAAACCAAATCTAACTAAAAATTTTTGAGGAGAAAAAAATGTCAGTAAATAAAGATCAAGTTGTAGAATTCCTATCGAACATGCCTGTGATTGAACTTGCAGGAATGATTAAAGAACTCGAAGAAAAGTGGGGCGTTTCTGCTGCCGCACCTGTAGCTATGGCTGCAATGCCTGGAGCGGGTGGAGCTGCTGCTGCTGAAGAGAAAACTGAGTTCGACGTGATTTTGGCAAGTGCCGGATCTAACAAGATTGCTGTGATTAAAGAAGTTCGAACCATCACTGGTCTTGGACTTAAAGAAGCAAAAGATCTTGTTGAAGGTGCTCCAAAGCCCGTTAAAGAAGGCGTAGCGAAAGACGAAGCTGAAAAAATCAAAGAAGCTCTTTCTAAAGCCGGCGCAACTGTAGAGTTGAAGTAATCGCTTTTTTTTAAAGGGTGGCTCCTATGGAGCCGCCCTATTGTTGTTTTGATAAGATTGAATTTTTTGTGTGACTCGATTCACAAGGAGAGAGGATGAAAACAAGTCCGGTGACTGCCTCAAATCTTCGATTGCGAAGAACCTTTGCTAAGACCAAGCATTTGATTGAAATTCCAAACCTGATTGAATTGCAGAAAAAGTCCTATGAGGCCTTTTTGCAAAAAGATGTGGACCCAGACAGACGGTCTGAAGAGGGTCTTCAAGGGGTTTTTAAATCGGTATTCCCGATTTCTGACTTCAACAACACCTCTAGCTTGGAATTTGTGAGTTACACGCTCGAGCCTCCAAAATACGATGTGGATGAGTGCCGACAACGGGGAATGACATTTGCGGCCCCAGTGAAGGTGACTTTGAGGCTGATTGTTTTTGAAGTGGATGAAGCGACAGAAGCGCGCAGCATTCGCGATGTGAAAGAGCAGGAAGTTTATTTGGGTGAAATTCCCCTAATGACTGCCAATGGATCTTTCATTGTAAATGGAACCGAGAGAGTGGTTGTTTCTCAGCTGCACAGATCTCCCGGTGTCTTTTTTGACCATGATGGCGGAAAGAGCAATGCCAGTGGAAAATTGATCTACTCGGCACGTGTGATTCCTTACCGTGGATCATGGCTTGATTTTGAATTTGACCAAAAAGATTTGATTTATGTTCGCATCGATCGTCGCAGAAAGTTCCCTGTTACCATCTTGTTAAAAGCTCTTGGTTTTTCCACCGAGCAGCTTCTTGAGAACTTCTACCACATCGATACCGTAAAAATTGGCGCTGAGGGATTTTCTCGCACCATCGATATCGAAAGAATGGCCGGACAAAGAGCCCTTTCTGATATCGTAGACCCAGCCTCTGGCGATGTGCTTGTCAAAGCAGGTCGACGTATCACTCGAGCTTCCATCAAGAAGGTGAAAGCTTTGAACATCACTGAAATCCCCATTTCCCGCGAGGAATTGGAAGGAAAAGTGATTGCAAAGCCCATCATCGATGAGAACACCGGTGAGATCATTGCAGATGCCAACGGTGAATTGAACGGTGCAGTTTTGGATGCGGCAAAATCCGCAGGGATCGAAGAGCTTTCAATTATCTTCTTTGATGGATTGGCCGTAGGTCCTTACCTTCGAAACACTTTGTTGGTGGATAAGGTCAACACCGAAGAAGAAGCTCTTTTGGAGATCTACAAAAGACTTCGTCCTGGCGAGCCTCCAACCATCGAAGCGGCCACTGGATTTTTCCAACGCCTCTTCTTCGATCCCGAGACCTACGATTTGTCTGAAGTGGGTCGTTTGAAGATCAACCACCGATTTAATATTTCTTTCGAAGAGACTCCGGTAGAACACAGAACTTTGACAGAAAAAGACATTCAAAGCGTTGTTAAAACCTTGATTGATCTTAAGAACGGTCAAGGAAATGTGGATGACATCGATCACTTGGGTAACCGTCGTGTTCGTTCCGTGGGTGAGCTTTTGGAGAACCAATACCGCATTGGATTGGTTCGTATGGAAAGAGCCATTCGCGAGCGCATGAGCTTGCAAGATGTTGAAACCATGATGCCTCATGATTTGGTGAACGCAAAACCTGTGAATGCCGTGGTTAAGGAATTCTTCGGAGCGAGCCAGCTTTCTCAGTTTATGGATCAAACAAACCCACTTTCTGAGATCACTCACAAAAGACGTTTGTCGGCCTTGGGACCTGGTGGTTTGACTCGTGACCGTGCGGGCTTTGAAGTTCGTGACGTTCACCCCACTCACTATGGTCGTATCTGTCCGATTGAAACACCGGAAGGTCCAAACATTGGTTTGATTGCTTCATTGGCGACTTTTGCACGCATCAACCAATACGGATTTATTGAAACTCCTTACCGAGAAGTGACCGATGGTAAAATCGGTGACGACATCAAGTACAAATCTGCTCTTGAAGAGAGTGGGCACTTTATTGCTCAAGCCGGTAAGTTCGTCGATGACGGAACTTTCAGCTCTGATCTTGTGACTGTTCGTGGTGAAGGTGGAGAATACGAAGTTATCAATAAAGACAAAGTGACTTTGATGGACGTTTCGCCTTCTCAGTTGGTGTCTATTGCGGCTTCTTTGATTCCTTTCCTTGAGCATGATGATGCGAACCGAGCACTTATGGGATCGAACATGCAACGGCAAGCGGTTCCTCTTTTGAAATCTCGAGCTCCACTTGTTGGAACAGGTGTTGAGCGCTTGGTGGCAAGAGACTCTGGAACTTCCATTGTTTGTCAGAATGACGGTGTGGTCGAAGCGGTGGATGCTGCTCGAATCGTAGTTCGTCGTTTGGCAAAAGGTGGAGGTCTTGGTGCAAACGTTGATATCTACAACCTTACAAAATACCAACGAACCAACCAAAACACCTGCTTCAACCAAAAGCCCATTGTGAATGAAGGCGACCGAGTGAAGCGTGGAGATGTGATTGCGGATGGACCGTCTACGGAATTGGGTGAATTGGCTTTGGGTCAAAACATCTTGGTGGCGTTCACTCCTTGGCAAGGTTACAACTTTGAGGATTCCATCTTGATTTCTGAACGTCTGATCAAAGACGACGTTTACACCTCCGTTCACATTGAAGAGTTCGAGTGTATTGCTCGAGACACCAAGCTTGGAAAAGAAGAGATTTCTCGAGACATCGCAAACGTCGGTGAAGAGGCCCTGAAAGACCTGGATAACAGCGGTATCATTCGCATTGGTGCGGAAGTGAAGCCCGGAGATATCTTGGTGGGTAAGGTGACCCCTAAAGGTGAAACCCAGTTGTCACCTGAGGAAAAACTTTTACGAGCGATTTTCGGTGAAAAAGCCGGAGATGTTCGAGACACCTCTCTTCGTGTTCCTTCTGGTGTGACGGGAACTGTGATTGATGCACAGGTTTACTCCCGCGAAGCTGCGGACCGCGATGAGCGTCTACAAAGCATTATTGAAGAAAAGAAAAAGAAATTAGAAAAAGACTTTGGCGTTGAACAAAACGTGATCCGTAACAACGCCTTGGACAAGTTGAAAGACCTTCTTGTAGGTAAGACCACGAATGGTGTTCTTTTGAGCGAAGATGGTTCTGACAAGCTTTTGGAAAAAGGCCAAACCCTTAAAGGTGAAGACCTTGAAACCATTCCATTTGAATTGTTGAGCTACATCCCATTGGATTCTGAGCTTGAGTTTCAAACTCAAAGAATCATCGATGGGGCTCGAAATCAGTTGGATGCAGTAAAATTGGTTTTCAACGAGAAAATCGATCGCTTGTCCAAAGGGGATGAACTTCCTCCGGGCGTGATCAAAATGGTCAAAGTTTACATTGCAATTAAGCGCAAACTTCAAGTGGGAGATAAATTTGCGGGACGACACGGGAACAAGGGTGTGGTCTCAAAAGTTCTTCCTGTGGAAGACATGCCATATCTTGAAGATGGAACCCCTGTGGACATGGTTTTGAACCCACTGGGAGTACCTTCTCGTATGAACATTGGACAGGTTCTTGAGGTTCACTTAGGCCGAGCGGCTCTGGAATTGGGGCGTCAACTTGAGCACCACCTCGATAAGTTCCATGCGGACCAAGCTCGACAAGATCTTTTGAAGATCTTTAACGGAGATGAAGTTGCAGAAGAGCAAATCAACCATGCGGACGAAGATTCTTTGAAAAAGATGGTTCGTAAGGTGAAAGACGGGGTTCACGTTGCAACTCCAGTTTTTGACGGAGCCAAAGAAAAAGATGTGAAGACTCTTCTTGAAATGGCTCACATTCCAACAACGGGTCAGGTCCGTCTTTTTGACGGTCGAACCGGAGAGGCCTTCGAGACTCCTGTGACTGTGGGTGTGATGTACATGTTGAAACTTCACCATTTGGTCGAAGAAAAGATTCACGCGCGTTCCATCGGACCTTACTCCTTGGTTTCTCAACAGCCTTTGGGAGGAAAAGCGCAGTTCGGAGGACAAAGACTTGGAGAGATGGAAGTTTGGGCAATCGAAGCCTACGGAGCCTCTTACAGTCTTCAAGAATTCCTGACTGTGAAGTCGGATGACGTGGCTGGAAGAACTCGCATGTATGAAAGCATTGTGAAGGGCGAAAACGTTTTGGAGCCAGGTCTTCCTGAGTCTTTCAACGTTTTGGTCAAAGAACTTCAAAGTTTGGCTCTCAATGTGGAATTGATGGAGTCAGATATTTTAACTGAGGACGTTCAACCCGTATCGAATGAGTCATTGGAAGAGAGAGGTGACGCTTGAAAGATCTATTAAACTTTTTTGATAAGCCAAAAGATCCGCTTTCTTTTGACGCTGTTCGAATCTCTTTGGCATCGCCAGAAATGATTCGAGAGTGGTCTTTTGGTGAAGTGAAGAAGCCAGAAACAATCAACTACCGAACTTTTAAACCGGAGCGGGATGGACTCTTCTGTGCGAAGATTTTCGGACCGATCAAGGATTACGAATGCTTGTGCGGAAAATACAAGCGAATGAAGTATCGTGGTGTGATCTGTGAAAAATGTGGTGTGGAAGTGACTCAAACCAAGGTCCGTCGTGAAAGATTGGGACACATTGAATTGGCGAGCCCAGTGGCTCACATTTGGTTCTTGAGATCTCTTCCAAGTCGTATCGGAAACCTTTTGGACATGACTTTGAAGGACGTAGAGCGCGTTCTTTACTGCGAAGCTTACATTGTGACAGATCCCATGGAGACCTCTCTTCAAGAGGGGCAGGTTCTTAGCGAAGAAGCCTACCAAAATGCCTTGAATGAATTTGGTCCCAACTTCAAAGCGATGATGGGTGGAGACGCTGTTTTGGATCTTCTTCGTAAAGTGGATCCTGAGTTTCTTTCTCGTAAGCTTCGTTTGGAGTTGAAGGAAACCAAATCAGAAACTGCGATCAAGAAAATCACCAAAAGATTGAAAGTGGTTGAGGCCTTCAAAAACTCCATCAACAAAACCGAGTGGATGATGTTGGAAGTGGTTCCTGTGATCCCTCCAGATCTTCGTCCCTTGGTTCCATTGGATGGTGGCCGATTTGCCACTTCAGACTTGAATGATCTTTATCGTCGAGTCATCAACCGAAACAACCGTTTAAAGAGACTTCAAGAGCTGAACGCTCCTGACATTATTATCCGCAACGAGAAGCGTATGCTTCAAGAATCCGTGGATGCACTTTTGGACAATGGCCGTCGAGGAAAGACCTTTACCGGTCCGAACAAGCGTCCACTTCGTTCATTGAGTGACATGCTTAAAGGGAAGCAAGGTCGGTTCCGTCAGAACCTTCTTGGAAAACGTGTGGATTACTCCGGTCGTTCTGTGATCGTGGTGGGTCCATACTTGAAACTTCACCAATGTGGTCTTCCAAAGAAGATGGCCTTGGAGTTGTTCAAGCCGTTTGTTTACAACAAGCTTGAGGAAAAAGGTTTCGCTTCAACCATCAAACAAGCTAAAAAATTGGTGGAGCAAGAAACCGTAGAAGTTTGGGACATTCTTTCAGATGTGGTGAAAGAGCATCCCGTTCTTCTGAACCGTGCGCCTACCCTTCACAGACTTGGAATTCAAGCTTTT
>DKGG01000023.1:92008-132121 GCA_002453155.1 Bdellovibrionaceae bacterium UBA6776
ACTTGGAATTCAAGCTTTTGAACCTGTTCTTCACGAAGGAAAAGCCATTCAGCTTCACCCTCTTGTTTGTACAGCCTTCAACGCGGATTTCGATGGTGACCAAATGGCCGTTCACGTTCCGTTGTCTATCGAAGCTCAGGTGGAAGCCCGTGTTTTGATGATGTCAACGAACAACATCCTGACTCCTGCCAGTGGGAAACCAATCATCAACCCCACTCAAGATATTGTCTTGGGGGTTTACTGGATGACTCGTGTTCGTCCCGGGGCAAAAGGAACAGGAAAAGTTTTTGGAAACATCCATGAGGTTCTTTACGCCCATGAAATGGGACACATTGATCTTCAAGCGGCGATCAAGGCTAGAATCAACGGAAAGGTTCAAGAAACCAGTGTGGGTCGAGCCATTTTGAGCGACATCGTTCCAAAGGGAGTTCCTTTTGAAACTGTGAACCGAGTAATGAACAAAAAAGCTCTGGCAGATTTGATCGATAAGTCTTTCCGTTTGGCAGGTGGTAAAGCCACTGTCATCTTAGCGGATAAGCTGATGGAACTTGGGTTTAAGTACTCCACTCGTGCAGGGATTTCGATCTGTGTGGATGACATGTTGATTCCTGCAGCGAAGGAAGATCTTCTTCGTGAAGCCGAAGAGCAAGTTCAAGAGATTCGCTCTCAATACGATGAAGGTTTGATTACAGACGGTGAGCGCTACAACAAAGTTGTGGATATTTGGGCTCAGTGTTCTGACAAAGTGGCCAAAGAAATGATGAGCCATCTTGAAAAGCAAACTTTTGAAGTGGATGGAAAACAGGTGGAAAGCGCCAGCTTCAATCCCATTTTTGTGATGGCGGATTCTGGAGCGAGGGGTTCTGCGAACCAGATTCGTCAGTTGGCTGGAATGCGTGGTCTGATGGCCAAACCTTCTGGTGAAATTATCGAAAACCCGATCACGGCCAACTTCCGAGAAGGTTTGTCGGTTCTTCAATACTTCATTTCCACTCACGGTGCTCGTAAAGGTCTTGCCGATACCGCCTTGAAAACAGCGAACTCAGGTTACCTGACTCGTCGTTTGGTGGATGTGGCTCAAGATATCGTTGTTACCGAGCAAGATTGTGGAACCACCGAAGGGATGGAAATTCGCGCGTTGATGGAAGGCGGAGAAATCATTCAAGGCTTGGGCGACCGTATTTTGGGTCGAACAGCTCTTGAGGATGTGGTGGATCCTGTGAACGAAACAGTGATCTGTTCTGCCGGTGAAATCATCAGCGAAGATGAAGTGAAAAAGATCGAAGAAGCCGGGATTGATCGGGTCATGATCCGTTCGGCGTTGATCTGTAAAACTCGTCGTGGAGTTTGCGTAAAATGTTACGGCCGAGATCTTTCTCGAGGTTCCACCGTGAACCTTGGTGAAGCGGTTGGAATTATTGCTGCTCAGTCCATCGGTGAGCCAGGAACTCAGTTGACCATGAGAACATTCCACTTGGGTGGTACAGCTTCTCGTGCGGTTGAGCAGTCTGTTCACAACGCTCGGTATGATGGAAAAGTAAAATTTGAAGGCGTTCAAACGGTTGAAAACAAAGAAGGACGCTTGATCGTTATGAATCGTAATGGAGAATTGATCACTTTCGATTCTTCTGGGCGTGAAAGAGATCGAGTGAAGTTGGTTTACGGTGCCACTTTGTATGTCAAAGAAGGCGAGGAAATTACTAAGGGAATGAAGCTTGCGGAGTGGGATCCATACTCCAACCCGATTGTGGCTGACGTTTCTGGTGTGACCAAGTTCCATGATTTGACTGAGGGAGCAACAATGACCGAGCAGGTGGATCCTGTGACCGGTTTCGCGACCAAAGTGATCATCGAATCTAAGAGTTCCGAAGTGAAGCCAATGGTCTACCTCACTGATGAAAACGGTGAGAATCTTGAGCTTCCAAACCGGAACATTCCGGCTCGCTATGTGATGCCAGTGGGCGCTCAATTGATCATCAGTGATGGTCAAAAGGTCCATGCCGGTGACATCATCGCGAAGATTCACAGAGAGACCTCAAAAACCAAAGATATCACCGGGGGTCTTCCTCGTGTGGCTGAACTTTTCGAAGCTCGTAAACCTAAAGAAGCTTCCATCGTTTCTGACATCGATGGCTATGTGACTTTTGGTAAGGACGTTAAAGGAAAGCAGCGTGTGATTGTCACTCCAGATGTGGGTGAGCAACGGGAATATCTGATTCCTAAAGGAAAGCACGTTGCGGTTCGCGAAGGTGAATTTGTCCGTGCTGGTGAGGCCTTGATGGATGGACCAAGCAACCCTCATGACATCTTAAGAGTTCTTGGGGAGCAGGCTTTGGCGGCATTCCTTGTGAATGAGATCCAAGAAGTTTACCGACTTCAAGGTGTGGCGATCAACGACAAGCACATCGAAGTGATTGTTCGACAAATGCTTCGCAAAGTTCAGGTTGTCGATCCCGGAGACACCAAGTTCTTGGCCGGTGAGCAAGTTGAGAAGTTTGATTTTGACGATGAAAACCGTCGAATTGCAGCTGAGGGCGGCGTAGAGGCGACCTTGGAACCTCTCTTGTTGGGTATCACCAAAGTCTCCTTGAGCACAGAGAGCTGGATTTCTGCGGCATCTTTCCAAGAGACCACCAAGGTTTTGACCGAAGCTGCTGTGAACTCCAAGCAAGACAGCTTGAGAGGCTTGAAAGAGAACATCATCATGGGCCGTTTGATTCCTGCGGGAACCGGTTTGAGTTCTTACAAGAAGTGGAAAGTCCGCGTAGAGAGAGAAGAAGAGGAAGCTCCTTCTTTCTTGCCAGGAATGTCTGCAAGCACAACTCATTCTATGAACTGAGGCCTTTGAGGTCTCTTTAGAACCCCGCCTCAGGCAACTGGGGCGGTAAAAGGTAAAAAAATGAACAGGGACTCAAGATATCCCCAACCTCTAGTTGACGAATAAGGTCAAATTTGGTTAGGTTCTCCGTCTCGAGTGCCCGGTGGGCGGTTTTTAAACCCACTATTTGTAAAGGAATAAAGGAAATTCATGCCAACGATTAACCAGTTGATTCGCAAGCAAAGAAAAGCGCAGAAAGAAAAATCAAAGTCTCCGGCATTGGCCAGCTGCCCTCAAAGAAGAGGTGTTTGCACTCGTGTTTTCACGACCACTCCCAAAAAGCCCAACTCGGCATTGAGAAAAGTGGCTCGTGTGCGTCTTTCCAATGGTTTTGAAGTAAACTCTTACATCCCTGGAATTGGTCACAACCTCCAGGAGCACAGTGTGGTTTTGGTCCGTGGGGGTCGTGTTAAAGATCTTCCGGGTGTTCGTTACCACATCGTTCGCGGTGTTTTGGATACTCAAGGTGTGAATAACAGAATGAGAGCTCGTTCTAAATATGGCTCTAAACGACCCAAGAAAAGCTAGAGGTTAAAAGATGTCTCGTCGTAAATCCGCAGAGAGAAGAGAAGTTTTACCAGATCCCGTTTACAATGATGTGATCATTTCAAAGTTTGTGAACCGTTTGATGTGGCAAGGTAAAAAGAGCATTGCTCAAAAACACATCTATGCCGCTCTTGATGAATTGAGAACAAAAGTTTCTGGCGAAGAGCCTTTGACTGTTTTCAAAAAAGCCCTTGAGAATTGTAAGCCCAACTTGGAAGTTCGATCTCGCCGTGTGGGTGGAGCCACTTACCAAGTTCCTGTGGATGTTCGTCCTACGCGCCGTTTGACTTTGGCAATGACTTGGATTGTGAATTATTCTCGCGATCGTGGTGAAAAATCCATGGCTTCTCGCTTAGCGGGAGAGTTGGCAGATGCTTACAACAACCGTGGAAACGCCATCAAGAAAAAAGAAGACGTTCACCGTATGGCAGAAGCCAACAAAGCGTTTTCTCACTACAACTGGTAGTTTGACCTGAATGAGCTCACTTGAGCCAGAGAGTCTGGAAGATTTAAAGTTCACTCGCAACATCGGCATCATGGCTCACATTGATGCCGGTAAAACCACGACCACAGAACGAATCCTGTTTTACACTGGAAAATCCCACCGCATGGGAGAGGTCCATGAAGGCAACACCATCATGGATTGGATGGAGCAGGAACAAGAGCGTGGAATCACAATCACTTCCGCAGCAACAACCTGTGCCTGGCAAGATCACCGAATCAATATCATTGATACTCCCGGACATGTGGATTTCACCATTGAAGTGGAGCGCTCGCTCAGAGTCCTGGACGGGGCTGTGGCTGTGTTTGATGGAGTAAATGGTGTTGAACCCCAGTCCGAAACTGTTTGGCGACAGGCGGACCGCTACAAGGTTCCTCGCATTTGCTTTATCAACAAATTGGACCGTGTCGGTGCGGATTTTTATTATTCCGTAACGACCATTAAAGACAAATTGGGTGGAGAGCCTGTTCCTGTGCAAATCCCCATTGGAAGTGAAGATCAGTTCCAAGGCGTGGTGGATTTGATTCAAAATAAAGCCTTGGTCTATGCCAATGACTCTGGGGAAAAATACTCGACAGAAGACATTCCAGAAGATCTCGTAGAATTGGCACAAGAGTGGCGAACAGCGCTGGTGGAAAAGGTTTGTGAATTCGACGATGGCTTGATGAACAAGTACCTTGAGGGCGGAGAAGTTTCTGAAGACGAAATTCGATCGGCTCTTCGTAAAGGGACCTTGGCTCTACAAGTGCAGCCCGTCTTTTGTGGATCTGCCTTCAAGAACAAAGGGGTTCAGCCACTTTTGGATGGAGTTGTTTCTTTTCTTCCTTCGCCACTGGATGTGCCGCCCGTTGAGGGTCATGATCCCGACGACGAAAATAAAATCATCAAATGCAAAACAGATTTTGACGAACCCGCTGCAGCTCTTGCGTTTAAAATTGCCGCCGATCCCTTTGCGGGAAGTTTAACTTTTATTCGTGTCTATTCCGGAGTTCTTCAATCGGGGAAAGCCTACATGAACCCTCGCCTTGGAAAACGAGAGAGAGTTCAAAAAATTGTAAAGCTCCATGCGAATTCCCGCCAAGAAGTTTCGGAACTCAAAGCGGGTGATATTGGAGCCGTTATCGGTTTGAAAATGACAGGGACCGGAGACACTCTTTGCGACAGCAAAAGAATCGTTGCCTTAGAGTCGATCACCTTTCCTGAGCCCGTGATTTCCGTCGCTATTGAAGCGAAATCTGCAGCAGATCAAGACAAGATGATTGCCGGTTTGGAGCGTCTTGAAATGGAAGATCCTTCTTGCCATGTGCGCGTCGATTCTGAAACCGGGCAAATGCTGCTCTCTGGAATGGGAGAGCTTCACCTTGAAATTTTAGTGGACCGTTTGCTTCGGGAATACAAAGTAAAAGCCAACGTGGGGCGACCTCAAGTCTCTTATCGTGAGACTCTGACAGAGGGTGCAACCGGCGAAGGACTTTTTGAAAGAGAAGTTGCTGGCGAGAAGAACTTTGCCCGCGTAAAACTTTCTTTGAAGCCTGGAAACATTGCGGATGGAGTGGTGTATCAGAATACCAAGATCACTCAAGCTCCAAAGGAGCTCTTAAACGCATTGAAATCAGGAGCCCTCGAATCCTGCGAAGTGGGAGTTCTTGCGGGCTACTCATTAACGGGCGTGATCATCCAAATTGAAGAGCTAGAACTGCGAGACAAAGAAAGCACTGAAATGGCGGTGAAAGTGGCTGCCAGCCAGGCCATTCGATCGGCCTTGATGGCTGCAAAGAGCCAATTGCTAGAGCCTTTGTTCAAGGTGGACATTTCTTCTCCCGATGAATTTACGGGTGCTGTGATCGGCGATCTCAACTCTCGGCGAGGAAAAGTTCACGGCATGAATCCCAAGCAGGGTGGGGGTCAGAACATTGAGGCCGAGGTGCCTTTGGCGACTCTGTTTGGCTACGCCACAGAGATCCGCAGTCTTTCTCAAGGGAGAGCGAGCTTCTCCTTAGAGTTTCAAGAGTATGCGCCCATGCCCCCTAAGGTTGAGGCAGAGATCCTCAAGAAGCTTGGTCGTTAGATTTCTATTGGGCTTCGGCTCTAATGGGATTTGAAGGAGGATCTGGAGCTCATCCCTCGATGAGAAATCTTTTCCGCTCTTCTCAGTTGCGGGTGAATTTACGGCGGGAGTTCCTGGCAATGGACCCTCCTGAGCAGCTCCTCTCTGAAAGCTTTTCAGGCCGCCAGCAGCCGTTTTCCGGAGTTCCCACAAGCAAAATAAAAGTTGTAAAAAAATTTTGACAACCGGTACCCGGACCTGCATACTCGGCCACTTGCAGCCTGATTCTTCGGCCTCAAATCCCCAAGTCGCCTTCAGATCAACGATTTAAAGCGATACTGGGCTTCGATGGTCGTTTAGAAAATGGAGAGGTGCGTCCTCTTTTCAGGCTGAAGTGAAAAAAATAGTTAGGATAAAGGGCGTTATGAGCATGCAAAGTCAAAAAATCCGAATTCGATTGCGAGCTTTCGATCACAAGCTACTCGATCAATCAACAAAAGAGATCGTGGAAACAGCAAGAAGAACAGGAGCCCGAGTTGCGGGCCCCATTCCTCTTCCAACGCGAATCAATCGATACACTGTTTTAAGATCTCCTCACGTAGATAAAAAATCTCGGGAGCAATTCGAAGTGAGAACTCACAAGCGTCTCCTTGATATTTTGGAACCCACTCAACAGACCATCGACCAATTGATGAAGTTGGATCTATCTGCTGGTGTGGACGTTGAGATCAAACTTTCTGCGGTTTAGAGAGGGAATGAGAAATGAGCGAAGAAAATAAAGTTGAAGAAACCAACGGCGCTCCAGCAGAGACTGCAGAGCAAAATGCTCCAGCAGCGACTGAGGGTGTTGAGATGAGCGGACTTTTCGCTTTCAAAGTGGGAATGTCAGCGGTTTATAACGATCAAGGCGAGCGCGTTCCCGTGACTGTTTTGAAATATGAGCCCATGGTCGTCTCTCAATTGAAGACAGACGAAAATGATGGATACAAAGCAGTTCAAGTGGCCTTCCGTCCTGACAGAGCTTCCCAAACCAACAAAGCTTCTCAATCCAAACTTTCTAAAGTGGGATTTGAAAACGGAGCAAAGTTCCTTAAAGAATTTCGCATGAATGACTTGGGTGAACTTCAGGTGGGACAGAAAATTTCGTTGGACAGCGTTAAAAAAGGCGACACCGTACAGATCACTGGAACCTCAAAGGGTCATGGTTTTGCGGGTGTTGTAAAGCGTTGGGATTTTGGTGGTGGACCTAAGACTCACGGGTCTGGTTTTCACAGAACGGGTGGTTCTATCGGTAACAGAACTTGGCCAGGTCGGGTCATGCCCGGTCGCAGAATGCCAGGTCAATTTGGAAATGACACTGTGACTGTGAAGAATGTCCAAGTGGTTGATGTGATCGCAGAAGAGAACGTCATTCTACTTAAAGGTCCTGTTCCTGGTTCCAGAAATTCATTGGTTAAATTGGTAAAGGCGTAAGACATGGCAACTGTAGATGTATTAGGTTGGGATAAGAAAAAAGTTGGATCTGCTGAACTCAGTTCAGATGTTTTTGAGATTCCTGTGAAAGAAGAGATTCTTCAATCCATCGTTCGATGGCAATTGGCCAATCGACGTCAAGGAACTCACAAAGCGAAAACACGAGCTGAAGTGAGCGGTGGTGGTAAGAAGCCTTTCAAGCAAAAAGGAACAGGAAATGCCCGTCAAGGAAGTAACCGTTCTCCTTTGATGCCTGGTGGTGGTATCACTTTCGGTCCTGTTCCACGGGATTACTCTTACACTTTGAACAAAAAGTTTAAGAGACTTGGATTGCGAACAGCCCTTTCTCATTTGGTGAAAGAGGGAAAGCTTTTTGTCGTAGACCAAATGACTTCACAAGATGGAAAGACCAAAGAATTGGCTCAGCGTCTTGAAGGCTTTGGTTTGAGCAAAGCTCTTTTGATTGATGCTGAAAGCAATCAGAACTTTTCAAGAGCTTCTCGCAACCTTCCAAAGTTCCAGTACCGATCTGTTGAAGGTCTGAATGTTTATGATCTTTTGAAGTATGAAAATGCTGTGATCACTAAAGATTCAATCGACAAAATTGTTGAGCGTTGTGGGGTGTCTAAATGATCCAAAGTCAAATTATTAAAAAGCCATTGATTACTGAGAAGAATTCCATTCTTGCGGAAACAGGAATTTATTCTTTTGAAGTGGATCGTCGTGCATCCAAAACAGAGATCAAGTCGGCGATCGAAAAGTTTTTTCAAGTAAAAGTACAATCAGTGAATACGCTTCAGTGCCGTGGTAAAGCGCGCCGAAACCGTTTTGGAATCAGCAAGCCCAAATACTGGAAAAAAGCGATGGTTCGCTTGATGCCTGGCGAGAAAATTTCAATTTTTGAGGGAGCATAAAGATGGGCATTAAAGTTTCAAAACCAAGAAGTCCAGGCCGTCGTACAATGACGGGTTTCGACTTTGCAGAATTGACGCGCTCAAAGCCAGAAAAGTCTTTGACCGCAAAATTGAATAAGAAGGCCGGTCGAAGCAACTCTGGTCAAATTTCTATTTGGCAAAAGGGTGGTGGACACAAAAGACGTTACCGTTTGATCGATTTCAAACGAAACAAAATTGATGTTCCTGCAAAGGTAGCCACCATCGAGTATGATCCAAACCGCACTTGCCGTATTGCTCTTTTGCACTATGCGGATGGTGAAAAGCGTTACATCATTGCGCCGGTGGGTTTGAATGTTGGAGACCAGGTGTTGTCCTCAAGTTCTGCGGACATTAAGCCAGGGAACAACTTGCCTCTTGGTGACATCCCAACAGGTACAACCATCCATAACATTGAACTTCGTCCTGGAAAGGGAGCTCAAGTGGCTCGTGGGGCAGGTTCTGCCGCGACTCTTGTGGGTAAAATTGGAAAATACTGTCAGGTTAAGCTTCCTTCTGGGGAAGTTAGACAGATTCTTTCTGTTTGCAGAGCCTCCATTGGTCAGGTTGGAAATACAGACAATGAGAACGTGAGTTACGGAAAAGCTGGAAGAATGCGTTGGAAAGGTCGACGCCCAGTGGTTCGTGGTATGGCGATGAACCCAATTGATCACCCTCTTGGTGGTGGTGAAGGTGTGGGTAAAGGTCATCACCCTGTGACTCCATGGGGTAAACCTTGTAAAGGCGCTAAGACTCGTCACAACAAGCGTACCAACAATATGATTATTAAGCGTCGTAGCGCTAGAAAACAAAGAAAGTAGGAGTGAAGCGTGGCTCGTTCGATTAAAAAGGGACCTTTTGTTGATCATCACCTCGAAGGAAAGATCAATAAGGCCATCGAAACTGGAGATAAAAAAGTCATTAAGACTTGGTCAAGACGTTCAACCATTCTTCCTGAAGCGGTGGGCTTGACCTTCGCCGTTCATAACGGAAGAAAGTTTATTCCTGTTTATGTTTCAGAGAACATGATCGGTCATAAATTTGGCGAATTTGCACCAACACGAACCTACACTGGCCACGCGGATAAAAAGGCCGGTCCAGGAAAGAAATAGGGATTAAGTCATGGAAGTAAAAGCAAAATTAAGCTTTGCACGAATTGGAGCTCAGAAGGCCAGACTGGTCGCTGACTTGGTCCGTGGAAAAGATGTGAATGAAGCTGTTAAAATTCTGACCTTTTCTGAGAAGAAAGGTGCGCGTTTGATGAAAAAGTTGATTGAGTCAGCTTTGGCAAACGCAGAACAGAAGAAAGTCATCGATTTGGACAATCTTTTTGTGAAGTCGATTTGGGTAGATATGGGGCCTTCCATGAAGAGATTTCGCCCAAGAGCCCAAGGCCGAGCATTTATGGTGAAGAAGAAAATGAGTCATATCAACGTCGTTTTGGATGAGAAATAAGGAAGGGTGATTCGTGGGACAGAAGGTTAACCCTATTGGTTTTAGAGTGGGAGTAATTCGAACTTGGGATTCTCGTTGGTATGCAAAAGGCCAACAGTACATTGAGAATTTTAAGGAAGATTACAAACTAAGAAAATTCATCAAGCAAAAGTTGAAGCACGCAGGTGTTGCTAAGATTGAAATGGAAAGAGCTGCAAATAAGATCAAAGTGATCATTTCAACAGCTCGACCAGGTGTTGTGATTGGAAAAAAAGGAACTGGAATTGATGCATTGAAGTCAGACATTCAAAAACTGACTCCCAATGAGGTTTTCGTAAACATTCAAGAAGTGCGAAAACCTGATGTGGATGCTCAATTGGTTGCCGAGAACATCGCCCTTCAATTGGAAAAACGGATCTCTTGGAGAAGAGCTTTGAAGAAGGCTTTGGCAGCAGGAGTTCGAGGCGGAGTTCGCGGAATTAAAATTCGAGTGAGCGGACGTTTGGATGGGGCAGAGATTGCTCGTTCCGAGTGGTACAACGAAAAGAGCGTTCCTCTTCATACTTTGCGCGCAGATATCGACTATGGAACTGCGGAAGCTTTGACAACCTATGGGTTGATTGGAGTGAAGGTTTGGATCTACAGAGGCGACGTTTACTCAGCTAAGGAAATTGAGGAGGCCAACCGTGTTAAGTCCTAAGAGAGTCAAGTGGAGAAGACAGCACAGAGGTCACTACGGAGGCTTTGCCACTCGTGGGAACTATTTGGCATTTGGAGATTATGGTCTTGTTTGTTTGGAAGCCGGTCGTTTGACGTCAAGACAATTGGAAGCCGGTCGTATTGCGATCAGCCGCTCTGTTAAAAGAGGTGGTAAGCTTTGGCTTCGTGTTTTTCCGGACCGACCAATCACTAAGAAACCTGCTGAAACTCGAATGGGTTCAGGAAAAGGAAGTCCGGAATACTGGATCGCAAAAATGCAACCAGGCCGGATCATTTTTGAAATGAACGGAGTTTCCAAAGAACAGGCAGAAGAAGCATTCCGTCTTGCGGCTCACAAGCTGCCCTTTAAGACGAAGTTGATCGCGAGGGAATAGGCAATGAAATATTCAGA
Organism: Bdellovibrionaceae bacterium UBA6776; assembly: GCA_002453155.1. GTDB lineage: Bacteria > Bdellovibrionota > Bdellovibrionia > Bdellovibrionales > UBA1609 > UBA6776. The sequence goes on from DKGG01000023.1 coordinate 102,932, forward strand.
GATTAAAGATTTAACGGTAGATGAGTTGGTAAAAAGAAAGTCTAAAATGACGGAAGAGCTTTTTGTATCCAAGATGAAGCATTCTTTGGGTCAGCTCAGTAATCCTTTGGAAATTAGACATACACGCAGAAATTTGGCTCAAGTGAACACCGCATTGGGTTCTAAATTGAGCGAGAAGAAAGCGTAATTGGAGAAGGTCATGGCTGAAACAAAAGATGCAAATCAGAAGACTCGCGGAAGAAAGAACGAAGTCATTGGTCAAGTGGTCAGTGACAAGATGGATAAGACCATCTCGGTTTTGATTTACCGAAAAGTTCGTCACGCAAAATACAAGAAGTTCGTGAAAAGAACTTCTGTGTTCAAAGCACACGACGAAAAGAATGAGGCGAAAATTGGAGATAAGGTTTCGATTCGTATGAGTCGACCATTGAGTAAAACTAAAAGATGGACTTTGGTGTCTGTCGTTGAAAAAGCCGAAGTGGAAGCTTAAGAGGTCATAAATGGTTCAGATGCAAACACGACTTAAAGTCGCAGACAATTCTGGTGCCAAGGAAGTTCAGTGCATCAAAGTTTTGGGTGGAACAAAACGACGATATGCCTCTATTGGCGATGTGATCGTTGTTTCCATCAAAGATGCGATGCCGAACTCCAAGGTGAAGAAAGGTGATGTTGCGAAGGCTGTGATTGTTCGCACAATCCACAAACTTCGTCGTCCCGATGGAAGCTATATCCGCTTTGACGACAATTCCGCGGTGTTGATCAACAACAACAAAGAACCAATTGGAACTCGTATTTTTGGCCCTGTGGCGAGAGAATTGAGAGCGAAGCAATTCGTAAAAATCATTTCTTTGGCTCCAGAAGTTTTGTGAGGATGAAATGGAAATCGAATTAAGAACAAAATATAAAGAAGAGATTTCGAAAGCATTGATGAAAGACCTCGGTCTAAAGAGCACAATGCAAGTTCCAACATTGGAAAAAATCGTAATCAACACGTCCATCTCTGAAGCTGTAAAAAACCCAAAGGTTTTGAACAAAGCAGTGGATGAATTGACAGCCATCACGGGTCAAAAAGCAGTGATTACTAAGGCGAAAAAGGCGATCTCCAACTTTAAGTTGCGTGAAGGAATGCCTTTGGGAGCCATGGTGACATTGAGAAAAGATAGAATGTGGAGCTTTATGGAAAGACTCATTCATCTTTCCCTTCCTCGTGTTCGTGACTTTCGTGGTCTTTCGCCCAAAGGGTTTGATGGTCGTGGAAATTACAACATGGGTTTGAAAGAACAAATTATTTTTCCAGAAATTGAATACGATAAGGTTGAAACTGTTCGTGGGATGAATATCACCATTTGCACTTCTGCCGAAAACGATGCCCAGGGTCGCGCTCTTTTGGAAGCAATGGGCTTTCCTTTCAGAAAGAAATAAGGGAGAGATTTTTAGATGGATACTATTGGCGAATTTTTAACAAGAATCAGAAATGCCGGAATGGCAAAGCACGAGAAGGTAGACATCCCCTCTTCCAATACCCGTGTGGGCATTGCCAAAATTCTTTTGGACAATGGCTACATTCGCTCTTTCAAAGTAGCGAAGGATGGAAAACAGGGAGTGATGAGGGTTTACTTGCGATATGACGAGGCTGGAAAGCACTCGATCACTGCAATTGACCGTTTGAGCCGGCCAGGTCGTCGCTTGTATGTAAAATCAAAAGAAGTTCCTCAGGTCAGAAATGGCTATGGAATTGCAATTTTAAGCACAAATAAAGGAATCGTAGATGGTTCAACAGCTGCAACTCAGAACTTGGGTGGCGAGCTTTTGTGTCAGGTATGGTAGGTGAAATATGTCGCGAATTGGTAGATCTCCAGTAATTTTAGATAAGTCTGTTCAGGTCAATGTGGCGGCGGACAATACGGTGACTGTGAAGGGTTCAAAGTACACTTTGACGGTTCCTGTAAGACCGGAAATCAAAGTGAACGTTTCTCCCGAGAGCATCACTTTGGAGCCTTCAAATACAGAGCCTCAAACTCGAGCTTATCATGGTTTGTACCGCGCTTTGATTCAAAACGCGGTGACAGGTGTGTCCAAAGGCTGGAGCAAATCTTTGGAGTTGAATGGTGTGGGATATCGAGCGGCTGTCAGTGGCAAGAAGCTTGAGCTAACTTTGGGTTATTCTCACCCAATCAGCTTTGCCATTCCTGACGGAATTGAGATCTCTGTGGAAAAACAAACCTCAGTTACTGTGAAAGGTGCTGATAAAGGTTTGGTCGGTGAAGTTTCAGCGAAGATTCGGTCTTTCAGACCTCCAGAGCCTTACTTGGGCAAAGGGATTCGCTATTCTGATGAAGTTATTAAGAAAAAAGCTGGTAAGTCGGCTTCTAAGTAATAAGAGGTGAGTTGTGATTTCGATTAAATTAAAAAATAAAACAGCAGCCAAAGTTACGAAGAGGCTTAAAAGCAGAGCTCGCATTCGTAAAAAGGTGAAGGGCACAGAAGAGCGCCCTCGGTTGACGGTTTTTCGAAGCGGTAGACACATTTACGCTCAAGTGATTGACGATGTAAATGGTCGCACTTTGGCGTCTTCTTCCACTTTGGCAACAAAGAGCAAGGCGAACAACATTGAAGTCGCAAAAGCTGTTGGTGAAGATGTGGCAAAGAAAGCTTTGTCGAAAGACATCAAAACAGTCGTTTTTGATCGCAGTGGGTACGTATTTCATGGTCGAATCAAAGCATTGGCAGATGGGGCTCGTGAAGCGGGCTTGAATTTTTAATAAGGAGCTATGGACGTGGTAGAAGGCCAAAACGAACTTCAAGAGAGAGTGGTTGCAATCAATCGAGTTGCCAAAGTGGTAAAAGGGGGACGACGTTTTTCCTTTTCTGCACTTGTGGTGGCTGGAAATGGACAGGGCCAAGTGGGATTTGGAACAGGCAAAGCCGGTGAAGTTCCAGAGGCCATTGGCAAAGCGGGAAGAACTGCAAAAAAAGCATTGAGCACGGTGACTTTGAAAGAGAACCGAACAATTCCTCATCAAGTGGTGGGTCGTTTCGGAGCTGCAAAGATCATCATGCTACCTGCGGCTCCTGGAACCGGCGTTATTGCTGGTGGCCCGGTGCGAGCGGTTTTGGAAGCTGTTGGGATTAAAGACATCCTTACAAAGTGTGTTGGTACAACCAACCCTCACAATGCAGTGAGAGCCACTTTGAACGGTTTAAATCAGTTGATGAGTCAACGAGTGACAAAAGGTGAATAAAAATGGCTAAGTCATTTCGAGTGCGTTTAAAGAGGAGTTTGATTGGAGCGACCAAGGGGCAAAAAGCCACTATGGAATGCTTGGGTCTTCGAAAGATCAACCAAGAAGTGGTTGTTCAAGACAACCCTGCCAATCGTGGTCAAATCATGAAAGTTCAGCAGTGGTTGGACGTGAAAGTGGAGGGCTAATATGTCAGCTCTATCTTCATTGAAAAAATTTAAAGGCTCGACCCACAAATCAAAAGCACTTGGACGTGGTGTTGGTTCAGGAAAAGGCGGAACTTCCACGAAGGGTCACAAGGGTCAGAAAGCACGCAAAGGAGGAGCGATTCGTCGGGGCTTTGAAGGTGGTCAAACACCGATGGCTCGTCGTCTTCCAAAGTTTGGTTTTTCAAATGTTCAATTTGCAAATGAGTTTGAAGCTTTGAATTTGGATCGTTTGCAAAAGTTCTCAGGAACCGTTGGCCCTGAAGAGCTTCAAAAAGCAGGTTTGGCTCGCAAAGGTTCAAAAATTAAGATTATGGGCCGCGGAGAAGCTCCTGCCGGCTTGAGCATTAAAGCTCACAAGTTCACTGAAACTGCAAAAGCGGCAATTGAAAAAGCCGGTGGACAGGCCGAGGTGATTTCGTAGTGGCAAACCCAGCGTTGAATTTTCCAAAAGAACTTCGCAACAAGATTTTATTCACCTTGGGAATGCTGGCGATCTACCGATTGGGTGTTCATGTTCCCGTTCCTGGAGTTGACCCTAAGTTGGTCATGGAGTTCTTTCAGGCTCAAAGCTCTGGAATTTTTGGTTTGTTCAATACGTTTACAGGTGGAGCCTTAGAGCGATTTAGTGTTTTCGCGCTAGGGATCATGCCTTATATCTCTGCCTCGATTATTTTCCAGCTCTTGCAAACCGCTGTTCCTTACTTGGAACAGTTGAAAAAAGAAGGTGAGCAAGGGCGAAAGAAAATCAACCAATACACTCGTTATGCGACAATTGTATTGGCGGTGGTGCAAGGGTATGCCATGTCCACATTTCTTTTGACTTCCAGCCACAATGAACAGTCTCTTGTGACCGTTCAATCTTTTGGTGGACTCTTTTCTTTTCGTTTTATGTCGATCATGACTCTAGTTGCGGGCACTTGTTTTATCATGTGGCTGGGTGAACAGATCACCGAGCGCGGCATTGGAAATGGTGCCAGCTTGATCATTTTCACAGGGATTGCTGCGGGAATTCCCCATGGAGCGGTTCAAATGTTCCAAATGATCGGTGCCGGTGAATTGAGTGGTTTTGTGGCCTTTATCATTGTTGCATTGATGGTTTTGGTCATTGGTTTGATCATTTTCCTTGAGGTGGGACAGCGAAGAATTCCGGTTCATTACTCTCAAAAGGCAGCGACTCAGTCGGGAATGACTCAGACTCCGACCAGTCATTTGCCTCTTAAAATTAACTTTTCAAACGTGATTCCACCTATTTTTGCATCTTCACTTTTGATGTTCCCTGCAACCATGGCTCAGTTTATCGACAAGCCTTGGATGAGAGAATTGAGCCAGTCTCTTTCTCCAACAGGGTCCATTTATAATGTGTTGTTTGTGGGTCTGATCGTTTTCTTCTGTTTTTTCTACACCGAGATCGTTTTCAATCCGGTGGAAGTGTCTGACAACCTTAAAAAGTACGGTGGCTTTGTTCCTGGTGTTCGAGCAGGCAAAAGCACAGCGGATTACATCAAACGTGTTTTGGACCGTTTGACCGTTGCGGGTGCAATTTACCTCAGTGCCATTTGTATTTTGCCAACAATTTTGGTGAGTGCCTTTAAAGTGCCTTTCTACTTTGGCGGAACAAGTCTTCTCATTTTGGTGGGAGTGGCGTTGGACACCAGCCAACAGATTCAATCTCATCTTTTGACTGCGAAATATGAGGGATTGATGAAGGGTGTGAAAGTAAAAAGCCGGAGGGTTCAATATTGAACCTGGTGCTTTTTGGACCTCCGGGCGCAGGAAAAGGGACCCAATCCTCTCTGTTGATTGAGAGAAAGGGTTTCAACCACATCAGCACCGGAGACCTTTTGCGAGAAGCCATCAAGGCCCAATCGGACCTGGGAATGGCTGCAAAAAAGATTATGGATCAGGGGCAGTTGGTTCCTGATGATGTGGTGATTGGATTGGTGAAGGAAAAGTTGGCTTCAAAACCTGAAGCTTCTTTTATTTTTGATGGATTTCCACGTACGGAAGCCCAAGCCAAGGCTCTGGATGCGCTCTTGGAAGATCTCGGAAGACCGCTCAATAAGGCGATTTTTCTTGAGGTGGACCATAAGAAATTGACGGACCGGCTCACAGGCCGTCGCGTGTGCCAGAAGTGTGGTGCGACCTTCCATATTCATGCAAGCCCCCCTCAAAAAGAGGGCGTTTGTGATGTGTGTGGGGGAGAGCTGATTCAGCGCCCGGATGACAAGGAAGAGGTCATCTCTAAGCGTCTGGAGGCCTACATGAATTCAACGGCCCCTTTGAAGGATTTTTATGCTTCTCAGGGCAAATTGAAGACCGTGGAGGGCGAAGGTGAAGTGGAAGAGGTTTTCTCTCGACTGAGCCAAGAGGTGGCGTCGACCTAATGAAAATGGTTCGGAGTCAACCTAAATTATAGACACCTCATGTTGAAGGTGTTAGGGTCTCAGGTCGCAAAAAAATAATTGCGGCTTTTGGCTTTGTTTTTTTGAATTTAAAGCCCCTTTCTTAAGGGTGAACAAAAGGGAATGTGGTTATGAAAGTGAGAGCTTCCGTTAAGAAAATATGCAACAAATGCAAGGTGATCCGTCGATCTGGCGTCATCCGCGTAATCTGTGAAAATAAAAAGCACAAGCAAAAGCAGGGGTAAGCAAGAATGGCTCGTATAGCAGGTGTTGACCTTCCAAAAAATAAGAGAATTGAAATCGCCCTTCAGTACATTTACGGCATCGGTCCTTCACGGGCTAAAAAAATCGTAGATGAAGTTGGATTCGATAAAACCCTTCGAACTGATGCTTTGACCGATGAGCAAGTGGCTCAACTTCGTTCAGCCATTGAATCTTCTTTTAAAGTTGAAGGGGATTTGCGAAGAGAAATTGGCTTGTCCATTAAAAGATTGATGGACTTGGGTTGTTACCGTGGACTTCGACACAAGCGAGGTTTGCCAGCTCGTGGTCAGCGTACACGATCAAACTCTCGAACTCGAAAAGGCCCAAGAAAAACCGTAGCAAACAAGAAAAAAGCTGTATAAGAGGTAATTGAAGATGGCTGATGCATCTAAAAAGTCCACGAAGAAAAAAGTAAAAAAGAACATTCCCACCGGAAAATGTTTTATCCAATCCGGTTTTGGTAACACCATCATCACTTTCACTGATTTGAACGGTGGAGCTGTTTGTTGGTCTTCCGCAGGAATGCTCGGTTTCAAAGGAAGCCGAAAAGGAACTCCTTTTGCCGCGCAAGTTGCAGCGGAAGATGCGGGTAAGAAAGCTTTGGAAGCAGGAATGAAATCTGTTGATGTGATCATTCGTGGTCCTGGAGCAGGAAGAGAGCCTGCAGTGAGAGCGCTGGCAAGCATGGGATTCCGAGTGAACTCCATGAGAGATTTGACTCCAGTTCCTCACAACGGCTGTCGCCCTCCAAAGCGTCGTCGAGTGTAACAGTAGCATTTTAGGTCATTGAGTTTTTAACAAATCAGCAGTTTAAGGGAGTCACCCATATGTCACAAATGACAGTTCAACCGCACTATTACAAATTCTGGAGAGACTTGATTCAGCCCAAGGGTTTTGAGGTTGAAAAAGAGTCTTTGACTTCCACTTATGGGAAGTTCTATATCCGCCCCTTGGAAAGAGGGTACGGAGTGACTCTAGGAAACTCTCTTCGTCGAGTCCTTTTGAGCTCTATGATGGGTTCAGCAGTTTCTGCTGTAAAATTCGAGGGTGTTCTTCATGAGTTCAGCACAATGCCTGACGTTCTTGAAGACGTGACTGACATCATTTTGAACTTGAAAGAGGTTCGATTCCGTCAAGCGGATGCTGAGCCTAAAACAGTTCGCATTTCTAAAGTTGGACCTGGAAAAGTTTTGGCTTCGGACATCCAATTGACAGATGGATTGGAAGTTTTGAATCCGGACCAACCCATTGCCACTCTTGGAAAAGACGCGAAGTTTGAAGCTGAAATTGTCGTGAGCTTTGGCCGTGGATATGTTGAGGCCGAAGGGCGTGAGCAAGATTTGGGCGTTGGATTTATTCCTGTAGACTCTCTTCACAGCCCCATTCGTCGAGTGAACTACAATGTGTCTGCAGCTCGTGTGGGTCAAAGAACCGACTACGATGCGTTGACTTTGGAAGTTTGGACGGATGGGTCTTTGAAGCCCGAAGAGAGTGTTTCTTTGGGATCAAAAATTCTAAAAGAGCAATTGCAAGTATTCTTGAACTTCGACGAGGACATTGAGCCCGAAGAAGTGGAAGAGACTTCAGCAACTCCTCAATTCAACGAAAATCTTTTCCGCTCTGTGGATGATTTGGAACTTTCGGTTCGTTCAGCGAACTGCTTGAAGAATGCCAACATCCGTCACATTGGCGAGTTGGTGACCAAGTCTGAAGCGGAAATGCTTAAAACAAAGAACTTTGGTCGTAAGTCTTTGAACGAGATCAAGGAAATTCTTTCTAACATGGGATTGTCTCTAGGGATGAAGATCGAAGGATGGCCTCCTCCCGGATGGGACCCCAATAACCCCCAGCGTGCTCAACAGGCAATGATGGGTGCTTCCGTCGATACAACCAACGGCGGCAGCGGAATGCCACAATAGAGATTAAGAGGTAGCAGATGAGACATAGAACAAAAACACATTCTTTTTCCCGCAGACAGGGGCCTCGTGTGGCTCTTATTCGTGGTTTGGTTTATTCCCTTGTTGAAAATGGAAGAATCAAAACAACTTTGGCAAAGGCCAAAGAGGTGCGTCGCCATGTTGAGAAGGCCGTGACTCTTGGTAAAAAAGGCACTTTGCACTCTCGACGTCTTCTTGAATCCCGTTATCCAAATCCCGGTGTGGTTCAAACTTTGGTGACAGATTTGAAAGACCGCTTTGCAGACCGTGCAGGTGGATACACTCGCATCATCAAAATTGGTCACCGTGACGGCGATTCCGCTCCCGTGGCTTTTATTGAATTTGTAGACTACAAGCCTTCAACAGGTGCCACTGCGGATGAGCCGAAAGCTGCGAAAAAAGCTTCTGCGAAGAAGACGGCCAGCAAAAAGGCAAGTGCTGCGAAGAAAGTGACAAAGAAAGCTTCAGCGGAGAAGTCTAAAAAGAAAACTCGCAAGAAGCAGTCTACGGCACGCAAAACTTCTCGCACAAAGAAAAAGGCCTAGTTTAAGCTTTTGAACTGTGCGTGGGGAAACTCTCTTCGCAGCTCGACGTTTAAATATAAGGTTTAAATATAAGTTAGATATAAAATCAAAAGTAAAAAAAGAGAGTCCAAGACTCTCTTTTTTATTATTTTGGATATTCCTGAGGATGTTCAATGGAAGGGCGAAGGGCTGAGATGGGGCAGGGCTCCTTAAATCTTGCTGGATGTCGCAGTCACAAATCCATCGTCGACAAGATGCAAGCATGCTAGGATTGATCCCCTATGATTCACGTTAAGGCATTTTTTGCGGTTTTAGTGGTTGCGGGCTTGCTGTCCATTCCTTGGTATTTTTATCAAGACTTTTTGAATCAAGGACGTGCGCCGACACGTTCGGCTCAGATTCTGAATCAGTTGGAAAAAAATGGCATAAAGGATTTTGAACTCACCGACTATTACAGTGGCGAAAGAGTTCAATTGAGTCACTTTCAAGATCGGGTGGTTCTGATTAACTTTTGGGCCTCATGGTGTGTTCCCTGTGTCAAAGAAGTTCCGTCAATGATTCAATTGGCAAAAAAACTTGGGGAAAAACTTGAAGTTCTAGCCATTTCTCAAGACAAGCACGAAGATGATTTAAAGGCCTTTTTGAAAGGCTTTGAGCCCTTTCCTGAAAACTTCCGAATTTTAAGAGATCCAGAAGGTGTCATTTCGAAAGGCTATGGAACCGAAGTTTTGCCGGAATCCTACATCGTAGGTCCTGGCCTTAAGTTGGTGCGCAAAGTGGTGGGCGTGGAAGTTTGGGACCATGACCAAGCCATTCAGTTTTTTGGGGACATCTATTCCTCTCTTCACAAAGAAGAGTGAGTGAAGGCGACTTACGTCGCATTCTTGGCCAGGTCTTCTGGTGGAACATCGCAATTTTTCGTTACCATAGACCTATGTACAAAATGTTAGCGCTATTTGTTGGAGCCTTGGCTTTGGTGGGAGTGGGTTGCTTGCAGACTCCAAATCCAGAAACGCCCTTCAACGCAGATCCTTACAACCCTCAAAACAAAACGGACGGCGGATCCATTACGGGGCAGTGCCAAAGTGTTCGTGTGGATTGCAGTACCCATCGCATCACAATTGGGGGGATGAACCTACCCAATTCGGAGCAAATCATTGATTGTGGAAAGAACGGAACTACGATCAATGGGAGTGGGACAATTGGCGGCAGACATCATGGCCGTGTTGTAAAAGATGGTGTGGCGATTGAGGGAATTCAAGGAATGGGTCAAAGTGGTGGAGGAAGAGTTTTCCACACCGCTTGGTGGAGGAAGCCTCCAATGCCCATTGGAGAAAATGGATCTAAAGGATGTGTTCGCGTTACTCCTAAAGTGTTAAAAGTATTAAAGTCTTGTAAAGGCGCGCCCTTGACCATCACAGGTGGATCTCCCGAAAGAGGAGGTAAAGGTCGAGCCCGTAGAGCAAAAGGCAAGGCACTGAGATAGTTTTTTATTGTGAGTTCAGTTAATGAGGAAAATGGCATAACTCTGATTTGAGGAAACGCGAGGAGAAAAGAAATGAAGGCATCCTATTTTTTAGTCAGTTGGATTGTAACAGGTCTTTTTTCATTCCATGTGTGGGCGGTTCAAGATGCCATTGAGCCCGCAGTTGTGGTGTCTCCTCCGGGAGAGGTTCAGTTTTTAGATTACGAGCCCAAGGGAAGAACCTTCGAATTGGTTTTTGTGGGCGAGGAAGGGGCCGGTCCTTTTTATGTGGATGCCGAAGGGATTGTGAAAGCAGTTTCGGAGCTGACTCGTCAAACGGTGTGCGGGAATCCCGAGTCCATCTTGAATAAGAACTATAAGCTCACTGGAAAGATTGGTTTCTATCCAGACATCTTTCGAGAGCAACGAAAGCTCAAAGGGGATGGCGGCTACTGTAACTCTGGAAAATCCTCGAAGAAAAAATCGCCTCGAAAAGGCAAAGCCGGCGATTTTAATCGCAGCGGAAAATAGCATCCCCGCTAAAAAGGAAGCAGGTACTTTTTGCCGAGAGTCTTTTTTAGCGAGAAGCCCTATTGATGGGTTTCGTGTTGATTGGCTTCGAGGTTGAGGAGCCAGCGCTTTCGTTCCAGACCGCCGCTGTAACCTGTTAGGCTGCCCTGAGAGCCCACCACACGATGACAGGGAATAATGATGGCCAAATGATTCTGCCCATTGGCCTTGGCCACGGCTCGCACCGCACGGGGGCGATTCATACTGGATGCCTGATCTTTGTAAGTGATTTTCTGCCCGTAAGGAATTTCTTGAAGGCTTTTGAGCACCTGTTTTTGAAATTCAGTTCCAATCAGGGCAAGGGGAGTTTCAAATTTTTCCAGGGAACCTTCAAAGTATGCACTCAGCTCCTGTTGCAGCTTCGAAAGAATCTTATTGGTGCCCGGCTGAATCTGAGCCTTTGTTTGTTTTTGAAAATTCGCCTGTTGGGACTCTAAATTTTTACGTTCGCAAAAATCCAAATAATAAAGTGCATCTTCACTGGCCATGGCCAACATCTCGCCTATGGGTGTTTGCAGCCTAAGGGAGCTCAATTGAAGGGAGCGTTCAGAGCTAAGGTTGTCTAAAGATAAGTTTGTGTGGGTTTGCACTTAAAACCCCAAACCTTTTAGAAGTTTTTTTCCTTCATCTTCAAGCTTTTTCAAATCGTCTTTTTTGACAATGCCTTTTCCCTGCTTGTCCAATTCCTTTTCCAGGTCTTTTAAAACTTTGTCTACTTCTGACTTTTTCACGCCTAAGGATTTCGAAAGATCTCCAGAAAGGTTTTTAAGCTGAGCTTTCAGTTTTTCTTTCTCGGCGCCAATTTTTTTATCAATTTCTTGGCGGATTTTTACTTTCGCAGCATCAATTTGCGCCTGAAGTTGTTGGCCAAATCCCTTCGCCAGTGCCTGACCCAAATTCGAATTCAAGTTGAAGTTTAACTTGTCCCAAGCTCCTTCAATATGAGCGTTCAAGGTCACATCCGGAATGCCCGCAAAAACATTCACCAGCAAGTTTTTGACAAATTCTTGCTTGGCTTCCACATCAAACTTCACACCTTTATATTGACTGTAGGTGTCCATATTGAGTGTTCCTTCCGTCAACTGGGCCTTTGCTTGCAGGGAGGCTTGATTGGGAGTCATAGAAATTCGCGCATCGTCCGAATCCGAAAGCTTCAACACTCCCATAGGAAAAGAGTTGAGTTTCAAATCCAAACTTTGTTTTGGCACATCGGTGGTAAAATCTATGATGGAGTTGATGCTCAAGCCAAAAACGTTTTGATTTGGAAAATCACCTTTAAGGTTTATTCGAGTGGGTTTTCCCAAATACTGAGGGTGACTGGTGACATCCAGAATCTCTCCTTGGACATTCCCACTGTATTCAGAAGCACTGACTTCGGAAGAGACAAAGGCTCTTTTGAGCCAAAACTTAGGGTAGCCTTTGGTGATCGGAAAGGTAAAGTTTTTGCCCTCGCCCCGTTTTCGAGGAACAAGGGTTTCCTCAGGCTCCGGCGCTTTTTCGCCTTTGAATTTGGGAGGCATGTATTTTTTTGCAACTTCATAGTATTTGCGCACGCCCACCAAACGCTCTTCAATTTGCTTCATAAAGAACTGTTGGGTCATATTTTTGGGATCAATGCTTGGAATATTGAATCGCTTTTGCAAATCTTCGATGTCTTGTTTGACAAAGGATTCGAGATTTTGAACAGATCCCCCGTAATTTCCAAGATCTCCGCGAAGGTCCTTTTGGGCCTTGTCGATTTCTTCCACTTTGCCTTTGGCTTCCTTGATCAGGTTGTTTGCAGTTTGAAGGTTTGCAGCAAATTTTAAAGGATCTTTTTCATTCCAATTGATGGCTTTAAATCTAGCTTCTAGATCCTTAAAATACTTCTGTTCGGGAAGGTCCTTTAAGCGCTGGTCCCACTCGGCCTTTTTCTTGTTGAGCTCTTCTTCCAACTCTTTGATTCGAACGCTGGCTTTAAGATTGCTTTCAATCTGGCCCAGTTGATCTTTGACATCCACTCCGCCGGCGACGGCGGCAATGTCACCAATGAAGTTGTCTTGAAGTTTTGCTCGGGTTTGATCGACGATTTCTTTTTCGGCCTTCGCGATGATTCCCGGCTTGCCATCAGGAGGAGGTGGAGGAAGAACCCGACCGGGACGTTCCCGTGGCACTAAGGCTTGAATGTTTTTGATCGAAGCATCGTCAATGACCACTTTGGCACGAAGAAGTCCATCCCAAAGAGCTTTGAAGTGAATTTCGCCAACGCGAAAAAGATCCCGCTCAGGTTGATTTTTGTCGGTGATTTGAATTTTTTGAACCAAGAGCGAGGCGTTGAAAACACTGGTTTCAATGTTTCCAATGTTGACTTCGGCACCGTGGATTTGAGTCAGCGCGTATTCGGCAGCTCGTCTCAAATGTCCATCAAAGAAGAAATAGAAATAGCCATAAACTAATCCTAGAATGAGGACCGCTGGAAGGATCGCTTCAATGCGAATGGGGCCTTTTTTCTTCTTCTTTTTTTCAACTTTCTTATTTTCAGTCATAAATCACCTATCCGTAGAGATTTTCGTAGGAGTAATACCACTTGTAAAGGGAGGTGGCTTGAATCCCTTTCCAGAACTTTGTGCTTTTGATCCGATCGACCACCGCTCGGCGATATTTCTTTACGAGCCACTTGGAGGCAAAAAATACCAAGGGGAAGCACAAGATGGCAAAGACGCCGGAACCCATCACCACGGAGTTGTTAAAACGAGTGAGTGGAACCAAGGGCATATTGTAAAGTTCCGTCCATAGACCTTGCAAGGAGGGAAGGCTTAAAAACCAACTTCCAAACTGATGGAAAAGCGGATCAAAAACCCAGGCGATAAAGGCGAAAAAGAACGCAGAGATAAATGCGGCTCCCGCCTGAATTCGAAAGAAAAAGATCAAAAGAAAAACCAAGAGGCTTTGCAGAGAAAGGAGTGGAGTCATTCCAAGAATAAATCCACAGGCCACTCCTGCAGCTATTTGATTGTGACCGGTTTCGGAATTCAAAAGTTTAATGAATCCAAAAAGTTGTTTCAGAAGCAACCCCATTTGTGGTCCTTTCTACATTTGGTTGGCGATTTCAACTAAAGCTTGGATGACTTTGTCCTGAATTTCAAACGGCATGTCGGGATACATGGGAAGAGAGAAGACTTCATGTCCTAAGCGCTTTGAAATGGAATCTGAAACAATGCGACCATTTTCCAAATAGGCAGGTTGTTCAGACATGGCTTTTGGATAGTGGATGGACGTTGGAACTTCTTTTTCTTTTAATTTTTCAATCAGGAAATCTCGCTTTGTGGTGCGCAAGGTGTATTGGGCCCAGGCGGAAGTGTTATTTTCTTTCACCACCGGAATAAAGATTCCCTTTGAGGAAAATTCGCCAAAGGCGTTATTGTATCTTTTTGCCAATTCGTTTCGTTGTTTCAATTCCCAGGGGAAACGTTCGAGCTTAGGGAGCATAATGGCACACTGAAGGGTGTCCATCCGTCCATTGATTCCAATAAAGCTGTGTTCATAACGAGCCGTTTGCCCATGGACTCGAAGTTGCTTCATGCGTTCGGCCTTGGCGTCATCGTTCGTAAAAACAGCTCCGCCATCTCCGTAACATCCCAAAGGTTTTGCAGGGAAAAAGCTGGTCACTCCATAGTGGGAAAAGGCGCAGCTTTTTTTGCCGTTTTGAGTGGCTCCAAAAGATTGGGCCGCATCTTCGATCAAAACCAAATTGTGCTTTTCGCAAATCTTTTGAAGAGCCTCCATGTCCGCCATTTGCCCATACAGGCTCACGGGCTGAATGGCTTTTGTCTTGGGAGTGATGGCTTTTTCAATCTCATCCACATTGATGCAGTAGGTCTCTTCATCCACATCCACATAGACCGGCGTGGCGCCAAGCAGCACAACGGTTTCGGCAGTGGCAATAAATGAGAAGGCAGGGACGATCACTTCGTCTCCGGGGCCAATCCCTTCGGCCATCATTGCAAGAAGGGCCGCATCGGTTCCACTGGAGCAGGTGATGGCATGTTTGACGCCGCAAAACTCCGCCAGCTTTCCTTCCAGTTCTGTCACTTCAGGTCCTAAAATGAATTGGCAGTGCTCGAGAACCTTCGAAATTTGTGCTTCGATTTCTTTTTTAAGGGCATGGTGCTGGGCTTTGATGTCAATAAAGGGAATGGACATGGGCGCTCCTTTTTAGCTCTGGTAGAGATTGTTAAAAAAGTAACATTCTCTTTCAGGGAGGACAATTGAAGACTGACACTTCCAAAATCGTCTATTAAGCTTTGGGGTAAATGAGGTGTGTATGAAACCAGTGATATTGTCGGGGGGAAGCGGAACTCGCCTTTGGCCCGTATCTCGAAGCAGCTATCCCAAGCAATTTTGTGAGTTTTTTGATCAATCTTTTTTAGAAAACACCCTAGATCGATTGAGTGCGTTTGGAGATCCTGAAGTGATCACCATTAAGTCCATGGCCACATTGACAGAACGTGCATTAAAAAAGAAATCCTTGAACGCCTCTCGAGTGGTTTATGAACCTTTGCAGAAAAATACCGGCCCAGCGGTGGCTTTGTCCTGTCACTTGGCACTGATGAATGGAGTCTCTCCGAACGAAGTATTAGGTATTTTTCCGGCAGATCATTTGGTGGCAGATGAGGAAGAGTTTCAGAGAATTTTAAAGATCGCAGTGGAAGAAGCTCAAAAAGGTGAAGTTTTGACCTTGGGCATTCGTCCCCATTCTCCAGACACCGGATATGGGTATATCGAAACCCAAGGAGAAGGTGAGGGCGCTCTTTCGGTTTTAAAATTTCATGAAAAACCCAGTCTTGAGAAAGCCAAGACCTACTTGGCTCAAGGTGGATTTTATTGGAATGCGGGAATTTTTGTTTTTCGATTGGATCAAATGATTGAGGCGTTTCAAAAATTTCAGCCCGAACTTTGGAAAGAAATCTCGGGAATTCAAAAGGATCTTTCGAATTTGGAGTATCAGTATTCCAAGTTGCCAAACATCAGCTTGGATTACGCCATCATGGAGAAATTACAGAATTTAAAATGCATTCCTTCCGATTTTGGTTGGAGCGACGTTGGTTCTTGGGATGAGCTTTCCAGGGTTTCTGATGAAATGACGGAGCTACGAACCTCAGGGGAGCAAAAGGTCTTTCAAGTGGAGTCTCGTGGAAATTTTGTGCACGCTCTTCAAAACAAAGTGGTGGGTTTGGTTGGGGTGGACAATCTTTTGGTTGTGGACACTCCAGATGGATTGCTGGTGGCACAAAAAGGCATGAGTCAAAAGGTCAAAGAACTGGTTCAACAAATTAAAGAATCGGGATCAATCACGGTCAGTGAACATCCTTTTGAGTGGCGTCCCTGGGGAGGGTTCGAAGTTCTTTCGGACACGGATCATTTTAAAGTTAAAAAAATCACGGTGGATCCAGGGGCACGCCTGTCTTATCAAAGCCATCAAAAGCGGGCAGAGCACTGGACCGTCATTGATGGATTGGCAGAAGTCACTTTGGATGAAAATCCTCACATTTTAAAATCCAATGACTCCATTTCGATTCCCATGGGGTCCAAACACCGAGTGAAGAACATTGGGCAAGATCCACTGACCATCATAGAGATTCAAACCGGCCACTATTTCGGCGAAGACGACATTGTTCGTTATCAAGATGATTACGCACGGGAGGCGGATAAAAAGTGATTGATCTAGAATCCATTGGCGAAGGCCGCGCAGAAAGTTTGGGACAAGAAAAAGAGTATTGGCTGGATGCGGTCAAGCAGCCAGTGTTCAACGAATTTTCTGAATATCTCTCGGATGGCGAAATCGAGCATTTTTTGAATGCGGTTCAATCCCCAGAGGCCGTCAACGCTTTGGCCGGAAGTTTTGTCCTTTACTTTCGATCCGGAGAGGATTCTGCCTATTCAAAGTTCTTAGAGGTTGTGGAAGTTTCTCCTTTAAATCTGGAACAAGCTTTGGATTTTTACAGTCAATTGAGTCAGTGGGCGAAGAGTCAATCTTTGAAATTGGAGTTTTCGAGGAAGTTGGAATTGTACACTGAGTTTGCGAAAGAGCATCCTCACCACAAAGTGGGTGAGGATCAAAGTTCATGGCTGGCTTCAACATCTTTCTAAAAAATTAAAACGAATAAGATTGGGAGAAATTGTAGTCCCCACGGGTTCCTTCCACGGACACTTTCAAAATTGCAGTTGTAAAATCAGAAGGCGGAACACAAGAAAGGGTCGACATTGAAAAGTCTCTGGAAAGGTCTAAAGTTTTTCGAGGGCAAAGAAGTCGGTCGTTTTCGTCCACCACATTGATGCGCAAAACACCTTGATTTTCAAAATCTGCAGGACGTCCCAAAAGGACTTTTACTTTAAAAGCTTTTTCGGGATTGGGATCTGGATCCAATGCCAGCAAAGCTTCCACGTAGACAGAGGGCTTTGAAATGTAGCGGTAATTGAGGCTTGAGTAAGCTTGAGTTAAACTCAAATCTTCAAACTTGAGTTCCGAGCGGGAACAGTTTTGAAACATTCCCATGACAAGTCCCAAACCAAAAACACTGATAAAAAAGACAAAGCGTGATTTGTCTTTTCTCATAGGGACCCCAAATATTTGCTGATTTTCTGAAGGACAGAATCCAGTTCTGCCGCCGACAGGTCGTTTCTTAGAGATTGAAGCCCGGAATCACTGGCCATGGTTCCATTGCTGCTCAAAGCAGAGTTCAACTGAGCGGCAGATTTTCCTTTTTTAGAAGCCGGATTGGAATGGCATCGAATGCAATAGCTTGCAAAATACTGAGAGCCCTCTTGAATGTCGTTGACTCCACCTGGAGTTGGACCGCCGATGGGTTCTATGCCGCCGCCTTCACCGATTTCAACAGTCGGAAAAGACCGGCTCAAAGCGTTTCCATTTTGAACAACAATCAGGGTTCCTGAAAATTGGCCCACATGAGCGCAACGCACATGAAAGATGGACTTGCGAAATTTGTCCAACGCAGCCACACATCCGGCCGAGTTTTGATCCAAAGTGATGGCTTCCACCGAAAGCCCATCTTCCCCCTGAACTTCAAAGGGAATGGTCACTCCAGCAACCTGTCCCTCTTCGGGAAACAAGCTGACCACAGTTTGTCCAAGGGCACCTGGGCTAAAATTGAGCAACGAAATGAAAGCCGCAAACGTGAAAGGGATTTTCATCAAAGCACCTGCCATTGACCGGGAGCACATAGACTGAAAGCGATGGCGGACCATGCCTTTTTTGTGTCCGGCTGATTGGTTGAGATAAAGCGAAGAGCATCTAATAGGGATTCACTGGGATCCGGTTTTCCCACAAAGAACAATTGGTAAGCTCGAAGGAGACTGGCATCGGAAAACTGAGCCACTTCCTCTTCGCTTCCCAATTGAGACATAAAATAGTCCAAAGTGACACTGTTGTCGGTTAAGACGGAGCAGGCGTTTTTTAGATAAGAAGCTCTTGCCACTCCTGCCGCAGGTGGGGACTGAAGCTTGAAGTTGTCGGTGGCCCAATGACAAGGTTCCGTTTCATTAGCGAGCACTCTTCGTCCATTGATCATGGTGTATGCATCGACCATGGGCAAACAGCTGTATCCAAAATCAGGAGCCTGACTTTCAATGTTTGAATCTTCAATAAACCATCGGGGGCCAAAGGCTCTCTCAAGAATACTCACCACCATTTGACGGTCCATCAGTGGGGCATTGAAAGTTGAAATGGGTTTTTCTTGAAGGTCCGCAATGCTGTGGTCTCCGTACATGTGTTCAAACGAGGTGGTGGAAGATTTCGACAATGAAGAGGACTCAAAAGCGCCCTCCGTGGAACAGTTTTGAAACATGGTCAAAGTGACAAAAAATATGGCAATTGTTGAAAGAACAAATAAATTTCTTTTAAACATTCTCGGCCTCCTCATATTGAGGAACCCAAATTCCACCTTGATATTTCATCAAAGGGAATCCGTTGGAAACCACATCTTGAACGCCAAGCATAGAGGTGATGGTCCTCGCCACATCATTGACTTTAATGGGACGTTGTTCAGGTCCAAAATTTAAACTTGCAGATCCACCCCAGGTGCCGAGCCCACGAGAATTTTTGGAAAGGTTTCCAATGACCATGGGGCTGTTGATCTTTCCGGAGATGATGGTCGCGTTGCTTCCTTCGATCCCGTGATCCGCGCCAGATCCATCTTGTCTTGGATTTCTGTTAAAATCTCCAGTGACATGAATGATCGATTGATCAAAAATTCCAAGGCTTTTTAAATGTCCTACAAATTCAGACAAACAGCTCAAAAGAGATCGGTAGTAAAGAGTGGTGATGTAGGTTGAAAAGATGGAACCTGTAAAATGCTGATCGTGTGCAATGGGAACGGAACGTGAGGCGGAAATGGGAACGCCAATGGGATGACCCATGGTCATTGTGAAGTTTGTGCTGAGTTTGTTGGTGAAAATTTCCATCAAGGCAAAACTTTGGGCTACACCCAAGGCCGAAATAGAACTGTTAGAGAGGTTTCTCAGATCAGAGTGACCAATGGCAGATGCGGTAATGCCCGAGCCCACATTAAACCGAGGATCCGTGGCGCTTACGGGAATGCTCGTAGAGTTTAACCCGGGAAGAGATCCTGCAGCGGGAGTGAAGGCCTCTGTGATCAAAGACTCATACTTGGCTTTAACTGCGGGGTAACGCTCGCCCAAAGATTGAATGTTCTCGTCAATCAATTGAGTGGCGTTTTCATAGGAAGACTCAATGGCGGATTTTGAAAACCCCATATTTGCCATTTCGCTTTCCAGTTGAGAGAAGACTTGATCCTGTAGAGCCAAGCTTTGATCTTTATGGTGCATGCGAGAATTTGGAATGGGTTTAAAAGCTCGCAAGAGAAGTGCGGCAATGTTCGCTGTGGCATTTCCCGTGTTGGCGCTGCTAGGTACGAACCCTTTGCTGGATTTAAAAGCGGTTGAAGTGGCGCAGCGGTTGTCCACAATGGAAGCCAAGGCACGATTGGATTTGTCGGCCACGGCCCCTTGAATGCTGAGTCCACCCACATTTGGAGACACGTTTCTTGAGGTCCCCAAGTTGTGACTGTTCAGCTCCATGTCCATTCCACGAATAAACAAGGTGTTTGCAAGAACTTGGTCAAAATTTCGAGAGGTGTGATAATTCCAAACCGGAGGCAACCACAGTGTTTTTCCGCCAATGGTTTTTTGAACGGGATTGTAGGTCAATTGAATTTGATTGTTTGTCTTTGTGAATCCAGTTCCAAAATTTCCTGGGACAAAGTTTTGCGCCGTTTTTCCATTAGGGGTCAATGGCAAATCAAAAGCCCAGCGGGGAGGGGCTCCAAACATGTGAAGGTTAAAGTAATAGCCGCCAGGATTAGGTCCCACCTGGGCGTTGGACACTCCTTGAGCGAAAGCCTTGCTGACCAATGAGTTAAAGAACGTGTTGGTCAGTACTTCAGAGATCCCTGTGATGGCGATTCCTTGGAGGCTTCTTTGTAAAAAACGTCGTCTTGAAGATTTTAAGCTCACTCAGACACCTCCGTGGCGGAGAAATCAGTGGACTGATAGATTTTCGATTGAAAAAGCATCTTCAGCATTTTTTCCAAAGACTGAGTGGTCTTTAGAAATTTCCCCAATTTGATCACTTCGTTTTGGTGAGCAGCTTGAACGGTTCCGGCAGGCTCTCTGTCGGTGAGCTGTACATTTACACCGGTAAAGGTTTTGTAATATTTCTTAGCGGCACACAGGTAGAAGTCGTCGGTTTGGGCAAGAGCGGATCCCAATTGGTTTAAGTTCGAAAAACTTTGACTGACCAATTTGTGATCTAACAAAGACCTAAAAGCGATTTTTCCGTTTGGTGCCGTTGTAGAAAAGAAGTTGGAGTCATTTAAGTTGGGAACTTTAAACATTCCGCTGACTAAATATCCGCCTTGGTCTCGAACCGCGCCAAAGGCACTTCGACTCAAGACCAAATTTCTGTAGCCATAAGCAAGGGGGTCAAAACTTTGGTGACACTGCATACAGGCATTCTGCTGCTGGAAGGGAAAGCTCGACCGAGGGGCCACAAAGGCCTCCACATCCGACGGACGAAGCGTGGGAAGTTGATGGCAAAGCATGTCTTCGTAAATGCGGGCTCCAAGACGACGGTTGATTTGATTCAATCCATCAGGACGAACGGTGTTGGGAAGATTGATATTGGCAATGATATAGCTTTGAGATCCTAAAATACCACCGCCAAAGTGTTCGTTAAGAATGGGGTTGTTGTACTGAGACTTGAGAACTTCTCGATTGGCTCCGCCAAGAGAGGAGGAAATTCCCGAGATGAACCCATTGGGAATGGTGATTTCTTTTCGGTCTTTCACTCCCACCAGTGCTCCAAACTCTGTCAGATCTGAATCTGGAATTTCCATGTGTTCAACGTGAGCGCCAAAGTTGGTGCTGTTCCAAGCATAAAAAGCCATGGTGAAGGAATCACGAGGAAAATTAAAATCTGTGCTGGTGCTTCCAAGGGGAGTGAACAAGCGCTGAGTGGATAGAGTTCTTAGAGGAGTTCCATTGAGAACCCGTCGTCGTCCAGCAAGTCCGGAATTGTGAGTGAGAACTTCCGAATATTTGGCACCTTGAACCAGTGCCGCTCGGGTGAAGTAAAGTGCGGGCTCGTCAATGTCGTTGGCCATGGCCGTGTAGGAACTGACGTCATTTGGATAAGGAACTTTTTGTGTGAGGAAGTTTGTGTGGATGTTGTGAATGCGACTGAGCACGCGTCGAGCCAGGAGATTGTTTTGAAGTTTCAACTCTCCTTTGCCATCCAGTTTCGCCAAGTTGAAAATTTCAATGCAAGCTTGCGAGGGATCTTTGGTTCCATTTTTAACGGCCAAATATTGTGGATTGGTTTTATCATCCGGAGCCATACCTGTAAGTTGAAGATGACATCGAGTAAACACGGCTTCCGGAGAAAGGGTTTTGTTTGGAGTCTGTGCGAGTGTTTGTTTTCCGCACGCAAAGGCGAGGACCCCCAAAAAAAGTTTTAGGGCAATTTTGTAGGTGACAACCCGTTGAAACATGATCTTTAGCCCCATCCCTCTTATATACTTCTTTTCGGAAGATTGTTTCCAACATCGAAGATGAAAAACTATTATTCAAATGTAAGGCCAGTTGGGAGTTGTCTAAATTGGCTATAACAGTTCAAGATTTAGACACTGCTTAAGGTATTATCGACAGTGGGATTGGATGTGTTTCATACTGAGACGGATTGCATCTATTTTATGCATGTCACTGAATAGATCTGGTTTTCAGAGAATCAAAATTGTTGGTATGCTCGGTTCATAGGTATTTAAGCGCAAAGATAAAGTGAGCATTTAAAATGATTACATTTACCATCTAAAGCCGGAACCAATGGTTGGCACAGAGTTGATTCCATTGAATCAGATGGATAAGGCGTCGGATCTCTACACTCAGCATTCGGCCAAATACGTAGGTCGCGATCAGCTCCTTGAGGCATCGCTTCCTCTTTTGAATTGTAAATGGAATGATGTTGTTCAATTTTCTGCACTAGATCCACAAAAGATTGCGGATGAACTAAAGAAAATTAAACCAGCACTCAAGATATTCAGAAAACATTATTTTAGAGTGCCTGTTTCTCAGATTATTGGATAAAATGACTCCATCATCTTTGATCGGGATTTAAACGAAAAGAAGGGGATTATCGAGTTGAAAGCCATGAAGTGAGGTCGCTTGCTTTGGATCAATATAAAGAACTCTTCGAAGTTCCAAGTAGAACCATTTCATTCTGGAATCACGTGAAGGAGAATGGTGGAAAATATCTGTGGTTTCCTTTCGTTACCCATGTCTTTGTTAAGGGAAGAATTGATACTTCAGGTTTTGAGATTTGTGAGTTCAAGGTCGATTGATTTTTATCGGAATCACTTTTTCCAACTTTTTCGAATGTGCAATAGTAAAATGTGAAGAACCCTAAATCTAAACCGAGATGGTGATCCGGCCAGGATTCGAACCTGGGACCCACAGCTTAGAAGGCTGTTGCTCTATCCAACTGAGCTACCGGACCAGCGGTAAAAAGGAACTCCTCTTATATCCAATTCATATCCGTTCGAAAAGGACCAGATCACAAAACTCGAGGCAGTCAATGCGGCGCGCTATCTGCTTGGATTGATGGGGATTTCAGCAAAATCCTCGAACCTTAGTAGTTCACTTTTCTCTGAAGGCGAATCTCTCCCGAACTGCTCTGGTCCGACTGCTCGGGGTGGTAAATGGTGCGAACAATCCAGTTGCCGCCCAGATGTCTTCGAAGCTCTAAATTTTCCACCTTTTCCCAATCCGTTCCAATGCTGAAGCGAAAGCCTTCTGGAAGTTTGATCTGCGCAGAATAGGTTCTTGAACCAGGATCGTAAGACACGCTTTCAATGGGCGTGGAGGCAAAAGCCCACAACCCCAAAAGCCCCACTGCTCGATCGGCCAAGGCCGCTTCGGTTCCTCCAACACTTTGGCTTTCAAAGGTAGAGATTTCAGAATTCAAACGGTTGTACAAAAGCAAAGACACGATGTCTCTTCGCTCCAAGGGAGGGCTGCTGGAAAGCACCACCTGCGGTTCGCTCAAGGGCCCTTTGAATTCCATGAATACAGTGTACTCGTTGGCTTGGTATTGAATCCGACCCGACACAGAGGGCTCATCTTCCTTTGGATTTTGCTTCAACTGAAGATCTGTGACCTCCACAGTTCTTCGCAGGTAATTGATTTTAAAGTTCTCCGCAGGTTTTTTGAGAGTGTAGGACATCTGCGGATTTACATTCAGGTTCAAACTCAAAGGAGCATAGGGTTCTAAAAACTTGTGGTAGATGCGAATGGCTCCAGGTTCAGAAGTTTGAACACTCACATCCAATTGAATTTTCTTTTGCTGGGATTCCGCAGTCGTTTTCTTTGTTTGAATGCGAGAGTCGGTGGTCACTTTTGGAATTCCTCGCAGTGGATCCAAATTTGGAAGTTGGAGGTAAAATTTATTCAATAGGATTTTCAATGTGAGTTTGGGAATTTCGGATTTGTTTTTGAGAGGCCAAATGAATTGGCCCTTGGTGGTTGTATCCAGTTCATTGTTCTTCTCTGCCAACCGAGTTGAAAACTCAAATGGGATTTCGATGTGTTCACTGTCAAACTTCAAACCGGATTGAGATTTGAGCTGCAAGGATCCCTTCATTTGATTCAAAGGAGCGGGAATCGCATAAGCCGTCCCTTCCAGCAAATGAACCAAAGATTGAAACTGAGTGGCAGTGATAGAGAGATTCAATTCAGGATCTTCAATTTTATAATGCTCATCTTCATAGGCCAAATCCATTCGGCCTTCAAATTCGGCCTCTAAGGATCTTTCGGAAACGGGATTCATCGAAAATTCAAATTCGATGGGATTTTCCGAAAATTTTCCGCGCAGCCATTCCTTTGGAACTAAAGATTTGATCGAGAACAACAACTCCTTCGGAAACGGGATCTTCTCTGCTCCGACCTCTTTGGCAAATTGAGAGTTTTGAATCTTATTCGGATTAAAGAGGATCGAAATGGGTGAGCAGGACAGGCGGGTGTCTTCGGGCTCTTTCATGCCAAATTCAAAAACCCCATGGCAACCTCCCACCTCCACATACTGAATTGGAAAGTCCCTTGGGGGAGTCAATGCCAAAGGTTTGAGATCCAGCAAAAGTTCCGAGGCACTCAGTTGGGCCTTAAGGTCCGCACGAAGCTGAAAATTTTGGTTTTGGTGGGGAAGAGTGGACTCCAGGTGGAGTTTTGTAGAAAGATCCGACTCTCCACTGAGTGAAACTTCACCTTGGACCGTTGAAGGGATCTGATAGACAGACCCTTCAATCTGAGTGGAAAGAAGATGATTTTTGGGTTGATATTTAAACGTACCGCTGAGGATTGTACTTTGATCTGAGGCTTTAAGGCTCCAGTCTAATTTTTCTGGATCTGTCATTTGAGCCTTGATTTCAAAACTCAGCTTTGATGTTTGAAGAGTCGTATTTTCAATATGGACATCAATGTCTTTAAACAGGATTGGAGGGAGAAGCGCCACTTTTTGTTTTAAATTTTGAATCTGTTCTTCGATGTTGAGTGGTTCTCTATCTGAAGGGGAGGATTCCTTTTGAGACGATGAAGCAAGGCTCCAAAAAATCTTTTGGTCCTTCACAGAGAACGTTTTAATTTCCACCGAGAAAATTTCTAAAAATCCATGGCGAATGTGAGAGTCCAAATCAAAATGATCCAAACACAAAGTTTTGTCTTTGGATTCAATGAAGCAGTAATCTTTGAGATGCAATTTCACATTCGTTTCAAAAAAACCATCCTTGCTGATTTCAAAATCGATTTTGTCCCAGTCGATGTTCCAGTGAAAATAATTTTGGTCGATCAAATTTGCGGTGGTCTTATTGATCAGAAGGTCGGGTTGAAACCAAACTGCTAAAAAAGTCACAAACAAGACAAAAGGAGCAATCAGCAGAGTGCAGAAAATAAAAGTAAAAATTTTCCTACCCATTTAAAACTCCTGCCCATAGGTCAAAATAAAATTCCACTGCTCTTTGGGTTGAGAAACCTGTTCGTCTTTTTGAGAAATCATTCCTCGGGAGAGGGAGCCTCGAAAGGAACCAATGGGACTTTGCCATCTTAAACCAAATCCAGGGGAGGCATAAAGGCTTTGATCCCAAGACCAATGTTGAACTCCCACTTTGGCAAAGTCATAAAAAAGATAGGGCTGAATTTTGTAGGGAAGCACCTCCAAAAATCGAGATTCCAGACCCAAATAACTGACGGTTCGATAACCTTGATCCAAATTATTAATAGAATTTCGCGAAAAACCTCGAATGTCGTCCTTTCCACCCAAATAAAGACGATAGGTGAAGGGCACTTCAGATTCAGAGCTGGTGACATTGACGGAGTGTCTGAAGCGAACGCCCAAAACGGCCAATGGGGGATCCCATTTTCCATAGTTACTGAGCCAGGTTCCTGAAAAATTAAATTGATCTAAGGAAAGGGGAGACTCAATGCCCTCCCTCTGAGCGCTCCAGTCCACATTCAATTGGTAGCCCTGTTGAGGAGTGGTTTTGAAGTATTCAAAATAGTGACTGGTGAGGGTCAAGCTGGTGCGAAAGGAAAAGTACTGAATGTTTGTGGGACCGGCGCCTTCAAGAGTTTTTTCAACGGTGTACATGGGCGTGTACCGAAAACTGTAGCGGTGTCTGCTGTCGTCATTTCGATGCCCCAAACCCCATTGAAAATGTTGAGACAAAGTCTTGTAGTTGGGTTCATTTTCTCTACGAATTTCCACTCCAGGAAAAAAATAGAGTTCTTTCCAAAAGTGGAACCAATAGAGCTCGGACTGCATTTTCAAAGATTGTCTTCGAGGTGATCCATAGAGGTTTGCGGACACATTGGATCCGGCGGCATCCAGCCGGGAGTGTTTCCATTCGACCTCTGCAATGGGTGCTTCTTCAGTGGATGCGCCAAATGAAAACAGCAAGCTTCGAGGAGGTGCTAAAGAAACATTTTGAAAAACATGGGCGCCGTCGAGTTTGCAAAGATCTTTAAAAAAAGCAAATTGAGCCATGTCATTTTCAAGAAGGCGTCGACTGGTCAACGTCAATAGGTCTGCGTTGAAGTACTGGTGAACTTTGAAAGCATCATAGCGTTGCCATGCGGAATCGTCGTAAGGGGAATCTTTGGGGCGATCCACTTCAATGATTCGAAGTTTGGGTCCTGGTTTCAGATTTAAGGTGAGGGACTCCTCTTTTGCATTTGCAGAAACGGACACCGAAGGGCAGGGGTAGCCAATCGAGCGCAGGCGTGAGGTGGTCCAATCCTTGGTGTTGCTCAAAGTGGTTGGAGTAATGGCTTGCCCCTTGTAGCCACGAAAGATCACATCTTTAAAATTTGGTGGGGCATTTTTGAATTCCACCTTTTTTACCGTGCTTCGCGGCCCGGGGGTGACCAAAACTCTTTCGCCTTGGTCTTCGATTTTGGATTGAAAGTAGCCCTGAGATTTTAGAACGGTTTGAATTTGATAAAGGGCCTGATTGCGAGGAATTTCACTCCAGCCAGGAGCACTTTCATCTCCGCAAATGAGCAGCAAATCATTTTTTGAAAAAAGAGATCCGCCGGGAAGTTGCGCTTCGGTCAACTCATAGGGTCCACAGATCTTTTTGGAGGACAGAATTTCTCCAAAAGAAGGCTGTAAAAATAACAGAAAAAGAAGGGGGATCCACGTCATAGGCTATTTCTGTGCCACCTTTTTAAAAAAAACAAATCAAATCCCCGAGAAGTCGTGATTTAATAGGGACTTATGCGTTCAAAATTAAAAAAGCCCGCACGTGTGATTAAAATCTTTGCTCAAGGATTTTACGAGGAAGATGTACTTCTGCTGGCAACCAGTATGGCGTTTTCAAGCATCTTTGCCTTGGTCCCTGTGCTTGCCATATTTACGGCAGTGTCTCAGTGGGCGGGCAATTTGGGCGAGTTTTCCTTCAATTTTAAAGAGCTGCTATTGAACTACATCACTTCGGGTGCGGGTGAACGGCTGGTGACTCAGTTGAGTGCCAGTCTTGGTGGTGTGAAGCCCATGGGGATTGGGATTTTCGGTTTGGTGGGTTTACTGTCGGCTTCGATTAAAATCATTTACGATTTCGACAGTGTGATTTTGCGAGTGTGGAATGGAAAAAGACATGCCACCTGGTGGAAGAGGGGTATGGTTTATATTTTGATTTTGATCCTGTCGCCATTGGCGATTTCTGTGGCGGCAGGATTGTTGGACTGGGATGTTTTAAAGCAGTTCGTGGGATTGTTTTCTTCCACGGCAACGGTGTTGGTTTTCTTGGCTTTATTTTTATGTTTTAAGTTTACTCCTCCTGAGAAAGTCAAATTGCGATCGGCGTTTGGCGGAGCGGTCTTCAGTTATATTTTGCTAAAGGTGGGGCAAAAAATCTACTTGTGGAGCACGGTTAACGTTTTTGCCTATGACAAGCTCTATGGGTCTTTGGCTTTTGTTCCGTTGTTTTTGTTTTGGTTGTTTCTGATTTGGGTTTTTATTCTTGCCGGCTTGGCTATGACCAAGGCTATCGATGAAGTCTATTTTAAAGGTGCTCGAACTTACTAGGTTTTTAAATTTCTATTCAAAGCTAAAGTTAAGATCATTGTTAGAGAGAGCCTCTTCGCAACGGGGCGGAGGGAGTTCCACTTCAAGTTGGGACCCTGGAATGGCCACGGGAATTCGCAGTTCATAGTGGGAGGGGAGTTTTGCTTTTTTTAAAGCCTCGCGAACATAAGTGCTAATCTTAGAAAGATCTCCAGAGTCTAAACTCTCAAGCATGGAGTGGTAGCCTTGAAGATCTTTTTTGCGTTTCAAATGAAGCAGCTGTAACGCGAGTTTTTCTGAAACCAAAGTTCGATAGTCTTCAGGAGTGAACATAAAATCAATCAAGTGGGTTCTAAAGTTTTGAAAGACTTCAAGGTGGTCGTCCAAAAACTGAAGGGACTTAGAGGCCTTCTTATCAATCAACATTTGAGCCTTTGCATAATCGGCAAGAGGCGTTCCCTCCGAGCGCGCAAACCTGAGGAATTTGGGCCGCAATTTGCCAAATTCCTCAGGAAAGACCCGATGAACCTTTAGGCCCGGGTTCATCTGAAAACCTGCTTTTCCCAAATCGGAAAGGTACATCACAAAAGGAAAGATCAAACCCACTTGATCAGCGTAATCCTTTTTGACAAAGATGGCGCCTCTTCCATAAAAAGCATCACTTTCTGCGTTGGTGAAAAAGAACACCCAATTTTTAGTTTTTAAGAATTCCCGATTAAACCAAAACATTCCCTGCAAACCGTCCTTAAATCCCAGCTCGTCTAATTTTTTAGAGCTGAGCCACAGGGGAGGAGTCAGTGGGCTTGTTGGAGGAGTGGTTGTGTTGTGACGAAATCGAGAAGTCATCCGTTTCATCGCTGCAAAGGACTTTTGAAATTCCAGAGTCTGTTCCAAATTTTTCTTGTTGGAGCGAAGGCGGTTGAGGTTTTCACGGCTCTTTAAGCGGGCAAATTCAAAAGGATTTTCGAAACCCAAATCCAGATTAAAAACCTCTTTAAAATAATTTTTTAGTTCTTCAGATTGGTGAGCTTTCAGTTGAGCTTTAAGGTCGGTGAGTTTTTGAGCAAGCACTTCGGGATTTTGCAGCTTTCCCTGTTCAGTTTGTCCACGGCTTTCGATCAAGGACTCCACAAGCCAATGAATGTCATTTTGGTCGGTGGCGGTGGCCCATCCCAAACCTCCCCACAAGGCACCCCAGCTCAGCAAGATCGTTGCAAGCACGGGGCGAATTTTTAGAATTTGAGTTTTGAAGGTCATTTTCCATCCGATGAGAGGTTCCCCAAGAGAAAGTTTCTTCTCTCTGAAAAGGCAATCTCTATGCCTGAAAGTCTGTGGTCAACAATCCATTCCTTGGGGATCAGCCGCCTTAAACGGCCCGACCGCTGAAATTTTTGCACGCCCTGCCGCTTTTTGCATTGAGGTGCCAGGCCCTCTCCGGTTTTTATTGTGGGG
>DKGG01000025.1:0-78334 GCA_002453155.1 Bdellovibrionaceae bacterium UBA6776
GAGAACAAGAGAACAAGAGAACAAGAGAACAAGAGAACAAGAGAACAAGACAACAAGAGAACAAGAGAACAAGAACATGACGCTTCATCAACAACTTATAGAGCTGAGAAAAAAAGAAAAACGAATCACTTCGGAAATCTTGAATAAACTGCAGCAAATGGAAGACATGCGGGCCTACCTCCAAATGGGACACAATTCCCTTTTCGACTATCTGGTTCGAGGACTTGGTTATTCGGAAGCCACCGCCTACCAACGCCAAGCGTGTGTCCGCTTGGCCAAAGAAGTTCCTGAGATCAAACAGAAAATTGATCAAGGAAGTCTGACCCTATCGGCCGTGACTACAGCTTTTAAGCATCTTCGAAAGAAGCCGGTGGCGGAAAAAAGAAAAGTTTTAAAGTCTATGGAAAATAAATCTTCTCGTGAAGTGAAGGCCATGTTTTTGGAACCCACACCGATCATAAAAATCAAAAAGACAGAATATGTAGACAAAGTGCATTTGAGACTGGAATTGACCCATGAACAGCATGAAAAGTTAGAAAGACTGAAAGCACTGAAGTCACACAAGCACAATGTGGAAATCCTATTGATGGACTTGATAGAAAAAGAACTCAAATCTTATGAAAGTGCTCAGACGAAATCTTCAAAACCCAATAAGAGCAAAGAGTTTGGCGCGACAAGATCGAAAAATCCTCGCCAAATTTCTAAGCGCCTACGAAATGATGTGTTAATTTCTGCCGACTACAAATGCCAATATCCCGGTTGTGAATCCAATCACTTTTTGCAAATAGATCACATTCATCCGGTAAGATTTGGAGGCGATCAACGAAGGAACAACCTTCAGGTCCTTTGTTCTGCCCACAACCTTCACAAGGGCTGATCTGTATGGGTATGAGTTTTTGTTCCCAAATCTAAGTTTCATAGAAAAGGACCTCCAGCAAGCAGGATGCGTTTTGCCCGTAGGGCAAATGCTGGAAGAACTCATGGATGAGTTTGTCCGGTTCTATGAAATATGGATTTGTGAAATAGGAATTCATGCACAGGAACAGAGCCCAAGGATGGGCGTGTTTGCTCCGAGGAGGCAACGGATCTTAAAAAGTTGCTTGAGATTCTGGAAGAACCTAAGGATGAACGTGTCCGTTTCTATGAAATTTGGAATTTGGAAAATAGGAATTCATGGACAGGGCCAGAGCCCAAGGATGGGGGGTCTTCTAATAAAGAATTGTGAGGAAATTAGAAGAAACCAAAAAACGAATGGAGCAACGATGGTGTCGACACAGAGTTTCGTGAGGTCTGAGAAGAGTAGCGTCATTGCGTCTAATCTTCGAGTAAATGTCTATAAGGAAAGTTTTTTACAACAAATGGAAGAAATGAGTCAGTCTCTTCGCTTTTTCACTTGAGGTTATTTCAATTTCCTCGTCTATGGAAAAGGACCTCCAGCAAGCAGGATGCGATTTGCCCACGGGGCAAATGCGGGAAGAACTCACGGATGAGTGTGTCCGCTTCTATAGACGAGGAAATTGAAGGAACTCTAGTGAAAGTGCGAGCGGAGAAATTCAAGGAACTTCCATCAACCGATGATCAGACGGACGCCACCTAAAGTTTCGATTTCGTGAGGGAAGCGGTCGCCGGGAGTTCCAATAAACATATAATTCTTAGGAACGCGAAGACGATTGGAAATGGCTTCAATCAATTGCGGACTGAACTTTCCTTTGACCCCAATAAAATCGATTTTCAATTCGGGATACAAATGATCAATGGTGTACAACTGAGGAGCCAAAGTTTTAGGAATATCTGCTTCCGTTTCGAAAACATGAACCACAATCAAACGGCGGGTTTGTTCGTTGTTTAAAACATAAAGCGCCGCTTGGTTGAGAACCTGGAGATTGTCCCCTTTGGTAAAATAAACCACAGGAGCTTTGCCAATCTTCTTGATCCAACGTTTTAAATTTCGCTCGACCTTCGCTTTGATCAATGGTGAAAAATCCGCCGCATTTTCCAAAGCAAACAAAGTCACTTGCAATAGTGGCACTCGCTTAAACATCAAAAATACGCCGGCGCCAATTAATAGGTAAAAGATAAAAAAAGTTTCTAAGTTTTCAGGACTCAAGTTTCCAACAATGGCAATGACCACAGCTACAAAGGCCACCAAGGTCATCAACCAGGATGCTTTTTCATCCCGAGGCAAGCGGTGTCTGTGGATCTTCATAAACATGTTACCCAATGCAAACAGCGCCATTACAAGTAAAAAGGACAAGGTGTAAACTCCAGCCAACTTGTCCACCTGTCCGTTGGTGTAGAGCAAAATGACGGAGCAAAGTGCAAAGAAACCAAGAATGATCCAGTGGTTGGTCTTTTTCCATTGGTTTTCACGAAGAAAAATTTGCGGCAAGCATCGGTCTAAGGCCATTCGACGGCAAAGACCAATCACTCCCACATAAGAGGTCAAAACAGCTCCTGAAAGCACCAATACGGCATCAATGCCGATCAGTGTTTTGAGCCAGTGCCCACCACTTTGAAAACCCAAGGTTGCCAGCAAAGACGTAGGGTTTTGCATGGCCTGATCGATAGGAAGAACGGCCAACGCCAAAAAACAAATCGCCGGATTGAAAATCAAAACACCCAGCCACATATTTTTTAAAGTCTTTGGAAAAACTCCCCGCTGTTGTTCCTCCACAAAGTTGGCGGAACTTTCGAATCCACTGACTCCCAGCATGGCTGTGGAAAAGCCAATAAACAGAGCGGTAAAAAATCCGTGACCCGAAAAATTTCCGGTGGAGAAATTGGCAAATAGAATGGACGGGTCGGCGATCACAAAAATAAGACTGGCCAAAACCAGCAGAACCAAACTGGTGATGTGAGTGATAAAAATTCCCAACGCCACTTTGGAGGATTCCGAAATTCCAATCAAATTTAAAAAGGCGAAAAAACCAAGCAAAGCCAAAGTCGCAGGAATCACAGGCAACCACTCAATCAAGGCATGCAAGTAATGCATGGCCTCGCCGGCACTGATCACAGCAGTGGCCAAATAGGACAAGATCGTTAAGCACGCGGCAGCCGCGGCCGTTGTTTTTGTCGTGGTGTTGATCAAGACCGTATAAGTTCCACCATTCAAAGGAAGGGCACTGATGACCTCTCCATAAATGCGGCGGTAAAGATAAAGAAGCCCCGCCACAAGCAACAACGCCAAGGGAGCTAAAATTCCAGCATGTTTGATGGTGAGGGCAGAAACATAAAGACAACTGGAGAGAATGTCGTTTCCGCAGATGGCAGTGGAGGGCCACTCGGAGAGTTTGTGGACCTGTTCTCTGGGGACACCCAATTCGGTGACCCCAGATGGTTTTGGTTCATCTAAATCTTTGAGGATGTGTGAGCTTCCCCAACCCGCAAAATTCCACTGTTCCATGATTTTTTGACTCTAGAATAAGATTCTAGAGAGAGTCAAAAAAATCAAAGGCTTCGTACGGAGCAATCTCCACAGAGAAGTTCAAATCTTTGGACTGAAAAGGGACCAATTGATTGTTTTGAACTTCGTAAATTTGACCTTGCTGATCGATGCCCCAAACGGTGCCATCCACTTTGTAAGCCCGTTTCAGCGGCGTAGAGAAGCTTTGGTTCATTTCTTCCACGAAAGGTCCAAAGGAGGGATTGCATCCCGCTTTTGCCAAACTTCCGTCCGCAAAACTGATCACAACTTCATGACTTCCTCGGTCATAACCTTGGAGGTACAAAAATCCCAAAGCCACTTTGCCTGCTGGAAGAGGAAGCACTTCAGACCGGTCCGAAGCTCTTTCGCAGAACAACTCCAATCCTTTGGAATTGATTTGTGCCATCCACTGCGCACCGATGTGTGAATCCGCCACGTGAGCACGCTCTTCGGAACTCAATTGATTAAATCGACGGGCCAATTCTCCCGCCTGTTGTGAGATTTGACCTTCTCCACGAGGGAAAATGTAACCGGCAGGTTGATCCGCAGCTGTTGGGAACAGAATCAAATGCTGTCCCCGAGGAACCACACGACCCAAACTCGGAGCAAAGCCCAAGGCCTCCACTTTCATCTGTCCGGCGCCAGACTTTGAAACTTTGAAGAACTGTTTACTGTTGTCCAAAACCACAAGACCCTTGGTGCGATCAATGCTTGGAGTGTGAACAAAGGCTTCATCGGAATATGTCACTGCGGCCGCGCGTGAGTAGGCTCTCAAGGCCGGGTGCACCTCCGTCGCATATTTTGCAATTTGAGCATAAGTCTCTACGGAAACCGCATAAGATCCACCATCTGAAATTTGAAAATCGCAAGCGCCGCGAATGCCTTCACGGGGACCTTCATGGCAAGTGGTGTGAGGAAAACCGTCGATGTGTCGTGCTTCATGCATAAAAACGCTGGCGCGATCCAAACTGGTAAAGTCTGAGGTCAACATCATGGTGCAAACATACATGGTCTGATCAAAGTATCCGTAAACATAGGCACCCACACCTTTGGGGCAACCGCGATCAATGGTGATCTTCGAAATGCGCCCGGTAAAGTATCCATACCAGTCGCTTTCAAATCGACCCGAGAACAATTCGTCTGCACTGGGTGGCATTGGGTTTGAAAAGGACGTCTTTCTCATAAACAGCAAACTGTCCAGAAGGTTTGAAATTTCAGAACCATCCAAGCAGTAATCACTGTGAGAGTACTCTTCAAATTGAGAAAAGTTTCTGGCGATTTCTTGCATCTCTGATTGAGGAATGCAGGTTTCGGCCATCGCTCCAAACGTAAACGTCACAAGACTCAATACACTGAGTCTAAAAATCCATTTTTTCATGAGAATCCCCCCGAATCCTTTTTGTAAAAAATTTACTACTTTAAGAGGATCACAGTTCCCGAGAGGAAGAAAATGAAAAAGAGTGACAAATGAAAGTGGAGGAGAGCCCTACTCAGAGGCGAGTTCAGCAAGACGGCGTTGTATGAAATCTCGAAGCCAAGGGTCATTGATTTGGCCCAGAAGTCCTTGGAGTTCGTTTTTCGCTGCTTTTTTTGAAGGAGCCGCGGCGATCTTTCGCTCCAGGGCCATGACGCGCAAAGCCTTCTCTCTTTGGTTTTTCATTTCATCCACAGAGTGTGGAGCCGCTTGAGGACTCAATGGAATCGGTTGTTTGAGGAAATCTTCCAAATAGACACCCGCTCCTGAGTTTTGTCCCAACATATATAAAGAGAGCACGCGAAGGTTGGCTTCTCTTTTTTCAGAGAGACTGATTTTCTTCAGCGTCTCCAAATTTTCAGGAGTCAATCCCTCCACTTTTTCTTGAAACTCTTTTTCATTGAAATCAGGCATGCGAGTGAGGTCTTTTGATTCTTTTTGGAGCCAATCTTCCAGTTCTTTGTTGGAAGGCGGGAGCTTATTGGCCGCGGCGGCACTGGGCGAATCTTTGGATTTGTCCTGAGAGGCAGTTTTTAAATTTGAAGGTGCTTTTAGTGCATTCACAACGCTGGAGTCATTTTGTTCCTGGTTGGCAAAATCTTTTTGTTCCAAAGAGTTTTCAGAATTTCGAGTGGTGTAAAAAAGAATCCCTAAAATAGTGAGAAGTATCGAGACAGCTACGAGACCACGTTGTTTTGCACTCATGAATGGAATTTTGGGCAAGAAGTTCCCAGTGTCAAGTTGTCCACAAAAAGTGTGGCATCCCATTTGCTCAAGTGATTTGGCAGTTAAAAACAATGGCCAATGTGCCACCACTAAGACACGGGGGAAATAAAAAATGGTTAAAAGTATTTTGATTTCAATGATGGTTTTGAGCTTCACGCCCATTCTTGCTCAGGCAAAGCCCGGCCGAGGAAAAGGCTTTCAACAACCTCCAAAAATGGAACAAGGTGGTGGTCAATTTGAAGACTTGGGATCCGATCAAGAGCTGAACGACATGGAAGATCTGTTGGATCAGGAAGCTGATCAGGCCATGTCTCGCAGAGGACACCAAAGCGGAATTTCTGAAGAAGAGATCATTGGTGGAATCATCGGCATCATTGGAGATTTGGCGTCTCGCAATGAAAGAGGACGAGGAGGTCACCCTCGACATCCTGGATTTGGTCGTCAGTATCGAAAAGTGATGTGCGTGGCACGCAATGGCCGCGGAATGCGCTTTCGTGCGGATGGCTATGTAGAGCGTCGTGTGGCTCGTCGGGCCTTGAAAACCTGCCAATGGAACTCACGCTTTCCTCGCAGCTGCCAAGTGGTTCGCTGTCGCCGCGCTCACTAAAAGTTTGATGCGGAGTGCAAGAGACTCCTTGAAAAAGCCCAGCTCTGTCTGGGCTTTTTTTATTTCCTGACATATGTTTGGGATTTGAATTTTTAAAGGAGTGTGAAGCCCATGAAAAAACCTGCATTTATGAACTTTCAAGTCGATCACATGACCTTGTTGTTGCAGCCTCGTCTGTACAATGTGGCTTACTGTTTGTTCCGAATTCTTTTTGGGGTGCGACCTGAAGACATTCTTTATGACAAAAGAAAAGAGTGGGTGAAGGGTGAAGGCGAGCAGTCCATGACTTACGCCCTTAAAATTGGTGAAGCAGATGACACACCTAAAGAAATTCAAAACACCATCATAGCCGTGGTTCAACCTTCTGAACCTCAAAACCAATCGTCCCACGTTCGCGAAATGTTGGACGGTCACGAAGCGGCGGCTCATTGGCAACACATTGCCTTGCGAACGCCCGACCTTTTGGCCTTTCACAAACATGCTTTGGAGCGTGGTGTTCAGTTTGTCACTCCCATTTTGAGAGATGACGAAGATGATTTGATCCAGGTGTTCAGTGGAGAGTGGTACTTCCCAGGCTCCAAACCCAGTGGAATGTTTTTCGAATTCCTTGAGCGCAGTCCCAGTGATGCAAAAAAGAGTGAACTTGAAAAGCAGACCAATCAAACTTGGTTTAGGGATCGCACTTTCTTGGGTCTTTATGATGAAAAAGAACGGGAATATCAAAGTGGTGAAGTCACTCCGTTTATCGCTTTCGAACTGTTCGAACAGATTGAAAAGTACATTGGCTCCAAAAAGAGCTTTGAGATCACGGCAGATGATTTGAACCATGTGGAACAGATGATGATGGAATTTGCTCGAAAGAAGGCAGAGTCCAATTGAGTTCAAGTCTTTCGACCTCCTTTGAGGCTCTTATTGCGGAGGCTTCGAAAGTGGTCGTGGATAAGGAGCGCGAGCTTCGCATGGCTTTGACCTGCGTTTTGTCCGGGGGACATCTTTTGATTGAGGATGTTCCCGGAGTGGGAAAGACCACTCTGGTTCAAACTTTAGGGCATCTGCTCGGTTTGGATACACGAAGAATTCAATTCACCATTGATCTGCTTCCGGCGGATATCATTGGCACCCAAGTCTTTCATCCCAACGAAAATAAATTTGAATTTCATCCTGGTCCGTTGTTTTCCCAATTGGTCATGACCGATGAATTGAACCGGGCCAGTCCGCGCACTCAAAGTGCTCTTCTTCAAGCGATGGAAGAGGGTGAAGTTTCTGTGGATGGTAAAACATGGCCATTGCCAAAACCGTTTGTGGTGATTGCCACGCAAAACCCCCATCAACAGCTTGGGACCTTTCCTTTGCCAGAAAGTCAGTTGGACCGCTTCCTGATGAGTCTGGATTTGGACTACGCCTCCAAAGAAACCGAAGTGAAGCTTTTTCGTGGGGAAGACCCACGACGTTTGCTTGGAAAATTGAAACCTCTCGTGTCGGTGTCTGAAATTTTCGAATTTCAGAATCAGGTGGAGAAGGTGATGGTCTCCGAGGTGGTGGCCAACTATGTGGGGCAATTGCTTCGCAACAGTCGAGAATCTTCGGATGAAGGTTTGCCTCTTTCCACCCGTGCGGGTTTGTCCTTGATCAAAGCGGCAAAAACCTGGGCTTTGCTGGAGGGAAGAGAGCATCTTCGTCCCGAAGATGTTCAAGAGATTTTTGTTCCGGTGGTCGCTCATCGATTGGGAGGGAACCATGGTCTTAAAAAAGGCAAGCAATGGGCTGAAAAGCTTAAGGTTCAAACGGAAGTCCCCCTCTAGTTCCCGCACCTACATCCTTCCCACGGCATTTGGTGTGGTGTTTGGGCTTGTGGTTTTGGTCTTGCTTCTGATGGCGATCGGATACAACAACAACTTGATTTACATTTACACCTTTTCTTTAGCGAGTGCGTCCTTTGTGACCATGTACTTTACCAATCGCAATGTGGAAGTTTTAAATTTTCAATCTCTCAGCTCTGAAACCTTATTTGCAGGAGAGGAGGGCGAGGTGAAAGTTCGACTTCAGAATTCGTCCAGTTGGCGCGTTCAAGACGCCCACTTGAACTTTGAAAAATCCAAGTCTTTTTCTAAATTTGAAGTGGATCCTCAGGAGAGTCCCTTTCAAACGGTGACTTTGTATTGGGGGCCTCAAGAACGAGGCTATGTGGAGCCTCCAAAGGTGGTTCTTTCCAGCGATTTTCCCATTCAGATCTTTCGATCTTGGAAGGTGTTTCGGTCTAAAGATCCCCTTTTGGTCTTTCCTCGTCGGGTTGGAGAATGGGAATATCCCATGGGTCTACAAGATCGAGAGGTCATGAATCAGATGGGACTTTTTCGAGACCATCGAGAGTATCAAAGTACAGATTCTCCTCAGAAAATGGATTGGAAGGCTTCGGCAAAAACCCAGCAGCTGTTGGTCAAAAACTTCGAGGGTGAAGAGGAGCAAAGTCTAAATTTTGAATGGCGCCACACAAAAGACCTTTTGGATTTTGAAAAGCGAATTTCGCAACTGAGTTTGTGGGTGGATCGTGCGGAAAAAGAAGGGCGCAGGTACTCTTTGACCACACCTCACTTTAAGTCCGGTGAAGGACAGGGCGCTCATCATATGAAAAAGTGCTTGGGACATTTGGCGCTTCTGTCGCTCGAGGACGTCCAATGAATCGAAAGTTTTACGACCAGCCGTCCCTTTATTTGTCATTGATTGTAACTTTGGCTCTTGCCGCCGTGGAAGTTCCTTTTTGGATCAGTATCTTTTGCAGCCTTTTATTTTTGTGGAAGTGGTTGGTCGAGAAGATGAATTTTGGGGGCGTCTCTCGGTTTTGGACCTCATTGCTGTCTGTGGTTTTATTTGTCGTGATCTACATTCAGCGCGGTGAAATTTTAGCCCAGATTCCTTCCATGACTCTTTTGATGGGATTGGCGGCATTGAAGGTGATGGATTATCAAAACCAAAGGGATCATAAATTTTTGGTTTTGTTTGGATTTGTGCTGGTCGCCCTGAAATCAATTTTCTCTGTGGATCTTTATGCCTTTGTTCCTGGCCTGTTGGCATTTTTTGGATTTTGGATCAGCCTTTACCCTCAAAAGACCAAGGGACGATGGTTGTTGATTTCTCGAACGGCGGTTTTGGCTTTTCCGCTTTTGGGTCTTTTGTTTTTTGCCTTTCCGCGGATCGTGGTTCCCTGGGCGATGAAGCGAGGGGCGCCCACAGCCACCATGGGTTTTTCCGGAGAAGTGGCGCCTGGATCCATTTCTCGTTTGGCGCAAAACAACCAGTTGGTTTTTCGCGCCCAGCTGTTTGATCGGGTTGAAACTGCATCCTCTTTGTATTGGAGAGGCAATGTCTTAACGCGGTCTTATGGATTGTACTGGCCTTTTTCCACACCGGCGAATTCGAGAGTCACTGAAAATCTTCCTGCGGATTTGCTGAATCCTAAACAAAGTTTTGAATATGAAGTGATTTTAGAGCCGGGGTCGAAGGGATTTTTGTTTACACTGGATGGGGCCATATCTGTTTCTTCGACCATGTTTGCCGTTGAAAAATTTCGGCACCAGGTTTATCGGACTCAACCCTTCTTTAGAAAATCCCAATCCTACCGAGCACGATCGGTTTTTCCCTTGGAAAATGTGCGAAGGATTCCTCATGTTCTGCCAACCAAGCAAGAGACTGCCGTGGGTTCTTTGGGGCCCAAAAGTGATGAGTGGGTCAAAGACATTCGGAATCGATTCGCGGACTCTAAAGATCGACTGCGGCAGTTGGAGACGTTTTTCAGTCAAAAGGATTTTGTCTATACTTTGAGTCCGGGTGTGTATTTGAAAAATGATTTGGATGAGTTTCTTTTTGAGCGCAGAAAAGGCTTTTGTGAACACTTTGCGGGGGCCTACGCCAGTCTTGCGCGGGCCTTGGGAATTCCCTCTCGAGTGGTGGTGGGATATCAGGGAGGACGTTTCAATTTGGTTGGGAATTTTTGGGCGGTCACTCAAAGAGATGCCCATGCTTGGGTGGAAGTCTATGTAGATGGGCATTGGCAAAGGGTGGATCCCACAGAGTGGGTCGCTCCACTGAGACTTTCTATGGGAGGTCAGGATTTTTTCAGCTTGCCTCTTCAAGAGCAAATGCAATGGGCCCGTTTGAAATCATGGAGGCGGCCTGGCGAAAGTGATTTGACGGTGTTGCAGGCCTTGGATTTGTGGATGGAAAATGTGAACTATCTTTGGACCTCGTTCATTCTGGATTTCAGTGCTTCAGATCAAAGGGAGTTGTGGGAAGAAGGTCTTAAAACCATCGGTCTTTTTGTATTGATTGGAGTTTTGTCGGTTGTTTTTGCGTTGAATCTCTTGCGTCAGATTTCAAGACGCCGATTTCGTAAAAGTGAAATGGATCTCCTCACACAAAAGATCTTTCAGTGGGGAGCAAATCGTGGAGTGGCCTATTTGCCGGGCCAAGCTCCATTGAGCTACTTGAGGGAGTTGGAGCGGGGGTTTTCTTCTCAAAAGGAATTTTTCCAAAAATTTTCTGACTTTTACGAGAGGGTGAAGTATTTGGAAGAGGAGTGTTCAAAGGCTCAAGTGAAAGGACTTTTGAGAGAGTGGAAACAGGTTCAATCAAAGGAGTCGTAAAAAATGAACGTGGATGATTCATCAATTT
This sequence comes from Bdellovibrionaceae bacterium UBA6776, assembly GCA_002453155.1. Lineage (GTDB taxonomy): Bacteria > Bdellovibrionota > Bdellovibrionia > Bdellovibrionales > UBA1609 > UBA6776. Next base: position 10,900 of record DKGG01000025.1, read on the forward strand.
CGTTCAAAGTGAAGGGCATGAGCTGTGCGTCCTGTGTGGGGCGGGTGGAAAAGGCCCTTCAAAATGTGGACGGCGTCAAAGAGGTTTCGGTCAATTTGGTCACGGAAACCGCCAAGGTTGAATTTGATCACGAAATCAAATCAGAAGATCAGACTCATGTTTTGCAGGCTGTGGACAAAGCGGGATATCGAGGATTTTTAGATGAAGACACTGAGACCTCCGAAGAATCTGATGGGGAACTGAAGAAAGAAGGCCGATTTGTTTTAGCAGGTGCTCTTTTTTCAATTCCTTTGGTGCTTCCCATGTTCCTCCATCCTTTGGGAGTAAACTGGAGTCTCAATGGATGGTTGCAAATGGCTTTGACTCTTCCGGTACAGTTTGGAGTGGGTGCTCCTTTTTTTAAAGGCGCGTGGAAAGCTTTAAAGGCCCGCGCGGGAAACATGGATGTGTTGGTTGCGCTGGGGACTTTAGCGGCCTTTGGTTTGAGCCTTTACAATTTTTTTGGTCGCGGGAGTGCCGAACTTTATTTTGAAAGTGCGGCCGTGATCATCACTTTGGTTCGCCTGGGAAAATTCTTGGAGTTGAGAGCCAAAAAGCAAACCACTTCGGCATTGCAGGCCTTAAGAGATCTGCGACCTAAAGTTGCTCGATGGATCAAAGGAACACGCTATGTGGAAATTCCGATCTCTGAGGTGAAAGAAGGCGACCTTGTTCTGGTGAAACCTGGGGAAAGCATTCCCGTGGATGGAGTTGTTGTCGAAGGAACAAGTCAGGTGGATGAATCTATGCTGACCGGAGAAAGTTTGCCCGTATCCAAAGAAAAGGACAGTGTTGTGACGGGAGGTTCGCTCAATGGCGAAGGAGCCTTGACGGTGCGAGCGGTCGCTGTTGGAAAAGATTCGGTGCTTTCAAAAATTATCTATGCGGTGGAAGAAGCTCAGGCCAAGAAAGCACCCATTCAAAAGTTGGTCGACCGTGTCAGTGAGATTTTTGTTCCCGTAGTGGTGTTGATTGCTATTTTTACCGCCATCGCTTGGGGTTTATGGACCGGAGACTGGGAATCTGCGTTGGTTCACAGCATTTCGGTTTTGGTCATTGCATGCCCTTGTGCATTGGGTTTGGCAACACCGACTTCGGTGATGGTCGGAACAGGGGTTGGCGCACGAGAGGGTGTGTTGATAAAGAACTCAGAAGTTCTCGAGCAGTTGCAATCCGTACAGGTTGTGATCTTCGATAAAACAGGAACTTTAACAGAGGGGCATCCTCAACTTTCTCAAATAAAAATTTTCGGTGAAAATGAAAAAGAAATTTTAGAAATCTCTACTTCGCTCCAGGCTCAAAGTGAACATCCTTTGGCAAAGGCCTTCACAGAAAGGGCGGAAGAATGGAAGGTTTCTCCTCGCAATGCAGAAGAGTTCCAAGTGATTCCTGGAAAGGGCCTTCGAGGAAATGTGGAGGGAGAGACTTTCGTCCTTGGAACCAGAAAGTGGATCCAAGAAATGGGAATCTCATTGTCTTCCGAAGTGGAATCTTTGAGTCAGAAATGGATGATGGAAGGGCAAAGTCTTTCGTTGTTGGTTCAGGTTTCACAGAAAAAAGTTTTGGGAATTTTTGGATTTGCAGATCCCATTAAAAAAGATTCCAAGAATGCATTAGAGAGTCTAAAGGCCATGGGAATCCGAACCGTATTGCTTTCCGGAGACAATCAGGGAGCCGCGCAGCGTGTGGCTCAAGAGCTGAAAATGGACGAAGTCTTTGCGGAAGTATTGCCTACGGAGAAATCGGACAAGGTTCATGAATTGAAAGAGAAAAATCCGAATGCGGTGATCGCTATGGTGGGGGATGGCATTAACGATGCTCCAGCACTGGCCGCAGCGGATGTTGGAATGGCCATGTCCACAGGAACCGATGTAGCCATCAACACCGCGGGAGTCACTTTGATGCGTGGGCAGCCCAGTTTGGTTCCCATCGCCATTGACATATCAAAGGCCACCTACAGAAAGATTCAGCAAAATCTCTTCTGGGCCTTTATTTACAATGTGATTGGCATTCCTTTGGCTGCTCTGGGCTATCTCAACCCCATGTTTGCGGGAGCCGCCATGGCCTTTAGCAGCGTGAGTGTCGTTGCAAACTCTTTGATGCTAAAACGATGGAAATCCTAAGCGAATTCTTTGTTTTTTTAAATGAAAGGGCTCTTTAAATCGAGTTCCGCAACGCAGTGAGGACTGTTCGAAGATTTAAAGAGTCCTTTCATTCAAAAAACAAAGAATAGATTGGCATTTCAAGTGAGCTTTTAGGGAAAGAGGTGTTCGTGAAATCAGTAGCATTAAAATGGATTGCGGGTTTGTTGATGGTTGCGGGATTTTCGGCATGGGGATCCTCTTGGACTCCCGTGCGGACCGACAATCCTCGAGACACCATGAAAACTTTTATGACGGCGATGAACGACTATGCAGAAGGGGTTCGAAACCAGGATGAACAATTGCGAGCGCGCATCCAGGATGCAATTCGTTGCTTTGCCCCGGCGCCGAACACGGGCTTAAAGGGAGAAAGGGACAAAGAAGCCGCGGCAATTGCGTTAAAGGAGACCATTGACCGTGTGATTGTTGTGGATTTCGATAGGATTCCAGAAGCTCCTGAGGGGGACCGATGGCGTCTTAAAGACACAGAGATTGTGTTGAAGCCAATCACTCAAGGGGAGCGCTCCGGGGAATGGTTGATCACTTATGACACCTGGTCTCGTGCGTCGCATTTTTTTCGAATTGTAAAGGATGATCCGTATCTGGAGGGGACTGGAAAAGGGGCCATGTACTCCCAACCTCTGGTGGAAAAAATGGTTCCACCATGGTCCAAAGAAGAGATCTTAGGGCTTCAGAAGTGGCAGTGGTTAGGGATGTTGGCGGCTTTGATTCTTGGATTTGTTGTGAAGTTTTTTTCCGAGATGCTGTTGGATCTTTTAAGAAACTTGAGTTTTGTTTCAAAAATACCTTGGAAAGAAAATCTTATTTTGGCTTCAGAAAAGCCATTGGGACTTATTCTGGCCACCGTATTTTGGTATGTCTCGCTTATTTTTTTGGAAGTCAGTGGTCTTCCCTTCACTCTTTTCAATGGTGTCATTCAAGTGGTGTTGGGGGGATCGTTGATTTGGGGAGCTTATCGAACCATTGCCGTGGGTAGAGAGTATTTTTCCTTTCGAGCAAGTCTGACAGAGAGCACTTTGGATGACCAACTGGTTCCGTTTGTGGAAAAGACTTTGAAAGTCTTGGTGGTCATTCTCGGGGTGCTGATGGTTCTTCAGAATATGGGAATCAATGTGTTGTCTTTGCTTGCAGGACTTGGACTTGGAGGTTTGGCTTTTGCCTTGGCGGCCAAAGACACGGCAGCGAATCTGTTTGGATCGATTATGATCTTGGTGGATCGTCCCTTCAAAGTGGGGGATTGGGTGGTTGTAGGAGAAGTGGAAGGAACCGTGGAAGAAATTGGCTTTCGCTCCACCCGTGTTCGCACCTTTTACAATTCTTTGATTTCGGTTCCCAATTCGATGATGGTGACGGCCACCATTGACAACATGGGAATGCGTCAATATCGACGCGTGACTCAAAAGTTAGGGCTTACTTACGACACTCCTCCCGAAAAGTTGGAAGCCTTTGTTGAGGGCGTGAAAGAGATTCTTCGAACTCACGAAAACACTCGTAAAGATTATTTTCACGTGGTGTTCTCTGGTTACATGGATTCGTCTTTGGAAATTTTGGTGTACTTTTTTGTGGAGGCCGAGGATTGGACCGAAGAGCTGTTGGCCAAAGAAGAAATTTTCTTAAAAATCTTAAAGCTTGCCAAAGAAGTTTCTGTGGAATTTGCCTTTCCCACACGCACCGTTCATGTGGAGTCCGGCTCTGAAGTTTCTCCTCTTGCATAATTCATTGCATTTAAAACTCTAGGAAAATTGAGTGATATCAATTTTCCTAGAGAGAGATTCATAATGGAACCACTGTTGAAAAACTTCTAGGTGACGCAATCACCCCTGACATCTTTGGTGATCATCGAATACCACTCTCTTCGCTTTCAATTTCACCAAGAGAAACAACAGTGAGGAGCAACGATGAAACAAAAAATTTTTTTAAGCGCGTTAGTATTCACTCTTTCGGGAATTTGGACTCAGGCTTTTTCCGCAATTCCACCACACGAATCAAGTTCAAATACTGAGGAAATATCGCTGTCTGAAGTCCCCGAGGCCATGGTCTCACACATAGATTGGGAAGTTTACATCGTGGATGGCGATCAACTTTCCATGGATCTCAATTTTTTTGAAGATCAAGAGATCTTTGGTCAAGAGGGACTTTTGGAAGAGCTTTTAGAATATGAAAAAATCGCTTCCAGAAAAAATCATGGAAAGAGAAAAGAACCAAAAGCTTTAAAAAGAACCTGTGTGGCACAAAATGGAAAAGCGTCCTGGTACAGTGGTGCACAAAAAACGGCGAATGGTGAAAACTACAACGAAAATGACCTTACGGCCGCTCACAAAACCATTCCGTTTCATTCGCTGGTCAAAGTGACATACAAGGGTAGGTCTGTGGTTGTGCGCATCAACGACGCAGGCCCATACATTTCGGGACGAGTGATTGATCTTTCTCGTGCCGCTGCAAAGGCCATAGGCATTATTGAAAAGGGAGTGGCTAACGTGCAGGTTCAGATTCTGCGCTGTGGACGGGGATAAGGGTTTCAGTTTGAGTTCTTTTGACACTCATGAAGAGAGTTGAACCAGATTTTTAACGGGTTGGGAAATCCTTCCCCACCCGTTGAATGTGCTCCTTCAAATCTGAATTTTCGATCTGGTGAAACAATGAAAGATCAATCGAGTAGGGCAGCAGCAGATCATCCAATTCGGATTCAATCTGAAGCAAATCTGAGGTTGAGAGGTTTTCACCGACCAAAGTCAGATCAATGTCCGAGGAAGGCTTAAAATTCCCCATGGCTCGTGACCCATAGACAATGGCTCTTTCAATTTGAGAATGTCTCTTTAAAACAGATCCGATCTTTTGAAGCGACGCTTGCGAAAGTCCAAACAAATTCTTTGTCATGATTTTTTTTGAATCTCGCTCATCTTATCTACAATGTCGTCCGCAGTGCTCTGATTGTAGGTGTGTGAAGTTTGGTTGCGGCTGTGAATCATTTCCATCCAAGGTTCGCCATCTGAGATCAGGCCGGCTTTGAAAGCCTCTCGGGTGGCATCACGGGAGCCCATGATGGAAGTGTTTCCTTGAAATTTAAAATAGTCTCTTAAGAGATTCCAGGCCAATTCATGGGTGAACTCAAAGGCTTGAATGACACCTTGTTTTTCTAAACGTGAGAGTTCTCTTTGTTGAGCCAGTTCAACAGCGGAGTTGAGTTGAGACAATGCTTGGGAAAAGCTGTTGAGTTTTTGGTGCCAGCGGACGTCTTGGTCCATCAAAAGCCCTTTCTTCAAAAAGTAAAAGGCAAAGAGTGGATGGGGCGGCAGGACTCGAACCTGCGAATGACAGAATCAAAATCTGTTGGCTTACCAACTTGCCGACGCCCCAACAGGAAAAATTGTGAATCCTCTTTTTGGCGCGAAGAGCTGGAAATGGCAAGGAAAAATTAAAGCGACCACCCAGATAATCCCCAAAAAACCACTTAAAAATGCCCGCAAAATGAGCTTTTCAAGAAGATGTGGGCCACTGGTGAGCCGGGGAGGCTGATCTCGAGCAAAGTATGCCCCTTATGGTCGGAGGGGTGCTCCTCCCCACCCGACAAGGCACGCTTCAGAAGAAGCTTAAGGAATCTCCTTCAAACCCTCACCCAAAGATTCCACCTCTGCCTTATAGGCATCGAAAATGCTCTTTTCAATATGGTCTCGGGTCTCTTGATTCAAAGGGTGGGCAATGTCTTTAAACTGACCGTCTTTGCGCTTTTTAGAAGGCATGGCCACGAACAATCCATCATGTCCTTTAATGATTTTTAAATCACGAATCACAAAACAATCATCAATGGTAATGGTGATATAAGCCTTCAGTCGGTCTTCATTCACAGGGAAAACTTTAACGTCGGTGATTTTCATAAGAGTCTCCAGTTGTGTTCAAGCTGATAAATACTTTTCGGCTCAAACTCACCTGGACTAAAGGCGGTAACGAAAAGAAGTGTTTCAAAACGAAACACTTCTTCTTAAAAAGTTTCAGTTTTCTCTAAAAATTAATCGCACATAGGAGCATTGGGATCTTTTTCACAGAGGTAGCCTTTAAGCATGGCGTTCTCGGCTTCCAAAGCTTCCAAGCGCTCATCGTGCTCAGAAAGCCAAGACGCAAGTTCTTTGACCGCTTCAATCAATGGAGCAACCAAAACGGCATAATCAACTCTCAAGAAACCAGAGTCTATGTCTTCTTTAACTGCCGTTGGAAATTGCTCTTGAACTTCTTGAGCAATCACACCAATGTCATGTCTTCCTGGTGAGATTGACTTTTCATTCCAATCAAATTCAACACCATTGAGTTTTGAAATTTTCTCGAGTGACGAAGCAATTGGAGAAATGTTGGTTTTGAGTCGTCGATCCGAAGTACAATTTGTACCACCAGATCCATTTCCAAGGATACAGTCTGTAGTTCCTTGCACTCTTAGATTTCCCCAAATATGAAGTTTTTCACTTGGGCTCGCAGTACCAATTCCGAGATTTCCATTTGCAAGGAGCGTCATTTTCGTCATGGGAGCAGAACTTCCATCAGCCACTTGAAATTCCATACGAGTGGGAACTGTTGTGGTGGGCGTTCCATCTGTCACAAAATTGATTTTCGCCGCAGGAAGAGATCCTGATTTTGCACTCAAACTAAAGAGGACATCATTTGTCTCGGGATTTGTTGGTGCGGAAACAGTTCCTCGACTGCGATTTGCGATAATTGTTACCGCGTCCGTTGGATTCGAACTTGCGCTTGCAATTTGAGCTATGGCAATTCCGGAATCAACGGATGTTCTGAATACAGGCGAAGTTCCCGTAGGTCGTTTAATTTCAAAATACTGAGAATCATTTGGCATGTTGAAAGTCCCGCCGCCATTCACTTGCAACGTTGACACTGGAGCGCTGGTTCCAATCCCCACATTCCCACCACTTAAAATGGTCATTGCGGGAGAGTTGTCTGTTTCAAGTTGTAAGCTTTGAGCATCATTGGTTCCAATCACAACGGTTGATCCGGTGGTGTTACCACCATTCACAATATCGCCACTTCCGCCCGCTGAAACATTGGCAATCTCATCCCAAGTGGCTCCGTTGTCTCGGTAAATCTTCTGTGTGTCGGTGGCCAAGTAAACGGCCCCTGAACTTCCAGCAGTAGGCTTTGAAGCATCAGCACCGGCCGCCATCGTCGTCACACCGCTCAAGTTTTGAACCGCATCGGTAATTCCATAACCGCTGAGTGTGGTGGGATTGGTTCCCGCGGTTACACGACCTTTCGCATCCACTGTCACTGATTTGTAAGTGCCCGCTGTAGCACCGCTGGTGGCCAAAGTCAGTGTTCCATCGTTTGCCAATGTGGCGTCACCAGACATTGCCACCGCTGCCGCCTGGTTTGAGACGTTACCTACCCAGATGTTGGCACTGGTTAAAGAACTTCCTGCAACTGCTGACAGCTTTCCAGAAAAACTGTCGTAATCGATTTTGCTCAAAAGACCTGCAGTCACTCCGGCGGCAGAAGCCATCGGTATATTTAAGGTGTGAACATTGGAACTGGACGACCAAGCAGGAGTTGTGCCTGAAGTTCCTGGAGCTCCAAAACTTTGTGTGCCACCGGTTTGACCATTTAGAGAGGACAAGCCAGAGCCGGAAATTGCGGCGGTCGTTGCAGACGTGATGCGACCTTTGGCATCAATGGCGATTACAGGCACTTCAGTGGCGGAACCATAAGTGTTTGCACTCACTCCGCTGTCGTCCAAACTGATCACTGGAGTTGTTGTTCCGGTTGCAACAGTGATGGGAGCTGTTCCAGTGACGTTGGTCACAGATCCTCCGCCAGATGGAGACACCCAGCTTAAAGCTCCAGCACCGTTTGTAGAAAGGACATCGCCGCTAGACCCGCCGTTGATGGGTAAGGTGAGCGTATAGCTGCTTCCCAAACTGGATGGTGCGTTGATGGCAACGCCATTTGCATTGGAACTGTCCATAAACTTAATAGAACTTCGAACCGTCTGCGGATTGGAAGTTTCCGTTCGGGAAACAAAATCCAAAGGTGTTAAACCTTGCAAAGTTTCGGCGACGATCGCAGAGGGAACCGGAGACAAAGCATAATTGGGACTCAATGGAGTTCCGTTGACGGTGACCTTTAATTCTCGTCCATCGCCGCTTGCAGCCGTGTAGCCCAATGTGCAATTGGTTCCACTCCCTCGTACGGCCACTTCGTTTTGAAAGATCTTTTTAAATTCAAGTCCGCCATCAACTCCAGCGCCCACGCGAGTTCCTGACCCAATGCGCACACTAAAGTGCCCGCCAGCGTCCAGTGCAACACTGGGATGATTCTCTTCAAACAAAAGACAGTTGTCCAATCCACCGGGTTCATAGATTTGAAAGGTCAAGCTCACGGTGCCGGTCATTGGAGCTCCCAAATTGTCCACCAACACTCCATCAAAATTGAAATTTTGCGAGAGGTTCAGCGACCACACATTTCCGCCCGTCAGCACAAGGGCCAACAACGCCATCAATGAGTAAGTTTTTGCCTTCATGTCCATGCTCCTTTATTCACGCACGTACAACTTAATGTTCGAACCTGTTAAAACTTTATCCGGGGCAAATGCGCCCACGCGTCCTTTTAAAACAATGGAGTTTCCGGTGTTGGCACTTTTTCCCGTGCTCACCGAAACCTCAAAGCGATTTGCATTTGAAGTTGGAGTGGTGGTCGTGTCTGTGCATGTGGATGGCAGGCTCATTTGAGCGGCCAAGTGATTGTCCACACCGGGGAAGGAATAATTGATAGAGACAGACACATCGTTGGCGAGAATTTCCACATTGGACTTTGAAGCGACAAGATAGGTGTTCAACAATTGGGAGGCGGACAGCCTCGCTCCAATTTGAGGACACTCCTGATTGACTCCCTCGGCTTGCAGAAAAACATAAAGATCAATTTTTCGGTTGAGCCCCTTGGGGACAGCCAACTCAATGCTTTCTCCCAGCGCTTTAAATCCACCAATGCGCCCCATTTGAGGACTGCAGGCGTCGGCAGGGGGAACTTCAATTCCAGGTCCGGTGACACTGACTCCAAAGCAAGCTTTGCGATTAGCCGGAAGAGCAAGGCTTCCCACCTTGCCTAAACTCTTGGGCATGGTGATCACCAGGTTGGCGCCCCGTTCTTCTACGGGTCGGCTGCAAGCCGACAGCACCACGGCAAAGGCCAAAGCCCATTGAAATTTCAGATTCCAAACACGTCCCATGAAAGATGTACTCCCTCATTATGAATATCGGAGGTCCTCTTAAGGTCCTGGAGAAAAAAAATGTGAATTTTAGATTTTTTAACTGGTGCATGGATCGAAGTGAGACGGGGAGTATTGAGTACTAATGTGCTTGGTTCAAATGAATCTTGGATTGCAAAAAACATCTGCTTCAAAATGAGAAAATTTGCATGTGAAACTGCACACAAAGTTTCTTGACCCACTCGGCATTGAGCCGTCGAGAAGGGCCTATCCTTTGTGTCGATTGTGATTTGAGCAGAGCACTTGAAGATTGTTGCGTTGTTGCCTTCCCCCTTTCCTTACGGGAAAAATGTGATCGATTTGCAAAAAGTGATCGGACTCGCATCCTGGATATTGGCATTTGTAATTTGCGTTCTCTAGCACATCATTTCGCAAGCGTTTTGAGATTTGCCGAGGGTTCTTCGATCTTGGTGCACCAAAATCTTTGCTCTTATTGGGTTTTGAAGATTTCCACTGGATATTTTCATAAGATTTGAGTTCCTTTTCAATCAAGTCCATCAATAGACTTTCCACATTGTGTTTGTGTGACTTTAGGGCCTTTAGTTTTTCCAGACTCTTGTTCTGTTCATGAGTCAATTCCAGTCTCAAGTGCACCTTGTCTGCATATTCTGTTTTTTTGATCTTTAGAGTCGGTGTAGGCTCCAGAAACATGGCCTTCACTTCGCGAGAAGACTTGTTTTCCATGGACTTTAAAACTTTTCTTTTTGCCGCCACCGGTTTGTTTCGGAGATGCTTAAACGCTGTGGTTACGGCAGACAGGGTCAGACTTCCCTGATCAATTTTTTGTTTGATTTCTGGAACTTCTTTTGCCAAGCGGACGCAAGCCTGTCGTTGATAGGCGGTGGCTTCCGAATATCCAAGTCCACGAACCAGATAGTCGAAAAGGGAATGATGCCCCATCTCAAGGTACTGCCTGCTGGTTTCCATTTCTTGAAGCTTGTTTAAAATTTCAGAAGTGATTCGTTTCTCTTTTTTCCGAAGTTCAAGAAGCTCGTTGTGAATATTCATAGATCCTCTTTCTATTGAAGGAACGTTACCATGGGTTTTTATTTTCTAATTTTGGCTTTTAGAAGTGTCTTGGAGCGACGATTAATTTTTTATCAGGTCGGTCTCACGTTTAAAAAAAGAAACAGTTACAGAAGTTCTTAGAAGGTTAGGAAGTGCTTCTATGAGTGATTGAAACATTCTGTATCACATGAAAAAAATCGAAAAATACCCGTCAAATAATATTTCTAAAAAATAAAAATCCTGCCGCAATGTTTAGTAGACACTTGGAACTTGAGTGTTAAGAACTGCAAACTTCAAATACTGATCTTACTGCGTAGAGGTTTTTAATTCCCAAATCCATATTTTATAGAGAAGGACCTCCAGCAAGCAGGATGCGCTTTGGCCGCAGGGCAAATGCTGGAAGAGTTCATGGATGAACGCGTCCGGTTCTATGAAATATGGATTTGGGAATTAGGAACTTATGTACAGGAAAAAATCTCAAGGAAACAGGAGGTGATTTGTCCGAAGGACAAAGACTTGTGAGCCCATGGATGGGCGTGTGGGATTTCAGGCATTTTTAAAATTTGAGAGAGACGGGTTTCCAGTGCGACTCTTCACCTCATTCGCTAAACAAATTCATCAATCTTTTATTTCTATTTCATATCTATAGAGACGGACTCACCCTTCCTTGGGTTCTACCAGCATTTGCCTTTAGGCAAACGCATCCTGCTTGTTGGAGGTTCTTTTCTATAGATATGAATAGAAACAAAGGATTGATGAATAGCGGAGCAAAAGAGTTCTACATTAAAAAGACGCCAGCAATCTAGACGCCTATAATTTTATTGACCCCCTTACGCCCTAAGAAACGAAGCCGAAGTTTTCGGTCTCTAGAGCTACAGGGTTAGAACGAGGCGACAAACTTGAGGCATCAATTGCATCACCTACACACCAATCAAGACCACGCGGCCCTGTTTGAAAACACGTAAAATGTTACCCTTCTTTTTCAAAGCACTCATCACGTGGTTCACGCTTTTCGTAGGCTTCTTGTTCACATCTAAAATCACATCCCCAGGAGTCAGACCACCCGCCGCAGCAGGGGACCCGCGGTCCACATCCACAACAATGGGATTCTTCGAAGAAATCTGTCCCAGCCCCAACCTCTTGGCAAGGCCGGGATTGTAGTCCACAACTTCAAATCCCAAATTGTAAGGGGCAGATTTTCCAGAAGGTTGAACAGAGCGGCGATCCCGTTGATCATTGCGTGCCTGCTGTTCTCCAGAATTTTTTCCGATCTTCACTTTTAAAGTTTTCTTTTTTCCATCGCGGATCAGTTCCATATTGACCTGTTGGCCGATTTTGGTTTTTGCAACCGCCCGAGAAAGATCGCCCGGATCTTCCACTTCTTCATTATTGAATTTGGTAATCACGTCATAAGCTTTGACGCCGGCTTTGTCTGCCGCGCTTCCGTCCATCACTTGAGTGATCAAAGCACCACTTCCATCTTTTAAGCCCAGCTGCTCGGCCCACTGAGGATCCAGCTCTTGGAGTCCCACTCCAAGAAATCCTCTTCTGATCTCGCCATTTTTTTCCAACTGGGGAATCAAATCCTTCACCTGATCAATAGGGATGGCAAAACCAATTCCCTGGGCTCGCGCATCAATGGCCGTATTCACGCCCACCACAAGTCCTTGGGTATTTACGAGAGGCCCTCCGGAGTTTCCGGGGTTGATGCTTGCATCGGTCTGAATAAAAGGAAGCATGTTCAACTCTTCAATCTCACGTCCAATGGCCGAAACAATTCCTTTCGACATCGAGTGACCATGACCATAAGGGTTTCCAAAAGCAGCCACCCATTCGCCCACTTGAAGATCTCCACTGGATCCAAGTTTTGCCACACTCAATTTTCGTTTGGTGTTGATTTTAATCAGGGCAATGTCTGTTCGCGGATCCGTTCCAATCACTTTGGCATCAAAACTTTCCTTGGATCCTTCTTCGATGGTGACTTTGATTTCGTCGGCGTTTTCGACCACGTGGTTGTTGGTCAAAATCAATCCGTCTTCACGAATGATAAATCCCGTTCCCAAAGACTGAGAAGGTTGAGCCTGTTGGGGCATTGGCATCATAAACTGTTCAAACAATTCAAAGATGGGATCGTTGGGCGCCATGGGACGACCCCCTCGATACATCTGCGGACGTTTGGGAAGATAACTGGTGTTGATGTTTACAACGGCCGGATTGACTGCTTTGGCCAGTTTCACAAAAAGATCGTTCGGAAGGGGATCCCCCTCTTTGAGTTTCGGCAGAACTTGAGTTTCGGCGTGGGCACCTTTTCCAGAGAAAAAGGTAAATCCCGTCGAAAGAGCTAGGGTTGCTGCAAGAAATGGGACAAAGAGAAATTTCAGTTTCATAGGGGGAACTCCTTTCGAAAGAGGTTCTATTTTGAAACCTCACAAAATTTAATTTGCAAATCGGAGATCACACTTTCCAGCAAGTGCTTCTCGTCTGTTGTTAAGTTGTTTTGGGTTTTCGTTTTTAAAACATTTAAAAGATCGATGTTGAACTGAGCCATTTTTAAATCCTTCTCCACCTTTTGTGTGTGAGGGTGAGGCTCCAATCCCAAAGCCATAATTGACGAAGAGGCCAATGAGAGGACCAAGGTTGAAAATTGCGGTTGAAAATCCTGTGATTCGTTCGACATCGTTTACTCCTTAAAGAATAGGTCACCGGAAGCCCCGTGAACGTCACTTTTAAAGTCACGGGCGTTCAAAAATTACTATGGTGTCCCAATCCAATTTGTCAAACGGGGTAGTTGCCGCGAAGTTTTAAAATTCGAGATTTAAAACTGGGCTGGAGTCTTAAAAGAGGGAGAAGGCCCAGTTTCAGCAAAGGAGAAGAAAAATACAAATGGGCAAAGGCCAAATCTCCTTCGGGAAAATGGGTTTGGTTTTGGAAATAAATCTTTTTGATCACCTGAGCGGTCAGCTCTGAAGAGATCCCAAATTTTTCCAACTCTTTATCCAATTTTAAATACTCTTCTTTCCGGCAAAACAGCCTCTGAATGACAAAGATCAGTGGCCCTGCGATCCAAAGCGTTGCCCCATGGGGGCGATTGATCCGCCGGGTCACCAACCCACTCAGTATACGGTCCACAGATGAAAGAAAAATGAAAATCAAATTAAGAAACAGACCGAGAAAAGTCCAATTCACCACACGTCCGGATTTCAAAGCCAACGAACTCCATCCAATAAGGACTTGAAGCTCTTCAGGATTAAGATTTTTTAATGTGGCTGTGGAAAATCCCAAATGCCCTTTGTAAGGAATGCGTCCAAAAACAAAACCCTGCATCTGATCGCTCTGCCAAATGCAGACTTTTGGTGTGGGGATCTTCGCGCGTTTTGCAAACTGACGCACCTCTTCGAGAAGCCCCCAAGGATCTTCACCTTCTAAAGTCTGGTAACCCTTTGGGCAAAGGCGTCTGAGAGGAGAGTAGAGAACCAAGTAATAGTTAATGCTCAGCGCAAGAAGAAAGCCCCACGCCAATCCGGCCCGACCCGCTTGCTCCCATGCAAACGAAATCAACAACACGTTGAGAAGTGCGATTAAAAAAAAGCTTTTCCACCAGACTTTCAAGATTCAAACCTCGCCATTGAAATTGAATGTTATTAGAATAAAAATTTGTGAAAACGACAAGGAGTTAACTTCAAGTGAATACAAACTTAGAAAGTCTCAACGAAAATGTAAAAGCTGAAAGCCAATTTGTCGAACGTATGATCACCGAAGTGTCCAAGGTGGTCGTTGGGCAAAAAGATATGCTGGAGGGCATCGTGATGGGGCTCCTGACGGGAGGCCACGTTCTCCTAGAAGGGGTGCCGGGTCTTGCAAAGACTTTGACCATTGCCTCCGTGTCCCAAGCCATCTCTCTTGGGTTTCAGCGGATTCAGTTCACTCCGGATTTGCTTCCCACAGATTTGGTGGGAACCATGATCTTCAACCCGAAGTCCGGGGAGTTTGCGCCGAAAAAAGGCCCCATTTTCACCAACATTGTTCTTGCGGACGAGATCAACCGGGCCCCGGCAAAAGTCCAGTCGGCCCTTCTTGAAGCCATGGCAGAAAAACAGGTCACCATTGGCGACCAAACCTACAAACTTGAAAACCCGTTTTTGGTTTTGGCCACCCAAAACCCTTTGGAGCAAGAGGGAACCTATCCGCTTCCTGAAGCACAGATGGATCGCTTCATGTTTAAAATCATGGTGACCTATCCTGAAAGAACCGACGAGCTTGAAATTTTAAATCGCATGTCCAAAGACGATCATCCCGTGGTTCATAAAGTGATCACCAAAGAAGAGCTGCTTCAGGCCAAAAAACTTTGCGATCAAATTTATGTGGACGAAAAAATTAAAAACTACATTGTGGATTTGGTGATGGCCACTCGCGCCCCAGAAAAATCTGGATTGAGCAGTCTTCAAGGCCTTCTTCAAGTGGGAGGATCTCCTCGAGCCACCATCAGTTTGACTCGTGCCGGGAAAGCCCATGCTTTTGTTCGGGGTCGTGGTTATGTGACGGTGGAAGACATTCGTGCCATTGCATACAATGTTCTTCGCCACCGGCTGATTTTAAGTTATGAAGCAGAAGCCGAAGGAATTGATACGGATCAAGTGATCAAAGATATTTTGGCTCAGGTAGAGGTGCCCTAATTGTCTGTTCCAGAGCACATTCTCAAGAAAGTAAAACTCATCGAGATCAAAACTCGAAAGGTTGTGAACAACCTTTTTGTGGGAGAATACCATTCGGCCTTTAAGGGCCAAGGGATGACCTTCTCTGAGTTTCGAGAGTATGTGCCTGGGGATGATGTTCGTAGCATTTCTTGGACTGTGACCGCGCGCACAGGAAAGCCTTACATCAAAAAGTATGATGAAGAACGGGAAATGAACGTGGTTCTTGCGGTGGATGTGAGTGGATCACAGCAGGCGGGGAGCACGGAAGACTTAAAAGGAGAAATCAGCGCCCACCTGTCTGCACTGCTTGGATTTTCGGCCGCGCAAAATAAAGATGCCGTTTGTTTGTATCTTTTTTCAGATCAACCCGAACACTATGTGCCCGCCAAAAAGGGAAAGGGTCAGATTCATCGCTTGCTTCGGGATCTTTATTACTTTGAACCTCAGTCTAAAAAAACGTCTCTTGAAAGTTCGTTGGAATATTTGCGGGGAGTTTTAAAGAAGAAGGCGCACATTTTTTTAATCAGTGATTTTCAAGATCAGAATTTCGAAAACTCTCTTTCGCGCCTCAGTCGAAAACACGACGTGGTTGCAGTTTGGATTGTGGATCCTTTTGAGGTCAAAATGCCAAAGATGGGACTTGTGGATTTTGAATGTCCTGAAACGGGGCAGATTCTTACAGTGGACACGTCCTCGGCCATTTTTCAAAAGGAATATCGCGCAGTTTATGAGCGTTCCTTAAAAGAGACCAAGCAAAAGTTGGTTCAGTCTCGCGTAGATTTGATCGAAGTGGACACTTCTAAAGACATCGTGATGCCGCTGTTGAAATACTTCCGCATGAGGTCGGCGCGATGAGTGATGCCATTCTTTGGAACTGTCAGTTGGAAGACAATCAGAACCTCACTGTAGGTTCTGTCTTTCGATTGAGCTGCCAAGGAAATTTAGAGGCCAAACTGCAGGAGCCTTTGCAACTGGTGTTGCCCAAGGAAACACCGGCCCACGCCCTGGTCTTATTGAATGCAAAAGAAGTGACCGAAAAAACACTGGTTGCAGAGTTGACCTCTTACCGTGCCGGAAAATTTGACTTTCCCTTCGTTCAATTTTCAGACGGGGAAACCACCATCGATGCCGGGAAAGTTTCCTTTGAAGTTCAATCCGTCCTTCAAAAAGATTCCAAACCCATTGGGCCCTTTGGTCCCTTTGGATTGGATTTTCCTCAGATTTTAATATACGCGGCAATTGGTGCTGGGGCTTTTGTCCTTTTGGTTTTGAGTTTGGCTTTTTGGCGACACCGCAAAAAGAAAGCCTTAGAATCCGCTTTGGAAAGATATCACTCGCGCAAGTCGCCCTTTTTGCAGTTTGAATCCACTTTGAGAGGTCTTCTTCAACGGGCCCGTTGGAAGAAGCAAATGGATGTGGAAGAGATCAAAGAATACATTGAAGATTCAGAAGAGGCCCTTCGCGTTTATTTTTTGCGAATGTTAAAGATTCAAACCATGGATATGAGTTTGAGAGCCTTACGCAAGGAAATTACCAAACGAGAACCTTCCAGTGAAAAGAATTGGATACGTTGGATCAAAGAGTTTCGTTTGATGCGTGCGCAACCTCAAAAAGTGGATTTGCCCAGTTTGATTGAAATTTTAGACCAGTCCAGGGAATTGATTTCTAAGTTCGAAAACAAAGGGAAGGTGTCATGAGTTTCGCCAGCCCCTTCTTTTTGTTTTTAATTCCCATTCTGGTGCCATTTTTTATTTGGTTTTTGCTCTTTCGGAAAAAACGGCGCCCCACAGTTTTGGCTCCTCACTTTTTTTATCTCAAGCAAGTGCGACCTACCCTAAGGGCGCAAACCGTTTGGATTCCGACCGTTTTGTTTTTGATCTCTTTGACTTTTTTGTTGGTGGCAATGGCACGACCTCAGGAAGCCACCACAAAGATTAAAAAGAATGTGGAGGGGATTGATATTATGATCGCCTTCGACATTTCAGACAGTATGTTGATTGAAGACATGCACCCAGTAAATCGCTTGGAGAGTGCAAAAGACACCATTGAAAAGTTTGTTTCTGGTCGCTCTACGGACCGCATCGGTTTGGTGGTGTTCTCCGGTGAAAGCTACACCCGCGTTCCGTTGACCTTGGATTACCCCTTGCTCCTTGAAAGCGTAAAAGAGGTCCAGACGTCCCGAAACATCAAAATGGGAACAGCCATCGGCGTGGCTCTTGCCAATGCGGTGGCGCGGTTGAAAGATTCCACGGCAAAGAGTCGGGTCATTATTTTTCTCACAGATGGAGAGAACAACTCCGGAACCATTGCGCCGGATACGGCTTTGGACATTGCCAAAGGTTACGGGATTAAAATCTACTCCATTGGAATTGGGAAAGACGGTCAGGCTCAACTTCCGGTTGTTCTTGAAGACGCCTTTGGTCGTAAAGTGAAGCGTTACCGACCCATGCACTCGAAAGTCAATGAAGAGCTATTGAGCCGCATGGCCAATGAAACCGGTGGAAAATTTTGGCGAGCCACCACAACAAAAGATCTCAAAGGTGTTTTTAATGCCATTGATCGATTGGAAAAATCAAAGGTGGAAGTCAATCAGTACACAAAATACAAAGAGCTGTTTCAAGATTTCTTACGTTGGGCAGTGGTCTTCTTTTTCTTAGGTGGATTGATTCAGTGGACCGCCTATCGGAGGGTGCCGGCATGAGTTACCGTTTCGCCAATCCGGACATTTTGAATCTGCTCTATTTGATTCCAATTCTTGTGATTTTGTCCGTGGCTCTTCGCCGTCGCATTCGAAAACAAAGCCATTCTGTTTTTTCGAAGAAGGCGTGGGCTTGGAGCACTCAGTCCTTAAAGCCCGGTGTCATCAAATGGAAATTTTTCTTTCAATTTTTGTCACTGACTTTTGTAATTTTGGCTTGGGCCCGTCCTCAGTTTGGAGAAGGTCAGCAAAAGGTCAAAAGTGAAGGTTTGGAAATTGCTCTGGTTGTGGATGTCTCTACCAGTATGCTTGCGGAAGATGCGAAACCCAGCCGTTTGGAATTGGTCAAACGAGAATTGAGACGTTTTCTGGAATCTTTGGGTGGCGACAAAGTGGGTTTGGTGGCATTTGCAGGAAGTGCAGTGACCTTGTCGCCTTTAACTCCCGACAAGTCCGCATTGTATATGTATATCGATTCGCTTTCCACAGACGCGGTCAGCACTCAAGGAACCAGTTTTCAAAAGGCTTTGGAGCAAGCCCATCGTCTTTTGGTTCGAGGTGGTCTTGAAAACGACGAGCAAACCCATGTGACAAAGGCTGTGGTGTTGGTTTCCGACGGAGAGGATTTTTCCAAGGAGGCCAAAGCTCAGGCAGAGAATCTAAAAAAGGATGGCATTCGGATTTTTTCACTGCTCGTGGGAACCGAAAAAGGGGCCCCCATTCCTTTGAGAGACAACTATGGAAATTTGGTGGGTTACAAAAAAGACAATCAAAACAAAGTGATTTTGTCCGAAGCCAAAGGGGAATCCTTAAAACTCATTTCAGATTTGACGGGAGGCTCTTTTAAAGCCTTGGTTTTTGGAGGCCAGGCCATTCCTCGATTGGTCAGTGAGTTGAACCAGCTTGAAAAATCTGAATTCGAGAACATGGAGATGGTTCAATACAACGAAGTGTTCCAATACTTTTTGTTTTTTGGAGTCTTGTTCTTTTGCTGGTCTTTGATTTTGCGCGAGCGCAGGTCGGCAGGAACTTTGTGGAAGGGGAGGTTTGAGGTTCGCTTATGAAAAATCAGCTTCTATCTTTGCTACTTCCACTTGTTGTCTTTGGATCTTCAGCTTCTGCGGAAAGTGTAGAAAGTTATTTTTTATCCAAAGAAGGTTTAAAACAGCTGGAATCAAAAAACTTTCAATCCTCCTTGGGAACTTGGGTGAAGGCCTTAGAGTCTGATCCGCTCAATCCAAAACTCCATTTAAACTTAGGAATTTCTTTGTACGCTTTGGGGGAGTTTGAAAAGGCGGCCAAGGCCTTCCATGGAGTTCGAGGTCTGGCCAAAAACAACGAGGAACTTTTTGTTTCGCTATTTGATGAAGCTGTTGCACTGGGACAAGACAAAAAAGTGGATGAAGCTTTAAAGGTCTATCAAGAGGCTTTAAAAATTCATCCCGACTCCAAAGAGGTAAAAATCAACATCGAGCTACTGACCATGGAGCAAAGTCAGCAAGGTGGAAAAGGGTCCTCCGATCAAAAAGACCAGAACTCTCAAAATAAAGATAACAAAGAGGGCGAAGGTGAAGGAAACGGCGACAAAGACAAGCAAAAGCCTCAAGATTCCAAAGGTCAGGACCAAAAGCAAAAGAAGCCTCAGCCGAAAAAGTTTAAGAGCGAAGAATTGACAGCCTCAGACGTGAAGAAAATTTTGGACGAGTTAAAATCCCAAGAGCAAGGCATCCGAGCCAAAGAATATGAAAAAGGTCCGAAAGAACGACCTGCGGGAAAGGATTGGTAGCCACATGAGCACACTTCGTTGGATGATCGCAGTCACTCTTTTCACTTTGTCTCTGGGAGCATGGGGTGCGGAGATTCAAGTGATCGCTTCAACAGATCGAACCGAAGTGGGGCTTGGTGATTCGTTCACCTTGCAGGTGACCATTTCTTCGGAGGGTTCTGTGCAAACGGATTCACCGGATTTGAGCTCGGACCGTTTGCAAAATTTAGAAATCGTCAATCAATGGGGACCATCAACTCAAATGCAAAGTGTGTTCAGTGGGGGCACCATGATGGTTTCCCACTCGAAGACCTACAACTATTTGTTGGCCGCAAACAAATTGGGAAAGGCCGTGATCCCTGCAATTACCGTGGTCGTAGACGGCTCTGCTTACAAAACAGATCCCATTGAAATTTCTGTGGTGGATCAGCCCTCCTCTAGGGGTTCTCAAAGAAGGCAGCGTTCGCAAAATGATATTTTCAGTCAAATGGATCAGTTGGAGCAGCAGATGTTCAATCAATTGCTTCAACGTCGATTTGGGGGAGGTGCACCTCAACCTTCGGATCCGCTCTTTGACGATACACCCATCAATCCCAAGGAAGCCTTTTTTCTGCGTGCAGAGGCAGACAAAAAAGAAGCCTATGT
The DNA here is from genome assembly GCA_002453155.1 of Bdellovibrionaceae bacterium UBA6776. Classification (GTDB taxonomy): domain Bacteria; phylum Bdellovibrionota; class Bdellovibrionia; order Bdellovibrionales; family UBA1609; genus UBA6776. The sequence continues at coordinate 31,172 of DKGG01000025.1, forward strand.
GGGAGAGCAAGTGACAGCGAATTGGTACTTGTACACTCGAGGAACCATCACAGACATCGACACTTTGAAATACCCCACGCTCAGAGGTTTTTGGAAAGAAGAAATCGAAATGGCCACCCGTTTGAATTTTGAGCAGGTGGTGTTGAATGGAATCCCATATCAACGGGCGCTTTTGGTGTCCTACGCTTTGTTTCCCATCAAAGCCGGTTCTGCGAGCATTGATCCTTACAAAGCAAAATGCACAGTGATCACTCCAGGGAATATGGGATTTGGCAGACCTTATCAGTTCACCAAAGCCAGTCCTCCTTTATCATTGAAAGTGTTGGATGTGCCCAAAGAGAATCGGCCTTCTGATTTTACTGGAGCGGTGGGATCTTTTCAGGTTTCGGCCAGTTTGGATCAAAACAAAGTGCCTGCCCATCAGCCGGTCACATGGAAAGTGCGAATTTCCGGTCGAGGAAATGCAAAATTGATCGACCTTCCGGCCTTTGATCTTCCAAAGGCTGTGGAGCTTTATGATCAAAAGTTTGATTCCAAGTTCAATCGCAACGGGACCAGCTACAAAGAGTTTGAAATATTATTGATTCCTCGAGAAGAGGGAAAAGTAGAGATCCCCTCCATTTCTTTTAGTGTTTTTAACCCGGACAAAAAATCCTTTGAAAAGATTCAAACAGAAAAGCTTCTTTTGGATGTGGGGCCGGGGACACGAACAGATGTGGCTCAAGGAACCGATTTGAAAACGCCGACGGACAACAAGTCTAAGGCTCAAGAGGAATGGTCCATTTATCCAACGCCCTCGACGGCAGACGCCGCCAGTTTTGCACTGCCCTTACCGGCGTGGTGGTCGCTTTTTGCCTTTTCATTTTTATCAGTTTTAGGTCACGCCTGGGTGGGACTTGGAAAAACCAAGCGCAAAGAAACTTTGAGACAGGTTTTAAAAATGCGTCTCAAAAAATTGAGCAAACTTTCTAAGGCTCACAAGTGGCGTGAATTTGGAACAGAGATGAGCAACGGGATTTATAAAATTGTAGGATTGGTGGTGAGTTCAACCGGAGGCTCCACCGATTTGAACAGCTTGTTAAAAATGGCTCCTCCAAGTTTGCGAAGAGAGCATGGAGAAGATTTGAAAAACTTGGTGCAAGAGGTGGAAGGCTTGGCGTTTGCCCCAGAAGAAATTGCAAAAACCAAAGCCAGTCCTGAAAATCTCTTGAAGCTCCAGAAGAAGTTTGAAAGTTTGATGAATGCAGCCATTCAAAAGGTCGAGGAGGAGTGATTGACTCAAGTAAAATGGAAATCAAGTCTTTCAAAATGTGGTCTGATTTTCATGGGTCTAATGTTGGCAAATCCTTCTCAAGCAGCCCTTCCGCGCTCCATTTCAATTTCTACAAAGAAGTCCTTTCAAACGGTGGATTTGAACCAAGGGGAGGCCTTGCCCGCGTCCGGCCTTCCTCGTCAAATGGCGTTGGCAAAGCGGGCATATTTAAAGGGAAAAAAATCAGAGTGTTTGAAATGGGTCCGAGTGGTCTCATCAAAAGCCAAAACCTTGCGACACTGGTCCGCTTTGATGGAGTTGAATTGCGCGTTGATGGATGAGCCTCAATTGGGAGATCTCAATCGAATCCTCAGTGTGTTCAGGAAAAATCCCGAGTGGTTGTTGGTGGGGCCCTCGGTGAATGAACTTCGAAAGTCTTTCAGTCAGGGCTTGGTTCTTCGAGCACGCTTACAGGCAAAATCGCAAAGACAAAAAGCCTGGGAGTTTATCAGTGAAGCGCTCACTTACCAAGAGTGGATGGATCCCGAGCAACGTGCGGATTTGTATGCGGTGGCCGGAGAGATTTCATTTGTGAATCAAGATCTTCTGGCGGCAAAAGATTTTTTTGAGAAGAGCTTAAAGATTAAGCCGTCCAAAGAGTTGCAGAACCGCATGGACTCTATTTTGACAGCGTTAAAGCCGGAGTCTCAAGCCGGTGTTCCCGCTCCGATTGGAATTGGATTTAATCAAGGTCCATCCGCAACCGATGAAGAAAAGAAGATTTATCAGCGAATGAATGCGGCGATTTCTTCAAAAGATTTTTTGTCAGCGATTTCCGATGGAGTGGCGTTACTCAACCAGTTTCCGGGCGGATATTACGCAGAAGATGTTGAGAATCAGGTTTCCAGTTTGTTTATGGGTGTGGCGACGGGCGATGATCAAAAATGGGAACAGATCAAAGAGCGGACACTGAAAGCCCTTAAAAAAGCGCCCGGGGATCGTCTGCTCAATTGGGGAAGACTTGCTTTTCGAAGAGGAAAGTACCGCGCGGCCTATGATTTGGCAGAAGCCTCAGCGGACAAGTTGGACAATGAGGAACGTGCGGGTCGCGCCTACTTGCTGGCGGCTCAATCCGCACGATCGTCAAAAGAGTTGAGTCTTGCAATTAAAAATTATCGAGTGCTGACAGAGAAGTTCACCGGCGAAAGTTATTATCAAGAATCCCTTTTTGAATTGGGGTTGATTTATTTTCGGTCTGACAAATTCTCCAATGCAGCGGCAACCTTCGAAAAACTTCTGTCCTCAGAAAATAGCCAAGATTTTGAATATCGATCTCTCTATTGGGCGTGGCGGTCTTTGAAAAATTTAGAGATGAAGCGCTCTCAAGAATTTCAAGATCTGTTGCTTTCTAAATATCCCATGACTCTTTATGGAATGCAGGCGCTGGCGGAAAAGAACAATGGGATCATTCAGTTGAATCCTTCAAAAGGGCCGATGAAGCCCATTCAAATTCGTCTTCGCCTTTTTCCTGAAGAGCTTCAGGCCTGGGAGCGTTTTGCTGTCCTATTAAAAGGGGGATGGCTGGAAGAGGCGCAAAAAGAATTGAGTTATTTACCGGCTCCTCAAACCGCGGAAGAACATTTGGTTTACTCCAAGCTTTACTCGGAAGCTCGCGGTTATGTGAAAGCCATTCGTTTGATGAACAAAGCTTGGGAGATGAGCCCCAGCTACGCTTACCAAAAAGAATTGCTGGAATGGATCTTTCCCAAAAACTTTAAGAAAGACCTGTTGGCCGCTCAAAAGAAAACGGGAGTGAATGACACCTGGCTTCGATCTTTGATTCGACAGGAAAGTGCCTTCAACCCTAGGGCGGTCAGCCCTTCGAACGCCCTTGGACTGATGCAACTTCTGCCTGCCACCGCGAATGAGGTGGCCATGGAAGTGGGACGCGGTCCTTTGGACCTTCCCAATGACCTTTTTCAGGCGAGCAGGAACATTGAACTGGGCTCTCGGTACTTGGAAAAAATGCTCAACCGCTTTGATGGAAAGCTCCCGTTTGCTTTGGCGGCTTACAACGCAGGGCCCACACGTTTGAGCCGATGGTTGAGCGGTGCGAAAATTCCTCTGACAGAAACGGAACTTTGGGTGGATGAGTTGCCATGGGCCGAGACCAGTCTGTACGTCAAAGCGATCCTCAGAAATATTTTAATCTATGAACTTCTAGACAAAGGTCAGTTGGACCTGACCTCTCCCATATGGCAGATTTCTTCGAAAGGATCCTGAAAGGGTTGCGAGGACTTTCCCGGTCAAGTTAAACTGATCATTCAGGGCCACATCGAACCAAGGAGGTTTCATGAGCCGACAGCGACCTCTCGCACTTGTTGTATTTGCCAGTCTTTTTCTTGGGGCTTGCGCACTTAAACCTCGAAATTCTTCCAATGATTCTGAAAGCAATGTTGCTGTTCGAACTCATGTGAGCGCGGATGGAGAAATTTCTGTCACCAAACTTCCGGGTGCAGAAATCACAGAAAAAGAAAGCTCCTCTGAAACGGTTGAACTCAACGTAGAGCAACCTTACAAAAGTCAGTACGGCGAAATCCCCATGGATCAAAACAAGTATGTGGACATGTGGGTGAAGTATTTCACCGGAAAAGGTCGCAAACACATGGTTCGATACTTGGGGCGTTCCTCTCGCTATCTTCCCATGATGAAAAACACTTTGCGTGAAAATGGTCTTCCTGAAGAATTGGTTTATGTGGCATTGATTGAATCCGGATTCAGTCCTGTGGCGCATTCCCATGCAAATGCAGTGGGATATTGGCAGTTCATCCGTGGAACGGGAAAAAGATATGGACTTCGCATTGATGGATTGATCGATGAAAGACGAGATCCGGTTTTGTCGACAAAAGCCGCTGCCGAATATTTTAAAGCGCTCTATGGAATCTTCGGTCACTGGCACTTGGCTTTGGCGGGTTACAATGCGGGAGAAAACCGGGTTCAAAGAGCCATTCGCAGGTATTACACCAGAGATTTTTGGGAGCTTCATAAAAAGCGCAGATCTTTTGCGCGAGAAACTAAAAATTACGTTCCCAAATTTATTGCTGCGGCAATGATTGCGAGCAATCCCCACAAGTACGGTTTTTCTGAAGTGGAATATCAAGATCCACTTTCATACGACACTGTGGCTTTGAGACATCCCATCAGCTTGAGCCGATTGTCTCAAAACTTAGGGGTGGATGTGGAGGAGATGCGCCTTCTCAATCCAAAATTCCGCGGAGATTATGTGCCCATCTCTCGAGGAAAAGAGACTGTGATTCGCATTCCTGTGGGACGTGCGAACGATGCTTTAGCAGCGGTTCCATTGAGTGTGTCTTCCAAACCGGATCGCGTGGTGTACAACGAGTATTTTTATTACCGCATTCGAAGAGGGGATAACCTTTCTCGCATTGCCCGCCGTTACCGCACCACAGTTTCAAAACTTCGAAGATTGAACGGGTTGTCCAATAGATCCTTGTTGCGAATTGGCCGTCGATTGAAAGTTCCTGATCCTGGTGGGGCCGCTCTTTATGCAAAAACCAGCAACCGACGTTCAAAAGTCAGTCGTGTGGGCTCATCGGTCAGTAGAGGCGCCACTGTGCATGTGGTTCGTCGCGGAGAAAACTTAAGCACCATTGCTCGTCGCTATGGAACTTCTGTGGCCCATTTGCTTCGTTTGAACAATCTGTCTCGCCGTTCCGTGATCAAAGTGGGTCAACGGATTCGCGTGCGTGGAACTTCTGGATCGGTTCATGCGTCCGGAAGAAGTTTTCATGTGGTTCAACGGGGTGAAAATTTGTCTGTGATCGCCGCTCGCAATGGAGTTTCTGTCAGTGATTTAAAACGTTGGAATGACTTGGGACGATCTCTTCTTTATGTGGGGCAAAAGTTGGCGCTTCGTGGATCTGCGGGAAGTGGTTCGACGGTTCATGAAGTTCAAAGAGGGGACAATTTAACATCCATTGCAGATCGCTACGGAGTTTCTGTCAGTGATATTAAAAAGTGGAATGGAATGAAGCGCTCGGTGATTTTTGTGGGGCAGAAGTTAAAAGTGAATGGGCGAGGAATTGCCACAGCTTCTCATAAGAGCAATTACCATCGTGTGCGTCGCGGAGAGACTTTGCTCGGAATTGCGAATCGTTACTCAGTTTCCCTGTCGGATTTGGCCAACGCCAACGACATTTCTACTCGCCGCCGCGTTCAAGCCGGCCGCACCCTGGTCATCCCCGATTAAAAAAACAAGACCAGGCGGGGTCAGAGCCTGGTCTTGGCGAGTGATGTTTCCTCTTTGATGCCGTTTAATTTCCTTGGCAACCCGGCCGGCCTAAAAACCTCCAAAAAAGTTGGCCCCGTTGGCTTTGCGTCCCCCTGTTTCCAAAGGTTTGCCTTTTTCAAAGAAAAACTCACCCTAACTGAACTCTCGCGTGAGCGAGATATAGAGAGATGCGGTCTGACTTCGAGTCCTCACCCTACTTCGGTGGTGGATCAAGTCGCCGTTCCTTGGGTACTTTGAACATGGGAACCCCCTTTCAAGCGTTCATGTTCTACCTCAAGAATATCGCATCGCGTTATGATGTCCAAGAATTTTGCCCGCTCTGGGTCACATTGAGAAACCGCAGCTGTCTCAAAAAAACTCCACCCGCCCGCAATGACGCGCCGATTGCAGATTTTGGTACCTGGCACCTAAATCGAAAGTTCGGATTTGATGGTCTTAGCGATGGATTCAAAAGAGGAATTTGCCGCTCCATCTTGAGATTCCACATAGGGAATGCCCGCTTCAGAGGCCAAACCCACAGCAGGATCAAAAGGAATTTCGCCCAGTTTTCGGATTTTCTTCACATCCAAATAGGCATTGAGTTCTCCGCGAGGGAAAAGCTGAATTTTCTCTCCGTCTTTTTCCAAGTAAGCCATGTTTTCAATGGCTCCTAGAATAGGAACGTTGACCTTGTCGAACATATCAAACGCTTTTTTCGCATCGGCCAAAGCCAAGTTTTGCGGAGTGCTCACCACCACAGCTCCAGAGACTGGAACCTTCTGAGCCAACGTGAGAGCCACATCCCCCGTTCCCGGAGGCAGGTCCACCACAAGCACATCCAGCTCGCCCCACGCGGTGTCTCGAAAGAATTGATCCATTGCCTTAAACAGCATGGGCCCTCTCCATACGACCGCCTGGGCCTCGTCCACGATAAATCCAATGCTCATCAGCGAAAGTCCCAAGCGCTTCACCGGAATCATTTTGCCGTCTTCAGAAATTTCAACCTTTTGGTTCAAGGCTCCCATCAGTCGGGGAAGACTGGGGCCGTAGATGTCCGCATCTAAAAGGCCGACTTTCAACCCCTGTTTTTTCAGAGCCAGGGCGAGGTTCACGGAAACTGTACTTTTTCCCACGCCTCCTTTTCCAGATCCAACGGCAATGATTTTTTGAATTCCAGCGACGGGTGCTTGTTGCAAAAATGGATTTGTCATAGGGGAATCCCTCTACCACAGGTTAAAGGGTCGGGGCTAGGTTGATCCATGACGAGGAGCACTAGATAATGGAGCTCTATGCCTTTTGAGTTGAATTTGCACAATTTCCTCTGGGCCCAAGGGATCTTGCTCCTCTTTGGGTTGGCGTTCCTTTTATGGAAGCCCAAGCAAAGAAGAGGGCTCCAACTGCGCTTTGATCGGTCCTCAAAAGCTCAGTCGCCCGCCGCCTTGGACCACGACAGCTCGGGGCAGATCCTTCCCTTCGAAAAAAAAGCCGGCGAACGCTCCCTTCAAGTGCACTTCAATTTCAATGGTCACAGTTTTGAAGCCTACGAGTCTTTGGGGCTTCCCGCAGGTTCATCTTTGGCGGCGGTTCAATCCGCCTATGAAGAGCAAAAAAAACAAGCAAACAACCAGTCAAGTGCTTTCCTTGAGGCCGCATACGAAGCCTTAAATTCCACTCTAAAATCCACCAAAAATTGACTTCAAACGCAGGGTTAGATACCTGATGTGTGCACCCATTTTTCAACGAGAGGTCACGCATGTCGACTCAGCCCTTAAAAGATTTATCCACCTTGGTTTCTTTGGCAAAAAGAAGGGGCTTTGTTTTTCAAAGCAGTGAAATTTACGGAGGTCTCAACTCCTGTTGGGACTACGGACCTTTAGGTGCTCAGTTTAAACTCAATGTGAAAATGACGTGGTGGAAAGCCATGACCCGACGACCAGAAATTGTAGGCTTGGATGCGGCAATTTTGATGCACCCACAAGTCTGGAAGGCCAGTGGACACGTGGATGGTTTTTCCGATCCCTTGGTGGATTGCAAAGCCTGTAAAAACCGATTCCGTGAAGACCATGCCCAAAAGAAAGACGGCAAGACTCAGTGCCCCCGTTGTGGATCTTTGGAAACCACCGAAGCTCGAGAGTTCAACTTGATGTTCAAGACTCACATGGGTCCGGTTGCCGACGAAGGAAACACGGTTTATTTGCGACCGGAAACCGCTCAAGGCATTTATGTAAACTTTGAAAATGTGGCCAGCTCCATGCGCAAAAAAATTCCCTTTGGAATTGCGCAAATTGGAAAGTCCTTTCGAAACGAAATCACTCCCGGAAACTTTATTTTTAGAACCCGTGAGTTTGAGCAAATGGAAATGCAATACTTTGTAAAACCCGGAACGGATGAGGAGTGGTTCAACACATGGAAGGAAACCCGTTGGAATTTCTATAAAACTTTGGGCTTCAATCAAGACAAACTTCGCTTTCATGAACACGTGGGCAACGAACTGGCTCACTACGCAAAAGCCGCATTTGATGTGGAGTATGAATTTCCATTCGGTTGGAGCGAGCTTGAAGGCATTCACAACCGCGGCGACTTTGACTTGAGCCAACATCAAAAATTTTCCGGTAAGAAGTTGGAATACTTCGACGAAGCCAACAAAGAAAAGTATTTGCCCTATGTGATTGAGACCGCTGTGGGTTGTGACCGCTTGGCCTTGGCAATTTTGTGCGATGCTTATCGTGAAGAGGGTGAAGACAAAGACAAGCGTGTGGTTCTTGGACTGAAGCCTCAATTGGCTCCTATCAAGGTGGCCTTTCTTCCATTGAGTAAAAAAGAAGAGCTGCAAAGCTTGTCGCAAAAAATATATGCAGACTTTGCGGAAGACTATGAAGTGGACTACGACGAATCCGGTTCCATCGGAAAGCGTTATCGCCGGCAGGATGAAATTGGAACTCCACTGTGTGTGACTATCGACTTTGATTCTCTTGAAGATCAAAAGGTCACTGTTCGGCACCGCGATGCCATGACTCAAGATCGTGTTTCTTTGGATCAATTGAAAACTTACGTGGATCACAAACTCAGGGAGTTTTAATCATGGAGCAAACAATGACTTCAAAAACTGAGACCCAAAAATATCAACTGCCTCAAAAATCGGTTTATTTCTTTTCGAAAGACCAAACAGAAGGCAATGCCTCAATGAAAAACATCCTGGGCGGAAAAGGTGCAAACCTGGCCGAAATGACGGCTCTGGGGCTTCCGGTGCCTCCGGGATTCACCATTTCCACAGAGGTGTGTCAGGCCTTTTACGAAAACAACAGTCAACTTCCAGAAGAGTTGAAAGCGGATGTGCTTTCGGCACTTTCAAAAGTGGAAGCTCTTCTAGGTAAAAAATTTGGCGACGAAAGCAATCCCCTTTTGGTCAGTGTGCGATCGGGCGCTCGAGTGAGCATGCCGGGAATGATGGACACCATTTTAAACTTGGGATTGAACGACAAAACCGTGGAAGGTTTGGCCAAGGCCTCAGACAATCCACGTTTTGCTTGGGACTCTTACCGCCGCTTCCTCACCATGTATTCCAACGTAGTGATGGGAATGAACACCTCTCTTTTGGAAGTGGTGCTTGAAGATCTGAAAGACGAAAAGGGTTACAAAACCGATCAAGAACTTCAAACCGAAGATTTGAAGGCTCTGGTGGACAAATACAAACGCCAGATTCTTCAGAACACCGGAAAAACCTTTCCGTTGGATCCCATGGAGCAACTGTGGGGAGCCATTTCTGCGGTTTTTAAAAGCTGGAACTCCGCCCGTGCGATCACCTACAGAAATCTTCACGGCTATCCCTCCAACTGGGGAACCGCAGTGAATGTTCAAAGTATGGTTTTTGGAAACATGGGAGATCGTTGTGCCACGGGAGTGGCTTTCACTCGAAACCCCTCCACCGGAGAAAAACTTTTCTTTGGTGAGTATTTGATCAATGCCCAAGGGGAAGACGTGGTTGCGGGCATTCGTACGCCAAACCCCATCACCAAAGAAGCGGCCCAAGGAACCAACTTGGTTTCTTTGGAAGAGGCCATGCCCGCGGCTTACCAAGACTTGGTGGAAGTTTATAAAAAATTGGAAGATCATTACCGTGACATGCAGGACATCGAGTTCACCATTGAGGACCACAAGTTGTGGATGCTTCAAACTCGAAACGGAAAACGAACAGCAAAAGCTGCTCTTCGCATTGCTTGCGAAATGATCGATGAAAAAATGATTTCCGAAGAAGAAGCCCTTCTTCGAATTTCTCCTCAAAGTTTGGATCAATTGCTTCATCCCACTTTGGATGCGTCCGCGGAAAAAACCTTGCTCGCAAAGGGTTTGCCCGCCTCTCCTGGAGGCGCTTCGGGGGCCGTGGTCTTTTCTTCAGAAGATGCCGTTCAATGGGCAGAGGCTGGCAAGAAGGTCATTTTGGTGCGGGTTGAAACCTCTCCGGAAGACATCGAAGGAATGGTCAAAGCCCAAGGGATTTTGACCACTCGAGGTGGTATGACCTCCCACGCGGCGGTTGTTGCGCGAGGAATGGGCAAGTGTTGTGTGGCCGGTTGCGGAGATGCAGACATCAGCGAAGCGAAAAAAGAACTTCGCATCAAAGGATATGTGATTCGCGAAGGAGAGATCATCACTTTGGACGGTTCCACCGGAGAAGTGTTCTTGGGTGAGGTAAAAACCATTGAGCCCAAAATGGACGATTACTTTCAACGCATCATGAAAATTGCAGACACTCATCGTCGTATGAAGGTGCGCGCAAACTCTGACACTCCACACGATTCCGAAGTGGCGCGAAATTTTGGCGCCGAGGGCATTGGACTTTGTCGAACCGAGCATATGTTTTTTGGAGCCGATCGCATTGATGTGGTTCGCCGCATGATTATGGCGGACACTCAAGAAGAGCGCGAGGCGGCTTTGGATCAATTGCTTCCCATGCAGCGGGAAGACTTCGCTGGAATTTTTAAAGCCATGGCTGGGCTTCCCGTGACCATTCGTTTGTTGGATCCTCCTCTTCATGAGTTTTTGCCTCACACCGAGCAAGACGTGAAAGAGTTGGCATTGAGACTGAATGTTTCCGAAGAAAAACTCAGCAACAAAGTGCGCGCTTTGAAAGAGTTCAACCCCATGTTGGGTCACCGTGGATGCCGATTGGCCATCACTTATCCTGAAATTTATAAGATGCAGGCCAAAGCCGTTGCCGAAGCCGCTTGTGATTGTGTTTCCGAGAAGGTCGAAATCTTCCCTGAGATCATGATTCCTTTGGTGGGAGTTGCGGAAGAGCTTCAAATTCTTCGTGGCTTGGTCGAAGAGGAAGTGCGCGTGGTTCAAGAGTCTCGCGGCATCAAATTTGATTACATGGTAGGCACCATGATCGAACTTCCAAGAGCGGCGCTGACTGCGGATCAAGTGGCTCAGCATGCTGATTTTTTCAGCTTCGGAACCAACGATTTGACTCAAACCACTTTAGGCCTTTCTCGAGATGATTCTGGAAGATTTTTGGCCACCTATGTGAACGAAGGTCTCTTTGAGGCCGACCCCTTTGCCACGATTGATCAAAAAGGAGTTGGCAAATTGGTGGAAATGGCGGTTGAATTAGGACGAAAGACCCGTCCAGGTATGAAAATGGGGGTCTGTGGAGAGCATGGGGGAGATCCTTCCAGCGTTGAGTTCTTTAACCGCGCAGGATTGGATTACGTCAGTTGTTCTCCTTTTCGTGTTCCAATTGCCCGTCTGGCCAGTGCTCAGGCGGCAATTAAGGCGAATGCCAACTAAGCTGAACGGCGCCAAGGGAAAAGGGAAGGCACACATTGAGAATCAAAAAGCTCGAATTGATAGGTTTTAAGTCATTCAAAGACCGCACGGTCATTCATTTTGACCAAGGGATCACTGGAATTGTGGGTCCCAACGGTTGTGGGAAATCCAACATCGTGGATGCATTGGTTTGGGTGATGGGTGAAATGTCCGCGAAGCACCTTCGTGGATCTTCTATGTCCGATGTGATTTTTGCGGGAGCGGACGGCTATGCGCCCCTGGGTATGGCTGAAGTGTCATTGACTCTTGAAAATGATGGTGGACCTTTCCCTGTGAAGTACTCCAAGTTTTCAGAAGTGATGGTAACTCGTCGTCTTCACAAATCGGGCGACTCCGAATACCTAATCAACAAAGAGCCTGCGCGCCTCAGAGACATCCAGGAAATCTTTATGGACACCGGTGCGGGATCCAAAGGTTTTTCGATCATCGAGCAAGGTGCCATCGGAAAGATCATAACGGCCAAACCGGAAGACCGCCGAACTTTGATTGAAGAGGCTGCGGGAATCACAAAATTTAAAGTGAGAAAGCGCGAGTCTCAAAGAAAGCTTCAAAGCACCGATCAAAACTTGGTGCGGTTGCAAGACATTTTGACCGAGCAAAAACGTCAATTGGGAAGCTTGGAAAGACAGGCACAAAGAGCCGAGCGTTACCGCAACATCAAGCGGGACTTGCAAGAAAAAGACATGATCGTCTCTTCTAAAAACTACATGAAAATTCATGAAGAGACGGAAACGCTTGGAAAAGAATTGGAAACTCTCAGGGAGAGTGAAGGACAGTTCGGATCTGAAATTTCACAAAAAGAAACTTTGGTGGAAGAGCTTCGCTTAAAAATTACGGAAATGGAAAAAGAGACCGAAAGCTTCCAAGTGGAGCAGGGCGAGTCACAAGAAAAAGTTCAAAAATTGGAATATGAAATCCGTGAACTTCAGTTTGAAATGGAGCAAGCACGAAGAAATCGTGAAATGACCGGGTCCATTCTTGAGCAGTCCCAGGCCAGAAAACAAATTTTAGAAAAAGAAATCGGTGAGTTGAACGAGGCTTTGGAAACCGCAAAGGTGGATTCTGAAAACCTAGGAACTCAATACAAAGAAGAGTCGGCGAAATACGAATCCATTCAAACTCGCATTCACGCCGTGGACGAAGAACTGATCGAAAAACGCCGCGAGATGTTTACCGTTTCTCAAAGTGAAACTCACTTGGAAGCCAGACAACAAGGTTTGGATGACAAATTATCTGAACAAAGCGAGCGCTTGGATCAGATTCGTCAGATTGGTGTTGAGCTTTCTGAGCAAAAGACCCAATTGGAAACCCGCCGAAACGAACTGTTTAAAGATTTGGAAAAAGAGCGTCAGCTTCAATTGGACATCATGAAGGATGTTGAGAACTTTCAAGAAAACGTGGATTTGCTCAAGAAGCAAAGAGATGAAAAATTGGAAGAGGTCTCTACTTTTAAAGACCAATTGAATGAAGTGGCTTCTCGACTTTATGGACTTGAAAACTTGCAAGCCAACTTCGAAGGTTTTGAAGAGGGTGTAAAACAAGTCATGCTTTGGCAGCGCAGCCAAATGGATCATCCCAGTGATGCGCCTTCAATGAAGCCCGTTGCAGAACTTGTGGAAGTTCCTGAAAAGTACGAATTGGCCATGGAAGCGGCTCTTGGGCAAAAGCTTCAATTGTTGGTGGCAGATTCTTCGGACAAAGCTTTGGGCGCGGTGGACTTTTTGAAAGAAGGTCATCATGGACGATCTAGCTTTGTGGCCAGCGACTGGTCGGGAATGCAAACTGTAGAGCAAGTGACATGGAACCAGATCCCTGGAGTGATTGCTCCTCTTAAAGATGTTGTGAAAATTCCTGAAAAGCAGCAAAAGGTGATCGCTCAGTTTTTTGAAGATGTTGTGGTGGTGGATTCCATTCGCAATGCATTGAGCTTGCGGGCTCAGTACCCCAATCGAACCTTTGTGACTTTGGATGGAGACTGTTTGTCTCACGATGGAGTTTTGACCGGTGGTTCTTCTGAAGGTGCTGAATCTGGACTTTTGAAACGTCGAAGAGAGATCAAAGATCTTTCTCAAAAACGGGAAGAAATGTCTGGAAAGCTATCCTTGGCGCAGTTGTCTTTGAAAAAACTGGAAGACCGTTTGACTCAAGTTTCTGAAGAGCTGGAACTGTCTAAAAAACGCCAGGTCGAAAAAGAAGTTCAGATTGCCGAGCTTAAAAAAGATTATGAACGTTCCGAAGTGGAATTCAAAAACTCTCAAGTGGCTGTGGAACGTCATCAAAATGAGTTGAACAAAGAAGAAGCCACTCTCGCAAGACTTGAGCAGGATTTGGCCGAAGTCCAAGAGCGCTTGACCGAAATGAGAGAGCAACGCTTGGTTTTGGAATCGGTAGTGGCCGACTTGGAAAAAGAATTCCAAGAAAGCAAAGCCGGTGTGGCGGATCTTCAAAAGCGGGTGACTCAACTTCAAATGGACTTCACATCAAAGTCCAAAGAGGTTGAAAACTTGCAATCCAAAGTGGACATGATTTCTCACTCTCTTTCAGAAGTGGGTGAGCAAGTTTCAAAAATGTCCCAAGAGTCTCAAGCAAGCACCGAAACTTTGAGCACTCACCAAGTTTTGATCGAGCAGAGAAAGCGCGACTTGGAAGTGGCCATTCAAAATTTAACAGACTTGAAGCAACTGGTTTCTGAGAAACGCAACGAATACGAAAAGAAAGCGGCGGAACTTCGACAGATCGAAACCGAAGTGAACGAGCAAAACCGCACACGGTCTCAAAATCAAATGAAGACCAACGAGTTGCAACTGAAGCTGGAACAGCTCCGAATGAAAGAGCAGTACATTGTGGATCAAATCCATGAGCGCTACATGTTGGTTCTTTCTGATGTGGCTTCTCAGTACACTTCTTTTGACGGGGACCTTTCTGAACTTGAAAAAGAAGTGAGCGAATTGAAGTCAAAACTTTCTCGGATTGGAGAAGTGAACCTGTCTTCCATCGAAGAGTATGAAGACCTTCAAGAACGCCATCAGTTCTTGGACCAGCAGTACAAAGATTTGATTGAAAGCAAAGAACAGCTTCGCCGAGTGATTGATCGAATCAATCGCATTTGCACCCGACGATTTAAGGAAACTTTTGAGCTTGTGAATGAGCGTTTTACAAAAGTCTTTCCTGTTTTGTTTGGTGGTGGAGAGGCGCGATTGATTTTGGTTGAAGATCCAGAAAACGGAGAAATGGGAATCGACATTGTGTCTAAACCTCCGGGTAAGAAACTTCAAAACGTCAGTCTTCTTTCCGGTGGAGAAAAAGCGCTGACAGCGGTTTCTCTGATCTTTTCGATCTTCCTAGTGAAGCCATCTCCTTTCTGTTTGCTGGATGAGGTGGATGCTCCATTGGATGATGCGAACGTTTTCCGATTTAATGATCTTGTCAAAGAAATGGCGAAGCGAAGCCAAATTATCATTGTCACTCACAACAAGCACACCATGAAGGTGAACAACGTGCTTTACGGTGTGACCATGGAGGAAAAAGGTGTTTCCAAAATGGTCTCCGTGAGCTTGGATCAAGCTCAAAAGGTTGTATAAGTCTTGAGCGGATTAGAAATTGAATTGGTTATAATGATCGGTGGGGGCGCCCTGGGATTGGGTGCCTTATTGTCTGCGGTTTATTACTTTGCCCGATTTGGGTTGAAAAACCTGGAAGAGCCTTCACCGGAAGAACAGCAACGCCTTGAAGCTTTAAAGCGAGAAGCGGAGTTGCAAAAAACTTCGGACACTCCGCCCGTTTCTACGGAGAGTGCCGCGCCTTCAACTTCAGAGAAAATTTCAGAACCACAAACACCGTCGCCGGCTCCCCAAAAAGAAGTTTCTTTCTCTCAAGCTCTATCAAAAACTCGCAATCAATTTTTTGGACGGGTGGAGCGGTTGTTTTCCTCGGGAAAAGCTTTGGAAGCGGACGAGGTTAAAGAGGGCTTGGAAGAAATTTTGTACACCAGTGACCTGGGGCCCAAGACCGTTTCGGCGCTTCTTGAAAAATTGGAAGATCACCTTTCACTCAGCGAGTTGGCAAAGTTTGATCGGGTCAAACAAGAGATCCATGGAATTTTAGAGGAAGAGTTGAGTGGAGTTCATTCTTCGCAAAAAGATCTGTTCGAAGGGATGACTCCTGGCAATGGCCTTCAGATTTGGATGATTGTTGGAGTCAATGGAGTGGGCAAAACAACCACCATTGGAAAGTTGGCCCACATGGCGGCTTCACATGGTCTTAAGGTTTTGGTTGCTGCAGGGGACACCTTTCGAGCGGCGGCCCAGAACCAGCTGAAGGTTTGGGCGGATCGAGCCCAGGTGGAGATTTTTTCTCCTCCGGGAGTGACCGATCCTGCGGCCGTGGCCTTTGATGCGGTTCAAACGGCAAAATCTAAGGGCTTTGATTTGGTTTTGATCGACACTGCAGGGCGTCTTCATACACAGGCCAACCTGATGGAAGAGCTTAAGAAAGTGAAAAGAGTCATTTCCAAAGTGGTGCCAGAGGGGCCTTCAGAGACTTTGATCGTCTTGGATGCAAACTCTGGTCAAAACGCTTTGGTGCAGGCGCGGCAGTTCAATGAAGCCGTCGCATTGACTGGGGCGGTCGTGACCAAAATGGATGGCACCTCCAAAGGGGGAGTCATCGTGGGACTGTCCTCAGAGCTAAAGCTTCCCACACGGATGATTGGAGTGGGCGAGGCGGTCTCGGACCTTCGTCCCTTCGACCCCAAAGAATTTGTCACCGCCATCTGGGCTTAATTTAGGTGCGTGGCGCCTTATGACATTTCTGTGACAAACCCAGGGGCGTTTTCTGTTAGTTTTCATGTATGCACAGCCAGTTCGTGATCCTTCATCGTAAGAAGCCGATGACCTTTTCTCCTGAGGAGTTGGGTGAGGGGTGGAGCATTTGGGCCACCTGCCTTCGCAGTCTGGCACTTTCCTTTGTGGATCAAAACGAACTGTCCGGAAAGGCGCCAGAACACACCGATGTGTACCGTGGCAAAGAGGCCTATTCCTTTCTTCTAGAAATCATTTGTGGTCTTCATTCGCCCATCCTTGGCGAGACGGAAGTGTTTGGCCAATTTAAAACTTTCACCGAATCTTGGATGAAGTCCGAACCTCTCAGTCGCAACATGGTTCAAAGTCTTTTTGCGGATGCGAAAAAAGTGCGACAGCTTCACTTGAGCGGCCTGGGCAGTCAGTCCTACGGAAGTTGGGTGCGAAGAAACTTGAACAAATGCACGCCGGTTCATTTGATTGGTTCCGGTCAATTGGCCAAAGATGTTTTGCCATGGGTTTTAAAGTCCGAAGCGAAGGTCAATGTCTATTGCCGCGACTATGCAAAGGCACTGCTCACGCTGGAAGCCCACTCCGATCAGTTGCGATTTTATGAATATCAAAATGGTCCCTTCCAGATTTCCGGCGCCTTGGTGATTTGTGCTCCCATCTCTTCCGATGAAATTCGCGAGTCTTTTCAAATTTCCAAAGATCTTCGAATCATAGATCTGCGTGAAACCTCTCATGTGGATTTGATTGTGCCCGAAGGGTCTCAAACCGTTCACCATTTGAAAGACGTTTTTAAAGAGTTGGAAAAATCCAAGTCCGCGGTGATTGGCAAAGTTGCAAAAGCCGAGCTTTTGATTCGTGAACTAGCGAACAACCGTTTCTATGGCACTCAAGTGCGTCCCTTTGGCTGGGATGATCTATGCGCTTAAAAATTGCGTCTCGCTCTTCGGATTTGGCGCGGTGGCAAGCTTACCGTGTGGGCGAAGCCATTCAATCGGCTCATCCTGAAATTGAAATAGAGTATTTTTTTAAAAGCTCTTTTGGAGATCAAAATCTAGATCTTCCATTGGCTCAAATGGAATCCAAGGGAGTATTCACTCAAGATTTTTATTTGGATCTGAAAGAAGGTCGCCAGGATCTTGTGGTGCATTCGTGGAAAGATCTTCCTGTGGAAGAGCGAGAGGGAACGGAAATCGCTGCGACTTTGGATCGCGCTGATGTAAGAGACATTTTCCTGGTTCCCAAACACATTTGGAAACAGGCGCAAGAAGGTGAAACTCTTAAGATTCTTACGAGCTCTCCACGGCGCATTTTTAATTTAGAAAATGAACTTCCGGAACTTCTTCCTGAATTTTCAGGGAAAATTTCTTTTGTACCCGTTCGAGGAAACATTCCCTCTCGGTTGGGAAAGATGTTTAAGGAAAATGCGGGATTGATTCTGGCCAAGGCCGCATTTGATCGCATGCTCACCGGGGGGCGGGAAGAGTTTGATTCTGTAAAATCTGAAGTTCGCAAGCATTTGAGTGAGTGTCATTTTATGGTCTTGCCATTGGAAATCAATCCCAGTGCACCAGCTCAAGGAGCTTTGGCCATTGAAATTGCAAGTCACCGTGAGGATCTGAAAGAGATTCTCTCAAAAATCAATGATCCCAAATGTTTTATGAATGTGGAGATCGAGAGAGAAATCTTGAAAGCCCACGGGGGTGGTTGCCATCAAAAAATTGGCGTGACCCACCTGACAAAAACCTTTGGTGTGTACCACATTGAACGGGGCGAAAGCGAAAATGGAATTTCCATTGATCGCAAGGAGCTTCTGAAAGAACGTCCAAACATCAGCTTTAAGACCCTCAAAAAATCCGAAGTTTTCCCCTGGGACCCTTCAGAGAATTCTTGGTTTGATCGAAAGCCCTTGGCGCTAAGTTCTGAAAAGCTCAGTGGCAAAGCGGTCTTAGTGGCTCGGTTTGCCGAAGGTCTTGAAGGCTTGGATCGGGCGCAGCAGGTTTGGACCTCAGGTTTGAAAACCTGGAAGAAGTTGGCCCTCGAGGGTTTTTGGGTGAATGGCTGTTTTGAAGGCTTTGGAGAACAGGAAATTGAGTGGGTCGGCCCTGTGGCCGAGGGATTTTCTTGGATCAAGCTGACTCATGAGGGTGGAGATGCACCTGAAGGAATTGAAAAACTGGCCTACTACAAATTGGACGCAAAAAGCAGCGCCCTCCCGGATCTCAAAGGGAAGAAAGCCTTTTTTTGGATGAGCTCCAGTTCTTTTGAGAAGGCCTATGAGCTTTATCCAGCGGAGATTTCCGAAGGTTTCCATGCCTGCGGACCCGGTCGAACCTTCGATCATTTGAGTCAACAATCGGTCTTAAAACATCCCCCAGAAGTGTTTATCAGTTTGGGTGAATTCCATGACTTTCTGAAGCGAAATGGTCTTTCGCAAAGCTAGTTTTGTTGGAAACGGGGACCACAAACAAGGCCCACGAATTGTACAAATCTCTCTTTACTAAACGCTAGGAATGGGTTTTTTTAGGGCTCACATTTGAAAGAGAATACAGAGGAGAATTCCATGAACTCACAAGAGTTATTTGCAAGATCTCAGCAGGTTTCACCGGGGGGCGTTCACTCTCCCGTTCGTGCCTTTAAAAGCGTGGGAGGAACTCCCATTTTTTTTTCCTCGGCAGAAGGCGCTTACCTGACTTCTGTTGAAGGGAAGAAATACATCGATTTTTGCCAAAGTTTTGGTCCAAATATTTTGGGTCACCGTGATCCTGATGTTCAAAAATCAGTTTTGGAAATTCTTGATAAGGCCTGGAGTTTTGGAGCTTGCGAACCTTACTCGTTGGAACTTGCCGAGTGGATGAAAGAACAAGTTCCCTTTTTAGATAAACTTCGATTTGTTTCTTCCGGAACCGAAGCGGTGATGAGTGCTCTTCGTGTGGCGCGAGCAGCAACGGGACGAGACAAAATTTTAAAATTTGATGGATGCTACCATGGCCATGTGGACTCACTGCTTGTAAAAGCCGGGTCTGGTTTGGCGGGCGAGGCTTCTTCTGACAGTGCGGGAGTGTCTGAGCAAACCGCTCATCAAACTTTAGTAACCGCTTTGGATGATGAAGAGGCTTACTTAAAAACTCTTAATGATCACAAAGACCAGATCGCAGCAGTGATTTTGGAACCTCTTCCGGCAAACTTTGGACTTTTGGCTCAGCGAAAAGAATTTATTGATTTCGTGGTGAACGAAGCCAAGCAAAGAGGGATTCTTGTCATTTTTGATGAAGTCATTTCAGGATTTCGAATGGCTTTTGGCGGAATGGCGGAGCTGTTGGATATCAAACCAGATTTAGTGACTTATGGAAAAGTGATTGGTGGGGGATTCCCTGTGGGCTGCTACGGCGGTCGAGAAGATCTTATGAATTTGGTGGCTCCGGCAGGACGGGTTTATCAAGCGGGAACTTTGAGTGCGAACCCTGTGGGAATGGTGGCGGGCCTCACCACATTGAAAAAAATGAAAGAGGTGCAAGGCCACAAATTTCTCAAAGAACGCACGGAACGAATGACCTCAAGGTTAAATGAGATTTTTCAAGCTCATCAAGTTCCAATGCAGGTTTCTAGCCAAGGCTCTTTGTTTTGGATTCATCCAAAAAGTGACAAGCCCATTCGTCGGGTTGACCAGATTCCCACTCAACATGGTGAAAACTTTAAAAAGTTTTTCTCTGAGTGCTTGAATGAAGGGGTGTACTTGGCGCCCAGTGGATATGAGGTGGGATTTTTGTCTCTGGCTCATACGGATGAAATTATAGATTCCGCTTTGGAGAAATTCTCAAATGCAGCAAAGAAGGTCTTTGGATGAATCTTTCTCTGCTGAGAGATAAAAAGTTTTATCTCATCCTTTTGTGGCTTGGATTTACCTCTGTGTTCGCTCTTTGGTGGATGCAGGTGGGGCTTCGCCATGTGGATTTGTTGCAGAGCTTGCTTCCCGATGAAACCTCCCACTGGATTGGCCAGAGGCGCATGTTCTTTTGGGAAGGTCTGGCCTGGTTGGCACTTCTTTTAGTCGGTGGATTTACTTCTGTTTATCTTCTGTACCGAGAAAAACGTCATTTGGAAGGTTTGAAGACTTTTTTTGCGTCCTTCAATCATGATGTGAAAACCTCGCTGACGTCCCTTCGTCTTCAAGCAGAGGCGCTTAAGGAAGACTTGGAAGGACAGCCTTCTTCGGAAAAACTTTTGTCCCGTTTGATTTCGGACACCTTGCGCCTGCAAATTCAACTGGAGAATTCTTTGTACATGAGCGCACAAGAAGCGCAGAAGCTATTGATTGAAGAAAAAAATTTGGAAGATTTTTTGGTCTCCACAAAACACAAATGGCCGCAGGTGGAAGTTTCTTGGAATCGTGGGGCCAAGGTTCAAGTGGATGAACGTGGTTTCTATATTGTCTTGAACAACCTGATTCAAAATGCATGGAACCACGGGAGAGCGACTTCTGTTCATTTCAATGTGCAAAGTGACGGAAACCAAAAGGTTCGAATTGAATTTCAAGACAACGGAAAGGGATTTTCCGGAAGTGGCAAAAAGCTGGGAAAACTTTTCTTTCGACCCACCTCTCAAAGTGGAACAGGAATGGGACTTTACATCTGTGGTGAGTTGCTTTCTAAAATGAACGGCCGATTGGAATTGAATTCAGATTTGAGTTCAGGTTTTGGAGGACAGATTCTTTTGCCAGGGAGTCTGACATGAAGAGAGTTCTTCTTTTGGAAGACGATCAGAGCTTGGGGCAAACTTTGGAAGAACGTCTTCATCGGGAAGGTTTTGAAGTCATTCGAGCCATGTCCTTGGAAGAGGGAAGGTCTCATCTGAGCAAGCATTTTGATCTGTTTATCTTGGACGTGGGATTGCCCGACGGATCTGGTTTTGATTTTGCCCATGAAATTACAGCCCAAAAGAACGCGCCCTTTCTTTTTATGACGGCCCAAAGTGATGCGGAGTCTCGCTTGAAGGGCTACGAAGCCGGTGCCACAGAATTTATACCCAAACCTTTTCACCTCAGGGAGTTTTTGATCCGGGTAAGTCATGTGATGGAGAATCACATCACTCCTCATGTTTTAGAACTGGATGAGGAAGTCGCGGTGGACTTTGACTCTTTTAAGGTTCATCGATCCGATCAAAGTCATGATCTCACTCAAAAGGAAGCTTTGGTTCTTAAAGTTTTGGTTGAGGCCTCTCCTCGAGTGATTTCGAGAGATGTTCTTTTGGACCGGGTTTGGGGGCAAGAGGCATATCCCTCTCAGAGAACTGTGGACAATGTGATTTTAAAATTGAGACAAGTTTTAGGCGAACCCTCCGGCAAAAACATTCAATCCGTTCGCGGAGTGGGTTACAAATGGATCGGTCAAATCAGGGAGAAAAAATGAAAGCCAATGCAATTGTGAACGAAAAATTTAAGAATGCGCTTCAAGGGACTGCGCAAAATTGTCCGCCCATTTGGTTTATGAGACAGGCGGGACGATATCACGACCACTATCAAAATTTGCGGCAAAAACATTCCTTTATGGATCTATGCAAGGTGCCGGAGTTGGCTGCTGAAGTGGCCTTCGGTCCGGTGGATGAATTTGATTTTGATGTTTCAATTTTGTTCAGTGATTTGCTTTTTCCCCTTCAAGCTCTGGGAATGGGGTTAGAGTACAACCCAGCTCCAACGCTTTCTTTTCAGTTGACCGAAGAGACTTTGAAAAAGCTGGTTTCCGTGGATGAAGCTTTGCCCCATTTGGAATTTCAAAAGGAAGCCATGATAGCCACTCGAGAAAGATTGCCCAAAAATAAAAGCTTGATTGGGTTTGTGGGTGGTCCTTGGACTTTGTTTACTTATGCAGTTGAAGGAGGACACAAGGGCCATCTTCAAGCAGCAAAGAACGGTTTTTCACTTTATGGATCCTTCTGTGAATTGATGGTTCCCTTGTTGAAGAAGAACATTCAACTTCAGTTTGATGGAGGAGCTGAAGTGATTATGATTTTTGATACGGCGGCCGGAGAGATTTCGCCGATGCTTTATAAAAAGTTTGTTCAGCCCCATTTGGAAGAGCTGGCAAAAACCTTTCCGGGAAAATTGGGCTACTACGCCAAGGGGACCACATGGGATCACATGGATGAGCACATGAGCAGCCTTCCTTGGGCGGGTCTTGGAATGGATCATCGCTTTGATCTTCCAAAGGTTCTTCTAAAATCCAAGGGAAAATTTGTTCAAGGAAACTTTGATCAAGCCATGCTTTTCAACGACAGGGAAAATTTTAAAAGCCGATTGGAAGAATATTTGGCGCCCTATAAGAATCTTTCTCCCGAAGAAAGAGCCCATTGGGTTTGTGGACTTGGACATGGCGTCCTCCCACAAACTCCCATGGACCATGTGAAAATGTTTATTGAAACTGTTCGAAAGGAATTCTCATGATTTCCAAAGATCTTCTTGAAAAGTATGACACTCCGGTTCCTCGTTACACGAGTTATCCCACGGTGCCTTATTGGTCAGATTCTCCCAGCACTGAAGAGTGGTTAAGTGCTCTTCGTCTTGCCGCCTCCAAAAAAGACATGACTTGGTCCATTTATATGCATGTTCCTTTCTGTGAAAGTCTGTGCACCTTTTGCGGTTGCAACACGGTGATTTCCAGAAGTCACGACAAGGAGATGCCCTATGTTCAATCCCTTCTCAAAGAATTCTCTTTATACAAAAAGAATGTTCCGGAGCTTTTCGAAAAACCTTTGAGACAGCTTCATTTGGGAGGAGGAACTCCCACTTTTCTTTCTGCTGAAAATTTAAAGTTTGTTGTGGGAAGCATTTTGGAGCAGGCGAAGGTGGATCCCGATCAATTTGACGGATCGATTGAAGTGGATCCCCGCAGAACTTCTCCTGAGCAACTCAAAGCTCTTTATGATTTGGGATTTCGCAGAGTCAGTATGGGCGTTCAGGACTTCAACCACGAAGTTCAGCGTTTGATCAATCGGATTCAACCTTTTGATGTGACCAAGAAGCTCACTGAAGAAGCCCGTGAGATGGGGTACACGTCCGTCAACTTTGATTTGATCTACGGTCTTCCAAAGCAAGATCTTGAAATGATGAGAGAGACGGTTTTAAAGACCATCGAACTTCGGCCCGAGCGCATCGCCCTTTATTCTTTTGCATTGGTTCCTTGGATTAAGCCTCAGCAGCGTCTTTTTAAAGATGAAGACCTTCCTGTGGGAGCCGAGAAAAGAGAACTTTATGAACTTTCCTACGAGCTTTTGACGGAGGCGGGTTACCGAGAAATCGGCATGGACCACTTTGCGCTTCCAGAGGATGAGCTCTCAAAGTCCATGGACGAAGGAAAGCTTCATCGCAACTTTATGGGATATGCAGAACTTCGTACTGATGTGCTTTTGGGTTTAGGAGTGAGTTCCATTTCCGAAACACCCACTTGTTTTCATCAAAATGAAAAGGTCGTAGCCAATTATATGAAGCGAGTGGATGAGGAAGGTGAAATTCCAACTCTCAGAGGACACAAGCTGAACGAGGAAGATCAAAACCAAAGAGAGATGATCTTAAAGTTTATGACTCTAGGTGAAGTTCACCTGACGGATTCAAAGATGAAAGATGACATCCAGGAGTTTTTAAATCCCATGATTCAAGATGGGTTGGTTCAATTGGAAGGGGAGAACTTAAAGATTCTTGAGCCCGGTCGTCCTTTCTTGAGAAACGCGTGCATGGCTTTGGATTTTCGATTGAGAAGAAGCAAGCCGGAATCGAAAGTTTTTTCACAATCTCTATGAAGCCAGTACTCATTGTTGGCTCCGGCATTTCAGGATTGTCCACGGCCTTTTGGCTGCACAAGGAGGAAATTCCCTGTGAGGTGATCGATGTGAAAGATCACCCCGGAGGTTTGATTGCCACAGAGAAGACACCCTTTGGCCCGGCGGAAAAGGCGGCAAATGGTTTTATGGCGGCCGCTGAAATGTGCTCTTTATGTGATGAGATCGGGGTGGAACTGGCATCTCGAAAGCCTGCCAGGAAGAATCGCTACATTTTTCGAAAGCGTCCTCGGAAATGGCCTCTGAGTTTTCGTGAAACTTTGCAGTTCTTGAAGGGAATTTTCCTTAAAATTTTTCGACCTTCAAAATTCAATGAAATGCTGCAGGGACAAACCGTCGAAGATTGGGCCGAGGGGCGATTTGGTCCTTCTACCGTTCAGTGGTTGGTGGCTCCCGCACTGCAAGGAATTTATGCGGGCAATGTTCGTCGCATGAGTGCAAGCTTGGTATTGAAAGGGCTGTTGGAAAAACGCAGCCGAAAAGGTGTTAATGTTCGTGGAACCTTGGCCCCCAAAGGTGGAATGGGCGATTTGGTGACAAAGCTTTATGATTGGCTTCTGAAGCGAGGCGTTTCCTTTCGTTTTTCCACCTCCTTTGATCAAATCGATTCCTCAAAATATTCCGCGGTCGTGATTGCCACCTCAGCCTTTGATTTGGAAAAACTCCATCAAGTGGATTCCCGAATTCCAAGGCTTCAGGTGGAAGGTTTGCCCTTGGTCACCGCGACTTTATTTTTTGAAAATGAAAATTATCACATTGATGGCTTTGGCTGCTTGTTTCCTCAAAAAGAGGGATTTTACGGTTTGGGCGTGCTGTTTAACTCTTCTGTGTTTGAGGGAAGAGTCGCCTCGAAAAAGGCGTCGCGCTCGGAGACTTGGATTTTGGGCGGCGCTTTTCGAAAGGACATTTGCCGTTTTTCCGATGACGAGCTGTTGCGTCAAATTCAGGAAGACCGGAAGCGTCTTTATCAGGTGGAAGACGTGGGGAAACCCTTACATATGGAGGTCACTCGCTGGCCTCAGGCCCTTCCCCATTTGAATGTGGATTTAGAGAAGCAGTTGAGCGAAATGCAGGTGGGCCGGGGTGTCTATATGTCGGGAAATTACCTGGGACGTATTGGCTTGAGTCAGATCGTCGCGCGCAATAAGATGCTGGCACTTCAGATAAAAAAGGAACTTTCTTAAGTGAACAAAAAGGCTTTGTTGATCATCAATTTGGGCTCTCCAGCATCCTCAAAGGTCGAAGATGTGAAGCCCTATTTGAACCAGTTTTTGATGGATGGGGAAGTGATTGATATCTTCTATCCTCTCAGAGCCTTTTTGGTGAAAGGTTTGATCGTTCCCTTTCGAGCGAAGAAGTCTTCGGAAGCCTACAAAGAGATTTTTTCAGAGCGCGGCTCTCCTTTGCTCTTTCATACCAAAGATTTTGTTGAAAAGTTGGGACCCAAAGTTCAGCCCAATTTTCAATGCGTCGAATATGCCATGAGATATGGTGAGCCGAGCATAGAATCTAAGATTAAAGAACTTCATGACAGAGGCTGTTCGGATTTGGTGGTTCTGCCCATGTATCCTCAATTTGCCAAATCTTCCACGCGCACGGTGCTCAAAGAAATTCAACGGGTGCTCGGTAAAATCAAAGCCACAGAGATGAATGTGCGCACATGGGTGGATTTTTTCTCGGAAGATTTTTTCATCCAAAGTTTTGTGTCTGTGATCAAAGAGGAAATGGAATCGTTTAAACCAGATCATTTGCTGCTCAGTTACCATGGTCTTCCCGAGAGCCATGTGAAAGAGTTTGCCCCAAATTCATGCTTTCGAACGCCCCATTGCTGCTCGACTCTGAACAAAGGCAATCGCCTGTGTTACCGGGCGCAGTGTTTTGAAACTTCTCGAAAAATTCATTCCAAACTTCCGCCCATTGATTTTACGGTGTCTTTTCAGTCCAGACTGGGGCGGCAAGAGTGGATCAAACCTTATACGGATCTTGAAATTGAAAAAATTCTTGAAAAGGGTGCGAAGCGTGTCTTAGTGGCTTGCCCGGCTTTTGTGGCAGATTGCTTGGAAACTCTCGAAGAAATTTCCATTCGCCTGCGAGACGATTTCAAATCAAAGGGTGGTGAAGATTTGAAACTGGTTCCGTCCCTCAACTCCAGAGAAGATTGGGTGGATTCTTGTGCACAATTTTTTAAGACCGCACGATTTCAACCTTTGCTTCAGACCTTAAACAAAGTTCAGTAGGAAGCCCGTGAGTTCGAAAAACCTTTCTCCCACCATCCTTGTGCATGATCGATTTTATCCACAGGTGTCTGAATTGCGGGACTTCTTTGATCAACAATTTGAAAATCCCTTAGAGGTTCATGAAAATCGATTTGTCTGGGACTTTTGGAATGTTCCCGGTCACTATTGTCACTTAAGAACACCGGCATACAATTACTTTCCTCCAGAGATATATGATCCCTTTCACGAGTATTTGGTGAATTGGGGAAGAGAGAACCTGGGATGTCATGACATCTCTCCCACTTGGTTGAGCTGTTATCCCGAAGGCAGTTTTCAAAACATTCATCGAGACGCGCCCCACGGTCCATTTGCCTTTGTCTTTTCGCTGACCAAATCCTCTTCCAAATTTAAAGGCGGGCGAACCGTTGTGGGTCAAAAAAAAGTCACACGCTCCATGCCCCTTGAAAAATTGGAACTGAAGAAGTCCGTTTCTGAATTGAAGGACTTTACCTCTGTGCCTCCAAAGTTTAACCGCTTGGTGGTTTTTGATCCATCCTATCCCCATGGTGTGAGTGAAACCAATGGATCCAAAGACCCTCGAGAGTCTCGTTTGGTGGTTCATGGATGGTTTGTACAACCTCGCCCTTTTTGGGAAGGGCCATTGAATGAAGATCAAGTTCAAGAAGTTTTAGATTCTTTTTTGTGGAAGCTTTCCTCAGCGAAGGAATTTAAAAATGTGGAAGGCTACGTAGGCTTTCGAATTTTCATTGGCAAAGACGGTAAAGTTGAAAAAATAAAAACGTTGGTCAGTACTTTGAATTCCGTGGATGCACAGAAGTGGCTTTTGAAAGCGTCGAAAGATTTAAAGTTCTCCGCCCACAAAGAAGGAAGCGTTCTCACGCTCCCCCTTATGTTCAGCTGAATGTTCAGCTAATATTCTTAAAATATTGAGTTTTCAAAAAGAGGAGTTCGAAAGCATTAAAATGCGAGTTCCGCAGCAAAGCGAGGACTGTTCGAAGCATCTTTAATGCTTTCGAACACCGCTTTTTGCAGAACCCACAATTTTTACTGCTTCAGCTTAATCAGATCCGGGTTTCCTTTGGTCAGGAAGCTTTCGCAACCGGACAAGACCTTTTTGACCACTTCGCTGCCGCTGGCTTCGGACAAGGCTCTCATCTTGAGAACAATAATTTCTGTAGGTGTGTATCCGCCAAAAATATACCTTGCCAAGGCTCTTGGTCCCATCAACTCTGTCGGGGTCACTTCCGCATTATGGATGGCTTCCAAGACTGGATTCAAAGCCAAATCTCTGACGATGGTGAACTTGTTTCGAAGTTTCTGCATTTCCTTCTGCAGCCAAACTTGAACTTCCGTTTCCACCAGATCTTCTTCTTTCAATCCTCTTGCCGCGTAGTATGCCGTCTGTTCAAAAATCTGATCCAGCTTAAAGAACAAAGCCGAGAAGGGAAGGGTAAATGCCGAAATGTATCCAATGACAAAGGCATCCAAATCAAAACGTCCTAAGAACAAGTAGTTCAAAAGAATGATTTGAGGGATCGCCGCAGGCAAGTTCCAGAACACAATCTTAATATAGTTCTTCCAATATTTCTTAAGGCTGTTTTCCGGTTTGTTCCACTTTTTCCAGAACAGTTTCCAGTAGCCAAGCTTTGCATCTTCTTCTGGAGGAATTTCTCCGAACATCCCATCCTCAGCGTCAAAGTAATCTTCTTGGAGTTTTCCCCAAGCGGACGAAACACTTGAAAATGCAATTCCCGCAAGCAAACTTCCGTAAAAACTGTATTGAGAAAGGTAAGCAATGGAATTTGGTCCCCAGAAGTCCTCTTGAATGGGAGCCATAATTCCCATGGTAATTCCCGCGGTTGCAAGGAACTTCATCCCGATATCAATGGGAAGAGTTCGAAACAAAGTGGAGATTTCATTTCGAGTGGCTCTGGCCATGGCCACTTCATCTTGCCGCATTTTATGAACGATTTCATAACGCTTCATAGACGGGTTTTGCTTGGGGTCCATTTCAGAGGCGATGCTGGCTTTCATTTGTGTCTTTAAAACTTGAGGGCTTGGAAGGCCAATGGCCGCCCATTTCGCCATAGATTGAGCCTTTTTAACCAATTCAGGGTCTTTAGCCACAGATTCAATGATCTGATTCAGGTCTTCTTTGGCCATGTTCAATCGACCTTGAAGCTCATCATTGGATTCAGAGGCTTCAATCAATTCTTTCTTCACTTTACGAAGGTCTTTGGCATTGGCCAAGTCTCCAGGATTCACCTGATAGCGTGGAGATTGGCTCAAAGGTTCAATGGCTCTTTCCAAGACCTCTTTCATCACTTTGTTGTAAAGAAGGTCCATGTAGGAGCGAACAAAGACTTTGTTTCTAAAATTGAGAAGTCCAATTTCCTGAGAAGTGATTTCTCCCACTCCAGACGTTTGGGAAAACAACCATCGCAAGTCTTTGTCGGATTTCGCAAATTGAGTCAATTGCCCCACAGCTTTAGTCAATGATTCTTTGATCACCACTTCTTCCAAATCAATGATGGCATCTTCAAAATATTTTTGCTTTTCGATTTCCGCTTGAACCTGTTTTGGCGTTTGGTCTTGCAGTTCAGCAAATAGCTCCATTTGTTCCGGTTCCAGCTCTCTTTGTCTGGGATTTTTGATCAATCTGGAGACCAACTCTTTGGTCTTTCCAACCAAGGAGGTCATTCCACCATTCAGTACGGTGGGGTAGGTCAGGCGACCAAAGCGCTTGGTCACAGCCACATTAAAAAATTCAGGATAAATGATCCGAGCGGCAATCCCAAATGGCTTTGGTTTGATCATGTAGGGAATTTTCGTTCCAGTTTTTTTCACCAATCCGGGAAGGAAGGCAAAACCAAACAAAGAGTATCGAATACTGGCATAGAAATTAAAGAATCCGGTGTATTCACCCACTGTGGTGCGGTAGCTGGCTGTACTGAAAAGCAAGTGTTTGATGGCTTGCCATTTTGTTTTGATCGGTTGAATGTCCGCTTCTTCAAGCTGACTGACTCGGCTCAAAGATTCCTGTGCGGCAAGAACGTCCTCTTGAACTTCAGATTTTTGACGACGGAGTTTGGAAAGCCATCTTCCCACAAATCCTTTTTCATTGGCCCGTTCATATTTTACCTGTGCCAAGCGTGCTCGCGTCTCGGCTTTTTGTTCATCCGAGCGTTCCACATTTCCAAGACGTTCTTTTCTTTGTGCCGCTTCACCGGTAGAAACCAAGTGGGCAAAACGTTTTTCCAACTCATTTTGTCGTTCAATCAGGTCTTTGTATTTTCCCGATTTAAGATCTTGGACCATTTCCAACAGGCGTCTTGGAATGTGATAACCACCCAGAATCGCCGCAAGACTTGCTCCTAAAACGCCGCCACCGATCAGAGTTTTCAGCCAACGGGAGTTTTCGGGATCAATGTATTGGTCGTAAACCGGCTTTACCAAAAAGAGTGAGGCCACCTGCTTTGTGGAGGTCCAATAGGCGTCTAAGGTTCCACCCACCACGGTAAGGGTGTAATCCATCATGCCTTTTGCCGCATACAAACCATCCGCTGAAAAGTGAGCGTAGGATTCTGGAAGAATTTGGCTCAAGGCAATGGCGCCAATGGCATACAGGCCCATTCTCTCTTGCTCATCAGCAGAGAAGAGTTCAGAGAAAGAGCGCTGACCGGTCATGATCTTTGTGAACTTGCTCATCAAAGTGTGGCTTTGCTTGAGAGTATTTCCAATGGTCAGTTTGAGTGCCCGTTTGATTTTTCCGGAACTGTTTGGAAGGGGCTTGGTAATGCTACCTAAAGCCAAGCGGAGGCGTCCCCAAACCTTTCGAGACAATGCCACCTGTGCTTGAGAATTTTTGATGGCGTTTTTGAAAGCTTCTGAGTCTTTCATGTAGGCTTCATACTTTTCAACCATTTGAGTTGAGAGCTGAGCAATTTCTTCTACCGTTTTTGGGGGCTCGGAAATGTGCTCCAATTTTTCTTTGGCGTTCGCAATAAAGGCTTCCTGGGTGGAAATCATGGAAGCGGTCCCATCCACTTGAGTGGTCGTGAAGCGACCTGAGTCAAACTCTCTTTCTAAAAGCAAGGCGACGTTTTTAAATAGGGGAGTGGCAGAAGCCATAGCTCCAGGGTCAGACATGTGGGCCGCCAGGTTAAACACCACAGAGTACAAGGGAGTGAGGTCTTCCAAGTGGGATTGATTGAGTTTTAAATTCCCATTGATGATCAGCTCTTCATTTTCGGCTTCAAGACTCTGAACTCCACCATCGACGTTGATGGGAAGTTCAAAAACAGGAATAGCTTCCCGTCCAATCAGATTTTCATACTGGCGCAAATCAATAAACTTCAGAGTTTTATCGCCTTTTGAGTGTGTAAACAAAAGATAGGGGCCAAGCACAGCAAGGTTTTCGGTTTCGAGGAAAAATTCATGGACGATTTTGCTGTTTCGGCGTTCTTTCGAATCCTCTTGTACGAGTTCAATGCGGCAGGAAGAGGCTTCGCAAGTGGACCAGGAGCCATATCCCACATTTTGACGGGTGAAATTTTCCAGATCTTTGGAGTACTGAGTTTCACCGTCTTCGGAAATCATTTTTACTGTCAGCGAATCCCAGCGGAAAAAGTTGTCCAGCTCTTTGTATTTTTCTTCTTCGCCATCCCATTCAAAACCCGCCGTCTTTCGCTTTTCTTTCAGAGGCTTTTGATTGAGCAGAGAAAAAATATCCAGAGACAATCGATTTGCCGCTTGTCCCGATTCCATTCGATATTCCAGAACCTCCAACTCCAGAGCCAATTGCTCGGATGGAATTGTGAGTGTTTCCGGTAAACTCGGTCCTTGTATTTCAGTGGCCCACAGGCCTTGGGGAATGGACAAACTGGCAACAAGAACAAGCTTGAGATAACGGCTCCACATAGCGAGAATTTCCTTTCGAATGACGCACCTAGCGAATGTGCCCGCATAATCGCAGAAATCCCTGAAATAAGGGAGGTTTCTGGAATCTATGGAAAAGCTTTACAGGGAAAAAGGCCGTATTTTGAAAAAAAGAAAGGCTCCTGTGAGAGAGGAGCCTTTTCGCTTATAGAGGTTATTCTTTTGCCTTATGGATTCGACTATTTGTAGTTCACAGTCTTGCGATCGTTCAAAGGCTGAATGGGCCGGTTGTTCTGAGGGTAGAGCTGACGGAAAGCAAGGATCTGTTCCTTGGAGACAGTCACTGGAGTGTTGAACACATTCCAGTTCACTCCTTCAGAACAAGGGGGAGTGGTCAAACTTCCGATGTAGTTGTAGTAGGTGCGCGTGCGCGGAATCAAATCTTCCGGATTGATTTTAAAGTTCACTTCTTTGGAAGCACCTTTTTGAATGGGGATGTTTCTCCAAACAGATTCTACGATGGAGTGAGGAGCACCTTCGATCAAAATCACTCCCAAAACGGCCAAATCCCCAGATTCGCTTTTGTGAACCAAGTGCATTTCCATGGGAAGTAAGTTTCCAGAAAGGGCATGTTCACTGGAAGAGTGAAAGTGAGCTTGAATCAAATTGAATTTTTCACCTTCAATGGTGATGTAGTTTCCAGGTTCGAAATTCACCTGAATGGTATGGCCATTGTCGACGATGGTTACATTGGAATCGCTATAGTGGGTTTTAATCGGTCTGCCGGTGGCGGGCTTTTTGAAAACCAAATCTACGGGAGATTGATGCATCCCTGTTTTGCAAAGTTCAAACTTCGAATCCAGGTCACCCCAGTGTTCAGGGCCACCTTCCCCTTCGTATCCCCAGTGAACAGCGTGGGCCTTTTCCTCATGGTGTTCCTCTTCTTTTTGTTCGGAATGTTCCTTGGGAGCTGAGGCTTCAGCCTTGGGAGGTTCCTCGTTGGTTTCCTCATGGGAAAACAAAGAGCAGGCAGGAAGTGAGCTCATCAATAAAAGGGACAGTAAAATGCGTGTGGACTTCATGGAAAACTCCTTAAAATTGCTACATTTATTGATTTTGGGCTGGATCTATTGTCTCTTGAGCCCCAAAAGGGAGTCACTGATGATTTCAAGATCTTCGACTTTGGTCATAACTGGATTTTATTTATCCTGCCTCTACCTTTGTTTTTTCTTGAGCGTTCCGGCTCTTGCACAGGGATTGTCTGTTCTCCAAGGATTTACAGATGAAACGTCTTCAGAATTTGTCATTCAAGCGCCGATGAGTGCCAATGTTCAAATTCAGGTGACTTCAGACTCCGGCAGACAATTGGAATTATCCTGGTTGAAGCGGGTTCCTGTACCAGGAACAGACAAGGAACTGATTAAATTTGCAGTGGAATCTTTAAGTCTTAAGGAACACTTCCAAATGCGGATGCTCTCTTCTGCGGGCGAGATTTTGGACGAAAGAACCTTCGACGCGTTGAATACCTTTAAGCGCTATCCGAAGGTGGCTCTGGCCTCTTGCATGGTGGATTGGCTTCACAATCCAGGCATATGGGACCAGATGGAAGCCTTGTCTCCAGATTTGGTTCTGTTTGTGGGTGACACCACCTATGTGGATATCAGCGGGCCCGGAGACTTGGTCAGCCGCCCTCGTCCGGATCAAGTGGATCATTGGAAACGTTTTTCTGAAACTCGAGACACTTTGCAAATTTTTAAGTGGAAGCACTTAAAGCCCATTCTTGCCATGGCCGATGATCATGACTTTGGATACAACAATGCAGAGTCGGATTTTCCATTGAAGAATTTGGCAAACCACGTGTTTCAAAATTTCTTTGCGCAATCGGGAGCAACTTCAATGAAGCTTCATCGCGGACCTGGAAACTCCATGGCGTGGAATTTTTTTGGACTCTCCTTCATTATGCTAGACGGTCGAAATTTTAGAGACGCCCAAGATTTTTACTCTCTGGAACAAAGAGATTGGATCGAGTCTCTTCCGCTGAAGGAAAAAGTTCTTTTGATGAGCGGGACTCAATTTTTTGGAGCCTACTTGGACAAAGATTCTTACGAGGGTGAGCGGCCTTCGGCCTTTCAAGATTTTTTAGAATGGTTAAAAACACTTCCTCAGCACTTTGCTTTTGCGTCCGGTGATATTCACTTTTCAGAGGTGATGAAGATCATGGATTTGGGGTATGAAAGTTTTGAGGTGACTTCCAGCTCAGTGCATTCGTTTACAATGCCGGGACGGCATGTGCTGTTGCCTACCAATCCTCGTCGGGTTCCGGGCAAGGTCACCAGTACACACAATTTTGTGACCCTTCAGTGGGATGCCCTTCATCCGTCCCATTTTACGGCAAGGTCTCACGGTTGGCGGGGGCAAGATCTTTTTGAATGTGAACTTCTTCTTCAATAAGTGGATCATGAACAAGTGTCACCTTTTGATTCAATTGGAATTGAGGACTGATTTCATTTGCACTTCTCATTTTTAGGGCGCGTTCCAATTTTGGAGTTCTGGGAATTCGAATTTGTCCTCTTAGGTTTTCATTGGGCAGAGCCGACTCTAGAAGTCGCTTGAAATTTTCTTCACTGGAATGCCGAGGATATTGTTCGTAGATCTGTGCCAACATTCCCGTCATCAGAGCGGTGGCTTGCGAGGTTCCGGTCATGAATCCCTTTCGATGGTGGGGCAAAGTAGAGAGCACATCCTTTCCCAAGGCTGCGGTGTCTACGGAATCAGGGCCTCTGTTGCTGGAAGGCAAAAGATTGTTGTTGGAATCCAAAGAAGCCACAGAAAGAATATTGGGAAAGTCGTAGCTGGCTGGAAAGAATCCCGAGGTGTCCGTTTCTCTGCCATCATTTCCTGAAGCCGCAACCACGGCGAGGTCTTTTTCGAAAGCTTGTCGAAACAACTGCTCCTCGGTGAGGCTGGGCAAATCACCTCCACCAGAATAGTTGATGATCTTTGCGCCATTTTGAACGGCATAGGCAATGGCTTGGTTCGAAGCATTGAGTGTGGCGGCGCCGGCACCTTGGCTCCCATAGTATTTCAAAATCATGATTCGAATTTTGGAAGATTTTTTGAGACCTTGAGTGACCAAGCCGGCAATGTGGGTTCCATGTCCGTGTTCGTCGGAAATGTTTGCATTTTGATCAACGAAGTTCCATCCATGGACATCATCGACAAATCCATTGCCATCGTCGTCTTTTCCATTGGTGGCGCGATTAAACCCCTGCTCATCTACTCCGGATTCCCCAGGATTGGTCCACAAAAAATCTTTTAGCAAAGAATGATAGGGATCCATACCGGTATCGACCAAAGCCACTAAAATTTGCTCTCTTGTTTCGGGTGTATCTGCGTGAAAGAACGTGTTTTCGGATTTCAGTTGAGCCTTTTCTTTTGTGGGCGTTGCATAGGGTTTTTGCTCGGTGCTGCCCAGACTGATGAGAGCACTGACTCCAACGGCCCAAAGTACGCGTTCCAAAGAATCCTTCTTCATAGGGTCGTCTCCTTGACAGAAATCAGATCTAAGTGTCCACCGGAACGGATTTGATACTTGGTAAAAAGCGAACGTTTGATTTTAACCGAGGGATTTTTTTTGCAGGTTTGTTGAAAGCTAGAAACCTGAACCAGGGTGGATTTTTGCTCGATGGAGTGAAATCGATATTGAGTTTTGCAATTGGAATTTGCAAGAACCTCTTGAACCTGATCCTTTTGATTGTAAGCAATCGAAACCTTCAGATCCGGAGTTTGAATTTGAACCAGGTTGTCCAAGCTGTCATATTTAAAGACTGTGCGAAAAGAAGGAGCTGAATCCTTAGGAGTAGAAATCGAAACCAAGCGTCCTTTTGAATATTGAAATTCCGAATCGAGGTTTTGAGAGTTTAGACTTTTTAAAGCTAGAATCTGATTTTGTGAGTTCAGCGAGACCAAGAAATTTTCAGAGTTGATTTGAATCCAGACAGGTTCGTTCTTGTGCCACTGAATCCAAATTTTATTTTGATCTTTTTCTGCGCGAATAATTTTGAGATCTTCATTAAACTCATAAGACCAGCCCTCAATTTTGGATGCAAAATGTCCATCGGGTTTGCTTTCGATGAGGGTGTTTTCGGAAACAGAGCATCTTTCAATTTGTAACGTTCCGTTTTTCTTTTGAAGTGTGACATCCAAAGGAGAGCACCATCCTTGACCCCACCATCCATGGTGGAGACTTCGACTGCTGTAACTTACTTCCAATCCTTGAATGTGAAAGTTCCAGTTCCATGCTCCGGTTTGCAAATCCACACTTGCAAGAGAGCGCTGCGAAAGTAAAAGGCAAATCATCATGATTTTTTTCATAGTGAATGGATCTATCAGCAATCGGGGAGCCAACTGAAAATAGGCTGTGTTTTTTCTGAGTGTGAAAATCGAAAATAAAAAAGTGACGGAGCTGTATAGTTTTTCGTCTGTGAACAGGGTTCGCGAATGTCAGAATGTTTTGGACACGTCAGTCTCAATTTGAGATGTCAAAAACTTCGACAGTCAATCCTGAGCGAGTCTGTATCGATGGTTGGAGCTGTCTAAATAGAATATAAATCGTTCCTAAGTGCGCAGACGGGTGGGAACAGACCTCAAGGAAACAGGATGTGATTTGCCCGGAGGGCAAAGACTTGTGAGCCCATGGATGGGCGTGTCTGTCCCCACCTGTCTGCGCACTTAGGAACGGTTCTATTTGAATTGGCAGGTCAATTCGGAATCGGAAAGAACGGAAGAGTCCGACAAGAAGGCGAAGAGTGAACCTTCATAAACTCCAGGAAAAGTCGATTGCATTTCAAAGCCCAAAAGAATGGAGCCATCCTCACAAGGCGAAGCTTTAAAGGTGATCTTACTTTCGTTTTGCACCCAATCTTGAATGCAATAGGTTTGTGGTGTTCCTAGAGCCTCATGGTTTTTATAGCTCGAAAATTCTTGAGGAGGCTTGGAGCCATTGAACCAAAGTTCAAACTGGATGACCTTGCTTTTGCAATCCAGAAGTCCTTGAGAGGCCCAGGCAGAGTGGGGAGTTTCTGCCAGTAGGAGAAGTGAAAGAGAGGTCGCAATCAGTAGAAAAATTTTAATGGATTTCATGGGCGCCATCTTGGAAGGGCGCCCGGTCAGGGTCAATCAAAAATTGAATCTTACGGATGAAGAGGTCTTAAGCGGCCGCTTTTCGAAGGCCAGGCTCTGCCAATGTGTATTTATTTCGTCCTGTGGATTTGGAGTGATAGAGCGCCTGATCTGCGCGTTTCATCCAAGTCTCTACGACCTCGTTTTCACAAAGTTCGGCGATGCCCATCGAAACGGTGAATTTGATCTTTACATCATCCACCACAAAGGTTTCACCGCGGATGCGATCCATGGCCTGATCTGCTTTCTTAAGAGCATGGTCAAAACGGCATTCTGGAAGGAGGACGGCAAATTCTTCTCCTCCCACGCGGGCAACAAAGTCACTTTCTCTGGAAAAGACCTCTTTCAGCAATCGTACACACTCAATCAAAATCAAGTCTCCGGTTTGATGACCGTAGCTGTCGTTGATGTTTTTAAAATGATCGATATCCAGTGCTATCATGCAAATTGGTTTTTTTGACAGGTGATGCAAACTTCGTTGCTGACGAATTTGCTCGTCAAAACTTTTACGATTGAAGGCCTGGGTCAAATGATCCAAACGCATGGACGAGTTCGCCTCATTCAATTGCTTTTTGACCGCATCCAAGTTCTTTTTGATGTTTCTTAAGCGATCCCCCCGGTGCCGGTCTTTTTTGGTTTGGTGCTCCACGTAGAAATCGATAAACATTCGAGATTGGCTTTTCAAATCATCGATGGAGTTCGCTTCAACCGCTTCTTTGAGTTGCTCGAAACTCTTTTTCATTTCTTCGTCTGCGGATTTTTCAAAATGTAGATCGTCACTCAGTTGATCCACAAAGTCCCAAATGATGTTTCGAAAGTCGTCGGAACTTTTGAGCATATAGGTGTATTCATCAATGCGATAACTGGAAAAAAACTGACGAAAACGAAAGAGTGCGCGCTCCAATTGGGAGCCTTCACTTTGCATGATTTCTCGAGCAAATTCGTCCAGAGTTTCTCTGGTTTTTCGAACGGGATGATTCTCGATGTCCAAAAGGTTTTTATTGTAAACATCCAGCACGTAGAGAAGGGTTGCAAGCTCTTCTTTCAATTCAATAGGTTTGTTGGAAGATCCGCTCTGATGGTGCCAGTCCAAATCAAACTGGTTCATGAGTTTTTGCATCCACTGCTTCAAAAGCCACCTCCGGAAAATATAGACAACATTTTCTTATCGGAGCATGGGACCCGCGAATTGATTGGACTTAGGGCGGGTCCTTGGATGTTTCTGAGTCCGAAATTAGCGTGAGCCTGAACCTGGCATTCCAGTGGGATTTGGGAAGGTTGTTTGTTGAGCGGGTGCTCGTTGAATTGGAGCAAGTGTTTCTGGATTTTCATCCTTGCCTTCATCCTTTTGCATGGCCATGGCAAGGATTGGACCTAACGCTTGTGCAAGTCCACCCATTTGGCTTCCGCCGCCCGCATTGTAACCGCGAGTGGCCGCATCTCGAGATCCACCATAGACTTTGTTGCCTCCGGGATATCCACCAGTTGTCGCTCCAGCAATTGCGGAAGCTGGGATGCCTTGGCAAATTCCTGCGGTGGACTCTTTTCCTCTGAAAACATTCTTTTTCATAAAATCAAAGGCCTTCGGGCAATGTTTTTGAAGCGTCTTTGGGGAGTGAACATAGGCGGCAAAGACCTCGGCGAATTCTTCGTTTCTTGGGTTTTTGTTTTTGTTGTGAGTGCAGTAGCCACTGATGCGACAAACCGGAGTCGAAGATTGATAGGAGCCATAATAGCTGGATTGCCCCACAGAATGACCGATTTCATGGAGCATGTGGAGGCCTGCATCTACAGATGTATTGTTTCTTACGCAGGGAGGACTGCTCCCAGTTACGATTTCAAAACGCTTCACTCCAGAGGTAAAACTGGCGCAACTCTTGCCGCCCTTTCTACCTCCGGGATAGGTTTGAATTCGAGCTCCGGAAATTAAATCTGACCTGCCCAGATCCGCAAGGCGAGTGATTGCGGTTGCAAGACCTCGTTGAAAACCCTCAGAGCTAATGCCAGAGATAGATACATTATAACGATTGAGAATTTTGTCTGAAGCACCTCCCGAGGTTCGGGACATGCACTGTTGGCCTTCTTGGGATTGCATCACCATGCGAAATCCAGTGACTTCAGATTTGGGAGGCAAAGCAAAGGCCAAGCCCGGAAGGATTAAGACATGGATAAGACCCAGCACCCCGACTTTGACCGACAAAAGATAATCTAATCTCATGGACTCATTTTCGGCTAAAAATGAGATTCGTTCAAATTTTTCAGACCGCTCTAGAATGAAACGTCTCAAACTGAGACAAGGTCCAGTCCAGATGGAATCATTCGGCAGCAGGCTCCGCCTCTTTAGAAATCAAAGTCTTCAGGATTACAAATCCGATCAGGCCGGCCACAATGGACGCCACCAAAATTCCACCTTTAGAGAAGACTTCATATTCGGGATGGGAAAAGGCCAAGCTTCCAATAAACAAAGACATGGTGAATCCGATTCCGCCAAGAAAGCCTGCGCCGGTAAGGTGGCTCCAGCCAACGCCACGAGGAAGACCTGCCAATCCCAACTTCACCGTGGCAAAGCAGAAGAGAAGAATTCCAATGGGTTTTCCAAACACCAGTCCCAAGACCACTCCTTGAGCGACCGAGCTGTGAACAAAAGCGTCCAGTTGCAAGTCGTGCAAAGAAACCCCAGCATTGAAGAATGCAAACAGCGGCATAATCACAAAGGCCACCCAAGGGTGAAGGATGTGGATCCAGTGGTCCAATCGGTTGTCACCGTTCTCTAGGCGATCCATAGGTGTGATAAATGCCAAGATCACGCCGGCAATGGTGGCATGAATGCCTGATTTTAAAAACGCAACCCAGACCAGGACTCCACACACAATTCCGAAAAACAAATTTCGAAGGCCGGCTTTTTGGAGCACATACAAAACAAACAAAATCGCAGCCGCTCCCCCCAAATAAGGCATGACCAAGTTGGAGGAGTAAAAAATCGCAATCACTAAGATCGCACCCAAGTCGTCAATGATGGCAAAGGCCAAAAGGAAAGCTTTGAGTGCCATGGGAACTCGATTTCCAAGCAAAGTCAGAACACCCACCGCAAACGCAATGTCTGTGGCCATGGGGATTCCCCAACCGTGATGGGTTTCGGGGTTGGCGTTAAAAAGCAAATAAAAGGCCGCAGGAAAAATCATTCCACCAAGAGCTGCAAAAAGAGGAAGGGCTGCATCTTTGGGGCGAGAGAGTTCGCCGATCATCATCTCTCGTTTGATTTCCAAGCCGACGGTGTAGAAAAACAGAACCATCAACCCGTCGTTTACAAAATGATGAAGATCCTTATCGATCAGGAAGTTTCCAATTTGAAAAGAAATGGGAATGTGCAAGAGATGTTCATAGGCTTCCGCTAAGGGAGAGTTCACTACCCCCAAAGTAAAGACGGTCACCACCAGCAAAATAATTCCGCCGGCCGCTTCTGTATTAAAGAACCTTTGCAGGGGGCTCACGATGGTTTTTTTAATGACATCAACAGGTTTTTTGAGGGGATGTTTCATGGCGAAAAATTTACCTTTTTCACCTTAAGACGACAAGACAAATGGACTCGAAAATGGTTCATGCGAGGAGAAACAACCCGGAGAACTCCACATTTCATTTTTCAGTAAGAGTTTTGGCGCTGAGTCCCAAGAGAAAATAATTGAAAAAATCACACAATTCAAAGGGGTTCTCTACACAATTTTTAAACATATGGTGCGGATAAAGGTATTTCGCGGAGATTTTCTCCGCTCACAATACTTGCTCGAATTCATCTTGATTCCATTTGTGGACGCCAATTTCATGACGTTTCTCTTTCGTCTTCGATGAAAAAACAGGCACCACTATCTTAAGAAATTCAGACTTCTTAATGAAGGGCAGTCCATAAAATTTGAACAGCCACTCTCTTTTCTTCACTTGGGAGGTGGAATATTATTCCCGTTTGGGTTGGGGATTTCGTCGGGTTGCATCAGTGAAAAATGAAAATTTGTGATCTGATCCATGTATGCATATATATACGTTTTGTTTAGTCAGGGAGTTGAGTTGATTCGTTGGTGGAAAAATCTTTCGATCGCAAAAAAGCTTTATGCTTTGGTGGCCATCATGGTGGTCATGGTCGGATTTCAGGTTTTTATCTTTCAATATGCAGTCACCACTTTGTCTGCATTGAGAGTCTTTAACGCGGCAATCGCTCAATGGAATGACAGCCAAAAGAATTCAATTTTTGAACTTTACCAATATGCTTTGACGGGACAGCGAAGCCACTATTGGAAGTTCAAAGATCATCTTAAAGTTCCGGCGGGATATAAGAAAGCCCGATTGGGCTTTGAAGCTTGCAAAAACATCAAAGAGTGCAAGCAGCTGGATCAGATTGCCGAAGGATTCAAGGAAGGTAAAATTCCTTCAGATGACATTCCTCGTTTGATTCGTACCATTCGACATTTGCGCGGATTTCCCCACATGTCTGGAGCCGTGGACCTTTGGAGAAGTGCGGATGGTCTCTTGGATGACATCGAGCGGGTTGGGGATGACTTGGATCAATTGATTCAATCGGGAGTGGGTGGTCCCGAAGCCATGGAAGATGTCATGGACCGAATCAAAAGTTTGAACCATCAGTTCACGGACATTCAAAGAACCTTCACCCTTCGCATGGCCAATGGTTCGCGATTTTTGGAACGGGCCATTGTGGTTTTTTTAATCCTGGTGATGTTCTTCGTCGGTGGAGTTTCTGTTTATTTGATCTATCGATTGGTCAGTTATCTCAATGAGCACATTGAAGAGGTCAAAGAGGTTGCCGCCCGAGTGGGTAAAGGAGACTTTTCAAAGCGAATCCGAGTCACCTCAAAAGATGGACTGGGGCAAATGGCCGAGCGTTTGAACCAAATGATTGAAGAGTTAGAAATGAGCATTGGCAAAAAGGTGAAGGCCGAAAGTGCCAGCCAAATCAAAACTTTGTTTTTAGCAAATATGAGCCATGAAGTTCGAACTCCTTTAGGAGTGATCATGGGAATGATTGAAATTTTGAAAGATAAAAGTTTGTCGGAGTCTGATCGCGAAAAATACATCAGTATTGTCGAGCAAACGGGCAAGAACTTGCAGCAAATCATCAACGACATTTTAGACATTTCAAAAGTGGAGGCGGGGCATTTGGACATTGAGAAGACCCAATTTCGCTTAGAAGAGTTTCTTTCCGATATTTGTCGCCACTTTCAAGTATTGGCGGAAAGAGCCAAGAATGAACTGATCTTTAAGATGGATGGGGATTTGCCAGAATATATTGTCAGTGATCAGGGGCGGGTTCGACAAATTTTGACGAATCTGATTGGGAACTCTTTGAAGTTCACCCACGAGGGAAGAGTGGTTGTCACCTGCTTGGCCGATGAAGGCGGAATTACTTTTCGTGTGCAAGATTCAGGACTAGGAATTCCCAAAAAAGAGCAGTGCAAGCTCTTTAAGGCCTTTTCTCAGGTGGATCATTCTTCCAGTCGAAAATATGGTGGGACCGGCTTGGGGCTGTTACTTTCTAAGAAATTGGCTCAGAGCTTGGGTGGGGACGTAAAGTTGGACGTCAGTCGGCCCGGAGTGGGATCTATATTTTCTTTTCGGTTGCCCACTGAAGAGGTGGCCAATTCTTTGGAGGCTTCGAAGGGATCAAGTGCGGAGAAAGAAAAATTTAATGAAGACCGTTTGGCGGGCAAAAAGATTTTACTGGTTGAGGATTCTCCGGAAGTGCAGTTGTTGATTCAGCTTTTTCTTAAGAAAAAGGGCGTAAATGTGGAGTTTGCCAACAATGGCAAAGAGGGTATGGAAAAGGCTTTGTTTAGTGAACACGATTTGATTTTGATGGATATGCAGATGCCCATGGTGGATGGGTATTCTGCAACCGAACAATTGAGAATGAGAGGCTTTAATACTCCAATCATTGCCCTGACAGCCCACGCAATGAAGGAAGATCGCGAAAGGTGTTTGAGAGTGGGTTGCAACGACTACATGACCAAGCCCATTGACCCACCTCAGTTTTACCAGACCTTAGCTTCTTATGTTCAGTGAGCCTACACGCCCCATGAATTCAGAATTCTAAATTTAAGCAATTCAGATTTTTTATTTCATAAAGACCTAGTTCCAGAAGTGAATTGTCCAGGAGTCTTTTTTGTACAACTTCGGAATAAATTTCTCCAAAGTGACTGTATTCAATCAATAAAAGGAGAATCGGGAATGAAATTGGTCTCAATGATTTTGGTGGGATTGACCTTGGGTTTTGGAACAGCTGCATTTGCGAACGATGCCATTGTAAAAAGGGATTTGAAAAGAATGGCGAGCGCCTACCACGACATGAAAGAGAACGAAGCCAAGGGGATGTTCAAGAAAAATCCTGAATATGGTGTGTCTGCTGTGGAGAGAATGGAAAAGCAAATTAAGAAGTGGCAAGACAAGGGTTGGGTCAGTGATCTTTCTGATTGGACCATCGAGACCAAAGAGCGAGGCGAAGAAACCCTTGATAAGTTTTTGGCCCACGTTCAAGAAGTGAAAAAAGGCTTTGCAGGGAATGTGGTGGCTAAAGAACCCTGTTTCAAAACTCAGTACAAAGTATTTGAGGCTATGGCAGGCGGAAAGTGGAAGAGCGAAGGTCTGAATCAGTGGATTCGCAGGAGCAAATCAGACTGTGATGATTATGCAGCTGCAGGATATGTGAAGGTGCAATCTCAAGCCGACACCAAAAAGTATGTGGGTGAACTTCGCAAGGATTGCAAAAAAGGAGAATTGTACACGCGCGGTTGGATGATCACCGAGGAAGTTCCTGTGCGCAAACGAATGGCCATTGTGATTTGTCAGGAAAAAGCTTCCTAGGTCATCAGCTATTTTGAATTCGGAAGACTCTCGGCCACTTCGGGGGACAACACTTCCCAGCAATTGAAATTCATGTCGGTCATTGAAGGATCGTTATCAATAGGAATAAGTCGGCCCATTTTGAAAACCTTGGGCGTAGTATAATAACCAATTCTAAGCATGGGTCGGGTTTTTAGATTCTCGTCCGGGGGACCAAAAATAATTTTCCATCTGAAATTGTTTTCGTCCGCAAAGTGAATCAAAAGTTCGCCCTCATTTTGAAGGTCAGGGTCTTTGCCCTGCCATTCTTTCATAAATTGCCAATCAAGTTTTCGAGAGAAGGCATCTTTCCCCATGACCACCAGGGCCGCAAAGGAATACGGATCCACCGGAATGCCCAAACAGGCAATCTGTCCATTGGGGACATAGGTGACTTCCGAAGGGGGCGTTTGAGCCCATGTGGCCGCGCCGAGTAGCATTTGAGTGATCAAGATAGAAAGCATCGGTTCCTTTCAACGCGTTTCAACGCTTAGACGAGATTTTCAGATCGGGCCTCAACCTAAAGAAAATCTTTGAAATCGAAAAGCCTTTGGCCTTTTGAGATGGATTTTTGAAAGCTTTACTTGGAAAGGGGTTTCATTCTTAGAGATTTGAAGGTCATTCAAGATGGGAATGTGCTCTG
Organism: Bdellovibrionaceae bacterium UBA6776; assembly: GCA_002453155.1. GTDB lineage: Bacteria > Bdellovibrionota > Bdellovibrionia > Bdellovibrionales > UBA1609 > UBA6776. The sequence goes on from DKGG01000025.1 coordinate 75,003, forward strand.
AGGGAATGCTTTGATTGCTTGGCGCTGATTGCAGTGGAAGCACAAAAGCCTCAAGTTACTTGGATGGGAATTGCCACTCAAAGCAAACGGAAGAATATGGTCAATGTTTAGGTTTCGCTGTCCCTGGCAGTTCTGGCACCTTCCCTGGTCTCTGTTCCAAACCAGGTGTTTGGTTTCTCGGGAGACATAACGGGTCGGCTTTACAGAGCTTTCGCGGCGCAACTCCGACGTCGGAGTTGCAATGTTTCGGGCCTGTTGAGTGAACGATTCTGGGGCTTTGCTTCGTGCATGGGTTCGACGTTTTCCAAAATTCTTCTCTTTCGGTTTTTCCAGGCAGATCGCGGCCATGCAATCCACAAGTTCACCCATGTTCATGAGGTTTCCCCGTGCGCCCAAATGAGAGCGCACCTCTTCCAGTTTCTCCAAAGATTTTTCCGAGAGAGCAAATTTCAATTCAATATGAGTTTCTGAAATCTGACGTTGGCGTTCTTGAGGTAAACTTTGATCGGGATTTAAGCGGATGAGGATTTTTTGCCCTTCTCTTGCGGACTTGTGTTCCAAAGATTGCAAGAGTTCGAGTTTTTCCGTGGAGCTGATTCCATGCCTTCTGGTGGATTTCCCTAGGTCAGAGTGCGATGTTAAATTCGGTGTCCCAGCGCAGGGCTTGCTGTTTGTAAGTTTATTCATTTCTCGAAAATAGCTTTGTGCTTGAGAAATGTTGCTTAGACTTAGGGCCCCAGTTTCAATTTTTTCTTCCAGTTGGGGAAGTTCTTTGAGGAGACGCATGGCTTGAATTCTGCGGCCGGCTTGGCCTTCGCTGTATTTGAGTTCTTTTACAGTGTATTCAAAAAGGCTTTTGTAGCCCAGGTCACAAAAGAGTTTTCGTCGTTCCACCTCGCGAAGGAGATGCAAGATTTGAGTGAGAAGCTGTCGCTCTTTTTGAGCCATTTGCTTGGTTTGAAAAAGGACGTCTTGGTCTTGGAGTTCTTTTAAGTTCATAGCAAACCTCCTAAAATCTTTGGAAGTTTATAACATGGGTTTTTAAAAGAATTTTTTGAGAGTGGCCGAGGTTTAAGGAGAGTCGAGTTTTAGAGTTTCTAGAAATCCCGTAGAGGTGTTTTTCAACCAAGGACCTTTTTATTTTGAATTTTCAATTTTAAAACTACTGTCGTGCATTCTCGACTCCCATTTTCACCGTCAAATTCTTTTTGGAAGAGGTGCATGCTGTCATGATTTTTTTTGAACTCCGACGTCGGAGTGAGGGAGTAGATCCAACTTGGAATTCCAAAAATTAATTGAATTGATGCCAAAATTTCTGCCTCATTCTTTAATTCTAAAAAAAGTACTGCAGCTGGATCTCTGGATGCACTTGAGAATTTTTCCATGTTTGATCCACGGATCCATAAAATTGAGATCTTTCCGGTGGAATTTGAGGAGCGGTGGTCACTGAAGCTCCAAGGCCAACAAAGAGCTTTTCGAATTGATACGCAACAGATGTGCCCAAATGAAGGTAGGGGTAGTGATAGTTGAGCCCGAGGGAGCCGATTTCAAAATTTAAAAATAGATTCTTTCTTAATGCAAATTCGTGCAATGTCGAAAGATTCAACGAATACGTGTCCGAATTGTATGGTTCCATTCGCAATGAAAAGGGCCGAGTGTCATCAAAATATGAGTAAACACTCGTGGATAAATTAAACCTATACAAGGGTGACTCTATGCTAAAAGTGGCCTTTGCGGAGGAAGCTTCCATTTGATAACTGTGTCCAAAAGATTTGTAGTAGCCCAGTTCAAAAGCCAAACGTTTAGAGTCATCAATGAATTGTGAGAGTCTGAGAAATAGATTGTGCATTCCGTAGGAGAGATAAAGAAAGGGACTGGTGGCGACGGTCAGGCTGTCTGTAGCTCCGTATCCCAAATAGAGGGATCCAGCAGAGAGCTCACCCTTTTGCAGGACATTTGTGTTTGGAGTGAGGATATGGCCTATGGATTTACTTTTGAAGATTTCTTTATGAGCTGCCGCAAGTGATTGAGGTACATCTTCCTTTGCGTTGGTTGGTGAGCTCCATAGAATGGAATACATGATAGAGAAAAGTATGATTTTCATAACCCGAGTCCTTAACTTCTGAGTTTGGACGATACGCCCTAGCGTTTCAACGGGGAATTCGCTGTCACTGAATGGGATTGAGTTCATTTGATGCGCCAAGGATAAAATTTATTTTATCTGAGTCTTGGGCCGAGCGAATTCTCTCAGACAAAGACTTCAGTGAGTCGGTCAACTGGTTGTAAGATGCCGAGGTCGGAATATTTTGGCTATCAAATTCCCTTTGCATGTTCAGGATGTGAATCCATATCGAAGCCGCATTGACATACAGGAAGAGGTCTTTTTCGCCATAGCCAGACAGATGGTCTAACAATCCCGCGATGGAATGGATTTTGTCTGACAGGGTTTTGTATTCCTCAAGGTTTCCCGGATCCTTATTGAAAGCCAGATCCGAGAGCATTTGTTTTGTTAATCGAAGCATTCGGAAGTCAGGCGAACTTCGGAAGCGATCTGTTTTCTTTCTAACTTTTAAGGCGGGCTGACAGCGGTATATTCTGATAGACTCAAGTTCATCTTTAAAATAGCTCGAATCTTTAATTTTTCGAATGGTGTATTGACTGCTTAAAAGTAAATTTCCGTGGAATACACCTGGAGGCGAATGTGCAAAATATCCATCGATGCCAGCAGAACTGAGTTTTTCAAAAATTTTGCCAGAACCAATATAGGTGGCGGCATGTTCTATCTCTGACTCCGCACCAACTGTTTTGACAATTATATCGCCTACCTTAGGAGGACCATTTTCGCGATCGCAAAAAGTCCAAAGATAATACTTAAGTTCCTCGTCTCCAGTTTGAGAAATGATTTGGGTATATCCCTTTGCGATAAGAGTTGAATTGTAGCAGTTCGGACCATCATGGAGAGCAAATACGCCGTTCAATGTTCGAATGGCTTTCCAATTTATGCCGGATTCCTGCATTTGGTCAGCAAGAAGAGGAGTTGTTGAAAGAAAAATTGTTAGGAGAAATAATGCACGCATAGATCTATCTGAATTGCAATTTCCCCGCCCGGCGCAATTTTTTGCCAAGGGCGATTGAGAGGGAATTTGGGCAAATTTCCTATAGCTTCGATATCGTTAAGGGGCCCCTGGGAGTCGAAAAATGTCATTCCTACTCTTTTGTGGACAATTTTCGGTTGATAGAGAGAAGAGGGGAACTCCGACGTCGGAGTGGGAGGACATGCGCTTGATCAGTAGGTCGAAAAAACTCCCCAAGTCCAGTCTCGCGCACCAAAT
>DKGG01000025.1:78703-132600 GCA_002453155.1 Bdellovibrionaceae bacterium UBA6776
TGGTGCGCGAGACTGGACTTGAACCAGCACGATGTTGCCACCGCCAGCCCCTCAAGCCAATGTTTATACCAATTATGAGAACAGCTATAGCGGGGAGCCCAAAAAAGACAACTAAATTATTGAAATCACACTATTTTTTGTGTGGAGCGTTGCACTCTAGGAAATTTGTATCGAATTCTGGGTGCGGGGTGAACGAGGGGAATAGAAATATATTCATGGTGGAACCTTGACGTAAGCCCAGGACGTCTCAAATTGAGATTAAGACCATTTGTGTGCCTGTGAGTGCTCACGTTTGATTAGAATCCAAAAAATTATCGTGGAGGGGTTTTGGACGATATTAATGATCGATTTGAGGAGTTCATACGAGCACTCCGTCCTACTCAGTCCCAGAGGGATCTGGCAAAGGATGAGCTGAATTTTATTGAAAAGAAATTTGGATCTTATGAGACAGATGATCATCATGATTTTTCTTTTAAAAAGGCCTTAAGAAGTGGAAGTTACGCGAAAAATGCGATCTTAAGGCGTCATGAGACAGGTGATTTTGATGCAGATATAGGGATCTATTTTGATGTTGAGGATTCTGATTCGCTTTCGCCCCACGATTTGCTGGATCATGTAGAGTCCGTCCTTAGGAGAGCATATAAAAATCGGACAGAAAGACAGCCACAATTTGATCGATCATGCGGTAGCGCGGTTCGGATCAGATTTGAAATTTCGCCTAAAATTAATATAGATGCCGTTCCCATAGTGAGCCTTGAGCATGGTTCCATCAATAACTACGGTTATATTCCACGGAGGGATGCGGAAAAGCGCAAGACATCTGTTACCGAGCACGTTCAATTTGTAACTGGCCGGAACAGGCTTCACGAAAAGACGCCATACAACCAGATCTTAATGCTGTGGAAATGGTGGAGAAATAATTCTTTTGAAGGAAACCTTCGGGACCATACTTCGAGCTTTTTTATTGAACTTTTGACGGCAAAGGCATTTGATGAAACATACAAGACATTCACCGAGGATTGGTTAACAAATTTGCTCAAGATGGGCACATGGATTGTACGTCAGCGTCTTCGTGAGCCCATTTATTTTTCAGACAGACGCCTACCTTCTCCATCCTCTGAGATTTTAAAAGAGCAAGTTGTTGTGCTTGACCCTGTTAATCCTGAAAACAATATTGCTTCCGAGTGGAGCATTCCTGATAGGGATGCGTTTTTAGTAAAGGTGCAGAATATGTGCGATATTCTCGGAGATGCCTTAAATGAAGTAGGTGCTGATGATGTGGACTCCGCAGTTGAGATTTTAGATGGAGTCTTTCCCAATTTTTCAACTTGGTCGGTGGAGTAATTATGTATAGTGCAACCAGAACGGAATCAAAAACTGGCCACGCGGCTCGTGTGGCTCGTAAAATCCTCGGTGATTTACAATCTCTTGTTCGGTTATATGAGTGTAGTTCAGAAGAGACGGTTCGAAAGTATGCTCATGATATCGAAATTGGGATTGATGAATCTTGTTTGTCCCATTTCAAGTTTTACTTATGCTCCGCTGATGGGCAAGTGCTTGAGGCATACGAATATATTGTAAAAGAAAACGGTGAGGTTGAAGAGTCGAGTGCCTCTAGCGGTCGGCATTCTTACAATCCTAAGCTGGATGGAAGTAATTTGGAGATTCAAGTTTTTTTTAGAGATCGTCAACGTTGGGAAGAGCTAAAAAAAGAGGGCGTGATGGAGGTTTCCTGGAGTCCAGGTGAGGAAAAAAGTTTAGCTGGTTTATCGAGTCAAGATGATGGTGCCTACAAATCAGGGCTTTTAGGTGTTACTCGTACTTCATATCGGAGGCCATCATGAATTCCAAATTTGATCCAAAAGCTATTTTTACTCCTCCGACTACTTTCAAGGCTGGAGCAGTTGATGCCAGGTTAAGTCGGATTTCGGGCCTTGATGATATTATAAATAGTCTGGCGAAAGATCTTCATTTTATATTCCAGCCCAGTTTGACAGCATCTTGGAGTGCTAAACTCTACAAGAAGCAGGTGCCACTGGTTCAAATTCTAGATGATTTTATTCCTTTAATTTTGTTTGAAGGAGATGTGGGTACAGGAAAAACTGAAGTTGCTGAAACAATAGGTAGTCTTGTGGCTCAGTTGTACAGATATGATGTGCAAATGATCAAAATGAGCACTCAAGTTCGCGGTACAGGGTATGTGGGAGAGATGACCACACTGCTAGCCCAGGCATTTGACTACATTAAGGTGCTTGCTCAAAAGACTGGTGCTCCGATGGTATTGGTTATTGATGAGGCGGACAGCCTACTGACATCTCGATCTACAACGGGTCAGCATCATGAAGACAAAGCCGGAGTAAATACGATTCTTCAACATCTCGATGGATTAAAAAAGACAAAGCTTCCCATTGCTGTTATAGCGATTTCTAACAGATGTGGTGCTCTTGACCCGGCTCTCAAGCGACGTGCGACAGCTGTTTTAAAGTTTGAACGTCCAAATAAAGATCAACGAAAGGCATTGTTCTCGAAGTTATTAGATGGCTTGGGGATGTCTGATAGAGATTTTGAGATTTTAGCGAGTCATAGCGAAGAAAAAAAAATATCTGGGAAGGGAGAAGCCATTCCTTTTTCCTATGCTGATCTGACTTTACGATTGTTGGTTCCAGAATTGAGAGCAGCCGTTGGGCGAGACGAGAAAATATCAACGCAGTCACTATTGCATCGGCTTGAGTCATTAGAGCCAAGTCCAGCACTGGTAGAATAGGAGAACTGTGGCGAAAGTAAAAAAAAGAAAAGCGCCACAAAGGCGGAAGAGTAAGCCGCAAAAAGAAAAGCGTCCGAGTATTCCAAGATCAGTGCAGCTAAAACTGTGGGTATTATCTGGTGGTCGCTGTGAATTTCGAGGTTGCAATAAACCGCTCTGGAGAGATGGACTTACTTTAAAAGAAGCGAACTACTCAAATATTGCTCACATTATTTCGTGGACTCCTTCGGGTCCACGGGGGGACAGGTCAAAATCTCGAAGGTTAGCGACCAATTTCAAGAATTTGATGTTGGTTTGTTCTGCCCATAACAAAACCATAGACGATCCAAAGCTGGTAGATCAGTATCCCGTCTCTTTACTGACTGCTTATAAAAGAGAACATGAGGAGAGGATTAAGACTCTTTGTGAAATTCAAGAATCTAATCAGTCTCATATTTTGATTCTCAAAGGGAAAATAGGAGAACATACAGTTGAAATTGACGAATCTGAAGCGTATCAAGCTATTTTGCCTCGCTATCCAGCAGATGAAAGTGGGATTCATATTGACCTTACATCGTTCTCGTCAGACTCAGCTGACTTTTGGAGAGAATGTGTTTTTGAGATTAGACGTATTCTAGAAAGTAAGCTTAATGGGCGAAACGACAACAAGAGAATAAAACATCTATCGATATTTGCATTTGCCCCTATTCCGTTGCTGATAAAATTAGGACACTTACTTGGGGACAAAATTGCGACGGATTTATTTCAATACCACAGGACAACACAAAGTTGGGGATGGCCAGAGTCAGGGGGGACAGATCCTGCGTTTTCATTTCAGTGTCTAAAAGAATCAGAGAGCACAAAAGAAGTAGGACTTTTGTTGTCGCTGAGTGGGAAGATTCACGAAAATGAGGTGACTTCTTTTGTTGGTGAAAATGCTGCGATCTATGAAATCTCTATCCCAAATCCTGACCCTCTTTTTATAAAGACAGCGGATCAAATTTTTAGTTTTCGTGCACTCTACTGGCATGCGCTCTCCGATATTCGTAAAAAACATGGGCCGGATTGTTCGATTCACCTATTTCCGGCTACGCCATTGGCAATCTCTGTGGAGTGTGGGCGTTCCATCCTCCCAAAAGTTCATCCAAAGATATTGATATATGACAATGATAAGAAGCATGGAGGGTTCAGATACATTTTTGATCTTCAGGAAGCTTCTTCAAGGTAGTTTGGGCGCACAAAATACTTCTATTTGATTTGAGTGTTGAATTCCATAGCCTATTTTTAACTGAATTTTGTTTGATTCTAGTTCATTAAATATTGGGATAGAACTCACTAATGAATGTGGATGAGAAAATATAACTATATGGCTTTGATTTTTGCCTGGAATAGAAATTAATGGGGCCTCATAATCCAGATATCTGGTTGCCATAAATTTTTTTCTTTGATTCTCTCCTAGCGGAATCTTTTCTTTCACACGTCCGTCAGAGGATCTGTACTTTGAAAACCACAAAGTAGAAGCCATAATACGCGATTCTTCTAAATTTAGAGTGGCATCCAGCGCCGTTCTAGTGAATGCATCTATATTATCTTTTGATTCTATAGATTTGATCTCAAGAAGATTTGCTAGGTTACAAATAAGAAGGTGTAAAAAGTGGTCAACATCTGAAAGTTCCTTTTTATTAAATAAATATTTTTTAGATGTCATAACTGAAAAGCCTTCGCTTGATTCAGCAGGCAGCTGACCTTCATCGTGAAAAATTTCACGGTTCTCGTCAGGGTCAAACGGTTCAGTGAGTTGAAACCTCCAGCCGTGATCAACGGGAAGAATTTTAAACGGCGTCGTCGCCTCAAACTTTGTACATATTTGACTGAAAACTTTTTCCAATAGGTTCCTCCCCTTCAAATGATCATTGAACTGTATCCATTTATTAATTTTTAGACAACTCTTGTTCAAAATCTTCTCTAGAAGACTCCAAAAGGAGTTTAATGATGTAGTTTGTGTTCAGTTTGTAAAGATCTATTAATTTACTCAGCACGGGTAAGGGGACATTGGCGTGCCCTCGCTCCCAATTGGAAATAAATTGAGAAGTAGAATAGTTGAGAGTTTTTGCAACATCTGATTGAGTCAGGCCGGCTTTTTCTCGCCCTTTTTTCAGGTACTTTCGAAGCTTATTATTTGCTCTACTCATATTCTCCTCCAGGCGATTGAAGTTAAACTTTATGCCCGTCAGAAGACATAGAAATGATTCGATTTGATTCGGTGTGATCTTTGAAATCAATGTGGATCAGGTGGGTATTGCTTTGTGTGTCTGTTATGTACAGGACTAACTGACTGATTAATATTCAAATATAGGAAAACTGTGGCCAGAAATAGGAAATCGAACGACTTTTCCGATTTTTAACAGACAGAATAAGTGAAATGAAAAGGGAATTAAAGTTGGCAAATGTTTTACAAAGAGAGCTCAAGGGGCAGGTGATGTCCCGAGTGGCAAAAGCTTGTGGAATCCGAGTAGGTCTTCTTCATGACTGGCACACATCTTCTAGAAAACCATCAGCGAAAAATATGTGGCAGTTAAAGAACCTTGCTGACTATCTGGGACTTTCTTTGGAGGAGATGCTGTTTGACGAGAAAACAGAGAGACAAGTGATTAGTTCGACCACATTTTCAGATCGAGGAATCACTTATCGAGTCAATATTGAAAAGATAAAGGAGTGACTTATGGTTAGAAATACGTTTCGAGTAGAGGGGTTTGCTTTGATAAAAATATTGGCATCTATCCTTGTCATGTTGTCTCATTCTGTGTGCTTTGCTGAGTTTAAAGAAATTCAAATAGTTTTCAATACACCTACAAATCATTCTGAAAAAGAAGTGAAGAGGTGGAAAAAAAATGGTTTAGAACATACGGGAAATCTTTTGAATAATCTTGTGAAGAATCCAAAAGCATCAATTGATAGAAAAAAGGCAATCGTAAGAATTCAGTTTGATTATCCGAGTCAGAAGTGGGCTCTTGGAGCCGTAGCCTTTCCCCTTCTGATTAGATATGCCGATAAAAATGGATCCGTCCTTGGACAAACCAGAACCTCTCAAGATTTTGTTCCAAAGGAAATATTTTATAAAACCAAGCCCGGAACCCTTGGGAGAGCATTTTTAGACAAGCGACCTGAATTTAAACAAGAAAAAGCTGAGTTTCTTGAGAAGAAAGACAACATATTAGAAGTGCAACTCAACCAGAGAGACGCATCCTTCACAGAAATTATAGAAATTGGTTTCGTCACAAATATAAAAACTAGAACAAGTAGACCAATGGAAGAGTTCATGCCAAAGAAAATCTTTCTTAAAGATTGGTCTAAAGAGAAAAGTTATAAAAATTAATGATTTTGTGGTTGATAGGATTCCTACCATTGGTTTTTGTTTCGCAACCATCCTTCTCAGAGGATTGGATCTGCCGAGAAGGATCCTCTCAACTTTCTGGTGACACTCTTTTGGCATGTGGGTCTGCTCAAGCGAGCTCAGAGCAAGAAGCAAAAGACAAATCCAGACAGGCCGCTTTAAGGGAATTCAGATCTCTTTGTGACTCTTCAGATACTTGTAAGCAACTTGAAGTTTCCGTCAATCCCAAACGAACAGAGTGCTCAAAAGAAGGGGATCTTTACACTTGCTATAGAGCCATTGAGTTCGTTTTAAGTAACCACAAGAAGAAGGATGTTTTGGTTGATGTCCATCAAGTGGAATCTCAGATCTCCAATCTGTCAAATGAGATCTCTGGATTGGAAAGCAAGCTCTCAAAACTGAGGGAACTTAAATCCAAGAATGAAAATAAATCTGAGATTGAACAAAAGATCTTTAGGTTGGAGAAAAGTCTGAATTTAACTGAAGGTCAACAAATTGAACTCAGTCAAAAGATTGATCCAGAATCAGTGAGTGATAAGGACTACAAATACACCCACCTTCTATATAAAAACAGTGTCCGTTTTGGTGTTGGCTATAACAGCTGGAAATTGAGGTCTTCTGAAGAGGTAAACCTAAGTGGCTTTCTTTCTTATGAATACCGCATTTTTCACTTTTTAGGATTACAGGCCGGATATTCATTTGGAGGTGACTTCTCTGGCAATCAAAAGACCTCTGCTTCAGATGTTCCAAGGTCAGGCACCCCTAACTCTATGGAGTCATTCAAAGGCTCGTTGCGCTCAAACGAATACTCTCTGTCTGTCCTTACCTACACTCCCTGGTTTGGTTCTTATCTAAAAGCTGAAATTGGGCAGATTTCTGGAAGGAGAACAAACTATTCAGTCTCTTACAACAGTCTTGGTATTGGGTCAGTTTCAGAAACCACAGAGTCGTTTAGTCACGAGTTTTGGGGCCTAGGTCTAGGGATTGATTCAAGAGATGAATACAAAGGGTTCGGTGGGTTCTTTGAGGTTGGTGGCAGATCTAGACCTGGAGATTTTGGAGTCGTTTTAACGACAGGAATAAATTATGGATTTTGATCAGACTGAGTTCAGTCTCTTGTTCAATCATAAGAAGTTCTTACTATTTAATTCAGATTTGGAATTTTCCAATCTAGAGGACCTGCTGGACCACTATGAAGAAGGGGTAAGGGGGAGAACATACCAGTTCCCCTATGTGGAGTTGTATTGCCACTATTTCGAGTCAGGTTTCCTTGGGTTGCTTTTTAGGCAGAACCCAATGGATTTATTGAGGGTGTTGCTTGCTCATGGTGGCGAGGTCCTGAGAGCGAATAAGCGGTGCTCCTATAGGTCCGCCGAAATCAGACCAGTGACATATGTGATTGCTGACCTGAAAGGCAACAGGATTCCTTTGGGGCAATTTTATTTTGATATGGACTCAGACGAAGATGATCAATTTCCTGTTTTTTCAAAATATCTTTGTTTTGACCTAGACCTTCTTGAAGAGTCTTTTAAGGAGACCATTTTGACCAAACTCCAAGAGGGATTTCATTTGGTAGCTATTGTAGATGGAATCCATCGAACACTTGTCAGAAAAAATGAAGTCATTGAAAGAGTCTTAGGGAGAGAGGCCTCCATAAAATGGTTAGGGTATGAGTTTGTACCCAAATATTAACGTTCAGTCAGAAAAGTCCAGTCTAGAAAAATAATCGCTTCGTCAAACAATTTCAGTACCTATAATACATTTAATTTTTATCCAATTTAGATCTAGGGAGTTCAATGAAAAATCAGTATTTCGGTACTAGGGTTAGTGACCAAAAGAAAAAAACTGAACAGCTCTTATTCGACTTTTTAAATGACCCTCAATCAAGTGTGATGTTAATGAACGAACCTGTTGGCTTTGGAAAAACGCAGACTTTGATTAAAGAGGCCCTCAGGAAAGATCACAGTGGTAGGTATCGAAAGATAGTATTTCTGACATATAGCAATCTTAAGGCGGAAGAGTTAGAGAATGATCTTTTATTAGAATGTGAAAAAATTGAAGATCCACCAAAGATAATTCGGGTTTTTGGAGAAAGTCATATTCGGAATGAAAAGAGATACAGGAGAGACGGGGATATTCAGTATTGCCCTCATAAAGATTTGAGAGAATTGAGAATAAAAAGATATCAGTCCGCTTTTTCAGTTTGCGAAAATAATTGTCAAGATAATTCAAAATGTCCTTACTATAGAACCATAAAACAGATCTACGGGAGTTCCCATGGATTTGACATCGTAATTGGAAATTTAAATGAAATGCAAAACGGCAATTTCTTCTTTAGCGAAAAGTTTAACCTAAAAAATGTAGATTTAATTATTTTGGATGAAGATGCGATTAAGAAGTGTCAATTTTCTTTGAAAATTTCAGAAGAAATGCTGATTGGTTTCATGGACTACTTACAATGTTTCTATCAAAAGGAGATTCTTGGGAAGGATGAGTTAAGTTTAGTTGAGAAGAAAACCTATGAAGAACGCTTAGACAAAATTGAACTATTTTTTATAGAACAATCAGGACTTCCATATACGGACAACGAAATCTTGAATGAAAATATAATTTCGGCAAGGGGAATAAATCCAAAGTTTGTATCACCCGAAAAGTCAAAGGAGATAATCCTAAAATACACGGCGGAGAATGCCAAAGCATTTTATGAGCACTGGAATCGCTTTTTGTGGTTGGCTTTAAATTCAGATAGTCGTGTTAGCATTGGTAAAACAAATCAATCTGACGAAGTTCAAATTTCATTTTTTCCTAATCTTGCAGCATACAGGGAAGTGCTGAATCCGCATCTCAATGGCCACAGGTCAAAAATTGTGTTTACTGATGCGACTTCGACTTCAGAGGAAATGGAAGCTCGACTTGGGTTAAAGTGTGAGGATCTTATTATTAGTTATGACCCTAAGAGGGATGGGGTATTGATTCCGAAGGGAAGGGTATTTCAAGTTATTAATAACATCTCAAAGTCCAGCATTTTCGGGAATAAGGAACTCGATCTAGAAAAGGTAGAGAAATTGATGAGTAAGATTCACAGGCTGAGTGAACGGTTGAATTTTAGATCAGAAGATACGTGGATAATTGCATTTCAAGATTTGATAAAGAGTAAAGAATTCAAAAATATTTGCGACAGATTTAACTTTAGATATCATCCGGATTTATACCACGGAAAAACCAGAGGTCTCAATTTGATCAAAGACAAAGACTTAATAATAATTGGATCAAATTTTCCTCCGGATAAGGAGCAAGTTAAAAATCAAGTTATAGAAATGTCCAATCCTGTTGTGTATAAATATGAAGACGCATTTTTGAAATGGAAGACCTCTGATAAGCTAGAGATGCCTGAGCTTGAGTCGCTTTCCCCAAGAGATGTGGGTGCAGAGTACTGGATGCAAGGAGCTGCTAGAGGTTTTGGTAAGAATAGCGAGAAGGAAGGGTTTGGGATGTTTGGAAGAAAGGTCTATGTTGAGAACATTATTCAATCTATGAGATCAAGATTTTATTGGCATAACACAAAAACATTAATCTTTTCTACTTATCCTTTGAGTAGCTTCGGTATAGCCGCTCACGAAATAATCAATAAATTTGAATTTGAGAACATATGAGAGAAAGTTCCAATAAATTTTTATCACCAGAAAAACTAAAGGAATTGGATTCACTTCTGAATAATTTTTTTAAAAGAGCAGAGGAGAGGATAAGGCGACTTCAAATTTTTGAGCCACTTAACTTGTCTCTCTCAATAAAAGATTTGGATTCAAGGAGATCTGACTATTTAAAAGAGGTTCTTCTTCAAGTCAGCGACCACATCAAATTAAATTCCAAAGGAAGAGTATCCGAAGCCAAACTTCGAAGAGCGCTAGAGATATTATTTGCAAATTCGGTTTTTAATCCTGGAAAGCTCATTGGATATAGTAGAGACACAAATTCATATAAGAGGGGGATATATAATCCAAAAGGGGTTGGCGTAAAAATCTTACTGAGTTTAATCGATGCCTTAACTGAACTAAAAATCATTGATGAGGTACACATTGCGCCAAGGAGTAACTCTTCATCTAGAATCAGCTCTAGGTTTAAAATATCAGATAAATACTTAGAAGAATTTATTTCTAAAGCCAAAAAGTCTCCTAGAGTTGACATTGGACCTGGTATTTTTGTTAGAGATGCAAGGGGATGCCTGGTAGACTCAGTCAAAGAAAAAGCTACTTTCCTGAACATGTCAAAAAAGCTGGCTAGAATAAACTCCACAAATGAAGACTCTCAGTATGAACTATTAGGAGAGGTTCTTGAGCCCCCAGTTTTAAAAAGAGTCTTTAACAATTCAAGTTTAAAGTTGGGGGGGCGTTTTTATTCTTTCGGAAAAAACCTCTATCAGTCATTGAAAAAGAGAGAGAGGGAAAAAATTAAAATAAATTCTCAAGATGTCATAGAAATTGACTTCAAAAGCCTGCATCCCAATTTTTTGTACGCAATGAAGGGAATTCAATTGAATCGAGATGCATATTCAAGCCTAAAGAACGACAAAAGTTTAGATCGAAAGGCTTTAAAAAAATCATTTCTCATCGCAATAAATTGCAAAAATGAAAACGGTGCAATCATGGCGATTGCAAATGACTTGAAAATATCTAGATCTGAGTCAAAGCATATCATGCAGGAAATCTTTAAATCTCATCAGGAAATCAGAGACCTATTTTTCTCCACCAACTTGGCTTTAAAATTACAATTTAAAGACTCTACTTTGGCTGAGATGGTCATGTTGAAGTATATTCAGTCTACAAGAGGTGGTGCAATTCTTCCAGTTCATGACTCATTTATAGTTTCGCAACAGAATTCCCCTCTACTGAAAGAGATAATGAAAGAGTCTTATAAAACTCTAACTGGATTCGAGATTGAGGTAGAATAGTAAAAAAACTATTATCCTCTCATCACCCATAGAACTTTAATTGAAAAGATCAATATAATTAAATATTTAAATTATCTAGAATATGTCTCTTATTTTTTCCCTATTCTCTTTTGTTAGGTGAAGGTATTTTGAAGTCACAGCTATACTGGAGTGTCTTAGGTTGTCCCTGACAAATGTGAGTGAGAGACCCTTGTCCAAACACATTGTTCCATAGGTGTGTCTTAAAGAATGAATGGATAGGCTTGGAGGCAGTCCTACCTGATCAATCCAGAGTTTAAATCTTGTGTGCATGTAGCTTCTGCTTGCGACTCTTCCATTCGAGCTGAAAATATAGTCAACGGACTTTTTTTTGATAATTTGTATTTTTAAGTCATAGAGTTCCTTAAGTAGGTCCTGAGTCTTAGTCCCAAAATAGACAGTTCCACGTTTTTTGTTTTTTGATATTTCAGGTCGGATGATCAGAAAGTCATCGTGAATGTCGGTCCACTTTAGGTTCAGGGCTTCAGAGATTCGCAATCCAGTATGTGCAATAACTGAAAATAAGAAATAGTCGATCACAATTCTAATCTCTTTTGGATTTTGTTTCGGAGAACTCTTGATGGCTAGGAGTGACTTCTCTTTCTCCTGCTTCATTCTTTTTAGAAGTCGGCTCAATTGCTGTTCGTTTAGGATTTTGTCGGCTGAAATCATAATGCCTCCCGCAAAAAGAACATTACCTAGGGATATTTTATGAAGTGTTCTTTATTTAAGACACTGAGTAGTTCTGGGGATTGACGTCAGATGTTTGTTTTGTTGTGGTTTCAAACACTTGGACCGCATTTCAATTTGATATAGAACATTTGTACAATTTTGTTCTGTATTGAGGGACTGGATCGAAGTGATATGGTCGAACCTTCAGCGACTGCCGAATTGCCAGTCAAGAATTTGGTGTGGTTGTTCTGGAGAGAAGAGTCTCAGACTTCGTTCTCGCAAAAGATTGGTAGCAACCAATAGAAACAGGTCAGTCTGACCAGTATAAAAAATGTCTTTGTCACAGGATCTTCTGTTGAAGATTTCTAACCGGTATGTACCATCCACACTTTCGATGACAAAAGTTGAGCTGGAGTTAGATTTCATGTCCAGGCATGGAATTTCAATCCTGTTTGAGGTGGTCAGTGCCTCTTGAATAACGACTTTATTATTTTCATTTAAAGGCATTATGTGAGCCTCTTGCTTGAATGAGTTGTGGTAGGCTCGTCTCCTGCGGTAGTTGCGGCACTCCTTGCAACAAGAATTGTATCCGTCTGGGGACCTTCTGTTAATTCCATAGCAACAGACGTGCAAGGTTCTCTTGCACGAGTTGCAGATTTTCAAATTTTGTGACTGTGTTTTTTGCTGCACATAAGAATTTTACCAAGTCTGCGCGGCAAATAGATTTATCCAGCAATCTTTTTTGGTGGGTCAGGTTTCCAAACTTGGTCGTCATAGTTGGTGCTGTCCCTCAAATATCCATTGGTCACCCTTAGATCAGCGTGCCCAGCAGCTAGACGAATGTCGTTCAAACTGAACTTTCTTTGATCATTAACCGCATTGGTGATGAATGAGTGGCGACAGTCATGGACAAAATAATCAAGTTTTAGCTTCTTGATAAATGCCCTGAGTTTTCTGGTGTAATCGGAGGGAGACATGGGGACTATTTTTTGAATGAGATCATAAGCTTGATCAGGAGAGGAGTACCAATAGGGGACTTTCCTCGCCATGCGACCCTTCGTGGGACCTAGAATCACCTTACCAAGGCGGGTGTAGCGAAGGAGCTGTTTGTCTATTTGAAGAAATCCCTTTTTTACACAATCAGACCTATCATAAAGTCCCATGGCTTCACTGCGACGAAGACCAAATTGATAACAGAGTACAAAAACAGATTTGAGATCATCTGGTAGTCTTTTTTGGATAAGGTTGTAGTCGAACTCATTGATGTAGCTAGGTGGTCTTCCTAATTCATCAACAGACCACTCATCTTTGATTTTCTTCATTCTTGCTCTTGAGATTGGAGTGAAGACCATCATTGGGACTTCCTCTGGTCTTTTCTTGTGGAGGAACTTCATAAAGCGGTTCGATACACCCACAATTTGTTTGAGAGTGCTAGGACTACGCTTCTTTCCTAGAAGATAGTTGCACCATTCTGCTTGGTGATGTCTGTGCCAGTTGACAGGGTTGGGGTCCTTTTTCAGAAAAAAGTCCAAGAAGTGCTTACGGAGGTGAGAGTAGCGTTGTTTGACAATAGATTTTGTGGGGATTTCAGCGTCAAGTTGTTCGTAGAATTCTTCAAGTAGTGTTGGGGATAAAAAAGCAGATTCGATTTTGAATCTTTCGCGCATTCGTTTTTCACGATCTTGATTGAAGTTAAGTCTTGTGACCAGCTTCTCAACTTCTTTTTTGGGAAGGTGCCCATAGAGTTTGCGTGGGAGTCTCTGGAAGGTTTTCTTCCCTGTGGCCGCGATCTTGATATTTCGCTTTACATAATAGACGCCACCTTCGTCAGCCAGCATCCACCTGTACTTGCGATCCGATTGCATCCATTTAAGGTTCAGCGCGCGAATTGTTTTTTCTAACTGTGAGTCGTCGATCATACCGTTCTCCTTTCGGAAGTTAGCGGTATAAACACAAGTCACTTTTTGAATTTTGATTTTGGTGGTCAGATTAGACCTTTGTCTACCAGCACTTCAGTCAAGGCTAGAGTCTTGAAAACCTAGTAAAATCAGTAAGTTAAGTGGTGCGCGAGACTGGACTTGAACCAGCACGACCTTGCGGCCGCCAGCCCCTCAAGCTGGTGCGTCTACCAATTTCGCCACTCGCGCGTCACATCAGAATTTCAAACAGACAAGACCCAATTATTAAGTGGGAAGGGCTCTGGAAGTCAAAAAGAAGGCGTTAGGCGCGTTGCGAAATGGACGGGTGTGGACAAGCCTTAAGCAAATCCCTATGCTCCGACCCCAATCAAAGACATCTCAAATAAAAAACAGGAGGAGCTATGAATATCTTTACCAAAGGGCTTTTGGGGATCCTTTTCGCAGCGGCAACTTTGCCCGCATATGGAATGAAAGCCGTCGTCAGTTGTGTAACGGAACTTCCAACCACCAGCTATTTTCTGGAGCAAAACGATGAAGGCTACAAGCTGACCATTTACCATCACAATGGAACCGACTACATGATCGTTTACGATTCCCCGGTCACACCGGCCGATCTTCCCATGATTGTAGAGCGTGCAAAAGAAATGAAAAAACTGGGCGATCGAGTTTCCTTTCAATTTCCAAAAGAGAACTGCACCAACAATGGAATGTACTGGAGATGTTACCGCGGAAAACCTCTTCAAATTGGTGAAGCCAACGTCACATTGGGTGGATTTGCCATGGGCCGTTTGGAAGGAAACTACGAAGGCGTGAAATGGGTCAGCACGGAAGTCTTTTTCCATCTTGATCTGAACGGCAAAAATGTCACGCTTCAGCAGTCTTTTCCAGAGGGTTCTTGTTTCGCTCCCTAAAATATAAAATGATAAGGGGATGAAAACTTTATTTTATCCCCTTTCTTTTTTGCTTGCGTTCACACTTTCTCAATATGCATTCTCTAAAAACGTGCTCGATCCCATCTTTTTCACCTGCCGCACTCAACCAGCCACATCCACTTACCAAATGACCGAAACCAAAGACGGTTACCGTTTGGACCTGGTTCATCACAATGGTGTGGAATACATTCCTGTGCATCTTGGAATGGCGACTTATGCCAGCCTTTCAAAAATCGAATCCCGCGCGAAAGAGCTGATGAAAATGGGAAGCTTTGTACAGATTTATTTTCAAAAAGACGATTGCTCTCACAAAAATCTTTCTTGGAAGTGCTACAGCAAACGCCCGCTCCAAGTGGGGGAGCTGAAAGCGGAAGGCGTTTCCTTCAAAACTTTCGATAAATCCACGCAAGTTGAAGACTACGAATTTCAAAATGTAGATGTTCATTTAAGTTTTCGGCAAAGAAAGAATCACATTCAATACGATCTCACCTCCAGCTTTGTTTTCGCGAAAGAAGACTGTAAAGTTCACAATCGTTAACCCGAAAATTGTCCCCCGTTGTCTTAATTTTCGAAAGGGCAGGATGCCCTGAAGAGGTTCCCGAAACAGAGGGGGGAGGGGACCTTATCGGTCCAAATCTATAAGACGACGGAGGGTAAGGATCGAAGGATTGCAAGGGGAGCAGGAGGCTCCCTCTCCTTCTCATAAATTGAAGGATATATATGTAAGGGGAAAAATATGAGTGAATGGGCATTGATCTCAATATTCGGAAGTTTTTTTGTGACGACCTTTCTGCTGTCGATCGTGATGGTTCTGGGAGACGCCGCCGTGAAAAAGTCTTCTTCAAAGGTGAAAAATTCAAAAAAATCTTCGCCTCATTGAAACTTATACCGAATCATGATCCATAGGGGAGGTGAAAAAGACAGACCTCCAGTACGAATTTCCAAATGATTTGATTGCCTTGACTCCGGCCCATCCCAGCCGAATCTTGCTCAATATTCATGAGCGTTCACCCAAAGAAATTTCGAAGAACGACCTGTTTGATTTGTTTCAACCGGGTGACCTTCTTGTGGTCAACGAAACCAAAGTCATTCCGTCTCGACTGCGCTCCAATTGTGGTCTTGAATTTTTATTTATTAAGCCCACAGACCAAAACACCTGGCGGGTTTTGTTTCCGGCAAAAACCCATTCTTTGGGTGACACTTTTGATTTTCCAGAAGGTCTTCAAGCAGAGTTGGTTCAAAAAGGACTTCCACAAACCGTAAAGCTTACTAAAAATCTGGATTTAGATTATTTTGACCGTCATGGTTTGATCAATCTTCCTCCCTATATTTTGAGCGAACGAAAAGACGCCAAATATTTGGAGGAAGACAAAGACTGGTATCAAACCGCTTGGGCCAAAGATGCGGGGTCTGTGGCGGCTCCCACAGCAAGCCTTCATTTCTCCAATGAAGATTTGGAAGTTCTCAAACAAAAAGGCATCAAGGTTCAAAAGGTGCTTTTGCATGTGGGGCTTGGTACTTTTTTTCCTTTAAGAACAGAAAACCTTGAAGACCACGACATGCACTTTGAATTTGTGGATGTGCCGACCGCTGTGATGAACCAAGTGAGTGAAACTCGAAAGCAGGGAAAACGGGTTTGGGCCTTGGGCACCACGGTGGTTCGAGCGCTGGAGTCGGTGGCAGCAAATAAAATCCCTCTTTCGTCATCGGGAGATCACTATCAGGGAGAGACCAACCTGTTTATCTATCCTCCCTATGAATTTCAGGTGGTGAATGGCCTTCTGACGAATTTTCACCAACCCGAGTCGACCCTATTGGCTTTGGTTTGTGCGTTTTTTGGAACGAAAGAGGTGAAAGCCGCTTACGCCTATGCTATTGAGAAGCGCTTTCGACTCTTTTCCTATGGAGACCTTTCAGCGTGGATCAAATGATTGGAAAATTCAGTGTGGATGCCAAGTCCGGTCAGGCACGGGCGGGCACTCTCACCACACGCCGAGGGGACATTCAAACTCCTGTGTTTATGCCCGTAGGAACAAAAGCCACTGTAAAATCCATGCTGCCCGAAGAGTTAAAAGATTTGGGCGCGCAGATCGTTTTAGGGAACACCTACCATTTGCATCTTCGCCCTGGTGAAAAAACCATCAAAAGTTTAGGCGGTCTTCATAAGTTTATGAATTGGGACCGGCCCATTCTTACAGACAGTGGAGGCTTTCAGGTTTTTTCATTGTCTCAGTTGTCAAAGATCACTGAAGAGGGTGTGACTTTTCAAAGCCATTTGGATGGAGCGAAGCATTTTCTTTCTCCAGAAACCAGCATGCAAATTCAAATGGATTTGGGATCCGACATCATCATGGCCTTTGATGAATGTTTAAAGTACCCGGCGACCAAAGAAGAAAACATCAAGTCCATGGAGTTGACCATTCGGTGGTTGAAGCGCTCCAAAGAGGCGATGACCGACAAAGGCGCATTGCTTTTTGGAATTGTTCAAGGGGGATTGGATCTAGAACTTCGCAAGAAGAGCTTGGAAATGACTTTGGATGTAGATCTGCCCGGTTATGCCTTGGGAGGATTCAGTGTGGGCGAGCCCATTCACTTGATGCACGAATTGGTTCCCCAAGTGGCGCCACTTCTGCCCGAGAACAAGCCCCGCTATTTGATGGGCGTGGGAACTCCGCTGGATTTGATTTTGTCTGTGGATGCGGGGATTGATATGTTTGACTGTGTGATGCCCACACGGGTTGCTCGCAATGGGACGCTCTATACCTGGCAGGGAAAAGTGTCTATTAAACGGGCAGAGTACCGCGAAGATCCCAGTCCATTGGATCCAGAATGTGGCTGTTACACCTGCACCAATTACTCAAAAGCTTATTTGCGCCATTTGTTTCTGTCCGGAGAAATTCTCTCCAGCCGCCTGAACACCATTCACAATCTTTATTTTTATTTGGATTTGATGAAGAAGGCGCGCCGTTCCCTGTTGGAAGGCCGTTGGGAGGAGTTTCGTGACTTCTGCCTAACGCGCTTTGTAAAGCCCTGAGATTCTTGCTTTTTTGAGCTGTGAAAGAGAATTTAGGGGGCTTTTCAACCACACACTCAATCGGGAGGAGCTTGATGATTTCTCAAATCGTCCAAACTTTCTTTGTCAGTTTATTCATCGGATCTATGGCTTTTGCTCAAGCCCCAGGTGCTGGAAAACCAAATCTTTTGGAGCAATTTTTCCCCTTCATTTTGATCTTTTTGGTCTTCTTTTTTCTAGTGATTCGCCCCTCACAAAAAAGACAAAAAACTCATCAAAACTTTTTAACCAACCTCAAGAGAGGGGATTCGGTTTTGACATCTGGGGGAATTCTGGGAACGATTGAGGGAATCACTGACCAATTTGTGGTTTTAGAAATTTCCGATGGAGTCAAAATCCGGATTTTAAAAAGTCAAATTGGGTCTTCCGCTAATGAGGAGAAGAGCAACAAATGATTATCGAAAGCTTTCGTATTCGTGCCCTAATTATTGTTACGGTTCTGGTGTTTGGAACGCTTTATTTGCTTCCAAACTTTGTGGAGCTTCCGAAGGGCTGGTGGTTTCATCAACAACCCATCAACTATGGTTTGGATATCAAAGGTGGAGCCCACTTGGTTTACGGAGTGGATGTGAAAAGTGTGATTGAAGAAAAAATCAACCGCACCTCTCGCTCTCTGGCCAGTGAATTTAAAGAGCGCCAAATTCCTGTGAATTCGGTGAAGACCAGTGATGATCAAAAGAACATCATTTTAGATTTTCCCGCCAGCTCAAAAGATGCCGTGACTTCTTATTTGGATGATTTCCATGGAACTTCATTGCAAGTGGTGGAAGAAACGGGCACCTCGATGACCCTTCACTTTTTGGACACCTACTTGGAACATTTGAAAGGCCAAATCATTCAACAGGCCATCGAAGTGATTCGAAACCGTGTGGATGAGTTTGGTGTTTCCGAACCTGTGATTGCTGCGCAAGGGGAGAGCCGAGTTTTGGTCCAACTTCCTGGAGTGGATGATCCTCAGCAGGCAAAAGCATTGATCAACAAAACGGCCCGTTTGGAATTTCGGATGGTTTCCACTGCAATGCCTGGCGATCAAGTTCAAAAGTTGATTGCCGATGCAGAAAAAAATGGAAACTACAAATTGGGAGGGCCCTCAGAAGACGGTGCTCCCATGTCCTATTCGGCTTACATCAAAAGATTGAATGAGGATTTAAAAGGAAAGATTCCCGAAGGTACGGAAGTGGCCTTTGAGAAAGCCCCTTCGGCAGTGACTTTGGAAGCGGGAAAGATTCCTTATCTTCTAAATAAAGATTCCGATTTGACCGGAGACCAGTTGGAAGACGCTTATGTGAGCTACAGCCAAGACAACGGAAAACCGTTGGTCATCTTTGCTTTTGATCCAGATGGGCGTCGTCGATTTTCAGAAATCACCGGTGAAAATGTGGGCAAATTGATGGCCATCGTTTTGGATGACGTGGTTCAGTCTGCTCCCCAGATTCAAGGCAAGATTGATTCTCGAACTGCGCAGATCACTCTTGGAAGTGGTCGACGCAACGACGACTTGATGAAAGAAGCTCAGTTTATTGCAACCACTCTTCGTGCAGGAGCATTGCCAGCAGCTCTGGAGCAAATGGAAGAGCGCACCGTGGGTCCGACCCTGGGTGCAGACTCCATTCAAAAGGGGAAGGTGGCCGGACTTGTTGGACTTGTGATCGTCGCTCTGTTTATGGTTGTTTGGTACAAAGTCTCTGGCTTGATTGCCACCATTGCATTGACCGCAAACGTATTTTGCCTGTTGGCGATTTTGTCGGCCTTGGGAGCAACACTCACTTTGCCGGGTATCGCGGGGATTGTTTTGACCTTGGGTATGGCTGTGGATGCCAACGTGATTATCTTTGAGCGGATCAAAGAAGAAATGGCCAAAGGCTCTTCCTGGAGCGGCGCCATGAAAGATGGCTACCGTCATGCGTTTTCTGCGATTATGGATTCAAACGTTACAACGGCAATGGCCGGTGTGATTTTGTTCTACTTCGGTTCAGGCCCAATTCGTGGGTTTGGAGTGACTTTGATCGCAGGTATTGTGACTTCGTTGTTCACAGCGATTTTCGTTACACGCTTTATTTTTGATTTTATGGTTTTAAAACTGAAGACCAAATCGGTCAGCATTTAGGGAAGGTCTGAATAACATGTCAAAATATGATTTTGGACGATTTGATTTTTTAAAGTTCTCAATCCCCTTTGCGGTGGTTTCCGTGGTGCTCACCTTTATGGCTTTGGGGGACATTTTCCTTCAAGGTTTCAACTACGGTGTGGACTTCGCGGGCGGAACAGAAATTCAAGTGCAGTTTGGGGCTCCGGTGAAAGCCAGCCAAGTGAGAGAGTTCACCACTCAAGTGGGCTTTCCAGATGCTTCGGTTCAGTCCATTGGCGATGACAATGAGTTTTTGATTCGCATCGGGACTGTGGCTGGAAAGACGGAGTCTGAAACCAACACCATCTTGAATGAGACGATTAAAAAGATCACTGACGGTTTGACTCAGCACTTTTCTGCAGAGTCTCCCAATGTGCGGCGAGTGGATACGGTGGGTCCTCAGGTGGGAAGTGAGTTGAAGAAAAACGGAATCTTGGCCGCCTTCTATGCACTTCTTTTGATTTTGATCTATATCGGACTTCGGTTTGATTATGAGTTTGCACCAGGAGCCGTGTTCTGTCTTTTCCATGATGCGATCATCACCATGGGGATTTACTCCATCTTTGATTTGGAAGTGACGGTTCAAACCATGGCGGCCATTTTGACCATCATAGGTTACTCGCTGAACGACACCATCATTATTTTTGACCGTATGAGAGAAAACGCAGAAGTGTATCGTGGCAAAGATTTTCGCTGGCTTGCGAATCGATCCATGAACGACACTTTGTCGCGAACTCTTTTGACCAGTATCACCACCTTTTTAACGGTGACTGCGATGTACTTTTTGGCGGGCGGTGTGATTGCTGATTTCGCATTGACCATGATGATTGGTATCATTCTTGGAACCTACTCCACAATGTATGTGGCGATTCCACTGGTCTTGTTTTTTGATAAAATGCAGAAGTCCTTTAAAAAGGCATAAATAAAATAAACGGGTTCGTTGAATTGAAGTGAGGAAAGACCCAAATGGCAAAGAATAAAAGCGCAGAAGACGTCACACACCGATTGGCAAAAAAAATTTTAGATCGTGTGCGAGTGATTCGAGATTCTTTGCCAGTTTTGGGAAAAGAAACTTCTAAAAAGAAGGCTTCAAAGAAAACGTCTAAAAAGAGCAGTCCCAAAAGCACGGTCTCAAAAACATCCAAGAAAAAAGCTTCGAAAAAGGCATCTTCGAAAGCTTCATCCTCTCGAAAAAAGACCTCCGGAAAGGTCAAAAAAGTTGGTTCGAAACGAAAAAAATAATGCAGTGATTTTGTTGTCCTCGGGCTTGGATTCCTCGGTGAATCTGGTGCGTGCCCTTGAGGACTTTGATGTGGTTTTGGCTCTGACCTTTGATTATGGGCAGATGGCTGCGGTCAAAGAAATGGAGTCTGCAAAGGCGCTTTGCGAAACTTATAAAATTCCCCACAGAGAAGTGGACCTCAAATGGTTTTCGGAATTCAGTGAATCCGCTTTAAACCAGAAGAAAGCTCTTCCTCTGAAAGAAACTCTAAATATCAGCGATTTGGAAACTTCGAAGTCTTCCGCAAAGTCGGTTTGGGTTCCCAACCGGAATGGAATTTTTCTCAATATCGCTGCTGGGTATGCAGAGGGCATGGGTGCGCAAGTGGTGATTCCTGGTTTTAACAAGGAAGAAGCCACCACCTTTCCAGACAATTCCAAAGACTATATCGAAAGTTTAAATCATGCTTTTGGCTTTTCAACCGAAGGTCGTGTGAGTGTTCATTGTTTCACCACAGACCTAGAGAAAACGGAGATTGTAAAATTGGGTCAGGATTTGAATTTGGATTTTTCAAAAATTTGGCCCTGTTATCAGTCTATGGATCAATGGTGCGGAAGTTGTGAGTCTTGTTTAAGATTTGCACGGGCGCTAGGAGCCAATGGACTCTCTTTTGAAGAGCTTCAGGCGAAGTCAGGGAGGTTTTAAATGAAGTTCAAACACTATGATCAAACGATGACCTATGATGGAAGCCAGTTGCATTCGCTGTTTAATTATTTAAAGCACGACATGATGGGCGATTCTCTCTTGAGTTTTATTGGTCCCTGCCAAGTGTCTTTGGCCGAAATGGTGGATGGTGAAGATAAAAAGGAAAAGGCGAAAATTTGCTCTAAAGAAATGCTTCATTTTGTGGTTGAGATTTTTCACCAGTCACTTTTTTCTGCGGTTTGTATGCAGCGATTGATGGCGGACTTAAGCATTTCTCGAATCATTGATTTGTCTCCTAAGGAAGAAGCAAAAACACTTCGAAGATCTGGAGATGACATTTACCTCAAAGACAAAAAACTCAGTATTTCGGTGGCAACCTCAAGTCCAGTCAGTCAGCTGATCCACTTTGCCATCAACACCACAACCGAAGGGACGCCGGTTCCAACAATCAGTTTGAAAGAGTTGGAAGTTGATCCTTTAGAGCTCGCAAAGCGCATTGGTGAGTCTGTGGTGGCCGAATACGACGATATTCTTGCTGCCACCACCAAAGTCCACTGGGTGAAATAGTTATCAGCTGATTTTGACATGATCGACCACTTTTAGAAGTTCGGCGGTGGTGTGACTGTCTCTCAAGGGCAGAACGGTTCCGCTGGCGCGACTGCTGTCGATCAAATCCAAGTTTAATTCACCGATGACCATGTTTTCCAAGTTGGCTTGGCCTTCCGCCAAAATGCCGTCTCGAGAAAAAGGAAAATCGCTGGGAGTCAAAATGGACGCTTGTCCATAGTTCATCGATACGGCCGGTACCATGGGAAGGGATCCCACGGTTCCGGAATGAATCACAAACAATTGGTTTTCAATGGCTCGGGCTTGAGCGCAGTAGCGCACCCGCAAAAATCCTTGGCGGTCATCGGTGCAACTGGGAACCACCAAAATACGAACCCCTTCACGGGCGGCCACGCGGGCAATTTCCGGGAACTCCACATCGTAGCAAATGGTGATGGCCATCTTTCCAAACTCGGTGTCAAATATGCGCAAGCGTTCCCCGGCACTGACCAACCAATCTTCCGATTCGAAGCGAGTCATGTGAAGTTTCACCTGAGACTCTGCATTGTTGGAGTTTGGACCTGTTACATAAGAGCGGTTGTAAATCTTCTCGCCATTTTCAGAAAAACTGGGAATGGTTCCGCCCACAATATGAATCTTGTACTTGTGCGAAAGCTCGAGGAGCAAATTCTTTACGCGCTCTTCTTGATCTGCAAGTCGGCGGATCTGCTCACTGATCGGTTCCTTGGTGTCGCCCAAGGTCAGCAATTGAGTGGTGAAGTATTCAGGAAAGACCAAAAGTTTCACTTTGTAGTCTTCTGCAGTTTCCACAAGACTGGAAACTTGATCTTCAAACTCCGTAAAGGATTTCACAGGGCGAATGTAATATTGAAGTGCGGCGACGCGAATTTTATTCATGAAACAAGAGTTTCATCGATTTACAGGAGAATCAAGGCTCGCGCGGATTTTTAACCAAATCACGGCAGACTGCCCCAGTTGCAAATCTGTTTGCGTGGTGCGGGAATAACTTTCTCCCGTTTTTAATTTTTGATCGTACACGTATGCGACCTTCAATTCGGCCATCACTTTTCGATGAACTGGCGCTTTTAAAAATGCGGCGAGTTCTTTTTCGTCCAAGTAAATGCGCTCGTCACTGTTGGTGCGTTGATACAAAAAATAACTGGATTGGCGCCAGCTGGATTCGATTCCTCCATTGAAAAATGGAGGTCCATAGGACAGCTGCGTGGAGTAAAAATAAGGTCCACCCGTCACGCGAAAATTCCATTTGGGAAAATTCACGTAGCTCACAGTTAAGAACGGAGCACCCAAGCTGTAAGTCCATCCGGACTCTGTGGGAATCACATAGACAAATCCTGGCAAGGGAATGCCGGGCAAAAAAGATCGTGTCGAAGAGTAATTGGCGACAAACAGCCAGTAGTTTTCCTTGCGGCGGATCAGATTCCCCAAGGGAGCCCACACCGCATTGAAGCTGATGGTGGTTTCATCGAAGGAATGAAAAGGCTGATCACTGGGGGAGTTCACGCCGAACTCCATCAAATAGCGGTGATCTCCTTCCCAAGAAAGAAGTCCGCGAAAATCCGGATCTTCCAATTGATCCCCAAACGAAGCCTGCTTTTCAAAATTCTCTAAAGTGTAATTGGCTTGAACTTTATAGCTGCACTCCTTCAGGAATTCACATTTCAATTTTTGCGACGTCAGTGAAAATTCCGATGTGGAATGTTTTCCCAAGGGAGAATTCCAAGCGGACGTGGCGTGTTTGTGAGACGCATGAAATTGTGGTTCTGTTTTGCTGCGATAAAGCTCTTGAAACAAGAGGCTTTGCGACCATGCCGCTGGCGAGAAGAGAACCCAAATCAAACCAAGGGCGGCAAAGCTTTTTCCACTCATCAGATCGCAACGACCTCTTTGACTTCCGGAAGAATCTCTTTCAATCGGGATTCAATGCCTTCTTTCAAAGTGTAGGTGGAGCTGGGACATCCCGCACAGGCTCCCACCATATGGAGGTAAACCACTCCATTTTTAAAATCCTCAAACAGTATGTCTCCGCCATCCATTTGAACGGCGGGACGAACTTCGTTTTCAATAAAGGCATAAATTTTTTGAGTGAGAGGATCGTTCAATGTGCGTTTTGGTGTGCTTGCCTCTTCCTCAGGCAGAAGGGCTTTCTGACCGGATTCGAAGTGCTCTTCTAGGATCTGAGCCAAGGGGTCGGCAAGGGTTTCCCACTCCACCCATTCTTCTTTGGTGATGGTCACTGCATTGGGTTGAATCATCACCCCTGCGCACCAAGGAAACCCAAAGAGCTTTTGAGCCAGTGGAGACTGGGTCGTAGCGCTTTCTTTTTGAAAGTCTTTGGTTCGATCCGCAATGGGAGCAGTGGTGAAAATAAACTTCATGGCGTGTGGATTTGGGGTGGCTTCGTAAATGACTTGATTCATAGCAGGGACCTTATCTCATTCTTGAGGAAATGTCCTCCTTAGTTGCCTTGGGAATTAAATTATGGGAAATCTTTTAAAATTATTCGAATGCGGAATTCACATCAAAATTCAGAAGAGGAGCGCAAATGACGCCGCGAATTAGAGAGATCTTGAGTTGGTATGGGGCTGACAATCCTGGAGTTTTAACAAACTTGGCCCGAATGCTAAACCACGGCCGTCTGGGTGGAACCGGTAAAATGGTCATTTTGCCTGTGGACCAGGGGTTTGAACATGGACCGGCCCGTAGCTTTGCGATCAACCCCAATGCTTATGACCCTCTTTATCACTTTGGCTTGGCCGTGGAATCCGGTTGCAACGCCTACGCAGCACCTCTTGGTTTTTTGGAAGCGGGAGCCCGTGAGTTCGCAGGCGAAATTCCATTGATTTTGAAAGTGAACAACTCCGACAGCCTTTACTCGGACAAGGGTGGTCCTATTTCAGCGATGACGTCTTCTGTGGATGACGCTTTGAGATTGGGTTGTGCGGCGATCGGGTTCACCATTTACCCAGGATCTCGCGAGCGCAAACAAATGTACGAAGAAATTCAAATGGCAGCTTCCGCAGCGAAAGAAGCCGGACTGGCCGTTGTGATTTGGTCTTACCCTCGAGGAGAAGGCATTTCTAAGCAAGGTGAGACGGCCATTGATGTGGTCGCTTATGCGGCTCAAGTGGCGGCACAATTGGGTGCACACATCATTAAAGTGAAACCTCCTACCGAGCACATTGAGCAGGCCGAAGCGAAAAAGGTTTTCGATGCCCAAGGAATTAAGGTTGCGAAATTGGAAGACCGCACCCGTCACGTGATTGAGTCTTCGTTCAATGGAAAGCGCATTGTGATTTTCAGTGGTGGAGCGGCCAAAGGAACTGAAGAAGTTTTGGCCGAAGTGAAAAGCTTGGCACAAGGTGGAAGCTTTGGAAGCATCATGGGACGAAATGCGTTCCAGCGACCAAAAGAAGAGGCCATTCAATTGCTTCATTCTGTCATGGACATCTATCAAGGTTAATTCAAAGTTTAGACAAAAAAGGCGGCTTCAGTGGAAACCAACAAAGACAATCCTCTTCGCGCAGAGAAAAGAAAAAAACTTTTGGCTTTGAGAGAAAAAGGCCTGGAGATTTTTCCTCACAATTTCAAACCCACCGTGAAGACCAAAGAGCTTCACGAGAAGTACGACAGTTTGGAAGTGGGAGAGGTGCGTGAAGATGTTCATGTGACTTTGGCAGGGCGTTTGATGACCCAAAGGTCCATGGGGAAGGCCGCTTTTTTTAACATTCAAGATCAAGAAGGTCGCATTCAAGGTTACGTTCGAAAGCAGGAGCTTTCCGAAGAAGATCAGGCGTTTTTGGATGGAGTGGATCTTGGGGACTGGGTTGGCATTGAAGGTTTTGTTTTTAAAACGAAAAAAGGGGAACTCAGCGTTCATTGCAAAAGTTTTAAGATCATTGCAAAGACCATTGAGCCCTTGCCTGAAAAGTTTCATGGCGTTGCCGACGTGGAGATCAAATACCGACACCGACATTTGGATTTGATTACGGACGAAGCTTCTCGGAAAGTTTTTAAAACTCGATCTTTGATTGTTCGCGAGATCCGTCGATTTTTGGACGACCGTGGATTTTTAGAAGTGGAAACTCCGGTGTTGCAACCCATTTATGGGGGAGCGGCCGCATATCCCTTTTCCACCCATCACCGGGCGCTGGACATGAAATTGTTTTTAAAAATTTCTCCAGAGCTTTATTTAAAACGTTTGATCGTGGGTGGTTTTGAGAAGGTTTATGAAATCGGAAAAAACTTTCGAAATGAAGGGATTGACCGCTCTCACAACCCAGAGTTCACCATGCTCGAATATTATGAAGCCTACACAGACTATCTAGATCAAATGGAGCAGTTTGAAGAATTGGTCTGCCATGTGGTTCAAAAAATCAAAGGAACATTGAAGTTTGAATACCAGGGTAAGCCCATTGATTTTTCACGCCCGTGGAAGCGAGTGACCGTCTATGGCGGAATTCAAGAGTACGGTGGCTTTGATGCGGCGGCGATGTCTGAGGATGAACTCTTTCAAAAGATCAAAGAGTTGGGCTCGGACATGAAAAAACCAGAAGGCAAAGCCGCAATGGTGATGGAAGCCTTCGAATTGGTGGCAGAGCCTCATCTTTGGAATCCCACCATTGTGATGGATTTTCCCAAAGAAGTTTCTCCGCTGACCAAAGCGCACCGCAGTGAACCAGGGTTGGTGGAGCGCTTTGAGCCCTTTGCGGCCTGCATGGAGATTGGAAACTCTTACTCCGAGTTGAATGATCCTTTGGATCAACGAGAGCGCTTGGAAGAACAAGAGGCCCAACGCGTGGTGGACGAAGAGGCGCAGCCCATGGATGAAGACTTTCTTCATGCCATCGAAACGGGAATGCCTCCCGCCGGTGGAGTGGGACTTGGTATTGAGCGATTGGTGATGATTTTGACCGACCGCCCAAGCATTCGCGATATTATTTTCTTTCCGACGATGAAGTTTAAATGATGAAAAAATTCTTTGTCGGAATTTTGATTTTAGGGATTTCCGGACTCACCACTTCTTGTGCCTTAAAAACCAGAAGTTATGAATCGGCCAATCCCTTTTCTCGAATTCAAGACAAAGCTCAAGTGCCTTTGAAGTTAAATGATGAAACGGTGATCTTAGATGCCCGTTCTCACTTTGCTTATGGCTTGGGTCACTGGAGTGAAGCCATTCATTTTCCGTGGGAAAAGCTGGCAGAGTCTCGTGAATCTGGTCAGCTTCCCAAAAATCCCATCAAGGCATGGACCAGTTTAAGTTTGGTGGGGATTGATCCTTTGACCTCGGTCATTGTGGTTGGCGAAGGACATAAAGGGTTGGGTGAAGAAGGGCGTCTTGCTTGGACCTTGCTTTATTACGGATTGAACGATGTGCAGACCGTTTCTCAAGATGCGATTGATGTTTACTTCACTCGAACGGCAACGAAGCCCCATGAGGCGGTGTCCTTGTGGAGAAAAGAACCTCGTAGTCAGCTGCGTGTGGGGCGGGAAGAGTTCTTAAAAATTATGGCGGCGCCTCGAGAGTCTGCAAGTGGTCAAAAGGTCGCCTTTATCGATGTGCGCAGTCACAAAGAGTACTTTGCAAAGTCCGGTGGAATTTATAAAGACCCTGATATTGCCGCTGTGAATATCGAGTGGAAGGAATTCTACGGGGAAGATGGCCGTCCCAATTTTAAGATGCGCTCCAAGCTTCAAGCTTTAGGATATGGTTTGAATGACGAGTTGATTGTGTTTTCCAATCATGGCGTGAGATCTTCTGCCGCGGCCTATGCCCTCCTTGCCATGGGCTTTAAAAATGTCCGTAACTTTTTGCCCTAGTTGCGGGGGATACTCTTAGTTTTTGAAGTGAACCCCGTTTGACGCAAAGTTTAGTAGGCGCTTGGACCTTGAGTGCCCGTAACTTTTGCGACTCCATAGTTATTGATCTTTTTTAAAATCTCGGAAGCTGATTCAACGATCTTATATTTCAATTCATTGTCTATAGGAGGACCTCCAGCAAGCAGGATGCGTTTTGCCGAAAGGCAAATGCTGGTAGAACCCAAGGAAGGGTGTGTCCGCCTCTATAGACAATGAATTGAAATAGAAGATCGATGAAGTTGTTTCGCGAATAAGGTGAGGAGTTGCACTCGCTATGGACACTCAAGCTCTAAGCGCCTACTAAACTTTGCGCCAATAGGAGCGTTCTTCCGAGATGCATCCACTTTCAATTTTTCTGCGCAGACCACAATCAGAGAAAAGGCTGAGAAAAAAGTCTCAGCCTCAAAAAAGAAAACTACTGAATAACAAATCGAAAAGAGTGGGTGGAGGCTTGAAGCGGTTGGCCCGTTCCAAAATCGAACTCATCCATGTGATCTTCCACAAAGAACACCGAGCACACAGCACCTTGGGGATGGGCCTTTGTTTCATAGCGAAGGTCTACATACAAACGGCCATCTCTGTAAAAAGAGCTGAAGTGTGAAAGTTGAAACCGAAATGAATCGCAAAGAATCACAGGTGTGTACTGATAAATAGATTGTGCAGGAATCTGAACCGCGATCTTGCCCAACTCTCCATTTGTGGGTTTCACAGAAGTGACTTGTGGATTTGCAAAGGCGCTAAAACCAAGAACCAGCGCGCACGTCGATAGAAGCAATGACAAAGCTTTCACATTTTCCCCCTTGTTAATTGTGAATGCAGTTGGTCTCTTCTTACCTGTTGAAGGGGAAAATTAAAAGTCCCAGCCCCAAAAATCGGGGTCAAAGCGCATCAGCTCCCGCGCCTTTTCCGGATGTAGTCCACGATTGGGTGACTTCTGACCCGCCCGAGGATCCAATTGAGGGATCTGATCCAAAAGGGCCTCTATGTCTTCCAAACTCTTCACATCCTCAGATGTGAGGGGGGCGCCATCGGCGAGCAAAGATTCAAGGCGAGTGGTCTCGGACTCGAGCTCTTTTAAAATAGAGGTTTGGGTCGCTCCCGTAAAAAGCATCTGATAAAGCCCCAGGTCGTCTTTGATCTTCAAAAGGCGTTCGTCAATGGTCATCGTCTTTGAAGTGAGTTCACTTTCGCAGGAGGTTTTGAAGGGGTCCTTTTTCGGCGTCCTTTTTGCGGCGAAAACGGGTAAACCCCAGCTGCAGATCAAAACCAGAAAAAGTCCCAATCGAATGAGGGGCCATTTAAATTTGGGGGCAGAGTACTTCGGTGAGAAACGGCAAGTCTTCTTCATGGGACAACGGATATCACATTATATGCAATGCGTCAACTAGCTGGCTTCTTGGGATTCTTCCATGCGTTCAAGCACTTCCAGCATGGCCTTCATCACTTCCGGATCAAATTTATGGCTGATTCGATCTCTCATAAATTCGATGGCCGCTTTTGGAGTCATGGGATCCTGATAGGATCGCTTTGTGGTCAAAGCGTCGTAGGTGTCCGCCACGGAAACAATTCGCGCCATGTGGTGAATCTCTTCCCCTTTGATGTCGCGGGGATAGCCGCCCCCTAAAAAAGCCTCGTGGTGTTCGAAGCAGCAGGCTTTGATGCGTTCATCAATGTCTTGCTCCATCAAAATGGCCAAACCATATTCGGGATGCTTTTTCATTTCTTCCCACTCGTTGTCTTCCAAGGGACCTTGTTTGCAAATGATGCTCAAAGGAATGTTTCGCTTTCCGATGTCATGGAAGAGTCCGCCCAGGCCAATGATTTTAAGATCATCCCCTTGGTAACCAAGAATCTGTCCCAATCCCAAAGAGTAAATGCTCACATCCACCGAATGATTGTAAGTGTAGAAATCGTGACCCGAAAGGCCAATCAGCTGTCCCATGGCTTCGGCATCTTGCTTCATCAAACTGACAAACTGGTCCACCACTTCGCGACTTTGAATCAGAGCCCGCTCCACATGGGGGCTTTCAAAAAGCTCCTCCACAAGGGCCATAGAGCTTTCGCGCAATACCGATGCTTTTTCCGTGGTGTCCAACTGGCTGCCGGTCACCAAAGAATTTACAAAATTTTTAAAGCGAGGAAATTCCACAGAAAGAATAAAAAAATGATCTGCGGCTTTTGCAATCAACTGATCCTTTTTCTCTGGGCTCAATTGGTCGCCGTTTCGCAAGTAGTGCACAAAATGGCTGCCCACTTTAAGGTACAGATCAAAGGGGACCAAAACATTTGGCGGAATCGTGCCCAATCGAATGCGCGTGTATTTTCCGAAATTCATTGGCTTTATTATCCATATATTGACTCCTTTTGTGAACTGCTCTCTATTGAAGGTCCATGTCCACGCTCAAACTCGATACCCCACTTCAATATTTAAAAGGTGTCGGCCCTAAGTTGGGGACCCTCCTTGCTAAAAGGGATCTACGGTCTGTGGGCGACCTGCTTCACGTTTTTCCTCGAGGTTATGAGGACCGGCGGGCCATGCGATCCATACGGTCTTTAGTCCCGAATCAAACGGTCAGTTTAAAAGCGCAGGTGGTGCGCGTGCGTTCAATTCCCTTGGGCCGCACTCGAAGGAAAATTTGGGAAATCGTTTTGAAAGACGAAACCGGACAGATTTCCTGCAAGTATTTTCGCAGCCCCTACCGAGGATATTTTGAACGCTTTGAGCCCCATCAAACGGTCCGCGTGGTGGGCAAGGTCATTTTGTATCGAAACAATTTGGAGTTTCACCATCCAGACATTCACCCCATCAATGTTTCGGAGGAGGCAGAAAAAGATGAACTCATTCCGCTGTACACTGAAATTGAGGGGCTTTCTCAAAACAAGTTTCAAAAGTTGATTCAAGCGGCTCTTCAATTGACCGAAATTGAAGATTCTCTTCCGGAAGAAATTCGTAAAAAATCAGAATTGATTTCTCTGAAACAAGCCCTCCAGGAAATTCACAACCCGCCCTTAGAGCATGCAGAGAAAATTTTAAAGTGGCGCTCTCCGGCGCAAATTCGACTGATTTTTGAAGAGCTGTTTTGGGTGGAGTTGAATCTGGCCTTAAAAAAATCTGGGCATCAATTGGAAAAAGCGCTTCCAGTAAAAGCCAAGCTTTCTCGCAAAGGTGAACTTCTCAGTCGACTTCCCTTTGAACTGACTCAAGCACAAATTCGCGCTTACGAGGAAATCAAAACCGACCTGGCAAAACCCCATCCCATGCACCGCTTGGTTCAAGGGGACGTGGGCAGTGGAAAAACCTTGGTGGCTTTGCTGTCTGCGCTTGAAGCTGCAGATGCAGGCTTTCAAACGGCCTTGATGGCGCCCACAGAAATTTTGGCCGAGCAGCACTATCGAAATGCAGTGAAGCTCATGGAGCCCTTGGGAATTCAAGTGCGCCTGCTGGTGGGATCTCTCAAGACCAAAGAAAGAAATCAAATCTTAGAAGATTTAATTTCCGGAGAGGCGCAAATTTGTGTGGGAACTCACGCTTTGATTCAAAAGGATGTGGAGTTTCAGCGTTTGGGTTTAACCATTGTGGACGAGCAGCACCGCTTCGGTGTGCAGCAAAGAAATTTGCTGAAAAGCAAAGCCGTGTCTCCTCACTTTTTGGTGATGACCGCCACTCCCATTCCGCGAACCTTAGCGATGACGGTTTATGGTGATTTGGATGTTTCTGTGATCAACGAAATGCCCAAAGGCAGACAGCCCATTGTCACTCGCAAAGCTTTTGAGAGTAAGCGAAGTCTGGTTACGGGATTCGTCAAAGAGCAGCTTCAAAAAGGCCGACAGGCCTATGTGGTTTGTCCGTTGGTGGAAGAGAGTGAAGCCATGGAGCTGAAAAATGCTCAGGACGAGTACCTGCGCATTCAGAAGGAATTTCCCGAGTACAAAGTGGGCCTTCTTCACGGAAAAATGAAAACTGCAGACAAAGACGAAATCATGCGCGCCTTTCGCGACAATCAAATTCAAATTTTGGTTTCCACCACCGTGATTGAGGTGGGCGTGGATGTTCCCAACGCCAACATCATGGTGATTGAGCAGGCCGAGCGGTTTGGACTTTCACAACTTCACCAGTTGCGAGGGCGTGTGGGCCGAGGAGAGCACAAAAGTTTTTGCATCCTGATGCTTGGATATGCGCTTTCCGAAGAAGGAAGACAGCGCGCTGAAATTATGGAGCAGACCACAGACGGATTCAAAATCAGCGAAGCTGATTTGGAAATGCGTGGACCGGGAGAGTTTCTTGGAACTCGCCAAAGTGGTCTTCCCGGATTTCGTTTGGCCAACTTGGTGCGTGACTTGGATCTGCTTCAAAAGGCCCGCAAAGCCGCCTTTGACTGGGTGTCCAAAGATCCTTCGCTGCAAAAGATCGAGTCCCATGGCCTCAAAGAACACCTCGACCGACAGCTGGAGAACTGGGTGGGGTGACCGCCGTATTTCCTTGAATTTTTTTCACAATTCGAGGTATTTTTGCCCACAATGAAACCAGCGTTTTACAAACCGTGTCAAAATTGATAAAACCTAAGGCTTCTAAGAGTGGAGGTTCATGAATGAGCTCATTTAAAGTTGGCGATAATGCGGTTTATCCAGGACATGGCGTTGGAACCATCAAGGCCATCGAGTCCAAAGAGATTTTGGGATCAAACCACACCTTCTATTCCATCGAGATCATCGAGTCTGGAATGAAAATTATGGTGCCAACCAACAATACAGAAGCTGTTGGACTTCGTCCGATCATTTCCAATGAGGAAGCGGACAAAGTTTTAGGCATTCTCAAAGAGACAAATGTCAAAATTGACAATCAGACCTGGAATCGACGGTACCGTGAGTACATGGAAAAAATCAAAACCGGATCTGTCTACGAGATTGCTGAAGTTTTAAGAGATCTTTTCCTTCTGAAAGTGGACAAAGAGTTGAGCTTTGGAGAGCGCAAGATGCTCGACACGGCCCGCGGCCTTCTTTTGCGAGAGTTAAGTCTGGCAAAAGGCAAAGGGGAGCTGGAGTCCCAAGACGAAGTGAAAGCGATTTTCAATCTCTAAGAGATTGCCTCTAAAAATCCTTTCAGCTCAGACACAAATTCTGTAAATTGGCCTTTCAATCATTGAAAGGCCTTTTTTATGTCCTCAAAACCTGTCCGCGTCCGATTTGCCCCCTCTCCTACGGGATACCTTCATGTGGGAGGAGCCCGAACCGCTCTTTACAATTATCTCTATGCCAAAAAAATGGGCGGTAAGTTTATTCTTCGAATCGAAGACACCGATTTGGAGCGCAGTACAGAAGAGGCTTTGCGCATGCAGATTGCCGATCTTAAATGGTTGAAGCTCTATTGGGATGAGGGTCCTCAATCGGACAACCTGGAAGACAAAGGGGACTTTGGCCCTTACCGTCAGTCTCAACGAAAGGAAATTTACCAGCGCTACGCCGACCAACTTTTGGAAGAGGGCTACGCCTACTATTGCTTTATGACCGACGAAGAGATTGATGCCCAAAGGGAAGAGCTAGTGAAGGCGGGAAAGCCCCCTCAAGTGCAATCCCCCTATCGAGATCTTCCCATGGAAGAGGCAAAAAAGCGCATTGAAGCGGGCGAAAAACCTGTGATTCGCTTTCGCGTGGGAGAAAAGAAAGACTACACCATTCAAGACATGGTTCGAGGAGAGGTGGTTTTTCCTTCGGACATGGTGGGGGATTTTGTTTTGATCCGCTCCAATGGAATGCCTGTTTACAACTTCTGCTGTGCCATCGATGACGCCTTGATGGACATCACCCATGTGTTTCGTGCAGAGGAGCACCTTTCAAACACTTTGCGGCAGTTGATGATTTATGAAGCTTTGGGTTTTTGGACGCCAGAGTTTGGTCACCTTTCAATCATCTTAGGTGCAGACAAACAAAAGCTTTCAAAACGTCATGGTGCCACCAGTTGCAACGAGTTCCGTTTGCGAGGATATCTTCCAGAAGCTCTTTTGAACTTTATCGCCTTGCTGGGATGGAGTGATGCTCAAGGGCGTGAAGTGATGTCCATGGAAGAGTTGATTCAGGCCTTTGACCCCGAGAGACTTCATCAATCTTCTGCGGTTTTTGATGAGCAAAAGCTCTTGTGGATGAACTCCGTTCATTTGCGAAATTTGAGTCATGATGATTTGTGGAACCGCTTGCGAGTGATCTTTGACAAAGAAGGTTTGAAATTTTCAGGAGATGAAGAGTGGGTGGATCGAGCCTTGGATCTTTTCAAAACCTCCATGGAAACTTTGAACGACGCCATTGAACTTTTTCGTCCTCTTTCGGAAACCAAATTAAAAATCGAAGATTCTTCTTTGGAGGTCTTGTCTTGGGAAAGCACTCCAAAAGTGATTGGAGCT
The DNA here is from genome assembly GCA_002453155.1 of Bdellovibrionaceae bacterium UBA6776. Lineage (GTDB taxonomy): Bacteria > Bdellovibrionota > Bdellovibrionia > Bdellovibrionales > UBA1609 > UBA6776. The sequence continues at coordinate 113,297 of DKGG01000025.1, forward strand.
TGGCTTGAAGAGTTGAAAGAGCGGGAAGACAAGTATCTGACGGAAGAAGATTTTGGAAACATTCAAAACAAAATCAAAGATCAAGTGGGAGTGAAGGGAAAGCACCTTTTTATGCCCATCCGTGTGGCCGTGATCGGAAAGCCTCAAGGAGCGGAATTAAAAGAACTGGTTCCTCTTTTGAAGCGTGAAGTTTTGATTCAAAGAGCAGATGAGGTTTTGAACCGATGATTCAGATTCACAATTCCCAGTCGGGTAAAAAAGAAGAATTTAAAACCTTAGAGCCCGGAAAAGTGCGCATGTATGTGTGCGGTCCAACGGTTTATGATTTTCTTCATGTGGGAAATTTTCGTGGTCCTATATTTTTTAATTTGGTTCGCAATTGGCTCGAAAAAAATGGCTATGAAGTGACTTATGTTTACAATTACACCGACGTGGATGACAAAATCATCGACCGGGCCAACAAAGAAAATCGCGACCCCAAAGAAGTGGCCGAAACCTTTATTAAAGAATTTGAAAAGGATTACAATTCCTTAAAGCTTCGCCCCCATTCAAAAAATCCCAAAGTCACAGAGCATATGGATGACATTGTAAACTTGATTCGTGACCTTGTGGAAAAGGGAAAGGCCTACGAACAAAATGGTGATGTCTATTTTGATGTGACCTCCTTTGGAGATTACGGGAAACTGTCTCATAAAAACATTGAAGAGTTGGAAACCGGACATCGGGTTCAAAGCAATGAAAATAAAAAACATGTTGCGGACTTTGCCCTGTGGAAAAAAGCAAAGGAAGGAGAACCCCATTGGAGTTCTCCCTGGTCTGAAGGCCGTCCTGGATGGCACATTGAGTGTTCCGCCATGTCGCGCGCTTTGCTTGGCGAGCAAATTGATATTCACGGGGGAGGATTGGATTTGATTTTTCCTCACCACGAGAATGAAATTGCTCAAAGTGAAGGAGCCAGTGGAAAAGAATTTGTGCGCTATTGGATGCACAACAATATGCTTAACTTTGGAAACCAAAAGATGTCTAAGTCTTTGGGGAACATGAAGTTTGCGCGCCAGTTCCTTGAAGAGTACAACCCTGAGATTTTTAAAGCCTTGATTCTTTCCAGCCACTATCGCTCGGTTTTGGATTTTACAGACAGTCACATCCATCAAATTCTTCAAATGTTGGGTCGCATTTATTCGGCTTTGGCCCACGCTGAGGATTTGAGCCAAACGGGCGGGGAGAAAGTTCCTGTTCCTGAAAGTTTTCAAAAAGAAGTGGAAAGTTTTCGATCGGGGTACACGGCCGCTTTGAATGATGATTTCAACTCGGCGGAAGTCTTCGCAAAAGTCTTTGATTTGGTTCGGGCCTACAATCATCTGTGCCGAAAGCCGGGAAAAATTCAACCGGGTCAGGTCGCTGCCGCCAAGGAATTCTTGGCACAAATGAAAGAGCTTGGTGGCTTGATGGCCTTGTTTTTGGAGCCACCCAAAGACTATTTGGTCCAACTGGATGATTTGCTTCTTGAGAAGAAGGGCTTGCAGCGCTCAGAGATTGACCAGTTGGTGACAGAGAGAGCCAAGGCCCGTGCGGACAAAGATTTTCAAAAATCCGATGAACTTCGTGATAAACTTAAAGCTTTGGGAATTTCTGTTTCAGATGGACCACAAGGGAGCACCTGGGAGGTCCAAAAGTAGGAGGCCTTTTTGAAGAAAAAGCCCATTGGTCAATTTAAACTCAGTTCACAGTTTCAACCTGCCGGGGATCAGCCCAAGGCCATTGAGCAATTGGTGGGAAACTATCAACAGGGTTTGAAACATCAGGTGCTGCTGGGGGTGACCGGATCTGGAAAGACCTTCACCATGGCCAACACCATTCAGAAGCTCAATCGTCCCACACTTATCATGGCTCCGAACAAAACCTTGGCTGCTCAACTGTATGCGGAGTTTAAAGCTCTGTTTCCAGAGAATGCGGTGGAGTATTTTGTCAGTTATTACGATTATTATCAGCCAGAAGCTTATGTGCCCGCTTCGGACACCTTTATTGAAAAGGATTCGGCCATCAACGAGCAGATTGATCGAATGCGCCACTCGGCCACTCAAGCACTTTTTGATCGAAGAGATGTGATTATCGTAAGCAGTGTGTCCTGCATTTATGGCCTAGGAAGTCCCGAAGCTTATGAAGGCATGATGATCCATGTGGTGAACGGTTCGGAAATGAAGCGGGATCACTTTTTAAGAGAGATCGTTCGCATTCAATACCAGCGAAACGATGTGGATTTCAGCCGGGGATGTTTTCGCGTGCGCGGAGATGTGGTGGAAGTGTTCCCACCTTCGGAAGAAGACCGTGCCCTTCGTATCGAGTTTTTTGGAGACTTTGTGGACAGCATCACCTGGGTGGATCCTCTTCGAGGAAAAGTTCTTGAAGAGTTGGATCAGGTGGCCATTTATCCGGGAAGTCACTATGTGAACACTGAGGAAAAGGCGGCCGTTGCGGTGGAGGCCATTCGCGATGAATTGCGCGATCGTATTCAGTACTATCAGACTGAAATGAAATTTGTAGAGCGCGAGCGCATTGAACAGCGAACGCTTTATGATTTGGAAATGATCCAAGAGATGGGAACCTGTCCCGGGATCGAAAACTATTCGCGGCATTTCACCGGACGAGAACCCGGCGCTCCACCACCCACATTGGTGGAATACTTTCCTGAAGATTTTCTAACCATCATTGACGAAAGCCATGTGACTGTTCCTCAAATTGGAGGGATGTACCGGGGGGACCGTGCGCGAAAAATGACTTTGGTGGATTATGGCTTTCGCCTTCCTTCGGCTTTGGACAACCGACCTCTAAATTTTCAAGAGTTTGAAAATCTGATGGACAAGGTCATGTACGTCTCCGCCACTCCTGGAGAATATGAATTCAAAAAATCCGAAGGGATTATTGTGGAGCAGATCATTCGGCCCACAGGACTTTTGGATCCTCAAGTGGAAGTGCGTCCGGTTCAGTTTCAGGTGGATGATTTGCTTGGAGAAATTCGAACCCGGGTGGAAAAGAAAGAGCGCGTATTGATTACCACATTGACCAAACGAACCGCCGAAGAATTAACGAGCTACTATGAGAGCCTGGGAATTAAGGTCAAATATCTGCACTCGGACATTGATACTTTGGAGCGTTCTGAAATTATTAGAGATTTGCGTCTGGGTATTTTCGACGTGTTGATTGGGATCAACCTGCTTCGAGAAGGATTGGACATTCCAGAGGTTTCTTTGGTGGCCATTACGGATGCGGACAAAGAGGGTTTTCTTCGCTCCGAACGTTCTTTGATTCAAACCATTGGTCGAGCGGCACGAAATGAACATGGGCGAGTGATTCTTTATGCGGACAAAATTACGGACAGCATGAAAAAAGCCATGGGAGAGACAGAACGTCGCCGAAAGATTCAAGCCGAGTTCAATGAAGCTCACGGAATCACTCCGCGTTCGGTGCAAAAAGAAGTTTCTCGAGGGATTTTAGATCTGTACGGCATGTCTCCACAAATGAAAGGGGATGATGGCGATGTTCAAGTCTTACGTTCTCCTTTGAAAGAGTATGAAGCCAATCCGAAAAAGATCACCAAAGAGATTTTGACCTTACGAAAGAAAATGAAAAAAGCGTCCGACGCCTTGGAGTTTGAAGAGGCGGCACGGATTCGCGATGAAATCAAAAGATTGGAAGTTTTAGAGTTGAGCGTTCTTGAAGGTGAAGTCGGGTTGATTTCAACCAAGACGCGGGTTGGAAAGGATTCCTCCGCTTGAGCAAAGAGAACAACGAAGATCGCTTGGATCGATTGAAAGATTTGATCAAAGGTTTTCCCACCACTCCAGGAGTGTATCTGATGAAGAACGCTCTGGAAAAAGTCATATATGTGGGAAAGGCCAAAGATCTTCGCTCTCGGGTTCGCAATTATTTTACAAAGTCTGGTGACCAACGCCTTCGAGTCAAATATTTGGTTCGCCAAATCGAGACCATCGAATACATGCTCACTCCCACCGAAGTGGAAGCTTTTTTGCTGGAAGCTTCGTTGATCAAAAAATTTCGCCCTCGCTACAACATTCGCCTGAAAGATGACAAATCCTACCCGTACATAAAGTGTGACATGTCCCATGATTTCCCAAGATTTTACTTGGCGCGCAGAGTTCAAGCGGATGGGGGCATCTACTTTGGACCTTATTCCTCCAGTGGTGCGGTTCGAGGGACCATTCAGTTTTTAAACCGCACGTTTAAAGTGAGAGATTGTCGAGACAGTTTTTTTAAATCCAGAAAGCGTCCCTGCATCACTTATCAAATGGGACAATGTACGGCCCCATGTGTGGATTTGGTCTCTAAAGAGGAATACAAAACCCAAGTGGACCTTTCTTTAAAGTTCCTCAAAGGAAAAAGAAAGAAGATTGTCTCGGAGTTGACCAAGGAAATGAAAGAAGCCGCCGGTGAAGAACGGTTTGAATTGGCGGCCCGCTTGAGAGATTCCATTCGTTCCGTAGAGGTGATTCTTGAAAAGCAGGCGGTGGTCTCTCAAAAAACCGACATCGATATGGATGTGGTGGCTTTTGTGGGAGATCAGCGGGGAACTGTGGTGGAAACCCTTCATGTGCGGGCGGGTCGAGTGATTGGAACCCGTCCTCATTTTCTTCCCCATTTGGATTTGAGCGAGGGCAAAGAAGAATTTTTAGAATGGATGCCTTCCTTTTTAAATCAGTTTTACTTGGACAACAAAGTGCCTGACGAAATTGTTCTTCAAGAGGCATTGACCGGTGACATGGTCAAATTGGTGCAAGCCGTTTTAAAGGAGCGCCAGGGTGTGGCTCCGTCGCTTTCGATTCCTGTGGGCGAAGAGGGGAAAAAGCTTTTAGACATGGCCCTTCAAAATGCAAAGAGCCATTTTGATGACCAAGTTGCAAAGAGAGATTTGCTTCTGGAAGGGTTGGAACTCATTCAAAAGAAACTTCATCTTCCTGAATTTCCTCGTCGCATTGAGTGCTACGACATCTCTCATTTTCAAGGAAAAGAAAATGTGGCCAGTCAGGTGGTTTTTGAAGATGGACTACCGAAAAAGGATGACTACCGAAAGTACAAGTTGAAATCTTTTGAAGGTGCCAACGACTTTTTGGCCATGAAGGAAGTTTTGACCCGTCGCTTGAAACACACGGAGTACGAAGATCCTCAATTGATTGTTGTGGATGGGGGAAAGGGGCAATTGAGTTTGGCCTTAGAAGCTCTTAAAGAAATTGGTCGCCCTGAGATTCCTTTGGTGGGATTGGCAAAGGCCCGAGTGAAGGGACAGTTTTCCGATCAAGAAGTGATGGCCACCGAAGAGCGGGTGTTTATTCCTGGTCGGCAAAATCCTGTGGTGTTTTCAAAAAGCTCTTCTGCCTTTCAAATTTTAACCGGTCTTCGAGATGAAGCTCATCGATTTGCGATTACATTTCATCGAAAACTTCGCGACAAAAGCAGTTTGGCCTCGGTGTTGGATGAGATCAATGGCTTGGGTGATGTGAAAAAGAAAGCGCTCTTGAAAAAATTTGGATCTGTGGAAGGAATTTCTACGGCGAATGTGGAAGAGCTATGTGAAGTGAAGGGGATAAATCCCGTATTGGCAGAGCGAATTCGGATTCATTTGAGCGACCTTTAGTTCTTAGGGTCCTGTCAAGCAGGAGTAGGAAATCTCATGGTTTCCTTCTGGAAGAGCTGTGTCGAAAGTCAATGTGAGTCCTTGAAGCTTATATCCTTCTGAAATTTGGGAGCCATCGCTAAGCGTGATATTAACGTTGGGATGTCCATCGAGGTCGGTATCTTCAGGAGCACACTCCAAGTTCACAGAATTCACTAAGTCGATCACTCGATTTCCAAAGTCGTTCAGAATCTGTGAATAGTCAGAATCACAAATGGAACCCACTGTTCCTCCGCTAAGAAGGGACATTTGATTGTAGTAGGTAGCCCCATATGCCTGAGTGCAGGTTGAGTTTGTGGGAGATCGGATGATTGAGTGAAATTTGAAAATCTTCTGGCCCCCAAACTCATTGGTTACTTGGTTTAATAGGTTTTGAGGTTTATTTGCTGAATTGGCGTCAATACACTTTCCATTTGAGCATTCATCTTCGTCCGAAATCAGAATCACGACCAGAGCCGAATCACTTCGAAAAAACTCGGAGTGAATGGGACTATAAATTCTTTTGTTCAGAGCCCGAGAAAGAGCCGAGATGCCTCTCTCGTCTCCACTTCCTGAGGTTCCCATATCGATGGCATTGCCGATTTTATTTTGAGCATTTGCTAGATTTTCTTCAGTGGCCTTCAAAATAAATTGGGATCCATCCAGTCCATCAAAGGACCGAAATTCTCCATCTCCCCAAGTTCGGTAGGCACCATCTGGGCCCTTCACCACCTTGCCAGTTCGAGGGTCCGTTGAGGTCATCGCAATCTGCCAATCCAAGTCCTTCACCAAATTCATGAATCCATCAATTCTCTGAGCCAAATGTTGGTGTTCTTGGCTCATGGAGCCTGAGTTGTCGATGATGAAAAGGATGTCCACTTTTTTGTTGGTATGAACTTCAACGTTTTGTTTGTGTTGAGTGAGAGTAGGCTCTTTCATTGGATCCTCGTTGGAAGACTGGGAGCTCAGGTCTACTGAGTTTGAATTATCTGTGGGTGATTGGGAAAAGCTAACTCCAGAGCAGTTTTGGAAGCCTACGAGGAATCCCAGAATAAGAAAGGAAAAGAAAAATCGGCGGATAATGTTTGCTCGTCCCACAGTAATCTCTCCTGGTTCAAGAACCATCTTGGAGATCATAGAAGCAATTTTGAGGCCCACTGAGATTGTAATAAAAGTGGGCACATGACCAAATCACTGATGAACGTTTAGAATTTGACCAGAACTTCGCCGTTTCATTTTGGGACAAATGCAATTACTGAATGGTGTGTGCAGATTCTCTTGTTTTAATTTTGCAGCTGGGACAAGAGGCTTCTTCAGTTATAAAATTTTGCACGCGATTGGCTTTGTGATGAAACTGAAGCTCAGATCCACAAAGGCAGCAGTGAAGATGGTCATAGAGGGCTTCTTCGTTCCAATTCATCTCTGAAAAATTGGGGAACTGAATATTGACGTCAATGGTTGCGATGGTTTGTGGTTTGCTTGTTTTTTCTGATGAGTCCATAACTTCCTCCTGAAGTAGTTTCACCGTTGTGCGGCCAAAATCCTTTCGGCCTTCAAAAGCTCTATCGGCAGCCTTCGTCTCAACTTGAGGCATTTTTATATTTGAAGCCCCTCGTCATTCCGATTTCCAATGACCCCCGCCCTAGGTCTGACTAGAGTTGGGCCATGGAAAAAGCGCTCTTGATCTCTACCTATGCGAGCGAGGTTTTGGGATGGAAAACTCGACCTCCTCGACCTTCCAAATCCGCTGCTTTGGCCGCGGCTACTGAAAGTCCATTGGAAATTTCCCATAAAAAGACCTTTGGGATTTACAGTCCCGACCTCGGTCGACACAAAGGCGATGCTCTGATTCTTTCGAACATGTTGAAAGCCATTGGACAGACCCAATATGAAGTTTTAGAGGAAGATGCGGATCTGGATTCCTACATTCACATTTTAAATTTTTCAGGCGAGGCCTTGGAGAGTGCGGAGGCAAAGATATGGGACTTTCGTCCTTTGGAAGAGTACTTGGGAAATCCTTCCGAAGATCTCAATCAAAAGAAGCGTGAGGCTTGGAATCGGTTGAAAGCCTTCCAGAAGGAGGCGTTTTAATGAAGAAATTTTTCCTCCTCCTTGTTGGGGGGCTGTTGGCTTTTTCCGTTTATGCAAAAGACTGTACCGTAGAGGTTTCCATTGAAGGTCCCATTGGACCTGGAAGTGTGGATGTGCTCGTCCGCTCTCAAGCTTTGGCGTCTCAAGAGAAATGTTCCTCCTTATTGTTATTGATAAATACTCCTGGCGGATCTTTAGAATCCACCCGCTTGATGGTTTCAGAAATCTTATCCTCTCCCAGACCGGTCTTGTGTTTGGTCTATCCGGACGGAGGACATGCGGGCTCTGCGGGAGCAGTCCTTCTTCAGGCCTGTCATGTCAATGGTGCGATGGAAGGGACAAATATTGGTGCGGCCACTCCAATTCTAGGCACCGGTGAGTCCGCTCAGGACGATTTGCGAAAAAAGATGATCAACGATTTGACCAGTTGGATGGATTCTTTGACGGGACTTCGCGAAAGAAATCCGCAGTTCGGTCGGGAGATTGTCACCGAGGCCAAAGCAGTGGCAGCGAAAAAAGCTCAAGAGATTGGTGCCATTGATTTTTTGGTGCACTCGAAAAAAGAGTTTCTGGAAAAAGCCGCGGGCAAAGAAGTTAAAATGGGTGAAAAAGAAATGCGAACGGTTCAGGTGGGGGATCTTCTTCCCTTTGAATTGGATTTGCGCTTTAAATTTTTATCTCTTTTGTCGGATCCACAGTTGGCTTATTTGCTCTTCTTGGGAAGTTTGGCTCTGCTCTATTTTGAATTCACCCATCCTGGAACTTTGATTGCCGGAGTGACGGGAGGCCTTGGACTGATTTTATCTTTGGTGGCCTTGCACAAACTCAATGTGGAGTGGGGCGGGTTGATGCTGATTCTATTGGGCGTAGGAATGCTCATCGCGGAAATGTTTGTTCCCAGTTTTGGAGCCTTGGGGCTTGGTGGGATGGCGGCATTTATTTTTGGGAGCGTCTTCCTTTTTGATCCGGCAAAAACAGGAGGCTACACCTTGCCTTTGAGCACCATCATCTTAACAAGCCTGTTGTTTGGAAGTTTGTTTCTGGGAATTGGATACTTGGTGCTCAACACTTTGCGATTGAAGCGAAGGCAAGGGGTTGATGAGCTTTTAGATTTGGAAGGTGAAGTCCGTCGCGTGGATGCAGACGGAAAATCCGGTGCCTTGGAAGCCCAAGGAGAGATTTGGAACTTCGAAAGTGAAGACGTACTTTCGATGGGTGATCGAGTGATCATTCAAAGTCATGAAAAATTAAAACTCAAAGTTCAGAAAAAAAATTAACAAGGAGATTGTATTTATGCTGGAATTTATATTTGGTCCCAACTTGTTCTTCTTTGTCATCGTATTGGTGATTTTATTTTCGGCCATCAAGATTTTGCCCGAATGGGAGAGAGGCGTGGTGCTTCGGCTGGGACGATCTGTGGGCGTTCGAGGTCCCGGTCCCATCATTCTGATTCCCGGTGTGGAGCGACTGTTGAGAGTGGACACCCGTACGGTCACCATGGACATTCAGCCTCAGGACGTGATTTCTTTGGACAACGTGACTTTGAAGGTAAATGCAGTCATTTACTTCCGCGTGGTGGACCCGGAGACTGCGATCACAAAAGTCGAGGAGTATTACTTCGCCACCTCTCAATTGGCACAAACCACTTTGCGCTCTGTGGTCGGGCAGTATCAGTTGGATGACATTCTGGCTCATCGAGACAAATTGAATGTGGCCATCCAGGACATCTTGGACAAAACCACTGGCAGTTGGGGAGTCAAAGTCTCTAACGTGGAAGTTAAGAACATTGACCTTCCGCAGAACATGCAAAGTGCCATGGCTCGACAGGCGGAAGCCGAGCGTGAACGTCGCGCAAAGGTGATCAGTGCGGATGGAGAGCTGGAGCGTGCAGAAAAACTGAAGGAAGCTTCAAACATTCTTGCGGGCTCCCCTTCAGCTCTTCAATTGGCCTACTTGCAGACCATGACAGAGATTTCAGGTGAAGGAACTCAAACGGTGATTCTTCCCATTCCCATGGATTTGGTAAAACCCTTCTTAAAACCATGACAAGCTGTATTTGGCCTTGTCTTTAAGGGCATTCCTTTTTGGAATGTCCTTTGGGACAAGGAGTGCCAGCTGTGATTTCAGGATGGAAGAGGAAAAGTTTAAAATTATTGGCCATTGGTTTTGTGGTCTTTTCTGTTTCGGCCCATTCTCTTCCTCCTCCCACTCAAAAATCCAATTCCATTCGCGTTCGAATTTCTCGTGGAGTTACCTCCACGTGGATCCATGGAAAATCCATAAAGATCCTCGCCGGAGATCAGTCTTATGATTTGCCCTCAAATGCTAAGGGCTTCCAACTGGAAAGAGTGAAATCTTCCAAGGGGTTTTGGGCTTGGAAGGTTTCAGGAGAGCCCGGCGGAAATTTTGAAAAGATCAAATTTCAGTCGACAGGTCTTCTTTTGGTGGGAGAGGAGTTGAGTCTTGGAAACACTCCCATTCCTCCGGTGGTTCATGTGCGGAGCACAGAGAATCCACAAACCTTTGATATGGTTGTGAACCTGGATCTGGAAAATTATCTGATGGGAGTTCTTCCTAAAGAAATGCCCTTGTCTTGGCCTTTGGAAGCTTTAAAAGCTCAAGCGGTGGCAGCACGAAGCTATGCCCTCTTTCAAAAAGAGAAGCGAAAGACAAAATCCTTTGATGTGGAGGCCACCACTTTGGATCAAGTGTACGAGTACAAATCTCACGTCGAAGACCGATGGACTCGAAAGTTAAAAGGAGTTTTGAATCAAACCAAGGGTTTGGTGATGTCAAAAGGTGTTCATGCCATTAAAGCTTACTTTCATGCGGACTGTGGAGGCTCCACAGAACTGGCATCAAATGTTTGGGGAGAGAAAACCAATTTCAATGGGCAGATTTCTTCGTGCAATCACGGTGCGTCTCACCCTTGGCGTTACGAGATCAACAAGACCTCTTTGGGACAACGGGCCCTCGAATTTATGTCTTTGCCTTTGACCTATGGAAAGCTGGTGACCTTGGAAGTGATCGAGAAAAGTTCTTCCGGTCGGGTTCATCAACTGAGATTGAAATATTCTGAAGGAAACCAATTGGACCTCTCCTCCCAAACACTTCGGGAAATTGTTGGGTTTACTAAGGTGAAGAGCACCCACTTTCAAATTCAGCAAAATGAAGAGCTCGTCTCTTTTGAAGGTGAGGGACGGGGACACGGTGTAGGCATGTGCCAGGTGGGTGCAAAATATCTGGCAAAACGGGGAGTCACCTTCAAAGAGATTCTTAAAAAGTACTATCCAAATACAGATTTAAAAATTCTGAAGCTTTAAAGGATGCATCAAAGTTCCTTTAGCTTTTTGCAGGCATTTCGTTTTCTTTTTTGACCAATTCCTTTTGAATGGTTTCGATAAAGAACGAATAACTGACAGGCTTTGTGATTTGAGCATTGCAGCCCGCCTCAAAGCAGCGGCGTTTTTCGCTTTCTAAGGCGTGAGCAGTGAGGGCGATGATTGGCAGTTTAAAACCTTCGTCTCTTAAGGTTCGAGTCACCTCTCTCCCGTCAATTTTTGGGATTTGAATGTCCATTAAGACCAAGTCTAGATTCTGAATCTGACGGGCTTGTGTGAGGGCTTCTTCTCCATCAGCGGCTACAATGGTGCTGGCGCCCGCTTGTTGAAGGAAGTGGGTGAAGATGATTTGGTTGTCCTCTGAATCCTCAACCAAAAGAATATTTCGACCGCGGAGGGGGCCGTCTTTTTTCTCTGTTTCTTTTTTGCTTTCTGCAACAGCTGTGTTCTCAGCCACTCTTCGTTTGATGGTGCCATTTGAGATTTCTTTGAAGAATCGTGTGTTCATTTGGGTCTGACATTGAATAAAGAAAGAGAATATGGAGCCCTTTCCTGGAGTAGATGAGAGCAAGCAAATGTCCCCATCCATTTCCAGTGCCAATCTTCGCGACAAAGTGAGCCCTAGGCCGGAACCTCCAAACCGTCGAGTGGTAGAAAGGTCTCCTTGATAGAACGCGGTAAATAGACGTTGCTGAAGATCTTTTGGGATTCCAACGCCGGTGTCTTCAATTTCAAAAGTCAGTTGAGCTTTGTTCTCAACCATTTCGCAGTAAACTCGAACGGTCACTTGACCGCGTTCCGTAAACTTCAAGGCATTCGAAATCAAATTGAAAAGGATCTGCTTGAAGCGATATTCGTCTGTTCGAATAAAACTTGGAAGTTCCGTCTTAATTTCCAAATTGAACTGAACTTCCTTCTCTCGTGCTTTCAGTTCAAAAACGTCCTTTGTATCCTTGAGCAAACCTTCCAAAGAGGTTTTTGCGATGACGATGTCAATTTTCCCCGCCTCCACCTTGGCGATGTCCAGAATGTCGTCGATGATTCGAGTCAGGAGATCGGTATTTTTCTCGATGCTGTTTGCCAATTGAATTCGCTTGTCTTCGGAAATATGGCTGCTTGTGAGGATTTGGGTAAAGCCTAAAATCGCATTGAGAGGAGTGCGAATTTCATGGCTCATGTTTGCCAAGAAGGCCGTTTTTAAGCGTGAGGATTCTTCAGCCTTTTGAAGGAGAACGGCCGTTTCGAGGGCTACAACCAGCTGAGAAAAGGTACTTTTCATCAATTCAATGTCTTCTTCTTCAATGGATTCGGACTTGAGCCCTAAAACCAAAAATGAAGACCGTTGGTTGAACCGAACCCTTAAAATTTGCCAATCGGAGTAGGAGAAAAGTTTTAGTTCTTCCAAAAATTTTGGATTGTGATCCAAGTCACTTTGTCCGATGCGATTGACGGCTCCAAAAAGTCCATTCAGTTCGGTGAGTTGAATGTTGGAGTAGGATTGGCCAAGAGGTGTAATTATAGAAAGGTCATTGGAGTCGCTTTCTTCTCTCAAAATTGCCACGTATTCGAACTCTTCCTTTTCTCCAAACTCGAAAAACTTTTGCAAGACCACTTCCGGATCAAATTGCTTTGAAATGGTCATTCCAAACCGATTGAGTTTTGAGAGCAATGTGGTTTGAAGTCTTAACTTTTCATGGGTCTTTCGCGTGCGAATGCGAGCGGTCTTTTCTTCACGCAATTGGCGCAAGGTGGACCGGTATAAAAGAAGCATCAGGCTTCCCAAAAGAAAGATTCCGATGGCGGACAATAAAGGAAGATAACGGTCTGAGCTTTTGTAGAAGGTGGGAAGGGGGAGAACTTCCAAAGCATAAGTTTGGCCGTAGATTGAAAACTGAGTGGAGGATTTGAAGGCAGGATTGTCTAAATTGGAGTGAAAGCGATCATAAAGAAGTTCACTTTTGCTCTCTCCCAAGTGGGTCAGAACAAAGTTCCATTTTTCTTCATCTAAAGAAGCGGGACCAAAAATTTCATCCAGAAGATCTTGGTATTTAAAAGAGGCGAAAATCACCCCCGTCGTTGGTTTGCCTTCTGCAACTTTAAGAACTTGCTCAGAGGTTTCAAACGGCACATACATCACAAAACTGAGCGGCGCCTGTTTGTTTGAGTTTGAAAGCAGTTGGTCGGTAAAAAGATTGATGGGTTGAGTGATCACCGTTTTGTTTAAAGCCAGAGACTGTTCCACGGCTCGCTTTCGTGCCGGATCCGACAAGACATCAAAGCCCAGTGCTTTTCGAGATTTAACACTTTCCGGCTCTATCAAGATCACAGAGGAAGAAAGGTCTCTTTCGTCTGGCTTGTCCAAGGTGCTGGCCAGCCCTTTGATCTTTACATCGAAAAGCTTTTCGTATTTGTCTTTTTGAACTCTGGGAAAAATCAGGGAAATTCCAATGGAGGTGGCACCGGAATAGTACTCAAAAACTTTCATCTCCGAGAGAAGACTTTTGAAATCATTGTCGTCTTTGATTCCTGTACGAGAAATAAATGCTTTTAAATTGAGAAGGGTGTCCGAGTAGCCTTGAATGCGGTCCACGAAGGCCCGGCGAATGTTAGAGGCCTCCAAATCCAAACGCGCTTCCATGTCTCGCTGTACAAGACCGGCGGTTCCAATGTAAGTGGAAACGCTCAAAGCGCTGATGATCAAAGCAAAGAGAAAGATGTGGGCAAAGGAACTGAATCTTTCTTTTTCTGGAAGAAGAGGAAGTTTAGATCGAGGCATTCGTGCTCTCAGAATCTATGCTTCGTCGGTCCCAATTCATGCTCACTTGCCTCCTCCAGCCGATCACCTTTGGCGATCGAAAATATCTTTAAAGTTAATAGCAAAGAGAAGAGCAAAGACAATACACCCAGCAGCCCGAGAGAGGCCCACACCTGTGCCTCTCTGGGATAGTAGCTATAGGTGAATAGCGATCCTCCCAGAAATCCAATGCTTAAGATCATTAAAAAAATCGTCTTAAGAAATTGCGAACTCACAGAACCATATTAACGCGAAGGTTCAGATTTTCGTATCCGAAGAGCAAATGTTTAAAAATTTCCACATTTCGTTAAGAAATGGCACGGGGGGCAAAATCCTGCTTGAATTTCAGTCAACGAAAGGGCCTTGAGAACTCTCCTGAGCCAATCTCAACTCCTTTTCGTTGATGTAGAGTAGAAATTCTTCAAAAATTTCTTGGCATCCCTGGAGGTCAGAATTTTTGGCGAACTGCTCTAAGGTCTTTCCCATTTTTTCAAGGGCCACATAACCGTAGGGGCGGCTGAAGCCCTTCCAGTTGTGACCCAACTTTTGGAGGGATTGAAAGTCTTGGTTTTCTAAATGTGTTTTATAATCGCTCAGCTCTTTTTTGCGATTTTCTTGAAAACGCTCGAGAAAGTCGACTAGAGTGGGGTCCGGAGTTTCTTCAGACCAGTTCACTTCGATGTGGCGGTTCATAGGGGCTCCTAAACTAAATCTTTTTAAGGATGGTATATGAAGCAAATATTGCTTGTCGAGGACAGTCAGGAAATTTTTCACTTGGTTCGAGGCGCATTGGATTCTGTCGGAAGATTGGTTTGGGCGCCTACGGTAGAGACCGCCCGCAAAGAATTGTCCGGAAAAGAGTTCGAGCTGATTTTGCTCGATGTGGGACTTCCTGATGGAAGCGGTTTTGATTTTTGCCAAGAGGTGACGGCCACCCCCAAAGGAAAGCGCACTCCCATTTTGTTTCTCACAGCACATGACGAAATTTCCGAAAAGCTGATGGGATTTTCTGCCGGTGGCGATGACTACATCACGAAGCCGTTTTCACCCTTAGAGCTAAAAGCCCGTGTGGAAGCTCGCTTGCGAACGGTTTCTCAGCTCAAGGTGGAAGGGGATTCTTTAAGATGGAAAGAGTTAGAGCTTTTGAAATCGAAACAACAGGTTCTACTTTACACTCAAAAAGGTCAGGAAGTTGCGGATCTAACCTCGATTGAATTTAAATTGATGATGCTTTTCGCTCAACGTCCTGAAGAGGTCGTGCTTCGTGATGAAATTTTAAACGAAGTGTGGGGAGAGGATGTCCACGTTTATTCTCGGTCCGTGGACACCCATGTCAGTAAGTTGCGTAAAAAGTTAGGTTCTCATTCTGAGCTTATTGAGTCTGTTCATGGACGTGGTTATCGCTTTGTTCCCACGAAGCTAAATGAGGTTTAATTTGATCTAAGTTTGCAAACTCGAGAGTGCGCATAGGAAATGGAATTCCAATTTCAGCGCGATCAAGAGCCCGTTTGCAAGCTTTGAGCAGTTCACTTTTTGTCTGCAGCACATCTGTGCCGGGATAATGAATCCATACTCTCAATATCAAATTCACCGAGGATCCCCCCAGTTCGTCACAATGACATGTGGGCTCAGGATCTTTTAAAATTCCATCCATTTTTTTAATTTCTTCGAGGATGACCTTTTGAGCTTCATCAATAGAAGCTTCATAGGAAATTCCCACGGGAATTTCCATTTTGCGACCGCGATCCATGGAGTAATTGGTGAGGTTGCCACCCATAACATCTTTGTTCGGAATGTAAATGGTCTGGCCTGAGAAGTTTTCCACTTCCGTATCGCGGAGTCGCAAGGACCTCACTGTTCCGGTGACAGAAGCCACTTCAATCACATCCCCCGTTTTAAAGGGACTTCGAATGGCGAGCAAAAGTCCAGACATAAAGTTTGAAGCAATGTCTTGAAATGCAAAGCCAAGGGCAATACCTGCCACCCCTAACCCCGCCAAGAGCGAGACGACCGTTTTGTCCAAATTTACAATAGACAGGGCAAAGAAGGTGCCCACAAACAGCACTGCAATCTGAAGAGACTTGGCAGCCAGCTGAATCATAATGTCATTGTTAAACTTTGATTTTCCCATGCGGGATTTCACAATGCGAGCACTGAGTTTGCCGATGTAAGCAAATACAAATAAAACTGCGACGGCAACAATCAGATTGGGGATGTTGCTTACCAAGACTGTTGCCCAGGTTGCAAGACGATCCCCAATCAATTCCGTCGACTGACCGAATACATTTGAAATTTCATTCATTCTTTAAAACCTTTATTCTTAGTGTTCCCAAAGATCCATGTAAGGACCTAATTCTGTTTCGAGATCCCGTTCTTTGTCGTACTCGAACATGAGATCATCGATGCTTTCGATTTCAAAATTTTCAAAATCATCCAGCGCAGGATTTCTGCTGTTGTAGATAGATTGGTAAGACATAATTCCTCCTTGTTTGAAGGGCTTTTTGCCCTCACTCTTTCCCTAGATTTTATCGAAATCGCTTTGAAAAACATTTTTGGATTGTGGGATCTTTGTGAAAAAAAGCTCACAGATATTATGTGAATTTTTTTTTACACTAGATAAACAGTTCTTCGAGGATACTTCTGTGGTTTTTCAATATTCTAGAGTCCAGCCAAAGGAGGAAAAGATGGTCAAATGGATACTCACATTTATCGTCGGAGTGATGGCCTTGGCTTATGTCGCGTATGCGAGTTTTTACGATGCGGGCACACTCAAAGCGATCACTCTATTGAGCTTATTTGTGGTGGCTTTTGGGATGACACTGAGTTTGAGTTTAATGGAACGTCCAACTGGACGAAAGACTCATGATGTCTCAAAAGGAAATTTCCACCTCAGATAACAGAGGAGGTTTGTCATGAGTCAGTGGGAAATTGCGGGAGCCGGAAATCCAGGACTTGATACGGGAGTTGTTATAGCGGAAGGATCGCCAATTTGGTTGTCCGATGTGGGTCGATTGTTGAGGGGAGAAATCTCTGCAGTTGAGGCTTACGATCAAGTGATGGAAAAGTTTCGATCCGACCCCGTTGCAAAACGATTGAGAGATTTTCGAAGTGAACACGATCGCGTGGCAAAGTTTTGGAGAGACGAAATTCTTGCAAGAGGATATTCACCCGATGAAGATTCCGGCCCTTGGGGTCAAGTGGTGTTTACCATTGTGGGAACCGCCAAATTGTTTGGCGAATCTTCAGCTCTTCAAGCTTTAAAGAGCGGCGAGTCCCATGGATTGGCGGAATACAATGCCATTTTAAAGCGGGATGATGTTCCTGAGAGAATAAAGAAAAAGTTGAGAGAGGACTTTATCCCTCTCCAAGAAAGACACATCGCCTCACTCGAAGTGATTCAGCAAATAGTTTGAGCGGCGAGCAACAAGCACAAGAAATGCGGAAAGGAAATTTATGAGAGAGATCAGAGATGCAGAACAGAAGCGAAGTTTAAAACAAAAGGATAAGGATTCTGTGAGAATGACCATGGATCAAGCGCTTCACGAAAATTTGGTAAAGGATAAGAAGTCTGATTCCAACCAAGCTTTGGTGGATCGATTGAACCACATTTTAGCCAATGAGTTTACGTTGTTTACGAAAACCTTGAACTACCATTGGAATGTGACAGGTCCAAGGTTCCATTCTTTGCACGAGTTCTTTGAAGCTCAGTACAGAGAGCTGTTGGAGTTGATGGACACCATGGCAGAGAGAATTCGAATTTTGGACGAATCGCCAGTGAGCACTTTGCGAGAAATGCGTTCAGACAATACAATTATCGAAACTCCAGGAAAATTTCTCAGTGCGGATAAAATGATCAATGATTTGCTTGCGGGACACATGGAGATTCAAAGACAAATTCAAGACACTTTGGACTCTGGAAATGTGGACTCCGGAACCGATGACTTTTTGGTGGCCACATTGAAAGCCCATCAGAAGAACAGTTGGATGCTCAAAAGCCATCTGACCTAAGGTTTATAATTTTCTAGTGGCGCAGTTGAAAGATGGGGGCACAGCCAGTGTCCCCATCTTTTTACAATCAGACTGCGTGCGGTTCCGTTGAGCTTTGCTTCTGTGTATGGAATCTTATTTCCAAATTCTAAATTTCATAGAACTGGACACACTCATCCGTGAGTTCTTCCAGCACTTTTTTCAGGTTCTGTGATCTCCTCAAGTAAACGCGCCCCTCCATGGGCTCACAAGAATTTTTCTTTCAGAAAAATCACTTCCTGTTTTCTTGAGATTTACTCAAGCAGATCATTGAACCTGAAAAATTACTTTACCGAGGAACCACTATCCTTTGTGAAGGTCCGTTCCATTGTATAAGTTTTTATTTTCCAAATCCATATTTCATAGAGGCGGACACACTCTTCCGTGAGTTCTTCCAGCATTTGCCCTACGGGCAAAACGCCTCCTGCTTGCTGGAGGTCCTTTTCTATAAAATTTGGATTTGGGAAATTGGAACTTATACACATCAAGGTCAGCCTTTGTGGCGGTTGTGGTTGGCGCAGAGGACTTGAAGGTTACTTCTTCGCTGGTCGCCGCCTCGACGAACGGGATGAATGTGATCGATTTGTAGGAAATGTCGAGATTCGCAGCCTGGATATTGGCATTTATAGTTTGCAGTATTTAACACATGATTTCGTAGGCGCTTGGAAATTTGACGAGGATTTTTCGATCTTGCTGCTCCAAACTCTGTGTTCTTATTGGATTTTGAAGATTTCCTCTGAGCATTTTCATAAGATTTGAGTTCTTTCTCAATCAACTGCATTAACAAGCTTTCCACATTGTGGGTGTGGGATTTTAGCGCCTTCAACTTTTCCAATTTTTCATTCTGTTCATGGGTCAACTCCAACCTCAAATGCACTTTATCCACATATTCTGTTTTTTTTGATCTTTATTGTCGGTGTAGGATCCAAAAACATAGCTTTTACTTCTCTGGAAGATTTGTTTTCCAAAGACTTTAAAATCTTTCTTTTTTCTGCGACCGGCCTCTTTCGAAGATGCTTAAATGCTGTGGTCACTGCAGAAAGTGTCAAACTTCCTTGATCTATCTTCTGTTTGATCTCTGGAACCTCTTTCGCAAGACGAACACAGGCTTGGCGTTGATAAGCGGTGGCTTCAGAATAGTTGAGGCCCCTGACCAAGTAGTCAAAAAGAGAGCTGTATCCCATATCCAAATAACCGCGACCATCTTCTATTTGTTGCAACTTGTTTAAGATTTCAGAAGTGATTCGTTTTTCTTTTTGGCGAAGTTCAAGCAACTCATTGTGAATTTTCATAAGTCCTCTTTTCTTTGAAAGAACATTACCATGGATTTTTATTTTCTAATTTTACGCCTTAGTTTTGCTTTTGAGGAAACTTTTGCGGTTGA
>DKGG01000034.1:0-1178 GCA_002453155.1 Bdellovibrionaceae bacterium UBA6776
AAGGAAGCAGGTACCTTTTAGCGAGGACAAAATAATGAAACACATTCGACGTTCTGAAGAGCGGGGACAGGCTGCTCATGGTTGGCTCAAGTCATTCCACAGCTTTTCCTTTGCGGATTACTACGATCCACAATTTATGGGCTTTCGTGATTTGCGGGTAATCAACCAAGACACCATATCCGGCGGCGCGGGTTTTCCCACTCACGGCCATAAAGACATGGAAATTCTCACTTACGTGACAAAAGGTGCTTTGAGGCACAAGGACTCCGAAGGAAATTCTGCGGTGATTCTTCCCGGAGAGATCCAAAAGATGTCTGCGGGTTCGGGCATTTACCATTCTGAATTCAATGAGAACAAGGATGAAGAGTGTCAGTTGCTTCAAATTTGGATTCTGCCCAACAAAAAAGATGTGCAGCCTTCTTATGATCAAAAGAAAATCGATTGGTCCTCTCCTGGGTTTAAGTTGATCGCCACTCCGGAAAAAGGTGTGGAGGGTGCCGTTCATATGGAGCAGGATGCTTTGGTTTATGCCTGTAAGCAGACGGAGAAGGCCAAATTTACCATGAAGAAGGGGCGCTACTATTGGATTCAAGTCGTCGAAGGCGACCTGAATGTCTTTGAGGATCACTTGAAAGCTGGAGATGCGTTGGCCTATTACAGCCAAGAAGATCAAGAGCTTTATTTGGAAGGAAACTCTCACTATCTTCTATTTGATCTGAACTGATTAAAAAGGAGAGTGGTCCGTGAAGCCATTTTTGATTTCTTTTGCATCCATCCTTCTGTTGGATTTCCTGTGGCTCGGATTGTTGATGACTTCGTTCTATGTTCGCAATCTGGAGCCTATTGGCCGCTTTGTGGAGGGTAAACTTCAGCCCCAGTGGCTTCCAGCACTTGGAGTTTATCTTTTGTTGTCTTTTGGAATTTCGAGGTTTGCCCTTGTAGACGGTGGTGAGCTTGTTTCAGTGATTCTCAGAGGGGCCCTTCTAGGACTGATCGTTTATGGAGTTTATGATTTAACAAATATGGCCACATTGAAATCTTGGCCTCTTCCCTTGGCTCTGGTGGACATGGCTTGGGGAAGCTTTCTGTGTGCTACGGTAGCAGGAATCAGCCATTGGCTGCGTTGAACCTTCCGCAATTTTGTGGCAAAAAGGTACCTGCTTCCTTTTCCGATATGC
>DKGG01000034.1:1523-49484 GCA_002453155.1 Bdellovibrionaceae bacterium UBA6776
GCATATCGGAAAAGGAAGCAGGTACCTTTTTGCACCAACCATAAGGAGAGAAAAATGAAAGTGGATATTGGAATTCCCGAAGAACAAAGAGTGGAAATTGCCCGCGGGCTTTCCAAGGTTTTGGCTGACACCTATACTCTCTATTTGAAAACTCACAATTTTCATTGGAATGTGACGGGCCCCATGTTCAACACATTGCACTTGATGTTTGAACAGCAGTACACCGAACTTCAAACGGCGGTGGATGTGATTGCAGAACGCATCCGTTCTTTGGGCGAAAGAGCTCCGGGATCTTACATTGAATTCAAAGAATTGACCGTGATTCCAGAAGCGGAAAAAGGTGGAACCTCTGCGGAGGAAATGATCAAAGCTTTGTTGAAAGACCATGAGGCTGTTGCGAAGACGGCTCGAACTGTTTTCCCTGCGGCAGAAAAAGGAAACGACGAAGCCACTGCTGATTTGTTGACTCAAAGAATTCAGCTCCATGAAAAAACAGCTTGGATGCTTCGAGCAATGGCTTCCTAGGAAACCGACGAAGTTCAACTGGATTTCAGAATAAAAAAAGACCCGTATTATTTAGTCGGGTCTTTTTTTATTTCTATCCGCCAAAAGGTACCTGCTTCCTTTTCCGATATGCACCGCATATCGGAAAAGGAAGCAGGTACCTTTTGGCGGGAGCCCTATGAAAGGGCGGCTTTTAGGTCTTTGTTGATCTCTTCCAAAAATTCTTCGGTGTAAAGGTAGTCACCGTCTTTGGCTTTTGGATTTACAAGAAGGGCCAAATCCTTAGTCATTCGGCCACTTTCAATCACAGAGATACACACCTTTTCAAGGGTTTCGCAAAATTTGATGAGTTCTTGGTTGTCATCCAACTTTCCACGAAATGCCAAACCACGGGTCCATGCAAAAATAGAAGCAATCGGATTGGTGGAAGTTTTATTTCCTTTTTGATGCTGACGGTAATGGCGAGTCACGGTGCCATGAGCGGCTTCTGCCTCCATCACCTTTCCATCAGGAGTCAATAAGGTCGAAGTCATCATTCCAAGAGAACCAAAGCCTTGAGCGACAGAGTCACTTTGAACATCACCGTCATAGTTCTTACAAGCCCAAACGAAGCCACCATTCCACTTCATGGCCGCTGCAACCATATCGTCAATCAAACGGTGTTCGTAAGTGATTCCGGCCTCTTTAAATTTATCCGCGTATTCACTGTCAAAAACTTCCTGGAATAGGTCTTTGAAGCGGCCGTCATACTTTTTAAGAATGGTATTTTTTGTGGACATATAAAGAGGCCACTTTTTCATCAAAGCCACATTCATACAGCTTCGCGCAAAACCACGGATGGATTCATCGGTGTTGTACATGGCCAAAGCCACTCCATCTCCTTTGAAATCATAAACTTCAAAAGATTGAGGCTCTCCACTTTCTGGAGTGAAAGTTACGGTCAGCTTTCCCTTACCTTTGGTCAAAAAGTCTGTGGCCTTGTATTGATCGCCAAAGGCATGACGTCCAATGCAAATGGGTTTGTCCCAGGAAGTCACAAGGCGAGGAATATTTTTACACAAGATGGGTTCGCGAAACACAGTTCCATCCAAAATGTTACGAATGGTTCCGTTTGGAGAACGCCACATTTTTTTGAGTTTAAATTCTTCCACACGGGCTTCGTCGGGAGTAATGGTGGCACATTTGATTCCAACTCCATGCTCGCGAATGGCATTTGCGGAATCGATGGTGATTTGGTCGTCGGTTTTATCCCGAGACTCCATGCCCAAATCAAAATATTTAATGTCGAGATTTAGATATGGAAGGATGAGCTTCTCTTTAATAAAGGCCCAAATGATGCGCGTCATTTCATCGCCATCAAGCTCAACCACTGGATTCTTAACGTCAATTTTTTTCATGAAGACACTCCCTGTGTGAAGGGAGTATCTTCGCCAATAAATTTTAGAAATTCAAGAGATGTGCGATCAGACTACTTTTTTAGAGCGTCGCGGATTTCTCGAAGGAGGACAATGTCCTCTGGAGGCGCCGGGGGAGCCGCTGGAGCCGGGGCTTCCTCATTCTTTTTGTTGAGCCGATTCATGGCTCTTACCATAAAAAAGACGGCCCAAGCCACAATCAAGAAATTCACCACTTCTTGAATGAAGGCGCCATAGCCAATGGCCACTTCTGCGGCTTCACCCATGGCGGGCTTCAGCACGACCTTCAAGTTGCTGAAATTTACGTTTCCGATCAAAAGCCCAATGGGGGGCATGATGATTTGATTGACCAATGCGGTTACGATTTTACCGAAGGCCGCACCGATGATCACACCGACGGCCAAATCAACAACGTTTCCTTTGACTGCGAATTTTTTAAATTCTTCCATCATAGACATGTTTTATTCCTCTTAAAAAAGGTTGTAGTTCGCGTTGATCACGATCATGTGAATGTTCTGCACACGATCCACCAACTGAGGTTGAAGTTTCATTTTGTAGTCGTAGCCAAACGAAGCCCAAGAAGTGATGTTACTTGAGAGCTTTGCAAATCCTTCCACGTTGGTAAGGCGGAATGCGTCTCTGTTGTCTCCAGACTTTTTGTTGTTGATAAACGGAGTCAAGGTTTCAAGGCCGGCTTCATAGGAAGTTTTTTCGTCAAACTTTCCTTTGATTGAAAAGCCAGATTCAAGACCCGCTTGGTTTACGTTTTCAAGTTTTTGAACGATGATGTTTCCACTCGCATCTTTTCCATTTACCGCATATTGATCTGCAGCTTGGACTTGGACGGCTCCAAAACCCAATCGAACCAAAATTTTCACGTTTTCTTCTTCTTTGGCTTTCCAGAAAAAACCAACAGATTCCTTGGTGGTCAAAGGCTTGAATCCGTCTGTCAATCGCACGGTGCTGGCATTGAATGGCCCGCTGGTCACGTTTCCGTTTTCATCTTGAATCACATAAGATTTGTCTGAGCCTTGAATGTCTTCCCCTTTAAAGATGGAAGTGCTCGCATTTAAGCGGCCATACGGACCCACAGCAGGGTAGCTTTCAAGAGAGCGGAGGTATAAGGACTCAAGACTCAATTCATCACTGGATTTAACAAATCGAGGAACCGCAGGAGTTTTTGTCGTGGTTTCAATCAATGAAACTGTGTTTTTCCACTCAGAAAGTTCTGTGTTGTAGTTAAATGTGGATTTTAGATTTGCGCCGTAAGTTTCACTGGTTCCATCTGTTTGACCAACAACATCTTTGCTGGACGAGAAGGAAATGTTAGCGCCTAGGTTTGCGGACTTTGTCCAACCCATCACTTTTTCGCCGGCCATTTTGGCCTGTTCTTTCATGGTGAAAGATTCATCTGCGGCTTTTGCAGCAGTCATTGTGAATGCCAGTGCCAGCACGCTTGCTGCACTTAATAGTCTTTTCATAGGGGATTGCTCCTGTTTTGGGGGGTTAGGGAAAAACGACGCTATTCCAACTTGTCCGAACCGGTCAAGCTGTGAGAGAAGCGGATGATGGAAGGCGCGGTCATTCAAACGCACAGCTTGTGCCGAGATTACAAAACTTACAAAAAACCATCCGGAATTCTGAATTCCATCAAAGGATTTTGGAACCGGGACTACTTGACGCGCCATGCGCTGAGGCCCTGCAATCTGTCCATCGGCAGGGGGCAAATCATCGGACTGGTTGGAGCCAATGGCGCAGGAAAAACCACTCTTTTAAAACTTCTTTCAGGCTTGATTCATCCCACATCGGGAACTGCGGAAGTGCTGGGACATGTGCCCTGGCAACGAAAGCCGGAGTTTTTAACCAAAATCAGTTTGTTGTTGGGGCAGAAATCTCAGCTTTGGTGGGACCTTCCCAGTGCGGATTCTTTTTCTCTTTTGGCGGAGATTTACGAGTTGGATCCCGTAAAGGCCAAAGAGCGATGGATTGCGCTGGCAAAGCGACTTCGATGCGAAGATCAGCTGGACATCCAACTGCGTCGCCTCAGCTTGGGAGAGCGGATGAAGATGGAAATCATTGGAAGTCTTCTTCATGAGCCACAACTTTTGTTTTTGGATGAACCCACCATTGGGTTGGATGTGGTCGCTCAAGAGACCATTCGGGATTTTTTAGACGAGTATGTGAAAGAGTCTCAACCGACCATCATTTTAACTTCTCATTATATGGATGACATTTTTGAACTGGCGGACCGCCTGTTGCTGATGAGTCAGGGCTCCATTGTTTTTGATGGAGAGGTGGATGACTTTGTTCAAAGTCGGGCGGCTCAGCGGGCGCAAGGGGAAGAGGATTTGGATTTTGAAGGGGTCATTCGTGAGTTTTTGGAAGAAGAGCAAAGCCGCCGCTAAATTGGCGATTTTGAGTCACCTGGAATATCGATTTAATTTTTTTATCGATGCCTATATGCAGCCAATGATCACGACTCTGGTTGAGATGGCCTTGTGGTACGGAATATGGGTTCAAGGTGGATTTCAATCTTTGAATGGTTTTGGGCTCAATTCCTATTTGGCTTACGCCTTGTGGGCCACATTCGTCGCGCGCATTACGGTCAATTGGGAATATGAAATGCGGATGATGGAGGACATTGAAACCGGAAAGCTCAATGCGATTTTACTTCGTCCGTTTTCATTTTATTCTTTTTATCTGAGTCAGTTTTTTGGTTACAAGTTTTCGGTGATTTTAGGAACTTTGGGTGTTCCTTTGATCGCCACTTATCTTTTAGATTTGCCTCTTCATTATGAGCGGTTGCCGGTCGTCTTTGTTTTGATTTTAATCTACGTCTTGTTTGCGCACACTCTGTCGTTTTTCTTTTCTTGTTTTGGATTTTTTATGACTCGGGCCCACTCTTTGACGATTGCGAAGAATGTGGCTCTTTGGGTCTTGGCTGGTGAAGTCTTTCCATTGGATTTGGTTCCAGAACCTTATGGAAAATGGATGATGTGGAGTCCTTTCGCCAGCGGAGTTTATGTTCCGGTGGGTTTTTTGACCGGTCGCTTTGGTTATGAAGAGTTTTTTGAAGCACTTCTCTCGTTGGTCGTAAGTCTTTCTATTGTTGGAGTTGCGGCTGTGGGCATATGGAGAGCGGGAATCACTCGTTATGTGGGAACGGGGGCCTGATTTGAAATTATCTTACTTCATAAAGCACCTTCGAATTTGGC
This sequence comes from Bdellovibrionaceae bacterium UBA6776, assembly GCA_002453155.1. Classification (GTDB taxonomy): domain Bacteria; phylum Bdellovibrionota; class Bdellovibrionia; order Bdellovibrionales; family UBA1609; genus UBA6776. Next base: position 6,658 of record DKGG01000034.1, read on the forward strand.
GCGCATTTTTTCGTATGAGTTGGATGGAAAATTTGGAATATCGACTAAATTTTGTCTCTCGATTTATTGTGGAGATCATTTGGTATTCCACTCAGCTGGTGGTGTTTGAGGTTTTGTACTCTCACACGCATTCCATAGCAGGTTGGGAGATAGAACATGTTCGAGTATTTATGGGCTCATTGTTTTTATCGGATTGCATTTGGATGATGCTATTCAATGAAAATTTTGATGTATTTTTTCAAATGGTCAAACGGGGAGATTTAGATCTTCTTTTGACGAAACCTATAGATGCGCAGTTCATGGCGACGGTTCGAAAAGCCAGCCCCGTTTATCTTTCAAATTTGGTTTTGGTTGTGGGTTACTTGGTTTGGGCGATTTCCAATTTAGAAACCCTTCCCAGTTTCTTTCAGTTTGCGAAGTACTTTTTTCTATTGGGTTGTGGATTGGCCATCACCTACAGCTGTCGGATGTTTTTTGTGGCTCTGACCTTAAAACTTCACGATGCGAACAGTCTCACTTATATGTGGTTTCAGTTTTACAGATTGGGAATGCGGCCGCGGGAGATTTATCCTCGCTGGCTTCGATTGACGGTAACTTTTGTATTGCCCGTCGGATTGATCGCCAGTGTTCCGGCATCGCAACTGTTGTTTGAAACCAGTGCCATGCTCTACTTGAGCCCATTGATCTGTCTTTTGTTTCTAGGATTGGCTCGCTGGGCCTGGCTTTCCGGCCTTCGCTCTTACGCTTCCGCCTCCTCATGATTTTGGTACCTGGCACCTATATGGTTAGAGGTGGGCGCCCAGGTAGAAGGCGATTTCGAAGAGGCCATTGGATAGTTTCAACGAGCGGCTTTCGCTCACCACTTGATTGGATTGAAACTGTGCACCCGAGAAAAACGTCGGACCATTATAGCCTACATTGGCAAAGGCATCGACCAGACGTGCGGTTCGGGATTGAGTCTCGTTAAAGCCCGTTCCCACAATGGCAACATTTTGCGGTCCGAGCCCAAGCTGTGCGGCCAAGGTAATGCTCCAATGATCAAAGGGCACCAAAGTGTAACCGTATCCGCCATGAACAATCAGGCTTTGAAACTTTCCCGATTTGAGTGTGGCATCCTCTCCGTAACGACTTTGTACTGCGGACGGAATGATTTCACTTTCACTGGTATAAAAGTCTTCGACCACAGACATGCCGTAAAGCCAACTTCCCCCGCTGCTCTTTTGCAGATCCGTTTGATCAATGGCCGAAACCAGAGAAAAACTTTTTGGATCGTGAACCCAGGTGAATCTGATCCCTGCGGATCGATTTTGCAAATTGCTATCGTGGACATAGGGTCCGGTGGAGTCCCAGCTCGGATCCACATCCGCCGAGTTTTCAATATAAAAGCCTTTGTATTGAACCCAATAGGCATCAATTCGAAACTGCTCAAAAGGAAAAGTAAATCTCCAGTCACTATAGGTGGTTTCACCTCTTTTGAGTTGATCCCCTTCATTGTTGGGAGTCTTAAATCCCCAAGAAACTCCAATGAGTCCTTCCAAAGTGGCGCTGACAAAAAATTGATTGTTTAAGTTGGGTTTAAAGTGAATAGGATTGCTCTCGTTTCTGTCCGTTAGGTTGAATTCTGCGCCTAAAGGCCGAATCCCAGTTTTCACATGGAGATTGGTGGATCGCAGACGATTGGTCTTCGCCAAAGCAAAAGGTGCTATAGCGAAGAAGAAAAAGAAGACAGCCAACGATTTTGCCATTCTTCCATTCTGTGGGCCGAGCGTGAGATTTCAAGGTCTTGGCCCTTCCAAGTCCACTGAAGTCGAGAACATTCTAGTCCAAAACCCAGTCGATCTTCGGAAGGATCTCCATAAAGAGTGTCGCCTACAATGGCGCATCCGATTTGAGCAAATTGTCCACGAATTTGGTGAGTGCGTCCCGTAATCAACTGCACTTCAGAGAGATAAAAGGGCCCCATTTTATGAGTTTTCAAAACTTCCAGAATACAAATCTTGTCTTGATCGGAGATACGAGCCCCTGAAAAAATTTTTCGCGAGGAAGAAGAAGTTTGAAAGTGAACGATTCGTCCTAACGGAGGCTTCGCATAAGAGAATACGCGATAGATCTTTTTCACGGAGATATGATCTTCGACAGTGGCCTTCTTAAAGCTCATCATTTGATTCAAAGCCGTTTGAGATTCCTTGTTCTTAGCAAAAACGGCCAAACCTTCTGTACCCGCATCCAATCGTGAGGTGATATAGAGTTTTGACTTCCTTTCCTTCTCTAGGAACTTCAGTAAATTTTCAGCAAAATTATCCGCGGTCGGGTGAATGGGAAAGGGACTGGGTTTGTCTGCCACCACGAAATCTTCATTTTCAAAAACAATCTCAGGTTTAAAAGAGCACTGGTTCAATGGATAGCGCTTTGGAACCAAATGAACTTTGATCAAGGAGTTTGGCGAAACTTTAATATCTTCTAAGATTCGCTGTCCATCTACGTAGACAGCACCGAAAGGAACCAATTCCAAGGGAGTCTTCGGTGAAAAACTTCTTTCCGCAAGATCGGTTGGAAAATTTTGTTTGAGGAAATCCAACAACCGGGCCTCTTCATGCACTCGGAAGTAGGCTTTGGGAAAGTTCATAGATTCAAGACAAAACTGACACTTTGGCCGCGAGTCTCTTGAATGGTCACCTTGAGCTTCTCGACCCGAGAATCTTGCTCCAAAGTTTTGCCCAGCTCCTCGGCTGTCCAGCGGGCCAATTCTTCGCTGGTCACATTGGCAATGTCCAAAATCATGCAATCTTCTTCGGGAAATGAATAGTGCTTGTCTTTAAACTGAACTTCAATTTGTCTGTCCGTTTGACCCACGTCCACATAGGGCGAATTTTGAGGAAGCAAAATCTTTTCATCCAAAACATCGCAAAGATTTTTAATCACCGGTTTGATTTCATTGAAGTCAAAGGCCATGCCCAAATCAGGATTCAATTCAGACACTTTCAGAGTTACTCGCATTTCATAGTTGTGACCATGAAGCCGTTCTGCATGATTCTCCGAAAGAACCGTAAAGTGACTGCAGGAAAACTTAAAATTCTCTTTGGCCAAATGGACAAAAAAACTCATGGTCGGCCACACATGTGTAAAAACTCAGAGCGAGTTTTTGAATCTTCTCTAAAAGCTCCTCGAAGATCGGTGGTCACAGTGCTGGAGCCCACATCCTCAATGCCTCTTTGAACCACGCAGTAGTGTTTGGCAGCGATATGAACGGCCACATCTTGAGTTTCGAGAATGGCGCTCAATCCGTCGGCAATTTGTTTGGTCAAACGTTCTTGAACCTGAGGACGTCTGGAAAAAAACTTCGCTACGCGGTTGATCTTTGAAAGGCCAATCACCTTGTCTTTTGGAATGTATGAGATGGTGGCTTTTCCATCGATGGTCACAAAGTGGTGTTCGCACACAGAGATGATGGAGATGTCTTTCACAGTGACCATCTCGTTGTAGCGCAGTTCATTGTTGATGCTGGTGATGCGAGGGAAATTTTCAGGATTCAAGCCAGAGAAGATTTCCTGCACGTACATTTTGGCCACTCGGCGAGGAGTGTCTTGCAAGCTGTCGTTGGTTAAATCTAAGCCCAAGGTTTCCATGATGTCTTTGAAAGATTCCGTGATTTTTTGAATCTTTTCTTCGTCCGTCAGGGAATTTGGCGTCATTGGAGTGGGGTAAACGCCATCCAAAATATTTTTAACAAAGGGATCCATTTTAAGCTCCGTGTTTGCGTTGATAACGAATGGAGGAAACGATGGACAGACCGATAAACAAAGCACCAATCAGCCCGGTGACCGCTTCAGGAATATGCACAAAAGCCCCAAGCAGCATCAATACAGCAAGTGCCCCAATGGCGTAGAAAGCACCGTGTTCCAAGTACCTAAAGTGAGAGAGGGTGTCTTTTTCCACCAGCAAGATAGTCAAACTCCGCACAAACATCGCACCAATGCCAAGGCCAATTCCTATGATAAACAAATTGTTGGTTAAAGCGAAGGCTCCCACAACGCCATCAAAACTGAAGGAAGCATCCAGGATCTCCAAATAGATGAACATGGCCACACTGGCCTTTTGAACGTCCACCGCACTTTCTCCAGAAGGCAATTGCAGAAATGCACTGATTCCATCGACCAAGATATAAGTCACGAGTCCAAACATTCCTGCCACCAAAAAAGTAACTTGATCCTCTGGGGCCTGAAGCAATCGAGACAGGCCATAGAACGTGAGCAAAGAGATTGCGATCTCTGCGGTTTCCACTTTTCCAAGCTGCGCCAAAGGCGCCTCGATAAAGGAAACCCAGTGAACTTCTTTTTCATGATCGAAAAAATAACTGAGTCCCACCATCAGCAAAAAGGCCCCGCCAAACCCTGCCAAGGCCACATGAGAGGACAACATGATTTCTTCGTAACGGGCTGGATTTGTGGCAGCTAAAACCAAAGCTTCCCAAGGATTAATTTGGGCAATGATGCTGACCACAGCAAGGGGAAATACCAGGCGCATGCCAAAAACAGCGATCAGAATTCCCCAGGTGATAAAACGACGTTGCCACTGGGGCGTCATTTTTTTCAAGACGGTGGCATTGACGACGGCGTTGTCGAAGGAAAGAGAAACTTCCAAAACACTTAAGATGGCCGCTAAAAAAAGAGCATTGAGTGCGGCTTGAAAAGTGCCGCCATAATAAAATCCCACAAAGGTGCTGGCGATCAATCCAATGATGGTGACGAAGATAGAGCCGGTAAAATATTTAATCATAGAGGGCCCAAAATCGGATGATTTGAGCCCAAGTGCAAGGGATTTATATTTGTTTTGAGACCGAGAGAACTTGAGGTGGACTCCTAGCGGGTTCCTGAGGACTCTCCGCCTTTTCCGCCGTCGTTGCCACCACGACCGCCACTTGATTCAGCCCCTTTTCCTCCACCACGGCCACTTTCAGACTCTCCGCCTTTTCCGCCACTTCCCGGACCATTGCCGCCGGGTCCTTCGGAATCACAGTTTCGAAGCCAGCTGGCTCCTGAACCGTAAGCATAGCTATTGATACAAGCGCTGGGACAAAATGCTGGACGTTGTCTTTGAGGGGCTTTCATTCCGCAGCGGGTGTAGAGTGCATCGCGAAGTTTTTCGTTGGCCTTGTAGTTTTTCAAATTCAACTGAAAGCCTCGGTTGGAGGGAGTGCAAATGTTAAAGCTCTCTTTGGCGCCGCCCCTTCGTTGAAGGCCGGCGGTGCAAGAGCTGAAGGCCGACTGAGGGAATGCAGTTGCGTGCCCTTGAGCTTGACTCTGAAATTCCCAACGTTGTTGAGCGGGGTTTCGCCGAGAGGAATTGAATCCAGAAGGACTATTGCGACGAGTTCGGTTGACTGTTTGTCTATCACCTCGACCATTAAACAGTTCAACAGCGTAAGCTTGGGAAGGGGCCTGTGTTCGTGGGTTACGGCGGAACCACCCAAATAGACTTGCTGGTTGGCGGTCTCCCATATTTCTTTCCATGGCCACGTTCTCACTGGCTGGAAACCGACCGGAATTCTCTGGAGACTCAAATTGAGCAGATCGAATGCCTCTCAATTGTTGAGGGCCTATTCCCAAAGAGCTGAAAGCAGCATCCGCAGAATCTGAAGTTCCAAGTTTAAAAAACAAAAAGCTTTCTCGAGTCTTTTCTTTTCCATCAATAATATTTCGAATCAAACGTTGAGAATTGATGCTATTTAAGGCGCCGGATCCGTATTCCTGATCCGTACAAAATCCGTAAGCCGATATGCGATCGATCACGTGGGTTAGCAAAGATTCTCTGCCACTTGCAGTGTAAGAAGAGTAGGGGCCACCGTCGTAGGTTTGAGCAACCACTCCCATCAAAGCGACAAATTCACTGACGCCTTGAGACTGTGCATCGCTATCATTTGCAGCCAATCCACAGGCTACGCAGGAAAGTACACCTAAGTTGGTGGCCATTTGACCTTCACAGTTGGATCCGGGATCGATGGGTTGAGCGGGCGCATCTGCGGGCCTGGCAGTTGGAGTTGGCGGCAGTGTTCCTTTGGGAGTCCAATTGTTGGGTTTTTCACCATAGTCTTGCTCCATGGCCTGTTGACGACGTTTTTGTCCTTGAATTAATTGTTGTTGGTGCTCTTGGGCAGTTGCCACCTTAACGCCTTGTTTTTGAATGTCTTCTTTGAGGCTTGCGAGGGCGAGGCAATCTTTGTCCTTTTTTCTTTTTGCACAATGAGCACCCACAGAATCATTTGCAAGTGCCGTGGCCTCAAGCTGACCAAGTCCCTTGCTGGCTTCTTCGGCCCATTTCTTTAATTCGTCTGGCGTCATTCCCAGGCTTTCTCGTCTTTTGCGAAACTCGGCAACACAGGATTCTGATTTTTCGGAGCATTTCCCCTTAGCAGTTATGCAAGTGGGCTGACCTCGTAGAGTGAATACCTTAGGATTACAGGTAAACTTTCCGGCTCCACAGGCCGTCGAAACCCCGGGCATGTCGCACTTCTTTGTTTGGCTTGAGTACAAGCCGGCATAGGTTCCGCAAATACAGGTTCGTCCCAATTGAGCGTTCGCCTCCGGCAAAAGATCTAAGAAGCTTTCAATGCGTTCCAACCAAGCATTTTTCGAGGGATTCTCCCAAGAGATTTTTTCTTGAATCTTTTCATAAGCGGCAATGTAATCTAACGCGCTTTCAAAGTACTGAATTCGATCTTGTAAATTCAGCTCCAATGTTTCTTCATAGGTCAGAAACAAGCGATCTTTTTTGTGCGGACTTTTGGATTTTGCAAAACTTTGTGCACTGAAAAAGCTCAGCAAAAGTGTCAGACCAAAAAGTGTGATTCGATGGCAAGATTTTGTCCAAGGGCTCATGGCTCTCCCCAGTTTTTAATTTCTAAAAAAGATCTTTCTTCAATTATATATCGGATGAATCTTTTTGAGATGTTAATTTCAAAAAAAGAGCCAGACATGTGTCTGGCTCCGAAAAACTTCTAAATTTTATGACCCAGTCCTTAGTTTGGACATCGGTACCGAACCGTTACTGTGGTTCCTTCTGGAAGAGCCGGATCAAACTGAACTTTGTTGCCGTTTGCTGAAACCGTTGTGCTAAACAGAGGATTCAAAGTCACAGAAGAAATGCTGGTGGGTACGCAATCCAACTGCACATAGGGCATGGTTTGAACCACTCGGTTTTTAATGTACTGAAGATTTTGGCTGTAATCACTGGAACAAATGCTTCCCACATGTCCGCCGGTCTTATTGGACAACTCATTGTATAAAGTCCCGAAGAAACTGGGCGTTCCCTGTGAATCTTGAATGGATTCACACTGGGTGTCTCCAGGGCGCACAATGATCGAGTTCCAAATGAAGGGTTTGGTGTACGAGGCTGAATTGAAAGTTGAAGAGACTTTCGCAATCAAGTTGTCTGGATAGTTCATCGCAGTCAAAGGCTTGTATTGAGCCGTGCTCCAGGATTGGTTTCCACCCACACTGCGCTCGTTTTCATCCGAAATCAAAATTACCGCCAGCGTTGAGTTGGATCTCAAACATCCGGATCCGCTGTAATTGTCGATTATCAAGCCCATGGCTTTGATCCCTTGCTCATCCGAACTCCACTCGGCACCAATGTATTTGATGGTGTCTTGAAAAAGTTTGGATTTGTTGGGTGTGTTCTTGCGAATAATATGATCGCCGTAAGACACCCAGTTGCTTCCACTGTAAGATCCCCAAGTGATAGGCGATCCGTTGTAGTAGCCAATGTCTGTTGTGGTCAGACACACGCGGTAATCCACATTCGAAGCATCCAGATCGCTTAAGAATCCACCCATGCGATTGGCCAACTTGGTGTTGTCTGGTCCCATACTGGAGGAATCATCCACAATCAGAATCACGTCCACTGCAGGAAGAGGAACGGTTTTTGTGGTGGTCTTTTGAACTCCAGTTTCAGGACATACTTGAGTGTTGCAAGTTTCTTGAGAGGCGGGTTGAGACTGACCATTACAGTAAACATCCGCAACAGTTTGGCCATCGCTACGTTTACAAATCACACTGCGCGTGCGGGTTCCGCCGCCACAGGTTTTGGAACAAACGCCCCAAGTTCCCACTTCCCAAGAGTAGGTGTAATTGATGGGACAAGCTTGAGTGTTACAGGCCACAACAGGTTTTGGATCGGTACATAGGCTGTCTGCCACCGTGGTGTCGTCATTTCGTTTACAGATAAACTTCTCAACTCCGCCACCGCAGGTTTTGGAACATTGATTGGGAACCAACTGCCAGCCGTATGTGTAAACTGTGGGGCAAGCATCAGTGTTACAGGATTGATTGACGGCAGGTTTTGAAGAGGTGCAATAAGAGTCTGCAACGGTATCGCCTGAGCTGGTTTGACAGGCTACGGTGCGAGATTGAGTTCCGCCGCCACAAGATTTGGAACAAACCCCCCAAGTTCCCACGTTCCACGCATAGGTGGTGGAGCAGGCTTGAATGTTACAGCTTCGAGAGGAATTGGGTTTCACGCCGACGTCCTGACAAAAGCTGTCGTCCACGGTTACGCCATCGCCGCGACGGCATGTGACGGATTGCGTTTGGATTCCACCCCCACAAGGGACAGAACACATTCCAAATCCATCTTCAAACCAAGAGTAGGTATGTGGAGTGATACATCCGTCACCTACGCAGGAAGCCTCGGCGGCTTTTTTGGATTGGAATTTCACCTCAGAACAAGAAAGTGAAATGGCAGAAAAAATTAACATGATGAGCAACGACAGGCTCGACCAGAAGGTTTTCATATTTCCTCCCTGAAATGAGAAAAACCACGAATTTCAGAATAGCATAGATCAAACTCATGTCTTTAAGTCTCTTTGATGCGCCTGACCAATATCCAGAGGGTTTCAGGACCAATAGGAAAAAATGGAAAGAAATCGACTCAGAAGTCTTTTCCACCACGGAAAGGCGGACCAAATATCTTGATTGAGTGGCATGGAGTTGGCCATATCATCCAAAGTCTGCTTCACCACTTGCTCCTTGACCTTCGGGCAGGTGAGCACCACATCCAACTCCAAGTCGTGAAGAAAGCTGCGGTGATTGAGGTTGCTGGAACCGATGCAAATCCAATCATCAATGATAAAAACTTTTCGATGAAGAAATCGCCGTTGATATTCGTAGACTTTGATTCCAGATTTGGCCAAGCGAAAAAGGTAGGAATAGGAAATCCATTTGGTGACCCAAACATCATTGTGAAAGGGGACCACGATGCGAACGTCCAAACCGTCTCGGTGTTTTTTCATCAGTAATAGTAAAAATCGCGCGATGGGCACAAAGTAGGGGGTTTCAATCCAAATTCGCGTCTTGGCTTTACGCACATGGCTCATTTGGCCAGCCCGGTTCTTGCGCTTAAGATTTCGAGTTTGGTTCAAAAGAATCAAATGGTTGGACTGGTACTCTTCGATCTCCTTAAGCAGATGTTTGGATTCAAAACTTTTTAGAAAGGCCTTTTTAGCAAAGCTCACTTGAGGGCCTTCCACGTAAACTCCAACATCCCCCCAGGCCTGTTCCTTCATGAGGGCTTCCGAATGCTCATCGCAGATGTTCAGACTTCCTACCCACAGGTGTTTGCTGTCGATCAAACAGTATTTTCGATGGGTGCCGTGATTCATTCGATAGATGCGGTTAAAAAACCTTCGAATGGGGTTCAAGCTTTCGTGGGTGTGAGTGTGTAAGTCCCAAGGAAGTGAACGGTAAAGACGAACTTCCACCTTATGTCTTTTCAACTGAGCCTCGTAAGAAGAGGTGAAGGAGGGGGAGCCAAATCCATCGACCAAAATGCGCACATGAACGCCTCGGTTGGAAGCCTCACACAGTTTTTTGGCAAAGAGATCTCCGATGAAGCTTTTGCTGAAAATATAAGTTTCAAAGTAGATGGTGTGCTTGGCGGAATCGATGCCTGCCAAAAGACTTTCGTAGTAGGCATCATTTTCAAAAAAGACCTCTTCCTTTCTCCAAATTTGATTTTCTGTTTGATTTGAACGGGGAAGATTCATATGGAAGACCTATCAGATTCTTTAGCATTCGTGGAGTCAAGTTTGTCCTGGATTGTGTTCTTTTTACTGCTTTATTTGTTGGTTCAACTTCTGATTGGTTATGTGATCTCTCTGAAAATTGAATCAGACCAGGACTACTACTTGGCGGGGAGGCATTTGGGCCTCAAGGTTGCGGCTCTGTCTATTTTCGCCACTTGGTTTGGAGCTGAGACCTGCATGGGCTCGGCAGGCTCAATATTTGAAAACGGCCTTTCTGGCGGACGAGCCGACCCTTTTGGCTACGCCATCTGTTTGGGACTGATGGCCTTCTTGCTGGCGTCTCAACTTCGAAAGTTGAATTTGGTGACTCTGGGGGATCTGTTCCGCCTTCGCCTTTCCAAAGGCTTAGAGAAAATGGTGGTGCTGATTTTGATTCCGTCCACCATCATTTGGTCTGCGGCACAAGTCCGAGCTTTGGGTCAAATTGTTACTGTGATCACTCCATTGACCTTCGAGACGGCTTGCGTTTTTGCGGCAATCTTTGTGATTTTGTACACCTCCATGGGCGGACTTCTTGGGGATGTGGTTCACGATGTGATTCAAGGAGCCATTTTGATCGTTGGACTGATGATGCTCTTGATTTTCTCCATCAACTACATTGGGGACTTTCAAACCGCATTGGCTCAAATTCCCGCGGAACGTTGGAGTTTTGTTCGCCCCGGTGAAACCTGGCTTCAAAAAATGGATGCTTGGGCAGTTCCGATCTTGGGATCTTTGGTGGCTCAAGAACTGATCTCCCGTGTGCTGGCCTGCAAAACTCCGGAAATTTCTCGAAAGGCCAGCATTTGGGCGGCCTTTCTTTATATGGGAATAGGTTTGATTCCCGCCTTTATCGCATTGATTGGAAATCAACTTCCCTTTGAAGTAGCCCACAAGGATCAGTTTCTCCCCACCTTGGCGCAAAACCTATTTCCACCGGCCTTGTTTGTGGTATTTATGGGAGCATTGATTGCAGCGATTCTCTCCACTGTGGATAGTACCTTGCTGACAATTTCAGCCTTTACCACTCATAACCTGATGGGTGATCGCTATTACAATCTTTCGGAGAAGAAGAAACTTTTTGTTTCACGTTCCGTGGTGGTGGCGACAGGTTTGGTGGCTTACTTCTTGGCCCACGAGTCCACAGGAATTTATGACTTGGTGATTTTGGCATCGTCCTTTGGCACTTCAGGCGTACTTGTTGTGACGTTGATTTCGGTGTGGAAGCCGGAATGGGCCCAGCGCGTCCCTGCGTGGGTTTGTCTCTTGTGTGGAATGGTCGCCTATCCGTTGGCGAATCGAATGGAAGTGCAGGGTCCATTCCTGACTTCCATCTTTGTGGCCGTCGTGGCCTATGCCGCTCCTTTTGTGGTTAAGAAATTGTTTTTTCCAAAACTTCAATTGAGCTAAATGCTTTTTAGTAGACCTGTTGAACCACCTCTTCGCTGAAGGATTTTCCATAGTTGTCAGTGATAGAAACTCCTTGAAAGGTGTAGCTGGTGTCTCCGGTAAGATTGTAAATAAAAATCTCGTGTTGAGTTCTTAAGATGTTGTCACTGGTCGTGAGCTGTTCGGCGCTAGAGTCAGCGGTGACAAAGTATCGAACCTGAGCTGTGGTAGGAACATCTGTGGTCCAAGTCACCTTCACCCCACCGGTGAGCGGAGTCACAGTAAAATTTGAAATGACAGCTTGAGGGGATTCCACACAGGGATTGAATCCAATGTTTCTTGGAATCAAATAATTTTCTTTCTTTAAGGGTTTCCATCCACGAGCAAGAAGATCCAAGTAGGCCTGCTTGGGTGCGGACTGATTGTTATAATCAAAGTACATGGAGTTTCCTTGCTTTCCGCACTGGGGATCTGGAGTGGTTTCCGCGGTAACTTTTCTCCAAAGAGGAATGACCGAGATGTGATACCGAGGGCCTTGGTAGTATTTAAACTTCACTTTGAATTGCGAATCATTGGTAAAGGTCACCTTTTGACCGCAAGCCATGCGGGTGGGATGGTCTCCATCGTTGTTTACCACAACTTCATAGGTGTCTCCGTCGGCGGGGGCCAACAACATCAAGGCGCCATCATCAGATAAAAGGGCCAGTTCGTACTCGCCTTCGGGATCATCAGGACCTAAGCGAAGGCCGCCATCAAACTCCATGGCAAAGTATTCCACCAGGTTTTGTCCATCGTCGGTTTTTATGGTGTCGCCAACCAATGTGGGAAAGCCCTCCGAAAAAATGCGTGTGGGAACATTCACTTCACTAAAGAAAATGTCCTGATTGGAGGGATGACCGTAATCGAAATAGTCTTGAACTTTATTATAGTGAGGTTGGTCTGCGGTGAGATGCCACAGCTTTGCATGAAGTCCTTCCACCAAATCTTGGGTGCCCACTTCTCCGCCCATGGGATCACAAACCAGTTTGTTAATGGCAAATTGGTTCACGTCAAATTTTGAGTAGGCTTCACCGTCCTGAAGAGACTGCAAGGCACTTCCGCCGGAACCATTTCCGGAAAGGCATCCCACAAGAAAGAGACTGGAAAGACTGCTGGCTAAAATAAAAAACTTTGAATCTGAGCGCACCGATCACCTCCTGGTGAAGGCTCTCAGAATAGGGTGGCGCGTCAAAAATATGAAGTGATATCAAGGATTTAGATCAAAATGAAACTCTAGAAGTTCGACACTTTTTGAGAAAAACTTCTGAGCCGTTCGAATTTGCTCAGAAGTTTTTCATTATTTGAATCTTTAATGGGGAGGAACTAGATGGCGTGAAGTTGATGGCTGGACAGGGGATTTTGGCCGGCCAAGAGGCTTCGGACTTTTTTGGTTTCTCCATCCAGCACCCGGCGGTCCAAAACCATCAAGTGCAGATGCTCTTCTCCATTTGAAAAATCTTTTTTGGTTCGCGTGATGGCCATCATGGGGATGGGGTGTGCCGGTGGTTGAGCTTTCAAGCTCACAACAAATGGTTTTGAAATGTGAGGGGAGCGATCGCCCAAGTGCTGCTGCATTTCCTCGGCACTTTCTTGGGTGAAGATCTGTCCTAAGCCTTTGTTGATCAAACTGCCGGGACTTCGAAATCCCAACGTCCAAACCAATTTGTCATTGATCTGCTCAATCAGTCCCGTCTTGCAATTGACCGAAATAAAACCCGCCTGGCCGCTTTCCACGAAGTCGTGGTAAAGGGCGCTCCACCCTTCAGGACTGGGAGCTTCGCTTTCCATGTTGTACTCTTTTGGGAGGTTCGGCGCCTCCACCTTGTCCAAGTCTGTCAAAAGATTCATGCAGGCATTCACATCAAAAGGGCGATCCTTTGAGGACATTTGATAGAAGTCGATGAGTTTTAAAAAGGTGTCTAAGCGGAGGTTGATCTTCCCTCCTTCAATATTTTGATAATGTCGGTAGTCGATTTTCATCTGATGGGCCGCATTGACTTGAGAAAGCCCCATAGCTTTACGGCGTTTTTTCAGCTGCTGCCCAAACTCTTTCAAAAAGTCTTTGATTTCTTGCATAGCTAAATCTCCATTTCCATAACGTGTTTAGAGATTCAGTATAGGAGGCATGGGCCTTTAGTTCAAGAAAAATTAAACACAAAACCGTTAAAAAAACGTAACATTTTCAGTAACTTAAATGTGTAAAAATCTACACATTTAAGGTTTCTTAAACTCACCCTGTCACAGGGAGGGGGCCTCAATCCAAAAAGGTTCTCTAAATCTTCGGACAGTCCTCGCCTGCGGCTGCGGATCTCGATTTCCAAGAGGTTGTGTGTGAGGCCTTAGAGGCTTTCGGAAAGAAGGTGAGAATTTAGCGGCCCAGTTGAATGGAAGCAGCCCGTTCCAAGCGATTGAGGATCATTTGCCAAGCATCCATAGATCGATACTTCGAAGGAAGGGGAATCCAAATGGCTGACTGAGGTCCTTCCGCATATTTTCTTAGATCTGCATAAAGGGTTCTTGCCGCCAGGACAGGGTCGTCTCCCAAACTTAAAACTTTCCATTGGGGAGTGCCCTGGATGAGCCCAGAAACTTCTTGATCCAATTCGAATCGATGAGCTGGGGTGAGCTCATGGCTTTCTGTAAATTCTAAAACCACAGGAGCTTTGGGTTGGTAATGGGTTTTCAATTGTCCCGGGGCTGCGCTGTTAGAGCTGATCACTACGGGCAGAGAAAAATCTTTGCAGACCTTTTCCAAATCCGCACAACTGACAAAGCCCGGTCGAAGCACTTCCAATTGGTTCTTTGCAGAGTTGAAAAAAACCACTGTGGACTCCACTCCAATGTCACAGGGGCCACCGTCCAAAACGGCCACTTGATTTTGAAACTCATCAATCACATGTTTCGCCTGGGTGGGACTGGTTTTGCCAAACAGATTTGCGGAAGGTGCGGCCAAGGGAGATCCCACCTGGTCAATCAACTTCAACGCCAAGGGATGGTTGGGGCAGCGAAGTCCCACATTTGGAAGGCCTGCGGTGATCAAATCCGAAACCTTTTCATTTTTAGGTGCAATCAAAGTCAAAGGTCCGGGCCAAAACTTTTTTGCCAACGTCTTATATATAGAGGGCCACTCAGAAACCCAATCGTTGGGATCCATATTTTTTGAAAGGTGAACAATGAGGGGGTCAAAAAAAGGTCGTTTTTTGGTTTGAAAGATTTTTTTGAGAGCGGACTCAGAATCAATGCGTCCCGCAAGACCGTAAACGGTTTCGGTGGGCATTCCAACCACACCACCAGATTTTAAAATTTCAGCGCACTGATCTAATGATTTTTCCATGACTGACGGCAAAGCTTGCCGGAATCATGTGGGGCTGTCCATTTTTTTTGAGATTTTCCGCTTCCAGAGGGGTAAGTGATAAGGAAATCTTTCACGCCGGTATTCACTTCCACCTGGTCAATGCTTTCTCCCACCACCGCAGCTGTGGCTATGGGAGATTTGCACTTCGGCGAGATCAATACCAAACGCTCATGACCTTGTGGCTCTGACAAAGAATAAACCTGAACCAAAAAGAGAGGAGCATCCAACTCATTCACCTCAATGTACTTCACACCGGTGAGGTTGATGTATCCTTCGAAGTCATCAATTTTAGAAATTTCCAAATTTGATTTTGAGACCACTTTGCCAGAAGTGGTCTTCTTCAGAATTTCAACTTTGCTGAAAGAGCGCACGGGAAGAGAATCTTTGTCCAACTCCGAATAAGGTGTCACTTCCATTTCCCAAGAGTAAGTCTTACCATTTTTTTGAAGCTGAACTTTATAGATTCCGTCATCAACCTTCAACGTTTGAGAAGATTGAGCCAGGCTGGAAGCTCCAAAAGATAAAGTCGCAGATAATATGCCAAATAGAAAAGTTAAATTTCTCATTTTCCAGTCCTCATACAACGATCAATGCGTTTGATGGCATTGTTGTCTTTCTTTCCAAAATAGGATCTCCAGGCGCGGCTCTTGCTAAAGCGGCCTTCCACCAATTTATTCATAAAGACCGAATAATTGATGCGCGCTTGAACTTCCATATCTAGAGATCTCATATCATAGATCTCATTGGGTGTTAAATTCTTGTACTTTTCGTAGACCCCTTCTCGGAAGAACTGAGGTTGCATTCCTCTGCAGGTCTTTGGGCTGAGATCTTTGATTTTAATCTTTGCACATTTGCTCCGGTGAGTTTCGTTCACAAAGCCAAAGGTGGAGAAAAAGGTCTTGTATTGAACCTGTCCCATTCCAAATCCTGTGGCACCATCACCATTGCAATCTCGTGCAAGGGGATCCAGATTGTAGTTCTCTCTGCGAAGGTTCAGACACAGAAGACGCATCGGCATGTCATCAAACAATTCATTGGCTTTCATTCGAGAGGCAAATTCCGGATGGGCTTTCGCCATATCATCGCCCACTTGCTTGTACATGCGTTTCAAATGGTCTGCCCGGCGCTCAAAGTTAAGGCTTCCGTAAGGGTTGCACTCTTTTTTGCAATTGTTTCGAAGTTTGTTGGAACTTGCGCGGCACTTGTAGTCACTGAGGTCGCGAATGATTTTCGAGAACTTACATTCGTTGTGGCAGTCTTTGGTTTTGCTGCAGTAGTTTTTCAGCTCTGTGTGACCTTTAAAGTCTCCAGACAAAAGACCTTTGGAGGTGTCAAAGTTGCAGCTTTGCTTGCAATAGCTGGGTGAACTTAGAGCTCTTGAAATCCACTGCACCACCGCATCGATGGTCTTTTGACCACTTTTGGTCAATGTGATTTTGTTCAGGCTGTCGGGGAAATCACCCTTTTTCATTTCTTCGCAGACCAAAGGAGTTTCTTCGTTCCCTCCAGGAGAATCTGGACAAACTCCATTGCGGCAAGGTTGATCCGTGGTTCCCGCTTTTTTCAGTTTGTCTGCAGCCACTTGGACCGCATCGACGGCGGCCTTTTCGGCGTCTGTCATTTGTGGCCGTGGAGTTGGAACGGGGACATCTGCTTTCTCGTAAACTTTCACATCCGTCATTTTTGGAGTGTCTGCATTTAAGACCTGTTCCTTTGTGGGAGCTGGAACTTCTGCCGGTTTGTCCGATGGACGTTGAGGCCTTGGAGTGGGAACCGGAATGTTTGGTGTGGGTTTTCCAAAACCAGAACCCGTTCCAGAGGTGTCAATGGAACTTGAATTTGAATTTGAGGGACGCGGAGTTGGTACCGGTACATTGGCATAGTTGGGAGGGCGTGGTGTGGGAACAGGAACGTCAGCCGGCTTCCCTTGAGGTTCCAAATCACCGGCGGCCATTTGATCTTTTTTAGAGATGGAAAGAAGGCGACGTTTTGCCAAATAGCTCAAAGCCCCAATGGGCTCCACTCCATCGGGAGGAAGACGGGAGCCAGGAGCCGCTTTTAAAATTTTCAATTTAAAAAAGGCTTCATTGCCCTTTTTTCGGTTGCGGGAATCCACCATGTCTAAGCGAGTGGCGGTACCGTCGCCGTGGAGCCAGTTCTGGAAAGAAGCCGTCAGGTCAATTTCGCCAATGGAATTTCTGACAATATATTGATCGGGCAAATCCACGACGGAATTGGCCATCAACACATAGTTTCCACTGTTGACCGCTTTATTGCCCTCTTGAGTTCGAACCCGAAGATTTGAATTCAAAGTGACGGGCACTCCAAAAGATTCCATGCTTGTAAATAGGCACAAGGCGATGAGTAGGATTCGAGTCATAATTTCTTTTCGAGACATTGAATTTAAATCTTTAACGGGGGCTTTCTAACCTCGACCAAGGGCGAAGATCCACCGGTCACTTTTAAAGCTTTCGTCGAGTGTAACCTGATTTTGTGATGTACTGATTTTACAAGTCAGATTTCAGAGATGAAGGAGTATCAAATGAAACAAGTTTGTTTTTTTCTCATCGCATGCAGTTTCTCAGTTTCAAGTTTTGCAGCGCAGGTTTTCAACTCTCCAACGGTTGTTGTAGATGGAGTTTCCCATAAAATCATTGATGAAGATACACTGTGGGACGACTGGTACGATGAATCTGCGATGGGGTTTTGCCGCCTTGAAGGATTTGAAAAGGCCGGGCTGACCTCGGCCATCAAAGGCTGGGAAGGTCCATACGCAGCCTTGGATCGCGATGGAAATGTGATCGCAACATTCCCACACGAAGGAAATTTAGATCGCTTCTACGAACTTTCTCAAATCACCTGCGAATAAAGTTAAAGCTCAAAACCAGCCAGCGCCCCGAAGAGGTCCAGCGCTCCGCCAAAAGGTACCTGCTTCCTTTTCCGATATGCACCGCATATCGGAAAAGGAAGCAGGTACCTTTTGGCGGAGAACTTTAGCGAGGGCGCATTGGGCGTGGACAGTGTTTAAAGTTGTGAGTGCAAAAAAAAAGCCTCTGCTTGGGAGCAGAGGCTTTTAGAGTTTGCACTCAAATATAAATTAATAGTTGCCGCGACGGTTTCCGCCTCGACCACCACCGAAACCACCACCGCGGTTTTCGCGGGGAGCCTGTGGCTTTGCGATAGAAACAGTGACGTTTCTTCCGCCAAGATCTTGGCCATTCAATTTATCGATGGCGTTGTTGGCTTCGTCTTCAGAGCTCATCTCAACAAAACCAAATCCTTTGGATCGACCGGTCTCGCGATCGGTGATCACACGGGCAGATTCAACCTGACCGAATTGTGAAAACTCTGTTTGAAGACTGTGGTCATCAAACGAATAGGGAAGGTTTCCCACATAGAGTTTCTTATTCATTACTCGTTCTCCTTTGTGTTCTGGCCCCAAGTTCCACAAAGAAGTCCTCGTTCGTGGCGTACCTGTAAACCTGTATCTGCTAAGGAATATAGCATGAAAAAAGGCCGAAACAAGGGATTTCAAAGCTTCTTAAGGCCTTCGGAAAGAGAAATCGGACAGAAGGCCTAAAATTTGATTTAAAATTGTTTCAGGCCCTAAGGCGCCCTCTAGGAACGCCGAATAAGGGATCGCTGATTTCCAGCAAGGACCTTTTTGCGCAGCCGAATGTTCTTTGGAGTGACCTCAATCCACTCGTCCTCTTCCAGCCACTCTATACATTTTTCCAAGCTCATTTGGCGGACCCCTTTCAGAGCCTCGTAATGGTCAGAGCCAGCGGCACGGACGTTGGTCAGCTTCTTTTCTCGGCAAGGGTTCACATTCAGGTCGTTCTCCTTGTTGAACTCTCCGATGATCATCCCTTCGTAAACTTCTGCTCCAGGCTGAAGGAAAAGGACCCCACGATCGTCCAAATTGAGAAGCGCATACTCGGTCACCTTTCCGGGACGATCTGAAATCATCGCCCCGTTTGGACGGTGAAGAAGGTCTCCCTTCCATTCCACATATCCGGTCATCTGCGAGCTGAAAAGCCCTTCTCCTTTGGTGGCCGTGAGGTACTTGGTTCTCATTCCAAGAAGACCGCGGGTGGGAATGTCGAACTCTAGGCGCACCCGATTTTGAGTGCCGCCAGATCCCGAGTGAGTGCCGCTGGTTTCGTAGGAAACAAGCAAGCCCTTTCGCTCTTGGAACATGCGAGTGACATCGCCCGAAAATTCTTCCGGCAAGTCCAAAGTGGCGCGCTCTAGCGGCTCCATCTTCATGCCATTTTCTTCTTTGGTCAAAACGATGGGTCGACCCACCATAAACTCCAAGCCTTCCCGTCTCATTTGCTCAATTAAGATGGCGAACTGAAGTTCTCCTCGGCCCAGAACACGGAATTGATCCGGTTGATCCGTCTCTTCAAATCGAACAGCCACGTTCAAACGCACTTCACGCAGCAAACGCTCACGCAATTTTCGAGATTGAATGGCCTCCCCATCTTTTCCGGAAAACGGTGAAGTGTTTACAGAGAAGATCATGGCCAAAGTGGGCTTATTCACTTCCAGTCTTTGAAGAGGCGCCATGCTTTCGTCCGAAGTGATGGTGTCTCCAATTTGAAAGTCTTCGCTTCCCGCAATCACAGCCACATCCCCGGCAAGCAGTTGGGGAACCTCTGTTTGTTTCAAACCCTGATAGTGAAACAGCTGACTGACGGTGAAATTTTGATTCTTTGGAGTTCCCCCTTCAGTGATCCCTTGGCGAATGAGTTTCTGTCCAGATTCGACAGAGCCACTTAAAATTCTGCCAATGGCCAAACGGCCGACAAAATCGGACCAACCCAAATTGGTGACCATCATTTGAAAAGGCTTTCCTTCTTCCACTTGGGGAGGAGCCACATGCTCCACAACCAATTCAAACAAAGGCTCAAGGCTTCCTTGTTTTTCGCCAGAGATCAGTGCCGGGATTTCGCTGGGATCTTTGGTGCACCAGCCCTGTCTTGCACAGGCGTACACAATGGGGAAGTCTGCTTGGTCCTCTGTCGCGCCCAAGTCGATAAACAAATCAAAAGCATGATTCACAACTTCTTTGGTGCGAATGCCGTCAGAAACTTCGGGACGATCCACTTTGTTGATACAGAGAATGACTTTATGGCCTTTTTCCAAAGCCTTTTGAAGCACAAACCGAGTTTGCGGCAGAGGGCCTTCGGCCGCATCTACAAGCAAGACCGCTCCATCCACCATTCCCAAAATACGTTCCACTTCTCCGCCAAAGTCGGCGTGCCCGGGAGTATCAATGATGTTGATGCGGCAATCTTTGTAACGAATGGCCGCGTTCTTTGCCTGAATGGTGATCCCTCTTTCGCGCTCCAAATCCATGGAGTCCATCACACGATCGTCAACCTGTTCTCTTTCAGAAAAAGTTCCGCTTTGTTTCAGAAGGTGATCCACAAGAGTCGTCTTCCCATGATCCACGTGGGCAATGATACAAATATTACGAATATCCATTTTTAAAAAATTCTCTCTTTCCAAGTGAGGGGAGTTTGTGGAGATTCGATCTCCACTTCATGATTGTATTGAAAGGGCTTTGGCCCTTGGGCTTTGATCCATTCAACCATTTCTGAAATGGTTTGTTGAGTCTGGGATGTGGGTTTGTAACCAAAAAGTTTTTGAGCTTTTTGAGAGCTGCAATTGGCTTCTGCAACTTCATTGGGTCTGGGGTTCAAATAGTGGGGGACGTAGTCCGTTCCTAAAGTGTGATTGATCATCTGAACCAATTCGTTGATGGTTACAAATTCTTTATCGGGACCCACATTGATCACTTCGCCTTGTGCCTTTGGGTCAAAGAGCAAATGGGGAATCAACGGCAGAACATCTTGAATGGGAGAAAAGCAGCGCTTTTGCTCGCCATCACCATAAACGATGGGCGATTTGTTTTGGAGCATGCGATTGATCATGATCGCAACCACATTGCGATAGGGATCGTCGTATTTTTGCCGGGGGCCAATGATGTTGTGAGGAACCGCAACCACCCACTCCATGCCATGGGTTTCACAAAGATTGCGAATCAGATTTTCGCAGGACAGTTTTGCGATTCCATAAGGCGTCTGAGGTTTGGCCTCCATGTCTTCGGTGAAGAGGGCAGAATTTTGATTTCCGTAACGGCTCATGCTGGAGCAAAAAACAAAGCGTTTCACTCGCTGTTGAAGAGAGGCACTCACCAAAGAGGATGTTGTGGCAAAGAGGTTTTCGGTGATCAGGTGAGGTGCAAAAACGCTAAATCCATCATGGGCCATGGCCGCTGCATGGAAGACCACATCCACGCCTTCAAGGGCTTTGAGATTTTTTCTACGGTCGCGAAGATCATATTCTAAAAATTCTACGCGGGAGGGAACGTTGTCAAAATTTCCACCGGAAAGATCATCGGCGCCCACAACATGATGCCCTTGACGAACCAAAAGGTCAGCCACATGGCTTCCCAGGAAACCCGCCACTCCTGAAATAAAAACTTTTTGAGATTTCATAGAGAGTACAGAGTTTTAGAAGAAATCAGGCGTTATTCAAGTGATTTGTTGGAAGTCAGATCAAAAAGCTTTCGATCCATTTGGCCACGGCTTCATCGGCCCATCGAACCTCTTCCCATTGACTGCCAAAGCCAAGGAAGCCCACATGGCCACCATGTTTGGTCAAGATCAAATCAATGTTGTCCCCTGTGGGGATGTCTAAGAGCGGCTCAGACGCCGCGATAGGATCGTCTTGAGAGCCAATGATCAAAGCAGGAACTTTGATTTCGGGAATGTACTTTGCGGAGCTGCTTTCACGGTAATAATCTTCGGAGGAATTAAAGCCGGCGTTGGGAGCTGTGAAAATTTCATCGAACAGCGCCACACTCATGTCTTTGGTGACGAGGACGGGGCCCAGCTCGGGATATTTGGCGTGAAGTTTTTGAACATCTTTGACCAAATACTTCATAAAGAATTTTCGAAAGACAGCACTTTCTTTCGAATCCAAGCGTCGCACGGACTCTCGCAAATCAGTCGGAGGAGAAACTGCCACAATGGAATCTAAGTTTCCTGTGGGTCGCGAGCCATCTTCACCTGCGGCTTTTAACGTGATGTTCGCCCCCAACGAAAATCCCACCTGAGTGACCGGGGATTGAGGAAATTTCTGTTCAATCCACTTGAGGGCTTCACGAGTGTCGTCACTGGAGCCCCCATGATAAGCGCGCTTGGAAAGTCCAAGTCCCGGGCCCGCACTTCGCAAATTCAAGCGCAAAACCAGGGCTCCCCGCTTTGCCAGTCGGCGCGCCATTCTTTGCATGTAGCCCGACTGATAGCATCCGGTGATCCCGTGAACCAAAAGCACAACCCGCTGACCAGGCTTCCAACTTTTGGGTCGGTTTTCCATGATCAGCAATTGGTCGTTGTCGGGAAGTTTTAAACTGTGAATGGCGGTGGGACGGGAAGCTTTTAAAAACGGAAGATAAAATCCTAAAATGGTTTGAGTCCAACCCGAATTCAATGTGGGGTAAGGTGTAAATCGATTGAGCTTAATTTTATTCAATGCTTTTTCAATGCGCTCATCAATAGACAAGGAAGGGGCCTCTTTCTCCGTAAATAAAATCAGCTAAAAATATTCAGCTTTGAAATATTTTGGCTCGTTTCCTCAATTTTGAAAAATCAAAGTTGTGTTAAAAATCCTGAGGTCCGGGCCGGGTTTTTTCTGGCTATGATGTGAAAGTCAGAAAAGACTCAATACTTAATACTACCACAAAGGGCCTAAAGTTGAAAGGCCTCAAATTGGGGGAAAGCCTGATCTACAGCGTATTTCCCTCGTTCGTCCTGACAAATTTGGGCTCCCGAAACCTGATCGTCATGGGTAAAAAGCAAGATCCAGTGCTTTGGGGCCGCCTCTTTGTAAAGGTCCGATTTCTCGTCGATGACTTTTTCAGGAAAGCGGTCATAGCCCATGGTGATGGGCAAGTGGATCCAATGACTTCCGGGGACCAAGTCTCCGGTAAAGATCGCCGAGTATTTGGGGCCCGAAACCTGGGTCAACAGCTGCCCGGGAGTATGGCCGTTGGAAATTCGAAAACTCAAAATTTGATCATAAGGGGCTGGAAATTTTCCCCCTTCAGGAATTCGAGTGAGCCGACCGGACTGCTCCAGTTTTTCTGTAAGTCCGGGAATGAAGGAGGCACGGTCTCTGGGGTGAGGGTCGACGGCTCTTTTCCAGGCCTCTTCTCCCACAAAAAATTGGGCCTTGGGAAAGATCAGTTCGTCATTTCCGGATTCGCGATCCTTGTAATTGGGCAGGAGGCCTCCGGCATGGTCAAAATGGAGATGGGAAAGAACGACGGCATCAATGTCCGAAGGTGTGAGCCCCTTTTCTGCCAGGGCTTCCACCAGCAAATGACGGTCGGGATCTTGAACCCCAAATCGATCCGCCATTTTGGGCTCAAAAAAACTTCCAATGCCTGTTTCCAAAAGAATGTTATGACCCTCCCATTGAATCAAAAAAGAACGGCAGGCCAAATCAATGCGGCCCTGTTCATCGGGGGAGGTCCATTTGGACCATACGGCACGGGGAGCATTCCCAAACATGGAGCCCCCATCTAATTTTTGTCGATTTCCTTCGAGAGAGGTCAATTGAATCATGATTTGGGGTTTACCAAGTTCACAAGAATTCGGCCATGGGTTTTTCGTTCAAGCATGAGTTTGGCCACTTGAGGAACTTCGTCCAGAGGTATCTCTTGAGTTTCAATGTGTTCAAATCCAGGCGCCTTCCACTCATGAGTGAGGAGTCTCCAAATTTCTCTTCGCAATTTGAGGGGGCAGTTGTTTGAACTCACCCCGAGCAAGCTGACTCCACGAAGGATAAAAGGCATCACTGTGGATTGAAGAGTTGGACTTTGCGCGAGACCGATAGCGGCAACGTTCCCCCAAAGGTCTACGTGGGGAAGGGCCTTGGAGAGAAAGTCTCCACCTAAGTTGTCGACGACACCGCCAAAAAGTGCGCGCCCTAGAGGTTTATTGTCTAAACCCAAGTCCTCAAGGTTCATCACTTGGGAAGCTCCCAAGTTTTTGAGGTATTCCGATTGGGACTCTTTTTTGCCTGTGAGTGCAATCACTTCAAATCCCAAATGTCTGAGCAGAGCCACAGAAAAACTTCCCACGCCTCCGGTTGCGCCGCTGACCAACATGGGGCCTTTTGCTGGTGATTGATGGTTTTCCAAAAGTCGATGAACCGCTAGGGCCGCGGTAAAGCCTGCGGTTCCAAAAAACATGGCTTCTTTTAAGCTCATTCCCTTTGGAAGTGCGATGACCGAATTGGCGTGGGCTTTGACTTCTTCTGCAAACCCGCCATCCCACTCTTCGCCCACACTGCAACCAGTAACTAAGACGGAGTCACCCGGTTTGAAATCAGAATTTGCACAACTGAGAACGGTGCCAGAAAAGTCGATTCCGGGATTCAACGGGAAGTTGCGAATGATCTTTCCTTTGGCGGTGACGGCAAGAGCATCTTTGTAGTTGATGCTGGAATAGTGAATCTTGATGTGAACTTCTCCAGGGGTCAGTTCATCGGAATTCATTTCAACCAACTGGGCCGGTTGATCTTTGCTAAGAACACGAAGGGCTTTCATGGCAGACGCTCCTTAATGTGTAAAATCAACTGTTCACAACCATCTTCTAAAATATCCATCACCAACTCAAATCCCAATTCGTCTTTGTAGTAGGGATCAGGGACTTCGGTGACGTCATGAATTTTACAAAAAGAGGTGAAGGGACGGACCTTGTTCAAATCATCCTCTGATTTTGCCATTCTTTTTACGTTGGAAAAGTTCGACCCATCCATGGTGAGAATCAAATCAAAGTTTTCAAAATCTTTGGAGGGATCAAAGGGGCGGGCTCGAAAATCAGAAAGATCGTAACCTCTTTCACGGGCGTGAGCGGTCATGCGACCATCGGGAGGTTCCCCTTCATGCCACCCGCCGGTTCCACAGGAGTCGTGAAAAACTTTGGTGTGCAGCTCTTCATTTTGAATGAGTTTTCGAAAAATGCCTTCGGCGGCAGGGGAGCGACATATATTTCCTAAGCAGACAAAAAGGACTTTCATGGGGAAAACTTATCTCATTGACATTGCTCCATCAAACCCTCAATGAATGAATCATGAATTTAAAAGAATTGATTCGGTCGCGAAGAACCATTCACCAATTCAAAGATGAGCCCGTTTCCTGGGATCTTGTTGAGGAAGCCTTGGAGCTTTCCCTTTGGGCTCCCAATCACAAACTGACGGAACCGTGGAGATACATTTCTGCAAATCCAGAGCAACGCCAGCAGTTGGTGGATTTGGCTGTGGACTTGAAAAAGCAAAAAGAGTCTGAATTTTCAGAGACCAAAGAAAAGGCGTTGCGAAAAAAATTGTCAGCCCCCGCCCACTGGATCTTTTTAGGTATTTCTAAAAGTGCTGATCCAAGAACCTTTGAAGAGGACCAGGCGACGATGGCGTGCAGTGTGCAAATCATTTCGTTGGTTCTGTGGGAAAAGGGCATCGGTACAAAGTGGAGCACCGGAAAATTTTCGATTCATCCCGAAACTTACAAAATTTTAGACATTTCACCGGACGAAATTTATCTGATGGGGGTTTTGTTTATCGGCATTCCCGATCTGATTCCCGCCCCTCCAAAGAAAAAGGCGCCAGGTACCTTTTGGTAGCAACAGCGTGTTAAGGGGAGGTGTCCGCTCGCGGGCTTTCGCACCTCGATGGTTTCAGTGGGCCAACTCAGAGTTGCCGCATCAAGAGGGACTCAGCCTTTGTGTCGATTGTGTCTGGCACACAAAACTTGAAGGTTTTGTCGCTGCTGATTTCCACCTTTTCTAACGGGAAAAATATGATCAATTTGCAAAAAGTGATCGGATTCACATCCAGGATATTGGCATTTGAAATGAGCCTCCTTTAACACATCATTTCGTAGGCGTTTTGAAATTTGCCGGGGATTTTTCGATTTTGGTGCACCAAAAATTTTGCCTTCTCTGGATTTTGAAGGTTTCCCCTGAACAAATTCATAAGATTTGAGTTCTTTTTCGATGAGATCCAACAACAGACTTTCCACACTGTGCTTGTGAGACTTTAGCGCCTTCAACTTTTCCAATTTTTCATGCTGTTCATGAGACAGTTCCAATCTCAAATGCACTTTGTCTATGTACTCTGTCTTTTTGATCTTTATTGTCGGTGTGGGTTCCAAAAACAGAGCTGTCACTTCTCGGGAAGATTTGTTTTCCATAGATGCTAAGATTTTTCTTTTTTCTTCCACCGGCTTCTTTCGAAGATGTTTAAAGGCGGTGGTCACAGCAGAGAGTGTCAAACTTCCCTGATCTATTTTTTGTTTGAGTTCGGGAACTTCTTTGGCCAATCGAACGCAGGCCTGTCTTTGATAGGCAGTGGCTTCAGAGTAGCCAAGACCTCGAACCAAATAATCGAAAAGAGAATTGTATCCCATCTCCAAATATTGTCGGCTGTTTTCCATTTCTTGAAGCTTGTTTAGGATTTCAGAAGTGATCCGTTTTTCCTGTTTGCGGAGTTCAAGAAGTTCATTGTGAATTTTCATAGGTCCTCTTTCTATGAACGAACACTACCATGGGTTTTTAATTCCATATTTTAGCTCTGAGGTTTGCTTCTAAAAGAACTTTGGCCGTCGGGAATGTCCGTTGATGAAGTTTAAAATAAATGAGTGCAGTGACGCCGAGAATTGCTTTAAAAATAATTCTATAAGTGATTTCACAAAATAGATTTGTGCGAATGAATTCTTAAAAAACAATGTCAAATGTAATTTCTAAAAATCATCAATTGTGCCGCAATGCTTAGTAGACGCTAAGAAAATTTGGATCGAATTCCTGTTCTGGGATTTGAAATTTATAAAGCCAGACCTCAAGGAAGCAGGATGCGATTTTCCCGAAGGGAAAAGACTTGTGAGTCCATGGATGGACGCGTCTGGATTTATAAAATTCAAATGTCAGAATAAGGAATTGATAAAATTGAAGGACCTCCAGCAAGCAAGATGCGTTTTGCCGAAAGGCAAATGCTGGTAGAACCTAAGGAAGGGTGTGTCCGCCTCTATAGAAAATGAATTGAAATATAAGATCGATGAAGTTGTTTCGCGAATAAGGTGAGGAGTTGCACCGGCTATGGACAATCGGTAAAAAATGAAATTTTCAAATTGTTGCCGGTTCCGCAGGTTCAATGAACTCAACAAGGAAACCTCAAGAAAACAGGAAGTGTTTTTTCTGCAAGAAAAATTCTTGTGAGCCCATGGATGGGCGTGTTTGCTTGGTGAGTTCATTGAACCTGCAGAATTGGCGATATTTGTAGAAAGAGCCCACGGATGGACGTAGCTAGATTTATGGAATCGAGTCTACCAATCAATTTGCCGCATGAACCAAAATATTGATCCAAAGAGCCACCACACACAAAAGACCTAGGGCATAAACGCGGGCACGCAACAAAACGTTCTTCACCTTCAAGTGAACATAAGTGTGAAGCACTCGAGAACCCACAAAGACCCATGCCAATCCCACCGCAAAACCATTAACCGCATGAAAATTGTAAGTGGCCAAACAAGAAATCAGAAAGAGCATGGGCACTTGAAACTGATTGTCGTAATGCCGTCCCACCATCACCATAGTATCTGGCGCAGCACCTTCGTAGGTTTGAAAGTAACTGAGCCGAACCTTTCCCGTTTTGGCACTTTGAACACGGGTCAGAAAATTAAAAATACCAATCAAAAAAATATAAAAAACATAAACAGCCATGGGAAAGGCGATGATCATTTGAAACCCCCTATTGAGTGTCCATAGTAAAACGTCTGGGATGCTCGGGGGCAAGCTCCAAGTCAAAATGGATGCGACTGACCTCACGTCCGTCTAAAGTTTGGACTTGAACCCGCCACTCTCCAGGAATGTAGTTGGACTTAATTCCGTAGCCACGAAAACCTTCTTCACGTCCTCCGGAAATTTGAATGGGAATTTGATCCTGTTCGGTCCAACCATATTTTGGATCTTTATGAAGCCAAACCAGACGAATTTGATCGGAGAATTGAGCCGGAGAAAAAATTCGAAAGAACACATTGATGCGGTCGCCAGGTTGAGCCAAAAAATTTTGATCCCCTTCATACCAAAATCTCCACCAAGGATTCTCGTGGTAGAGTTCGTAAACTCCATGGCGCTTTTTAACATCATGGTAAACTCCGATAAACTGCACAGACAAGGGAACTGGTGGAATCCATTTCAGAACATACAGGATCAAAAATATGAGAGTGACCAAGCTGGATGGAATCAAAATTTGTTTTTTGCAAAGTTCAAAGAGTTGGACCCGCTTTTTTAAAATATAAAGAGAAAGTAGAGCCAGAGGAAAAACGCCCATCACCAAAGAGGCAATAAAAACAAGAAGTCCTATGGATCCGACCAGCACAGGAACCATCAATAGAGAAAAGCAAATCAAACATAGGGAAAGCAGGGCAAATTTAAAGGGAAGGCTTGCCGACTGAAATCGAGACCATTCATTGGCAACCAACAAAGTGGCCATTACCAACATAAAGGCAAAAGACACAATCAAAGATGAACTTTTAAAAAAGAAGATGGTGTAGCTGCTAAGCAGAGCTCCAAAGCAAAAATGCACCAATTCATTTTTGTAGCGTTCATAGTAGGTTCTGATTTTTCCCCAAGATTCCGGATTCGGGGTGCGGGTTTGTTGGAAAAAGTTGACGATAAGGACTCCGCCAATAACCAGCAGATATCCGATTTGCTGAAGGATGGCCAAGAGAGAATCCACACGGTCGATGGTGAAAACATCAAACAAAAACCCCAGAGTAAAAAAGGCTGCAGGCCAATAAGGAGCGTATTTTTGATAGTGGCCTTGCCAAACCGAAAGCTTTTCCCGCATGATGGTGTTCATTTTTCTGATCTTGGAGGGTTTTGATTCATATGTCACGACTCAGAGTCGAGCAAATTGCAGGTATAGAAACGCTGATTAAAGACAGTGACCGTCAGACAGACGATGGTCCTGCTGTGGTGTTGTTCCATGGTTTTGGTGCAGATGCTCAAGATTTGGCAAGCTTGGTGCCCATGTTGAACATTGACGACCGGTTGAGCTTTTATTTTCCGGAAGGTCCTTTGGAAGTGCCCATTGGCTTTGGGCAAATGGGACGGGCCTGGTTTCCCATTCCGTTGAGTCAATTGACCGATGGTTTTGACTTCGAGGACATTCGCCCCGAGGGCCTTAACGGCATTGTGAAAAAGGTTGAAAGGTTTATTTCAAACCTACCTCATGAAGAGATCATTTTGGGGGGATTTAGCCAGGGTTCGATGTTGACCACTCACTTGTTTTTGAAAAACCCATCTCGGTTCAAGGGGTTAGTGGCCCTCTCGGGAACACTTTGTAACCGCAGCGAGTGGCAAAGCTTTTGTGACCACGCCAAAGAGAGGCCTCCGGTGTTTCAAACCCATGGGCATTTTGATCCCATTTTAACTTTTCACCAGGCTCAAAAGTTGAATGATTTTTTAAGGAAGAATGACTTTCCCAACGAGTTTTACGGATTTAATGGTCAGCATGAAATCCCCATGGAAGCCATTCGCCGTCTAAAACTTTTTATAGCTCGAGTTCTTTTTTAAGGACCGAAAAAAAGGATTGAATGCGTTCCGCATTCTTTCCCAAGTCACTTTTTCCCAGACGGGATTTGGATCTCATATGAACCACAGATCCTTTTTCATCAGGTTCCACTTTAACCACAATGTCATCTTTGAACTTCATCAATGGAGTGGTGGCAACTGCCTCAAACTGACGAATGTCTTCGTTGATATGAACAACTTCCATCAGTGAAGTTTCTTTCGCAACTTTCACGGCTTTTGCAAAAACTTCTTCAGTTTCTTTGGGCAACCGAAGGGGCTGAATCTCCGGGTGAAGTTTTTTTTGCACGGAGAAGCTGTCAGAGTCATAGGTGTACTTCTCAAAAGAAACTTCTCGAATTTCTGGAATTTTTTTAAATACCAAAGGAATTTCTGTGGAGGTCACCACATCATTGAGCGGGGTTTTCAATTGTTTCAGGAATTGCTTTACTTGCATTTGTAAAGTGTTCCTGTGACGGCAGTACCCATCGATGAAAACTGATGCACTTGAACGTGAGTGGCTCCCTTGTCCGCGGCTTGATCTTTCAGATCCTCAAGTGCTTGTTCTTTTCCGCCGGTGGCATGCATGGATTTTCCGGTAAGGTTCCCCAAGTTTTCACAATCAGGAAGCTCTTTGCGCGTGACTTCAATGTCTTTTGAAGTGGGAACAATGGGTTGAGAGCTGCAACCTGCAATAAAAAGACTGGCCAACAAAATGCCCATATAAAATTTCATAAAAAATCCTTTCTTAATATTGAACCTGAAACTGCCCAATCAAAGCCACATCTGGAGTTCCATGGACGTAGAGGATATTTCCTCGCCCGTCATTGTCTCCCAAAGTGAAGTCCTCTTGAAACAAAAATGTGAAAGTTTTATTTTCTGCAACACGGTAACGAAATCCCAAAGATTCTGTGGCTCTCCATGATGTCAGACCATTCCAACCGGAGGCCGCTCTTTCTGCATCCTGGTATTTGTCTTCGGTGCTGTGGTAAATAAAATTCAAATAGGATGCTTCCATCAGTGGCGATTCATAGCGAAGTTGAGCAATTAAGGTCCAATTTTCTTTCAGTTTGTATTCGAACCAGGTTTCATACATTTGAGCCCAAGTCTTTTGAGGCCAATCTGTCATCAACGGATTGGGAGCTTTCTTTGTGAGCGAAGCACTTCCCCAGAAATACAATTTGCCAGCCACATGAGATCCAAAATGCAAAAGTGCAGAAAGCTCTGCGTTTCCTGTAGAAAGTCCGCTGCTGGCTCCTCTCAAGGGAAGAGCGATTTGAGTGGAGACGGATGCTCCTAAATTTTCTTTGTAGGCCGGTTCACCTTCAGGGTCGTGAATTTGGTAAAACCAATACTTCATTTTCAATAAAGCATTTCCCAGGCCATTGTTGGTCGGAGAGGTCAGTTGTTCAATGCCATTTCGTTCAATGCTCCAGCGGCTTTGATTTTTTTGAAAGTAAGGCCTGCGAAATCGATCCGCGCCTACAAAGATGTGCCAATCATCCAAGGCTTGGTCCATAAATCCACCATAGCGATAGACGATGGGAAGGCCGACACTCACGGCAAGTTCTTTGTTGAGTGCAAATCCATTTTCCAAATGCAAGAGCGCCTGTTCAAAGTCCGTTCGGTAGGTGTAATAGTCGCCAGTGCGTTTGTCTTCAAAGCTTGAAGGGGCATTCCAATAGTTTCCGTATTGGAGTTCTGAGTAAAACCACTTCTTGTTCTTCCAGCCGGGACTTTCTCCGGAGGGAAGTCCGTGCATAAAAGCCAAAGGATGGGTGCTTCGAGGGCCTAAGGTGGATCCATAGGTTGATCCTCCAAAACACAACAAGCAAGCAAAGGCAAACTTTGAGACTTTATTCATTCGTAATGCCAGGTTTAGAAAATATCGTAAGTGATTTTGGAGTTTTGAGCCCGAGGTTTTGATTGGCAAGTGAGGCATTCGCCCACATCAATGTTTTCTTGAGTCAAAATGCCAGGATCTTCCTGCATGACCAACCCGCTTTCCACTTTGCCCATACAGGCCATACAGGCTCCGTCCATGCAGGAGTAAGGAGGATTTTCACCGGCCTCGATCAAGGCTTCCAAAATTGTTTCGTCTTTCTTGACGTTAAATTCTTTGGTCACTCCCTGCAAGGTGACGGAGACCTTGTAAGTGTCTGCTTCCTCAGAAGGGGATTTTCCAATTAAAGTTTTTCCATCGATGTCCGTTGCTGGTTGTGCAGATTTCGGAATGGAAGTGGCGAAACTTTCTTGATGAACGCGCTCTTTGGCCACAGAACTTTCCAAGAGAGCATTTTTGCACAATTCCATATAGCCTTCAGGTCCGCAGATGTAAAATTCTGTGGAACCTTGATCAATTTCTCCAAGAAAGCTTCCAATCCATGCGGACGTGATCTTCGATGTGGGCAACTCCCAAGCTGCAGACGGTTGAGAAAGCAAATGGTGAATTTGAAGACGGGAAGTGTGGTCCGTCGCCCATTGTTGAAGTTCTTTTTTATAAATGATTTGATCTTCAGATCGGTTGGCATAAACCAACGAAACCCGCGCATCCGGTTTGGTTTTTAGAACATGCTTCAGAATCGAAAACAAAGGAGTGATCCCAGAACCTCCGCCAAACAAAACAAAGTGTTTTGTAGAATCCATGGATTTAAAGAAATGACCGGAGGGAGGAGCTGTTTTCAAAGTGTCTCCCGCTTGGATGTGGTCACACAAGAAGTTAGATCCTTTACCACCTTCGACCCGTTTCACAGTCACCTGAAAGTCTTCGTCCACTTCAGGAGCGGAGCTTAAGGAATAGCTTCTGGAGATCTGCTCTCCTTTGACGTCCATAAAAAACGAAACAAATTGTCCTGGTTTGTACTTGAATTTTTCTTTGAGATTTTCGGGAATTTCCAAGACAAAGCTGGTGGCTTGAGGGGTTTCTTCGATGCGTTTTAAAACTTTTAAATTGTGAGCAATGTCATCGATTTTAAGACTCATAAATTAAATCTCCTTGTCGGAATCCAATTGGCCGAAGTGACAAGAGCCGACAATTCTTCCCTCGCCCTTCAAATGAAGCTGGTTCCCTTTGGCTGAAACCCATAGCATGCCACCCGGAACTTGAACAGTCAGATCAAAAGCTTTGCGCCCCTCTGCGTGGCAGACTGCCGCCGCCATGGCGCCAGTTCCACAGGACAAAGTGAAATCTTCCACTCCGCGTTCAAAAGTGATGGACTGAATGCGATCTGCAAGTGGAGTTTGAGCTTTGAAGGTGACGTTCACTCCGTTTTTTAGAAAACGAGGGAGTGCTTTTACTTTGAGGGCCCACTCGCGCAATTCTTCAAGGTCGGTTAATTCCGAAACGGTTAAGACCGCATGAGGCACGCCCGTGTTTGCATAGGAAAAGGCTTTTCCTTCCACAGACAGGCGAGATTCGAAATCTTTCCAAGTGGGTAAGGAAATGGTCACATTTCCCGAGAGGCTTTCGGGGTTTTCCACCAAGGCTTCAATGGTTCCAATTTTTGTTTCAAATTTGAGTTCGGCTTTTTGCTGGGTGTGGGCCACGTACTGAGAAACGGCGCGGGCCGCATTTCCACACATTTCAGCTTCTCCGCCGTCAGAGTTGAAAAAGCGCCATTGAAAATCCGCTTGAGCGTGGGGGAGAATCACCACGACGCCATCGGCTCCGAAGCCTTCATGACGGTGACACATTTGCTGAATGATTTCAGGGCTTGGCAAATCGGGACTGGAGACGTTTCCCATTTGGTTGATCAGTAAAAAATCATTGCCCGTGGCGCACAGTTTAACCATTCCCTCACCTTAAAGGGGTCCCGTTCGAAATCCCACTAAAATGTCTATGATTTTGCATTGTCACAACGCGCCAGTTGGGGCTTTCCAATTGAGAGGTTTACCGGTCTAATTGAAGGGCTTTTTGTTTCATTCAATAGGGAGGAAGAGATGAAAGCTTTGGGAATTTTAATTTTGGCACTTGGAAGTTCACTTGCATGGGCAAAGCCCTACGACATGAGTGGGATTTGGCAATCTTCGGGAGAGTATGTTCCGTCTCACAGCATTGTGGTGGAGATTGTTCCCGTGCGGTCTGACAAAGATCGGACTTATTTGAACAACTTAAAGGCCGAAGGCTTCAATTGCCTTTATGTGCGGTCGCAAACTTACCGTTGCACACGACTTTCCATGGACAAGTGGCCTGTGACGGAAGAGCACGCTCTGATTTTGGAAGAAAGAAACAAGAGTCGTGTTTTTGATATGGTTCCCACAGGTGCAGACCCCAAGTTGATCACTGAGGGCACGGACATTCGACAATGGGAACTGCCATTGATTGTTTACATGGGAGACGAAAAAACAGCCTCTGTGGTTTATTGGGAAAATAAAAGTGGAATCGATAAAATGGATTTCACTTTGGGAGTGGAAAATTTTTGGCCTCATTTTTCTGAAGAGGGCGAGATGCGATTTTTGGAAGATGTTCGCGAGACTTCCGAAAAAAGAACGGCTCATTATTACTATGATGTGATTTACCGTCGGCGGTAGTTTGCACGGTCTTTTTATCAAAGATATTTAAGCGGTTTGGGGTGGTTTGAGGGGCTCAAGGTGTTGAGCCTTGATGTGAATCACCCCACTTTTTTTCTCGATCCGGCCGTGAATTTTTAAAAGCGGATAAAACACCAAATCCAAGCGGTACTTTTCATAAATGTCGGGCGTGAGGATCACATTGAACGATCCGGTCTCATCTTCCATGGTTAAAAAAGAAAATCCTTTGGCGGTGGGTGGCCGTTGGTGAAGGGCCAGCAGCCCGGCGATGGAGAGATTGCGCCCGCCCGGAGTTCTTTCTAAATCTTTTGCACGAAGGCTTCGAGGCCGTTCCTGATCCAACTGTTTTCGAAAAAGATCCATGGGATGTCTATGAATGGAAAATCCTTTGGACTGGTATTCGCGTTCAATAAAATCCCAGTCTCCTTCATGAGGAAGAAGTTGTTGGCTGTGTCCTTCTTCACTTTGGGTGAAGAACAAACTTTGTGGATTGATATTTAAAGACATAATTTTCCAAGCGGCCAGGCGAGGTTCCATTTGGAAACTTTTTAAGGCCCCGGCTGTGGCAAACTTTAATAAAGTTTGGCGGCGCAAAAAGGGGCAGCGGCGAACCAGATCTTTTAAATCTTTAAAGGCTCCATGGCGTTGTCGTTCTTCGAGCATTTTTAAAACTTCTTGCTTGGGCACTCCGTAAAGGGAGTTGAATCCCAAGCGAAGAGCCAGAGGTTTATGAACGGAGGGTTTGCAATCCCAGTCTGAAGATTGAATGCAAACATCAAAGAATCGAACGCCGTGTCTTTTGGCATCATCAATCAAAGCACGTGGAGAGTAAAAACCCATGGGCTGAGAATTGAGAAGGGAGCACACAAACAGATCAGGATGATGTTGTTTGATGTAACAGCTGGCATAGGTGAGAAGCGCAAAGCTGGCGGCATGACTTTCCGGAAACCCATAGGAAGAAAATCCCACAATGGTTTGATAAATTTTTTCGGCATACTCCATTGCAATTCCATGTTCGAGCATGCCGTTTAAAATTCTTTGTCTCAGACCTTTCATCAGATCCCGTTTCTTCCAACTGGAGGACATGATGCGCCTCAATTCATCGGCTTCTCCTGGCGAGAACCCACAAACCGAGGAAGCGATTTGCATCACCTGTTCTTGAAAGATGGGCACTCCGAAAGTTTTTTCTAAAATGGGCACCAGATCCGGATGGGCATATTCCACCTTTTCCTGGCCATGGCGGCGGCGAATGTAAGGGTGAACCATTCCTCCTTGAAGAGGACCCGGTCTGACAATGGCAACTTCCACCACCAAATCGTAAAAACATTTAGGTTTCAATCTTGGAAGCAAAGACATTTGTGCCCGAGATTCAATTTGAAAAACACCGACGGTGTCGGCCTTTTGAATCATGGCGTAGGTGTCTTTGTCGTCATGGGGAATGGAGTAAAGACTCAAATCTATGTTGCGGTAGTTTTTGAGCATCTCAAAACTTTTTTGAAGAGCGGAAAGCATTCCCAATCCCAAAACATCAATTTTGAGCATTTTTAAAACATTCAAATCGTCTTTGTTCCATTGAATGACGTAGCGTCCTTCCATAGAAGCTTTTTCGACAGGAACACATTCAAAAATCGGACGCTTGCTGATCAAAAATCCCCCGGTGTGAATGCCCAAGTGTCTGGGAAATCCAACCAATGCCGAGGCAATTTGAATCCATCTTTCATAAAGGGATTTTTCAAGCGCGATCTTGTTTGCAAAAATCCCGTCTTTGTCTTCTTGAACGCGAGTCAATCCTTCTCTTCCCATGTACTTGATCAAAAGATCCACTTGGTCTTTTGAAATCCCCAAGGTCTTAGCGCTTTCTCTCAGTGCCAATCGCGAGCGGTAGCAGATGACGGTGCAAACCATGGCGGCATGTTCTGCTCCATATTTTTGATAGATGTATTGAATGACTTCCTCGCGGCGGCCACTTTCAAAATCAATGTCGATGTCTGGAGGTTCCCCCCGTTCTTTGGAAAGAAAGCGTTCGAAAACCAATCTCACTTTAGTAGGGTCCACCGCTGTCAGTTCCAAGGCATAGCAGACCACCGAATTGGCAGCGGAACCGCGGCCTTGATGAAGAATTTTTTTGGAGTTTGCAAACTGACACACATCCCAAAGAGTTAAAAAGTAGTCTTCGTATTGAAGCTCGGCAATCAGTGCCAGTTCATGTTGGACACTTTTCATTACGGATGGAGGAATCCCTTTAGGAAAGCGTTTTTCCAAACCTTTTAAGGTAAGGTCTTTTAGAATTTTCTGGGGTGGTCGTTGATCTTCAAAGGCTTTTGGGTACTCATACTTCAATTCGTGCAGCGAAAAATTTAAGCGATCACTCAGTTCTAGGGTTCTTTGCAAAGCATCAGGCCTGTCACTCCATAAAGCCTTCAATTCCGACAAAGCTTTCAAATGTCTTTCGGAGTTTTGAGTCAGTCGTGTCTTTGCCTTTTCCAGTGTGGTTTTGTGATGGATGCAGGTCAAAACATCATGCAAAGGCTTTCGTTCTTTGGAGTGCATCAGCGGCGCTGTTGTAGCCACAATGGAAACTTGGTACTTGTGTTCCATCTGTAGAGCCTTTTTATAGTTTAAATGACTGTCCCAACTGTAATCTTTGTGAGTGGCAAGGTAGAGATGTTGATTGTCAAAGACAGACAGCAAGGCTTCGATGTCATCCTCTTCGTAGGGAGGTTGAAGAAGTGCAAGGGCATTTTCCGAAATGACCTTTAGGTCATTCAGGGTCAGTGCGCAAAAGCCTTTTGGACTTCGACGTTTTGACAGCGTGATCAATTGGCAAAGTGAAAAGTACCCCCATTTGTTGAGCGGCAAAAAACTCAAACACAAGGGATGCTGGCCTTCGGGTGCACCTTCTCTTTGAATCAGAAGTTCCGCGCCCACATGAAATCGAATTTTTTGCCCATGGAACTCTTCCAGTAAAAATTTGGAAGGATATTCCACCGCCTGAAAGGCCCTTGCCACTCCGTAGACTCCGTTGCGGTCGCACAATCCAAAACCTTTGTAACCCAAGCGCTGCGCCTGAAGAATCATTTCTTCAGGATGGGAAGCCCCTTCAAGGAAAGAGAAATTGGATTTTCCAAGGAGTTCCACAAAATCCACCCCTGCAGAAAAAGATCTTTTCTGCAGGGATGTGTCTTGGGGGGCGAGGGAGCGGCCCGGACCATAAAATTGTCGGGCTTTTGTGTGGGGGAGCTTCATAGGGAGAAATCTAAGGTCTTAAATTCCATTCAATCAAAATAGCCATGGAGGAAGTATTCGCCCTCAATGCGGTCATAGTAAACCCAGGTGAACTGTCCTTGCGTGGTCATCACGAAAAAATAATCCCGTCCGCGGGAATGTTCCCACCACGAACCCTCGATGCGTTCTACGGGATGGGTGCTGAGAAAATGCAAACGGTGAACTTCGTCGGAAGACAAACGCTTTGGCTTTTTTAAAAGTCTGGAGGGCCGCGGAGCCTGTTGGATGCGATGAGAGTAAGAGGGCGTCAGTCGTAAGCTTTGTCCGGACACTTCAATCACATCTTCGGCCTCTAAAAATTCTTCGAATTCATCCAAAAGTTCCCAAGAATTTTCGGGAAACACCTCATCTTTGGGACACAGGTAGCCGGTGGAAAGTTGTGCTTGATGAAAAAGACTGGCGGCTTGGTCCAATTTTTCAGACTCCTGCTGTTGAGGTTGAAAGAAGTCCATCTGTTGAATTTTCTCCGGTCCCGAAAGAACTTCGATTTTATATTCCTTGATGGGATTTTCTAAAGAAATCTCCAGAACCTTTTTTTCAAGAAGCTTCATGTAAAGTTCCAAAGAACGGCTGGGGGAGCGAGGAGACATTTCAATCAAGTGACAAGAATGAGAGTATTCGCAAAACAGTTGAAGAATCACCTTCTGGGCAAACTCGCGACGTCCTTGAAGACGTTTCATGATTTGATTCAAGCTGTTCTCTAAGCAGTGAAGTAGAAAAGGAGCGTGAGAAACAGCGAAGTCCATATAAACGTATTCTTCCAAACTCTCTGTAGGAGTGAGAGGGGAAATAACCTGTCGGTCCAATCCATGCAGTCTTTTCCATACCAAAGATCCTGTTTCATTCCATCTCTCCCGAAGTGAGTCGATCTCAAATTGTTTCAACTGGCCAATCTTATGAAGCCCCAAGGTCGAAAAGAAGTTCACCATGTGCTCCACTTCGCGGGTGGAGCGCCAAGCGATCAATCCTTCCAAATCCTTTAAGCGATGCAGGGGAATGTTTTCCAGTTCCTTCAAGTCTTCATTGGGTTTGGAAATATAGGACGGCCGTTCTTCACAAAGAAGTTGTGCCACAGAAGGGCTGTCGGCAATGGCTCCTTGGGCTTCTGGAAAAAACTCCTGCGCCAGCTTTGTGGCTTCATGAAACAAAGCCTTTTCCCCTCCAAACAAAGGAGCTGTGGTGGAGACCTCCAAAAAAATCAATCCAGGGTCACGATAGTGAACACGAGGACTGAACGTCAGAAAGTTCTCAGCCACGTAGGGCTTTTCTTTCTGGTGCAAATTCAGACAGAGTGTGCGCATGAAAAAAACTCCTTTCCAAAAGATGGGGTGTTGGGCGGTGTCGGGCTCTTAAAATACGAATGTGATCTTTTTGGAAATGCAGAGACACTTCCAGTTCGTGATGGGACCAGGCGTGGGTTGTGAAGAAGACCACCGCAACCTGATGAAGGCGCGCCAGTTTTCGCAGCTGAAGCAGTTGTCGATCTTTCAAGTATTCACCTTCTAAGGGACAAGCGATGGACTCAAAAAAATCCAAACTGCACAACTCCGACAACACCCAAAGTTTTTGTCGCAGATCTTTCGGAGGAGAGATCCAAAAAAATTGACTCAAAGGGATTTCAAATTTTTTTAAAGCCCATGGATTGATGTGTTCCGTTTTGTTTTCAATCCAAGCCACATGGGATTTCTTTGCGGTGATTCTTTGAGCCATTTGAAGCCATAGAGAAGTGGCGCCTAAGCCTTTGTCTCCACAAAGGGCAGAAAGCCCTCCTTTGGGAAGACCCTTTGAGATCAAGAATTGATCCAGCTCCAAATGCCCTGTGGGACATCCTTCTGGAGCTTTGATCTCCTCTGGAGATAAAAAGTTAAAGCGATCCATTTTTTGCGAATCCACGCAAAAGTTCTCCCTTAAAATTTTTTATGATCGGGGCTCTTTCGAAATCAGCGATTAAAAACGTCGAATGAGTCCGACGACTATTCCTTGAATGTCGACTTCATCTGATGAAAACCACATGGATTCCATGCTTGAGTTTGCTGGTCGCAATTCAATTTCTTTCTTCGAGAAATGTGGAGAAACTTCCACATGTGTATCACTCTGTGGATATCTGTGGATATCTCCGGAAGAGTGAGAGTAGAAGCGCTTTACAGTGGCTTGGTTGTTGATCATTGCAACAACGGTTTCTCCATTGCGAGCGTAGCTTTGCTTTTGCACAAGAATCACATCGCCATCTAAGATCCCATCTTCAATCATCGATTGCCCTTGAACCGAAAGTGCAAAGGTCTTTGCGGCCGATCTCACCAAAGAGGTGGGAACGTCCACAAACTCATCGTGATGAAAGGCTTCAATGGGTGCGCCGGCGGCCACTTTGCCGAGAAGAGGTAAAGAAAGAGACTCTGTCATAGGAGGAGACGCCTCTACAACTAGAGTCTCTTTCTTCAAAGGTTGGGTTCGGGATTTCTCGTTATTATGGGTCGGCTTTACTGAACGAATTTTCAGTAAACTTAAATACTGCTCAGAAGACCTCAAAACTTGTAAGGCTCTTTTGGAATTGTCCGCAGGGATGGAGAGAAAGCCTTTGTCTTGAAGTTGTTTGATGTAGCGTTGAACGGAATTGTAGGACGCAAATCCAAAATGCTGTTTGATCTCCTCAAAGGAAGGAGAAAATCCATTCTCGATCAAAGAGCTCTCAATAAACTCCAAGACCTTCAATTCGTTGGGAGTCAGGAGAAAAGGTTTGCGTTTGTTCTTTGCCATAGATCTATTTTTAGTGTGTAAGTAATGTGTAAGTCAAGTGTAAGTTTGAGGCTGGACCTTGAAGCTTACATAAGTTAAATCATTGAAAATACATAAAAAAACGAAATGGGCCGAAAATGTCGGACTGGACCAACGAGAAAATATTTTAAAAACCGGACCTGGGGGTAAAACTTGAGGCTCAGTCTGTTAGGATCATTGCATTCATGCCAAATACAAAAATAACTGCCGAACGTGCACGAGTTCGTTTGTCTGCGAACTTTTTCTTAAACGACATCTCCTACGAGTTTTCTCACAGTCAGGTTTATGCCCTTCTGGGCGAAAGTGGCTCTGGAAAGTCCACTTTTCTAAGGACCATCACGGGGCTTTTGCCTTTGGATTCGGGTCGAATTGATGTGAATGGCATCGAAGTGAATGAATCCAACATGAAGCCCTTGTCTCAGATCATGGGATTTATGCCTCAAAATTATGGCCTGTTTCCTCACCTCACAGTGAAAGACAATGTGTGTCTGCAAGCGAAGCTTCTTGGGTGGAGTTCTAAAGATCTTCAGCGCCGGTTGGAAGAGATGGTGGACTTGGTCCGTCTTCATAAAGAATTGCTTCCTCAATATCCTCGGCAATTGAGTGGGGGCCAACGGCAGCGAGTGGCTCTGATGAGATGCATGTTCCTGGATCAACCGGTTTTTCTTTTTGACGAACCCTTGTCGGCTTTGGACATGAAAACAAAATCAGAAATTTTGATGGAGTGGAATCAATTGTTTTCTCAGCTCAATAAACTGGTTTTGATTGTGACCCATTCTTTGTATGAAGCAAAAACTCTGGGCAACCAAATTTTGGTGATGAAAGCCGGAGAACTCAAAGAGTCGGGAACTTATAAGGACCTTTCTGCAGATCCGAACTCACTACTTTCAAAAGATTTTATTTCTTCT
This sequence comes from Bdellovibrionaceae bacterium UBA6776, assembly GCA_002453155.1. Classification (GTDB taxonomy): domain Bacteria; phylum Bdellovibrionota; class Bdellovibrionia; order Bdellovibrionales; family UBA1609; genus UBA6776. The sequence continues at coordinate 47,638 of DKGG01000034.1, forward strand.
TCCAATCCTTAAGGCAGGTGGAACCGTGGCAAGATTGATTTTGTATTTCATTTTTTGTGTGTTTGCAGCGACCAAGGCCTTTGCAGTGGATGTGGCTTCTAAGAATTTTACTGAAAGTTACATTTTGGCTCAGTTGGCGGCAGACACCTTGTCTCAAGAAGATATTCCTGTTTCCACTCACTTGGGACTGGGCGGAACCGGATTTGTTTTGGAGTCTTTGCTCAGTCACTCTATTGATGTCTATCCGGATTACACGGGGACCTTGTTGCAAGTGGTTTTGAAGTCTTCCAAAAAGCAAGTGTCCATTGAGGACTTAAACCAAATGCTGGATCCCATGGGCATTGCTGTCAGTGAGTCTTTGGGTTTCAACAACACCTATGCGTTGATTGTTCGTAAAGAGACAGCGGCAAAATACAAATTGAAAACAGTCAGTGATTTGAAAAAGGTCAGCTCGAAGCTCAACGGAGGGTTCAGTCATGAGTTTACCGAGCGAAAAGATGGCCTGAAACCCTTGAGGGCCTACTATAAGATCCCACCTTTTCGATCTACAAAAGGGATGGATCACAGTCTGGCTTATGAGGCTTTGAACAATGGTTCCATTGATGTGACCGATGCTTACACCACTGATGGGAAGCTTGCGAAGTTTGATTTTGTTTTGCTTGAAGATGATTTGGGCTTTTTTCCGGACTACCAAGCGGTGTGGGTCACTCGCAAAGACTTTATTCAGAAGAACCCCAAAGCGTGGGCGGCCTTGACGGCATGGAGTGGGAAGATCGATGAAAAGTTGATGACCAAGCTAAACGCAGATGTGGAGGAAAAGCGAGCCACGGTGGCCAGTGTGGGAATGGACAATGGCTTGGTGGAGAAAAAGAGCGCCTTGCAGGGGCGCATGAGGCGCATTTCCAATTATGCGGTTGAGCACTCGGTGTTGGTTTTGGTTTCGGTGTTTTTGGCCATTGTGATTGGATTTCCGTTGGCCTATGGGGCGACTGAGAACAACACCTTAAAGCACATTGTGATGTTGATGAGTTCGGCCTTTCAAACGGTTCCATCGTTGGCGCTGCTTTGTTTTTTGATTCCCTTTTTTGGAGTGGGGTTTACGCCTTCGATCATTGCTTTGGTTTTATATGCTTTGCTTCCCATTGTGGTGAACAGTTACACCGGTTTGTCTTTGATTGATAAGACCCTTTTGGATATGTCCAGGCAGTTGGGAATGAACAAGTGGCAGGCCTTGTGGCATGTGCAGATTCCCATTGCGCTTCCTTATATTTTGGCGGGAGTGAAAACTTCATCGATCACAGCCATTGGAACGGCAACTTTGGCAGCGCTGATTGGAGCTGGGGGTTTTGGAACTCCCATTTTGGCGGGTCTGGCCTTGAACAACTACACAACCATTATGGAAGGCGCCATTCCTGTGTGTTTGATGGCCTTTCTGGTGCAGCTGTTGTTTCAGGTGATGGAGAAGAAGCTGGTTAGCCCGGGACTTTATTAGATTAGCCATTTTGGCGAGTGAATCCGTACGTTGACCGAGGGAGTGGAAAAATAAAAAGGAGGGCCAGCCCATGGGGCCCTGCTTTCACACTCGTTTCTTAATTTTGTTATGCTTTCTATAATAGCAATTTGGGGGCCGTTTTTGGTCTCTGGAATTGTCAAAATTTCAAATTCCCTCTTTCCCCCAAAATTCGCCATAAATCATTGAAATGAGGGGATTATTCATGCTAACCGAATCTCTGCCCGCAGGGGTCTAATGGGTGCCTGAGATTTCGGGCCAACATCCTATCGTTCAACTTTTGTACATCCCCCGCATTTTCTGCAATGGATATGGGTTCTTTTCGACTTCGAGTGGT
>DKGG01000019.1:0-102123 GCA_002453155.1 Bdellovibrionaceae bacterium UBA6776
AAAAGGAAGCAGGTACCTTTTCGCAGTTCTATGCTAACTTCTTTGAATCATGAAGGAAAAGCAGGTTGTACTGACAGGGGTGAAGCCCACAGGCATGCCCCACCTGGGAAACTATTGGGGCGCGATCCGTCCCGCAATCGATATGGCGAACTCCGCAAACAGCAGCGAGAGCTGGCTGTTCATTGCGGATTACCACTCTTTGACGGCGTTGAACAAAGCGGAGGAATTGTCCGCGATGGTGTATGAAGTGGCGGCCACGTGGCTCGCTTGCGGCTTGGATCCTTCACGCACCACCATTTATCGCCAGTCGGACATTCCTGAAATTTTAGAACTCAATTGGATTTTGTCCTGCGTGTGTCCCAAAGGTTTAATGAATCGCGCCCATGCTTACAAAGCCAAGGTTCAAGAAAACGAAGAGTTAAAGCGGGAAGATGTGGATTTTGGTGTGAACATGGGACTGTATAACTATCCCATTTTGATGAGTGCAGACATTTTGCTTTTTGATGCCACTCATGTTCCCGTGGGGCCCGATCAGGTTCAGCACATTGAGATTGCAAGAGACTTGGCGGAAAAATTCAATCGCATCTACGGGGAACATTTGACTCTTCCTAAAGCAAAATTGATGGAAGGATTGGAAGTGGTTCCTGGAATGGATGGTCGAAAGATGAGTAAATCTTATGACAATCACATTCCCTTGTTTGATGCACCTAAGAAGCGTCGCAAGCGAGTGATGAAGATTGTGACGGACTCATCCCCTCCTGAAGAGCCGAAGGATTATAAAAACTCTCTATTGTTTGATATGTACAAGTTGTTTGCTTCTCCGCAACAAGTGGAGGAAATGAAACAAAAATATCAAAAGGGAATTGGCTGGGGATATGTGAAGCAAGATTTGGACGATGTGCTCGAGACCCATCTGGCTCCCATGAGAGAGAAGTACGAACATTTCATGTCCCACAAGGAAGAAGTGGATCAGATTTTAAAACAAGGTGCAGAGAAAGCGCGACCCAAAGCCTCTGAAAAAATTAAAACCCTTCGCAAGGCCATCGGATTGGTCAATGAATAAGGAAAGGTCATTATGAGCGAAATCAGAATTCTCGAAAGATACATTTACCCCATTAAAAGTTTTCCGGGATTGAGACTCCCAAAAATGGAAATTGATGAAAAGGGTCCCGTTCTGGATCGGCAGTGGATGCTTGTGGATGAGAACAATTCCTTTTTAACCATGAGACAGCGTCCCGATTTGACTTTGTTTCGAGTGTCCTTAGGGAACTTTGTAGAGCTCACCTGGAAAGATGGGGACATGATGGACTTTGGCCTTTCCGAAGTGGAAGGGGAGTCTATGAAAGTGAAAATTTGGAAAGACGAAGTAAAGGCCCATGAGGTCAGCGGCGAGGTCAGTGAGTGGCTCTCTTCCAAATTGGATCAAAAAGTCAAATTGGTTCGCATGGATGACGATGCAAGAAGGGCCTTTAGCGAAGACGATCCCGACAGCAGCACGCGCTTTACAGACTCTTCACCGGTGCTCGTTTTGTCCAAAGCCTCTTTGGAGCTGTTGGATATGAAGATCGGAAAGAAAGTGGCCACATCGAGATTTCGCCCCAATTTGGTGGTGGATCATTTGGAGGCCCACCAAGAGGATCTGATTGAGGGATTCTATATCGGTCGCGTGGAATTTCACTTTTTAAAGAAAGCGTCTCGTTGCCGTGTGATTCAGGTGAATCCGTTGACGGGAGAGTTGACCGACGAGCCGATGAAAACTTTGAGCGAGTACCGTAAAGAAGACGGCAAAGTGTTTTTTGGTTCGTACTATTCTACCAAAGGAATGGGTACGGTTTAAGGACAAACCTTATAAGCCATGATTTTCCAAAGGAACACGCCACTTAGAATCCGCCGCATCTGCTGATTCTAAGTGGCGTGTTCCTTTATAAAGATAAGAAAGTCTTTGGGAAGCGGGCTTCTGCATCTGAGTTTCAAAACTGCTCGAAGAAATTGTCAGCGTAAATAAAATGTGGGAGCCACAGCTCCCACATTCCAAACCAAAATCTAACTAAATATGAAGCAATTACATTTAAGATTGCCGGGCGCGCTTGTCCACGGCCAAGGCGGCTTCACGGATCACTTCGGGGAGGGTGGGGTGAGCGTGAAAGCTTCGCGCCACGTCTTCCGAGCTGGAGCCAAACTCCATGGCCACCACGGCTTCGCAGATAATGTCCGAAGCGCGAGGTCCCAAAATATGAACCCCAAGAATCTTGTCTGATTTTTTGTCCGCCAAAATTTTCACCATGCCATCGGTTGTGCCCAAAGCCTTTGCGCGACCGTTGGCAGAGAAGGGAAAGCTTCCGGAGTTGTAGGCAACACCCTCCGCTTTCAATTGCTCTTCAGTTTTTCCAACAGAAGCCACTTCTGGCCATGTGTAAACCACGGAAGGAACGGTGTCGTAGTTCACATGACCACTTTGACCGGCAATGATCTCGGCCACAGCAACGCCTTCTTCTTCGGCTTTGTGGGCAAGCATCGGACCAGGGATCAAGTCACCAATGGCATAAATGTTTTTGCAGGAAGTTTGGTAGTGCGAGTTTACTTTTACAAATCCACGCTGATCTTTTTCAATGCCCACAGCATCTAAGCGTACCCCTTCAGAAAAAGGGCGGCGACCGGTGGCCACCAAAACATAATCCGCTTCCATGTTTTGGGATTCGCCAGTTTTTAAAGTTTCAAAAGACACCGAAACCTTTTTGCCATCGGATTTTGCAGACGTCACTTTCACGCCCATGTGAAATTCCATGCCTTGCTTCTTCAAAATCTGTTGCAGCTTTTTGGAAACCTGTTTGTCCATGGCTCCGCAGATGTTGTCGGCGTATTCCAAAACAGTGACCTTGGCGCCTAAACGCAACCACACCGAGCCGAGCTCAAGCCCAATCACTCCGCCGCCAATCACAATCAAATGCTTTGGAACTTCATTGAGTGACAGTGCTTCTGTGGAAGAAATGATCCGTTTGCCATCAAAATCCACTCCAGGAAGAGCGTTGGGAACGCTTCCGGTGGCGAGGATAATGTTTTTCGCTTTTACGGTTTCTGTTTTTCCAGAGGAGGTGAGCACTTCCACTTCGGTTTCGCTCTTTAAGCGTCCCAAACCTTGAAGCCGCTCAATTTTATTTTTTTTGAAAAGATAATCCACGCCACCAGTCAAATCAGAGACGATTTTATCTTTTCGCTCCATCATTTTTTTCAAATCGAGCTTCACTCCGGAAACCATCACTCCGTGGGTTTCTAAGTCGTGAGACACTTGATGAAAGTGTTCCGAAGAATCCAAAAGAGCTTTGGAGGGAATGCAACCCACATTCAAGCAGGTTCCACCCAAAGTTTTGTCTTTTTCAATCACCGCAGTTTTTAGACCCAACTGCGCACACCGAATGGCGCCGGTGTATCCGCCAGGGCCCGCACCAATAAATACAACATCAAATTCACTCATGTTAAATCTCCAAAACCAATCGAGCAGGATCTTCCAGCGCTTCTTTCACTTTCACAAGGAAGCTCACGCTTTCTGCACCATCAATGATTCTATGGTCATAACTTAAAGCCACATACATCATGGGACGAATCACCACTTCGCCATTGATGGCCATGGGGCGCTCTTCAATTTTGTGCATTCCCAAGATTCCGCTTTGAGGCGGATTCAAAATCGGCGTGGACATCAAGGATCCATAAACGCCGCCATTGCTAATCGTAAAGGTTCCGCCACTCAAATCATCAATGGAAATTTTTCCGTCCCTTGCTTTGATCGCATAGGCTTTAATGGAGGCTTCGATTTCTGCAATGCTCATCATCTCGGCGTTTTTCAAAACGGGGACCATCAATCCCTTCTCTGTTCCCACGGCAATGCCAATGTTGCAGTATTTGTGGTAAACCACTTCGTCGCCTTCGATAAAAGCATTTACCCGTGGATAGGCTTTCAATGCTTCAATCACGGCTTTGACGAAAAAGCCCATAAAACCCAAGTTCACATCATATTTTTTTTTGAAATCCTCTTTGTACTTGGATCGCAAGCTCATCACTGCGGACATGTCGATTTCGTTGAAAGTGGTCAAGATCGCAGCGGTATGTTGAGCTTCCACCAATCTTTCGGCGATGCGCTTTCTCAAAGTGGTCATTTTCTCTCTTTGAGTTTCCGTAGATCCGCCCACCATTTTCACTGGCTCTGGTGCAGGCTTGGAAGGTTTCGAAGCCGCAGCGGGAGCGGCGGCTTTTCCTTGAGACGCTTTCGCTCCACCGTTCTCCAAGTGATTCAAAACGTCCTCTTTGGTCAAATTTCCTTTGGGACCTGTGGCTTTGATGTCAGAAGGGTTCAAATTGTTTTCTTCCACCAGCTTTCGAACGGCCGGGCTCAAGGTGTCTGCCGCAGAAGAGGAGGCTTTTCCTTGTGGGGCAGATTCTGCAGAGGATTTTGATGATTCTTCTGCCGAAGAGCTTTTCTCGGTGGAAGACCCAGCAGGCTTCGCTGCGGACTCATCAATCTCACCGACAACACTTCCAATGGGAACCACATCTCCCGGTTCTGCTTTGGTCTTCAAAACGCCCGAAGTTTCTGCCACAACTTCAACGCTGGCTTTGTCGGTTTCGAGGACCAGAAGAACGTCATCTCTTTCGACGTACTCGCCATTTTGTTTTTGCCACTCACCAATGGTGGCTTCCGTGATGGATTCTCCAACGGCAGGAACTTTAATTTCGAAGGACATTTGCGCTTTCTCCTACAGGCCCAAGGCTTTGTTGATGATTATTTTTTGTTCTTCAAGATGCACTTTTGTAGATCCCACAGCGGGGCTGGCCCGTTCGGTGCGGCCGACATATTCCACATCCACTTTGGATTTGCCCACTTCGTCCAGCAAACTTTCCAAAAGAGGTTTGATAAAAGTGAAGGCGCCCATATTCTTGGGCTCTTCTTGGGTCCATAGGACCTTTTTTAATTTTGGAAGTCCACTGAAGAAAGGCGCCAACTGGGTGCGTGGAAATGGGTAAAGCTGTTCCAAGCGAACCACGGCGCGGCTGGAAAGATCTTTTCCGCTTTCTTCGCGGGCCGCATCCAAATCGTAGTAGATCTTTCCCGAGCAAAGAACCAAAGTTTCCACTTTAGAAAGATCGGTCACTTTTGGATCTTCCATCACTTCTTGAAAGCTTCCCTTTGTAAAGGCCTCAATCGGAGAAACCACTTTCGGGTGTCTCAGTAGGGATTTCGGAGACATCACAATCAAAGGCTTTCGAAAATCTCTTTTGACCTGTCTTCGAAGAGCGTGAAAAAGATTTGCCGGAGTGGTGAAGTTGCACACTTGCATGTTCGCCTGCGCACAAAGCTGCAGGTAGCGTTCAAGTCGTGCGCTGGAGTGTTCGGGTCCTTGACCTTCGTATCCATGGGGAAGAAGCAGAACCAAGCCAGAATGGCGTTTCCATTTCATTTCGGCTGAACTTAAAAATTGATCGATAATGATTTGAGCGCCATTGGAGAAATCTCCAAATTGCGCCTCCCAAATGGTCAAGTAAGTAGGGTCTGAACTGGAGTTTCCATATTCAAAACCCACAACGGCCATCTCGGAAAGGGGAGAGTTGTAAATGCAAAACTCTCCGTCTTTGGGATTCAATTGCGACAAAGGCGTAAACTCTTGTCCGGTTTTGATGTCGGTGTAAACGGCCTGGCGGTGAGTGAAGGTTCCTCGTTTGCAATCCTGTCCGGAAATGCGAACGGGAGTGTTCTCTAAACAAAGACTTCCGTAAGCCAAGAGTTCGCCCATAGCCCAATCCAAAGAATCATCGTCGACCATTTTCTTTCGGGCTTCGATGAGCTTCTTAATTTTCGGGTGGGTGTTGAAATCTTTGGGCTCCGTGGTCAAAACTTCCAAAACTTCCTTTGCAACTTTCGCAGAGGTTTTTGTGTCCACGGACTTTTCAAAGTCTTCAGTGGTTCCCTGACGAAGTCCTTCCCAAAGTCCGTGAAAGGCATCGGGCTGTGCGGTCAAGGGCTTTTCGCGCACCTCTTCCAGGATCGCTTGAAGATTGTCGATGCGTTGTTTGTAAATGTCATCGGACTCATCCGCGGACTGAATGTTTTCTTTGGCCAATTGATCTTTGTAGATCGCAAGCAATGTGGGATGCTTTTTGATCGCCGCATACATTTCGGGCTGAGTGAACGCGGGCTCATCCCCTTCGTTGTGTCCATAACGGCGGTAGCAGATCAAATCGATCACCACGTCTTGCTTAAATTCCTGACGAAAACGCATGGCAATGTCCATGGCTCGCACACAAGCTTCCACATCGTCCCCGTTGACCAACAAAATCGGAGCCTTGATGGCTTTGGCGCCATCGGAAGAGTAGCGCACCGACCGCGCATCTTTGGGATCGGTGGTAAATCCCACTTGGTTGTCGATGATGATGTGAATGGCGCCGCCCACGGTGTAACCTTGAAGCTGTGACAGTTGCAAAGTTTCCGCAACCACACCTTGGCCAATGAAGGCCGCATCCCCATGGATCAATACGGGAAGAACTTTCTTTCGGTCCATCATGTCGTTTCGCGCCCGTTGCTTGGCGCGAGTCATTCCTAACACCACGGGATCCACCGCTTCCAAGTGGGAAGGGTTGAACGCCAAGGAAATGTGAACTTTCCCCTCTGGAGTTTCTTTGTCGTTGGAATATCCCAAGTGGTACTTCACGTCGCCATCATAATCTTCGTCGATGGGACTTGCGCCTTCAAACTCTGAAAGAATGATTTTAAGAGCTTTGTCCATGAAGTTGGCCAAAACATTCAGGCGTCCTCGGTGAGCCATTCCGATCACAATTTCTTCCAAGCTCAAGCCGATTCCCTTTTCGGCCAAGTGCTCTAACATGGGGATCAGCGCATCTCCACCTTCAATGGAAAATCGTTTCATTCCCACAAAACGGGAGTGAAGAAATTTTTCGAGAGATTCGGTCCTTGCCAACTGCATGTAGACTTTTTTCTTTTTCTCTTCAGAAAGATGAAAGTTCATGTGACCTTCCATCTCGGCTTGGAACCAGTCGCGCACCCGCTGCGGACAATCGCCCAGTTCAGCGGTCAAATGCCCACAGTAGGACTTTTCCAAATGGGAAATGATATTTTTTAATTTTTTATCTTTTAGTCCCAAGTGAGGACCCACTTCAAAATTTTCTTCCAGATCCGAGTCTTTCAGTTTGAATTTTTGAAGTTGAAAAGATTCGGTTTTGGGCGGATTGAGTCCAAGAGGATCCAAGGAGGCTTTTAAGTGTCCATAGCTTCGATAATGTTCCACAAGCTCATACACATTGAGCTCTTTTTCCGAAAATCCTTCCGGAGTGGAAAGCCCTTTTGCGAACTCCACGCCTTCAAAAAAGTGAACCCATTCGGCATCCACACCCTCAGGGTTTTCTAGATATTTTTGAAACAAGGATTCAACGAGTTCGAGATTTGAACGATTGAGATAACTGAACTTTTCCAAGTGATTCTCCACAGGTGATTTCAGTGAAAAATTATACCCTATGTCCTTAGAGTGAAGCAGATGGAAATGCAGCGCAACAAATAGTGGGAAACTGGAATTAGGTAGAGTTTGACCAAGGCCCTAAGGGTTCTGGTACCATTCTTTTTCAGACGGGAAGTTTTATGGAAAAAAATTCTGAGTTTATTGAGCGACACCTCGACAAAGTTTCACGAAGCTTTGCGTTTTGCATCCGTCAATTGCCGGAGCCCTTGCATCTTTGGGTGGGCATCAGTTACTTGCTCTGTCGCATTGTGGACACGGTGGAAGACTCCGAGTTTTCTGATTTGAATCATCAGCTGGAAGCCTTTGATTGGTTCGATCGCTCAATTACAGAGCACAAATCCAATTTGGAAATGTATCAATACCCTCAGAATCTTTTGCCAGCGGGGATTTCGGAGGGGGAAGCGGATTTGCTTCGGGAAAGCGCCCGTGTGTTTGAAGTTTTTTGGTCCATGGATGAAACGGCCCGAGATCGAGTCTCTAAGTTGGCCCACTCGATGTCGTTAGGCATGCGCCATTTTCGAACCCGCTCTCAAGAGGGTTTGCGTTTAAAAAACTTAAAAGAGGTGAATCAGTACTGCTTTTTTGTGGCGGGGCTTGTGGGCGAAATGCTGGTGGGCTTTGTTTCGCAAGTGGAGCCGCGCTTCCCCATGAGCGTGAGTCAGGTGCTGAAAGCGCACCACTTTGGTTTGTTTCTGCAGAAAGTGAATCTTTTAAAAGATCAGCTAAAGGATCAGAAATTGGGGCGTTTTTTGGTGCCGTCTCGAGGCGAGGTGGAAAGCAGCGCTCGAGAAAACGCCGGACAGGCCTTTTTGTTTTTAACGGATCTTCCTCTGGAGCAAATGGAGTTTCGCCGGTTTTGCGCCTGGTCTTTATTTATGGGTATCGAGTCTTTAAAGGCGGCCTCGACCGGATTTCGAAAGGGCCTCTCACAGAAAATGTCGCGTCCACAAACAGAAGCTTTGCTGATGGAGGTGGAGGAGCGATTGGGGGACAACTCTCGATTGAAGGAGCTGTTTGAAAGCTCCTCAAAAGGTCTTGGTTGGGTAGAAGCTCCTGATTTCAAAAGCTTAAGTGCAGTCAGAGAGGCGGAGAGCTCAGAGAAAGCTCCAGGCTGGTTCTTTCAGCTTTATCAAGGCGCGCTTCCTGCCCAAGACTTTTCGGCGTTGGGAATTGTGTAATTGACAATCACTTTCAGTTAGGGCCTAGTGGGCCCATGCCAAACTCCAATCATCCCCTGGCCAAAGGGGCGAAACCGATTGCTCCCGAAAAATTGATTTCTAGGGAGCCCGTAAAAAAGCAAAACTTCCGTCGCATGATTCGCGAAATGGGTTTGAAGGTGACCGGTCAACGCTTGGCCATTTTGGAAGCCCTATCGGGAGGGCAAGCACACGTCACCGCTCAAGAAGTTTTTGAGGAGGTTCACGAAAGTCATCCCGAGATTGGGTTTGCCACCGTTTATCGTTTTCTTCGCAAAATGGCAGAAAGCGAAATGGTCACTGAAGTGCGCATGGGTGGTTTGCCCGCACGCTACGAGTTGACCCCGCGCCGTCACCATGACCATTTGACCTGCACCAACTGTGGTTTGATTGTGGAGTTTGAAAAGCCGGAGATTGAGAAACTGCAAGAAGAAGTGGCAAAAAATCAGGGCTTTGTTTTGACCAGCCACGTGCTTGAGTTGTACGGGCTGTGCTCGAAGTGCCGTTAAGATTTTTGTAGGCGCAGGGTGCCCCAATAAATTGCGGTGGAGAGCTCCGCAACACCTGTTCGCTGCAGGCCGGTTGTCCAAGAATCCTTTGGTGAGAAATGTTCGGTCTGTGCTAAGCTTGCTCATTTGAAACGTGAAGTTTTAAAGCCCATGAGAGGGAGCGCATGAACGGAGAAAATACGACAGAGGGACTCTTTGATGGAGTGCATGTGGTCGGTGCCCGTGAGCACAATTTAAAAAACATTTCGGTTCAGGTTCCCCGCGACAAAATCACTGTGATCACGGGCCTTAGCGGAAGTGGCAAAAGCTCTTTGGCTTTTGACACCATTTTTGCGGAAGGTCAGCGGCGATTCGTAGAAAGTCTTTCCACTTACGCGCGAAACTTCATGGAACAGTTGAAAAAGCCCGAAGTGGATCGGATCACCGGACTCTCTCCGGCCATTGCCATCGATCAAAAGTCCATCAGTGGAAACCCGCGCTCCACTGTTGGAACCGTAACGGAAGTTTATGATTTTTTGCGACTCCTTTACGCGCGCATCGGAGTGCCTCTCTGTCCCACTCACAAAATTGAGTTGAAAAGTCAGCTTCCCAATCAAATTGTGGAGACGATTTTGGCTCGCAAAAAAGGCGAGAAGTTTATTTTATTTTCTCCTGTGGTGAGAGGGAAAAAAGGGGAATTTCTTGCGGACTTTCAAAAGTGGCAGAAAAAGGGTTTTACCCGGGCGTGGGTGGACGGCTCTTGGATGGATTTGGCCGAACCTAAAAAGCTACATAAGAACCGAGCCCATGACATTGACCTGTTGGTGGACCGATTGATTGTGGACCCCAAGATGGAAGCGCGTCTGAAAGAAAGTTTGAATTTGGCTTTGAGCCTTTCTCAAGGTTTGGTGCGCATCGAAAGTTTTGATGGCAAAGATTCTCAGTTATTTTCCATTCATCGCAGCTGTCCGGAATGTGGTTTTACCACGGCGGATTTGGAGCCTCGTCTTTTTAGTTTCAACTCTCCCAAAGGAGCCTGTCAGACGTGCAATGGACTGGGGACTTTGGATTTGAGTGAGGAAGAGGCAGAAGTTTCCGAAGATGCTGACGTGGAAGTGGATGAGTACGCTCTTCAAGTGTGTCCCGATTGTGAAGGCACCCGTTTAAATTTATCCGCCAGGAACGTCATTCTTGGAGGAAAGAACATTGCAGAAGCGGGAGGTCTTGCCACCTCTGAGCTGAAATCCTGGTTGGAAGATTTAAAGTTAAGTTCAAAAGAGCAGGCCATTGGCGAAAAAATTGTTCAACAGATCCTTCAACGTTTGACCTATTTGGAGCGCGTGGGAGCAGGCTATTTGAGTTTGAACCGCACCACGCGAACTTTGTCGGGTGGAGAGGCGCAGCGGATTCGTTTGGCCTCTCAAGTAGGTTCCGGCTTGGTGGGTGTGCTTTATGTGTTGGACGAGCCGAGCATAGGGCTTCATCCGAGAGACCATCACCGCCTTCTTGAAATGATCCAAGAGATTCGCGACCGAGGGAATACGGTCTTGATGGTGGAGCACGATGAAGAAACCATTCGCATGGCAGATCATTTGATTGATGTGGGTCCCGGAGCTGGTCGTTTGGGTGGAAACATTTTGGCAGAAGGCACGCCTCAAGAGGTGTTAAAAACTCCAGGCAGTTTGACAGGAAAATATTTAAGTCATGAGTTGAAAGTTCCTCTTCCAGAAAAGCGCCGTGAAGGAAACGGAAAGTTTTTAAAACTTTTGGGAGCCACTGGAAACAATTTGAAAAAAGTGGATTTGGAAATTCCCATGGGAACCTTGGTGGGAGTGACGGGAGTGTCAGGAAGTGGGAAGTCCACTTTAATCATCGATACGCTCTATCGACATCTGGCCATGGAACTTCATCGGGCGAGCATTCACCCGGCACCTTTTGAACGCTTCGAAGGCGTGGAGAACATCGACCGCATCATCGAGATCAACCAAAAGCCCATTGGAAGGACTCCTCGGTCCGTTCCGGCCACTTACGTGGGACTATTTCCATTGATCCGTGACCTTTACTCCAAGCTGCCGGAATCTAAGATTCGCGGATTTAAGCCAGGCCATTTTAGTTTTAACGTGAAGGGGGGCCGCTGTGAGGTGTGTCAGGGTGCGGGGCAAATCAAGATTGAAATGCATTTTCTGTCCAATGTTTTTGTTCCTTGCGAAACCTGTCAAACTCGCCGTTACAACCGCGAAGTTTTAAATGTGAAATTTCGAGGAAAATCCATTGCGGATGTTTTAGAGATGACCGTGGAAGAAGCTTTGGAGTTCTTTCAGAATCACCGATTGATCAAGCGCAAGTTGGAAACCTTAAATCAAGTGGGATTGAACTACATTACCTTGGGACAAAGCTCCACCACCCTTTCGGGTGGAGAGGCGCAGCGGGTGAAGCTCTCTAAAGAATTGTCCAAGAAGGGCACCGGAAAGACGCTTTACATTTTGGATGAGCCGACCACAGGACTTCATTTTGAAGATGTTCGAAAATTGGTGGAGATGCTTCAAGAGTTGGTGAATCAGGGGAACACGGTTTTGGTGATTGAGCATCATATGGACGTGATCAAAGCTTGTGATTATGTGGTGGACCTTGGTCCCGAAGGGGGCGTTGGTGGCGGAGAGCTGGTGGCTCAAGGCACTCCAGAAGAAGTGGCCCTTTCCAAGCGCAGTCTGACGGCGGAGTATTTAAAGCCCTATTTAGAGCCTTAAGTCCGTCTCAATTTGAGAAATCTTGAGAAAAATTGAAAGGTCAAAAAAACTTTACCGATAAGATTTAGAGAGGAAATCTCTATTTCAGTCGGGGGAAGTTTTTTAAATGTCTTGGGATGATATTCCAGATTGGGCTGTGGCAGAGGCCGAGCGCTTGCTTGAAGAGGTGAGAAAGGTGGATGAACACACCTTTCATCATTGTCTACGTGTGGGTCGAGGATCTCGAAGTCTTGCGAAAGCCATGGGCTTGAATGAATTTGAGCAAGCCGTTATGGAATTCTCTGGATTGTTTCATGACATTGGAAAGGCAAAGATTCCTGCGGAAATCTTGCAAAAGCCCAGTCGCTTGGACCGGGACGAAATTGAAGTGATCAAATCCCATCCCGTAAAGAGTGCAGAGATGATTGAAGCTCATGAACACGAGCCCTTCTTTCGTTTTTTACTTCCGGGAGTGAAGTTCCACCACGAGAAGGTGGATGGAACAGGTTATCCTTACGGACTTTCCGGGGATCAGATTCCTTTGTTTGCGCGCTTGATTTCGGTGGTGGACACCTTCGATGCCATGACTCAGCAGCGGGTGTATCGAAAGGCCTTGTCACGTGACAAAGCCATCAAAGAGCTTCTTGATTTTTCAGGCCGTCAGTTTGACCCCTATTTGGTCCGTGTGTTTGTGGACCTTCTCCCCCATTGGGAAAGCGAAAAGCGGCGCCAAGAAAAAGAAGAAGTGGTCGTCGCATCCATCTTGAAAAAAGCTGCCTAGAGCTTTTGTTCCTTCGAACTATTCCTCAAGCCATCTTTCAAACAAATCGGGCACATGGTAAGTGAAGATGATTTTTGCGCCCGCTCGTTTGATGGCGGTGAGCTTTTCAAGAACGGCAGATTTTTCGTCAATCCAACCGCGCTCTGCAGAGGCTTTGATCATGGCATACTCTCCACTCACATTGTAAGCAGCCAGAGGGATGGATGTGGCGTGGGAGATTTCTGACAAAATGTCCAAATAGGCCAAAGCGGGTTTCACCATTAAAATGTCAGCGCCTTCTTCTTCGTCGAGCAAAGCTTCTCTTAAAGCCTCCTCGCGGTTGGCCGGATTCATCTGGTAGGTTTTTTTGTCTCCAAATTTCGGAGCAGAATCCAAGGCGTCACGAAAGGGTCCGTAAAAACTGGAGGCATATTTTGCTGAGTAGGAAAGAATGCCCACATCTTGCTGTCCTTCGCTGTCCAAGACACTTCGAATGTAGGCCACGCGCCCATCCATCATGTCGGACGGGGCTACGAAATCGGCTCCCGCTTGAGCTTGCACCAAGGCTTGCTTTCCTAAAACTTCCAAAGACTCATCATTCAAAATCACTCCATTTTTCACAAGTCCATCATGACCATCACTGGAGTAGGGGTCCAAAGCCACGTCAGAAAACAACACCAACTCGGGAAAGCGTTTTTTGATTTCTCTCAGGGCGCGAGGCACGAACCCATCTTCATTGTAAGCCTCTTCGCAATTTTTAGTTTTAAGTTCTTCGGGAACGCAGGGAAACAGCGCCAAGCCGTTTAAACCCTTAGAGACATAATTTTCCAACTGGAAGTAAAGTTCATCCAAGCTTTGTCGAAAGCATCCCGGCATGGATGAGATCTCTTCTTTTTTTCTCTCTGGAGTGTCCAAGAGAAAGACCGGCCACACCAAATCCGATTTTTGCAAAGTGGTTTCTTGCACCAGCTTTCGAATGGAAGAGTTGCTTCGAAGACGTCTTAAGCGCACATGGGGGAAGGGGTGATGGGTCTTCATTTTTTCAAACCTCCAAAGTCAAAAGGGCTGTATCCAAAATGTTGAAGCCCATGGCTTAAATCCATCAATGACAATCCTTGAATGGCGCTGGGATCGGAACCTTGGATGTCACTGGCCAGCAGTAGCCCTGCACACTCCATTTTGTAACTTCCTGCGCAGTTTAAGGGTTGGTCTTGATTCAAATAGGCTTCGATTTCCGAAAAGTTCAAAGGGCGTAACGTAATTTTTGTAGAGCAGAGTTTTTTGAAAAGCTCCTTCTCTGGATTCATCAAGCAAAGAGAGGTGTGAAGCCAGTGACTTTTTCCAGAGAGCTTTTGAAGTTGAGCTTTTGCGTTTTCAAAGGTTCCAGGTTTCCCAAGAATTTCGTTTTCAAGTTCTATGAGCTGATCGCTTCCAATGACGAAAGCAGCTTCAGGGGACGGAATCATTCCGAACTGCGCTTTTCCCTGGGCCATCTCGAGGCACAAATCTCTTGGCGACAAATCCGTGTGAGAAGTTTTATAGGCATCTTCATCAAAACTGGATTTGATCACCTCAAATTGAAAACCTGCCTGCTCGAGAAGAGCTTTCCGGTAAGGAGAAGAAGAGGCCAACAGCAGCTTGGGAGTTGTCATAGGGGTTTAGGTGTAGCGGGGGTTGCAGTGATGTGTCAAAGCTCTTCCTTTGACAGTTGGAAGGAATTTCATAAGGCTTAAAGAATGTCTTATGTTCACACCTTAGATCCTTTTCTCGTCGAAATTTATCATGGTTTTGGAATTCGCTGGTACGGTTTGGCCTACCTTGCGGGTTTTGTTCTGGGATACCTCTTGGTGTATCGGCTGGCGCAGAAAAAAGTCACTCCCATGTTGCCGGAACAGGTGGGGGATTTCGCGACGTGGATGGCGATTGGAACTTTGCTGGGTGGCCGTTTGGGTTATGTGTTTTTCTACTCGCCGGATTTGCTTACGAGCATCAATTCGCACTTTCCCTATTGGGGGGTGTTGAGAGTGAATGAAGGCGGAATGGCCAGTCACGGTGGAATCATGGGAATCATGGTGGCTGCGTTTATTTATTGCCGTCGTCACAACATTCCGTTTTTGCATTCCTTAGATATGGTGGTGTTCGGGGGAAGTCTTGGGATTTTCTTTGGACGCATTGCCAACTACATCAACGGTGAGTTGTACGGCCGTCAGGCTCCGGAAGGATTTTTTTGGATTGTGAAGTTTCCCCAAGAAATGTTCGCTTGGATGCGAAATGGCCACGAAAAATTGATGGGTCTTGGGCCGGCCGTTCAAGATTTGGTTCCCCCTGTGGATCCTGCGGTTTGGCGAGGATGGGTGTCGAACATGAATGTGGATATGGGGGCTTACAACGCGGTTTCAAGAACGGTGGATCAATTGATCTTGGCCACTCAAAATGGAAACGAAAAGGTCATTCAAGCATTGAGTTTGGTTTTAACTCCTCGTTATCCGTCGCAGCTCTTTCAAGCCGTGCTTGAGGGACTTTTGGTGTTTTTTGCCTTGGTGTGGGTGTGGCGAAAGCCGCAAAAGATGGGTGTGGTCTCTGGGTGGTTTGGAGCGCTTTACTGTGTGGCTCGAATCATCGGTGAACAGTTTCGACTGCCAGACGCTCACATCGGCTACCAACTTTTTGGCCTCACGCGTGGGCAGTGGCTTAGCATTGCCATGCTTGTTGTGGCTGTTGGGTATCTGGTCTACGCCTACCGCCGCACCGGCCCCAAAATCGGCGGCTGGGCCTCCCACACCGAACTCTAACGCACCCCAAGCAGAAAAAGGTGCCAGACACCAAAATCTGCACCGCCTGACGCGGCGGATACAGATTTTGGTGCCTGGCACCTAAATGAAGAGGTGCCGGGCAAGAGGCTTAGAAGGATTCGTCGAAGGAGACGGAGCCGGAGACGCCGATTTGGTAGGCGGACACTCGGCGTTCGAAGAAGTTGGCAAGTTCTTGAGTGTCTTGCAACTCCATAAAGTCGAACGGGTTTTTTGAGCCAAACTGTTGAGGAATGCCCAAACGTTCCAATCGAGAGTCAGCAATGTATTGCAAGTAAGAGCGCATGTCCTTTCCGCTCAATCCCGCAACTCCATGATCCAAAATGTCGTTGGCAAAAACCATTTCGCAATCGATGGCCTCTTTAAACATGGCCACAACCATGTCTTTCATGCGGTCATCAAAAAGCTCAGGCTCTTCTTCGATGGCTTTGTCGATCACGGCGTAAGCAAAATCAATGTGGGCACTTTCATCACGGAACACCCAGTTGGTTCCCGTGGCGAGGCCGTTCAACAAACCCTTGCTGCGAAGGAAGTAAACATAGGCAAAGGCGCCAAAGAAGAACAAACCTTCAATGGTTCCGGCAAAACACATCATGTTCATCAAGAAGCGTCTGCGGTCTTCCACCGTGTTCAACTTGTCCAACTCATTGATGGAGTCCATCCACTTAAACGAGTACTCGGCTTTTTTACGAATGGATTCAATGTTGTGAATCGCTGCAAAAGCTTTTTCGCGCTCGCCATGATCCGGAATGTAGGTGTCCAGCAAAGTCAGGTAAAACTGAACGTGCAAGGCCTCTTCATAAAGTTGGCGAGACAGGTAAAGGCGCGCTTCCGGCGCATTCACGTGCTTGTAAAGATTCAACACCAAGTTGTTTCCCACGATGGAATCACCTGTGGCAAAAAACGCAACCAAGCGGTGGATCAAAAATCTTTCCGGCTCGGTGAGTTTTTTCTGCAGGTCCACGATGTCGGAGCTAAAGTCCACTTCATCAACGGTCCACGTGTTCTTGATGGCGTTTTTGTACATCTCGTAAAACTCAGGGTATTTCATAGGTCTGAGAGTGAGATCAAAACCAGGATCTAATAACATCTTCTTCCTCCTTGAATGAATTTGTTGAAATTTCGAAAAGTCATTATTGGCAAGCCTCGCAAACTTCGGGGTTTTCCAAAGAGCAGGCCAAGGCTTCTTCTTCCGTGAAAGTCTTCTTTTTCGCAGACGTTCCTGGAGTGGTCACCTTGGAGATCTTTGTTGCCGGTCGAGAGCGCAAATAATAGGTGGTCTTAATCCCTTGCTTCCAGGTGTACATGTACATGCTGGAAAGCTTGCCGATATTTGGACTTTCGATAAACAGGTTCAACGATTGGCTTTGATCGATAAACGCACCGCGAGCAGCGGCCAAATCAATCAATGCTTTCTGTGGAATTTCCCATACGGTTCTAAAGAGCAGGCGAATGTCTTCGGGGATTTCATCAATCCCTTGGATAGAGCCTTCGGCAGCTTTAATTTTTCCGCGAATGTCTTCGGTCCACAAACCACGAGTTTTCAAAGCTTCCACTAAGTAACGGTTTACCTGAATGAACTCGCCAGACAAAGTCTCTCTTTTGAAGAGGTTTGAAATTTGCGGCTCAATGGCTTCATAGCATCCACAAATGGAGGCAATGGTTGCGGTCGGCGCAATGGCAATGATCAAAGAGTTTCGAAGACCTACAGTCTTGATCTGACGGCGCAGTTTTTCCCATTTTTCCATATCTGTGGGAGTCACGCCCCAAAGATCAAACTGAAGTTGTCCTTCGGCAGCGCGAGTTTCCTTGAAAGATTCATGAGGTCCAAATTTCTCCGCCAAGGCACAAGAAGTGCGAAGGGCGTGGTAGTAAATCTGTTCTTGAATCTGAGTGGAAAGCTCCAACGCTTCTTTGCTGTCAAACGGAAGCCCCAATTTAAAGAAGGCGTCCTGAAGCCCCATCGCTCCAAGACCCACAGGTCTCCAGCGGTTGTTGGAAGATTTCGCTGTGGAGATGGGGTAGAAGTTGATGTCCACCACTCGGTCCAAATACTTCACAGCCACTTCCACAGTGTGGGCCAATTTCTCGAAATCGAACTTTCCGTTGATGACGTGGTTGCCCAAGTTGACGGAGCCCAAGTTGCAAACCGCAGACTCTTTGTCGTTGGTCACTTCAAGAATCTCGGTGCAAAGGTTTGAAAGATGGATCACGTTTTGAGGACGACCGGTTTGGTTCGACTTCAAGTTGCTGGCATCTTTAAATGTCATCCAGCCGTTTCCAGTTTGCGCCAAAGTCTTCATCATGCGCGCATAAAGATCACGGGCTTTCAATTGCTTCACAAAGCGACCGTCTTTTTCGGCTTGCTCGTAAGCCTTTTCAAACTCTTCTCCGTAAAGATCCACAAGCTCAGGAAGTTCTTTGGGGTCAAACAAAGACCAAACCGCATCCGCTTCCACGCGCTTCATAAAAAGATCCGGAATCCAGTTGGCCAAGTTTAAGTTGTGCGTGCGTTGCGCTTCATCGCCGGTGTTCTCTCGAAGATCCAAGAACTCCTCGATGTCCGCGTGCCAAGATTCCAAGTAAATGCAGGCCGCCCCTTTGCGACGTCCGCCCTGATTCACAGCCGCAACAGAAGAATCCAAAGTTTTTAACCAAGGCACCAAACCATTGGAGTGGCCATTGGTTCCTTTGATCAGAGATCCGCGGGAACGCACGCGGCTGAAAGACACGCCAATTCCGCCGGCAAACTTTGAAAGCAAAGCAATGTCTTTGTACTTGTCGTAGATGGAAGACAAATCATCTTGAGGGGAATCCAAAAGGTAACAAGAAGACAATTGAGGTCTCATGGTTGCAGAGTTGAAAAGTGTTGGAGAGCTGGTCATGTAATCCAGACTGGAGATCAACTCGTAAAACTCTTTTGCCTCTTGGAAAGTTTTTGCCAATCCGCAAGCCACACGAAGGAAGAAGTATTGTGGAGTTTCCACCACTTGGCGACTGTCTGGATGTTTTAAGAGATAACGGTCGTAAACCGTCTTCAATCCAAAGTACTCAAACCGTTGGGTGCGGGTGTCGTCGACGATGATGTTCAAAGCTTCTTTGTGTTCTTTGACGAACTCAAATTTTTCTTTGGAAATCAAACCACACTCATGAGCGGCTGTGACAGAGTCATAGAAGTTTCGGATGTTTTGATTGTGCACCTCTTCGCCGATAAAGCGCGCCAGCAAACGACTTGCAAGCTTAGAATATTGGGGCTCTTCGCCGATCAAAAGTGCCGCTGTCTGGATGCAAAGTTGATCCAGTTCTTTTGTGGAAGCGCCGTCATAAAGACCGCTGATCACTTTCGCAGCCACGCGCATGGGGTCCACTTCTTTCAGGCCGCCAGAGCAGGCAAGAACCACGTTTACAATTTTGTTCACGTTGACGGCTTCCAATTGTCCGTCACGTTTTTTCACGCGCATCACAATCGGTCCATCTTCTTGGGAGTCCGTGTTGGTCGTCGAAGTTGTTTGGGAGGTCTGCTCGAAGTTTTTTTCTGCAGATGTGTTTTCAAGGTTTGTTTTCATTTGTTGTTCATTGTCCAGTTGCATGAGCCCCCCTTGGCTAATGTTGTTCTTTAGAGTCAAAGAATCCAGATCTTTCAAAAGCTCTTCCCCTCAGAGCCTTTGAAAAACTCTCCTGTCAGATTCTATTAAAATTTCTGTGATTCGTTTCCGGGCCGGTAAAATCAAAGCTGCAAATTGCAAAATTGATTTATCAGTCGAAAACATCGAGACGCTTGAGTCTTTCAGAAAAGAAAGTTCGTCGTCCAATTCAAACGCTAACCCCGAGGTTTTTTTCCTGTCAAATTTCTTTGAAAGGAAAGTGCGAAAAGCTTTGAAATTGCCGCTGCTTTGGACAAAACCGTGTGTACCTGCGGCATAAGAAACTCGTTTTTCTTGACTCAAGGGGCTTTTCATTCTGCTAAAATTCTAGGCAGACTTTCCAGTTCTTCGCAAGGGGTGCGCCCGCTTTTTTAAGTTCTTTTTAGCTTCTGTCAGAACCGCAACACCAAAATCGTCAAAAGCCTGACCGAAGCAGGCTTGTCATCGTCAAAAGCTTTACACATAATTGAGGGATGGCGGGTGTACGATCGATTTTGCGAGGGGACGTTTTTCAAATTCAAGATTTGGTTTTGGAAAAGTACGCACGCATTGCAGAAATCAAAATTTTGCGAAACATTTCTCACAAAGGAGAGGTGTTTCCCATTCATCAAGTCTCTTTAGGAAATCCGGACAAGTCTGCGCCCACATTGGCTTTTGTGGGTGGCGTGCACGGTTTGGAGCGCATCGGCTCTGAGGTGGTGCTCTCTTGGATGCAAACCTTGTCGGAACTTTATGAGTGGGATGAGATGTTTCAAGAGCGGTTGAAACATTCCCGACTGATTTTTGTTCCCATTTTAAACCCGGTGGGCGTGGCGAACTTTTACCGCTCCAATGGACGCGGCGTGGACTTGATGCGAAACGGCCGCACCGAAGGAAAACCTCCCGGGGGAGTGATCTATCGGGGACATCGCTGGAGTCGAAGGATTCCTTGGTTTCGAGGGGAGCCGGATGTTTACGAGGAGGAGACCCAGGCCCTTTTTGAAATGGTTCAAGAGGAACTCTTTCCCTCAAAGTTTTCCATTGCCATGGATGTGCATTCGGGCTTTGGAGCCAAAGATCGCATTTGGTTTCCGTTTGGCCACTCCCATGAACCTTATCCGGATTTGCCCTTAGCCTTTCGTTTGAAGCTGTTGTTGGATCAAACCTATCCCCATCACTTTTATGACATGGAGCCGGTGAGCACGCAGTACACCATTCACGGAGATCTTTGGGATGACTTGTATTTTGCATCTCAAAAACATGAAGGCGTTTTTATGCCCTTCACTTTGGAAATGGGCTCGTGGAATTGGCTCAAAAAAAACCCCTTACAGATTTTTAACAAAATGGGAGTTTTCCATCCGCTGAAACCTCATCGTCATCACCGAATTTTAAGACGGCACATCACCTTTTTTGACTTCCTTCACCGAGCGCTGTTGTCTCAAAACCATTGGTGGCCCAAAGACGAAAAAGAGATTTTGCAGCTGGAACGCAAAGCCAAAGACCTGTGGTACAAGGGACATTGAAAGAGGTGCATCCGTGAGTGCGGTGACAGACATCATTTTGTTGAGAGGACTTTTGCGCAGTCAAAAGCACTGGGGTCCTTTTCCTGAAGAGATGCAAAAGCGATTTCCAGAATTCAAAATTCATTGTGTGGAACTTCCTGGGATCGGAGAAGAGGCCTCCCAGGCCTCGCCCCTGACACTGAAGGGAATCGCTGAAAAGGTAAATGCAAAAGCTCAAGAAAAATGTGCCGGAAGAAAATCTCATATTGTGGGCGTGTCTCTTGGGGGAATGGTGGGCTTGGAGCTTGTGTCTCTGTTTCCAGAGAATTACGGCAAAGTCCTTGTGATCAACACCAGCTCTGCGTTGAGTCCAAAGACAAAACGGCTGCGCTGGCAGGTGTGGAGCCGTGTTCTGGCTGCAGCTCTTCAAACAAACAAAGTCAAAAGAGAAGCCCTGGTCATTCCCTATTTGGCAAACAGCACGACCGCACAAAAAGCCATGGAAGAATCCTGGGAGCGCACCGCCAAAGATTTAAAAATGCATCCTTTGCTTCCTGTGGCCCAATTGCGTGCGGCCAGTGGCTTTGTTCCCGACGAAAAGTTAAAGAACTCGACGCAAATTTACCTTCTGCATTCTTTGGGAGATCTTTTTGTCGATCCCAGTTGTTCTGAAGTTCTGATCAAAGAGTACCATTGGCCCTTTAAAACTCACCCCTGGGCCGGCCATGACTTGGCCTGGGATGACCCTGAGTGGCTTTTGACGGAAATACAGTCATTTTTTTCTTGATGTCTTGCCTTTCGTCTTGGGAGAGTTAAGTCAGGGGGGAGAGTGCTGTATCGAATATTCTTGTTGAGTCTGACTCTCTGGGGAGTGAGGCCGGCTCACGCACAATCTGTAGACGAGGGTGAAATGGAATTGAGAAGTTCCATATTCCTCCATCAAGATCTGCAAAAAGGATCCGGTCCGTCTGCAGGCGTGGCTTACGAATCTTACACGTCGGCTTCACGGCCCGCTTTTGGCGATGGGCTTTACTCTTCCAATGCGCTTTTCAAAGGCGCCTGGCAAGGGAAGCGCAGGGTGGGATCTTCGTTTTCCTTTGTGGGCGATTTTGCTGGCATTTATTCCGCGTCGGACCAGGGGCTCTATCCCTTAATCAAAGAGGCTTATTTTAAAAGAGAGTGGAGTCAGGGAAGTCTTCGCTTGGGCGTGGACAACACTTCGTGGACGTCTTTCGAAGACGAGTGGCGGCTGGGACTTTATCGTCCGCGCTTTATGTACAACAAATTGAGTGGTGGCCAAGGCGGCCTGCTTGGTTTTTTTATGGAGAGCAAGGGCTTTACCGTGGGGTTTCTTCCGGTGTTTGTTCCCGAGCTGGGTCCCCATTTTGAAAACAACGACGGAGAACTCACTTCCCAAAACCCTTGGTTTGGCCAACTTCCAAAAACCATCAATTACAATGGCTCGGAAGCACCCATCCGTTACAAAGTGAAGATCCCCCCGGTCAAAGACATTGTGTTGAAACCCGGGTTGGTGGCTTCGTGGCAAAAAGATCTGAACAAAAATTATTCCATGAGATGGAGTGGGGCCTATAAACCCATGCCTCAATTGCTTTTGAACTTTCCTTCCGACGGAAGGTTTGTCATCGGAAATACAGATCAATACTTCGAGGCTGAGGTCAATCCATGGGTGGCTTATCATGGAGTGGTTTCCACAGACCATCAGGTGCAAAATGATTCTAAAACTTTGCGGGCTCGCATCTCTCTTGCGCATGAAGATCCTCAAGTTCCCGAGCGTCCAAAAACTTGGGTGACTCAAGAAATTGGTCCCGCCACCTTTGTTTCCACACGCTTTGAAACCGAGCCTCAAGCTTTTGGGAACACCAAAATTTTTCTCTCTCAGTTTAAAGTTTGGGGCGGGGATCGTCCGGATGAAGGCCGCTACGCTTCGGACGAAAGTTACTTTGAATCCCGGCAATTCTTTCGAGAAGCCTATGGGTTGGGTTTTGAAACTCTATGGCCGTTAAAGTTTCGCGCGCTCAGTTCGGTCAGTGTGATCTATGATCGCATTCAAGAGGGCGGCGCTTTATTGGCTCGCAATGCCATTTCGCTCAAAGACAATTTGCAGCTCTATTTGAATTTGGAATTTTTGGGACTTCTGCAAGAAAACAATCCCACACCCACGGGTTTTTTAAGTCGCTACCGTGCCAATGACCGGGCCGAGCTTGGAGTCACCTATGCCTTTTAAAATTCTCTTTCGTGGACTTTTTTGTTTGTGTTTGCTTCCGGTGTTGAGTGGCTGTGGACGGGAAGGGGAAACCCCCTCCACAAAAGTGGATGTTGTTCTTAAGGGCGACACCGGTGAGTGTTTGGGATCGGTGGATGAGTCCATTCGAAAGTATCTCCATGCGGAAATGAACGATGGGGAACTGGAGGCCATGTGGACCTGTTTGGATGGAGCTCTGACGGACTTTGTAACCATCACTTCTCCGGAACATCCGACGGGTTATCCGCCGGATGCACTGGCTCGATTTTTTGAAAGCTTTTTTGTCAAAAGGGAAGTCCCTCTGGAAGTTGCAGAAGCTTTGATGAATTTGAAGCGCATCTTTGTAGGAGGTCAAAAGACCTTTTTGACTCCGGCCGAAGTGACGAAACTTCGACAATTTATTTCGTTGTGCCGGCTTTGGTCTCAAGAGCTTCAGCCCCATATGAAAGTTTTGGTTTTAAAAAATCCAGTGTCCGTGACCAGTTCGGATTCGGAAGCCGCGCTGGAAGCTTTGCGGGATGTGGCTCTTGAGGTGGGTTTGTGGATGGATGCCCAAGGGCAAACTTACACTCAAGAAGATTTAAAAAGTTTGCTTTTGGCAATGAGTCGATGGCTTCAGCCTGGTGTGACTGTGAAATGGATGAACGAGTTGCAAGAGGCTCTTCCCAGTCTGTTTGAAATCAAAAGGATTTTTGTCGGCGGAAGTGCAGATCACATTCACTCGGGAGATTGGCCGGTTCTTTTGAAAAAGGTGGTTTCGGGAATTGGCGTGTTGGAAATTGTGGGTTGGAAGATGGAACAAAATCAGATTTCATCCCTGGCCTCCGATGAGTCTTTGCCGCGCATGTTGTTGTACCTTTCCCAAGTCTTTGAGGGAGTGAATGTTCCCTTTGGCGAGGTGGACCGTGTGATGAGGCAAATGTCCCGATTGAGTTGGTGGCCCAGCGCGCTTCCTGTGGACGGTTTGTCTAAGGGGTTAAAGTTTGTGCTGCAAAAGTTTTTGCTTTTGGAAGATGCCTCCACACCCTTTGTGATGGATCACCGCGTGGTCAACGCCCTGATGCATTTAAGAGGGGAATTTCTTGATGCCTTAAAGAAAAATGGGAGTTCTGAATTTGAGCGTTTCGCAAATCCCATGAGGGGCGTGAGCTCATCCTCTCAAGGTTTGATCTTTCATTTGTACAACAAGAATGCGGAAGATCTTCGCGGCGTGGCTCGAAATCAAACCGCTGTTTTGTATCTGTTGATACATCAGCTCAAAAAATCCTTTCATTTGAGTGAAATTGAAAAACCTCAGTTTCAACAGGTCTTCAATGAGGTCTTGGGCGTTCTGCAAGGTTTAAATATTTTGACCGACATTGAACCCAGTTATGCTTTGCGACTGTTTCGAGAAATGGACGTGTTCACGTGGGTGTCGAATGGGGATCAGCGTTTGTCCGATTCGGAAATCGGAATGTATGGGTGGATGGCTCTCAGCGGATGGGTGCAGCAAGAATGGGTGCATCGAGATTTAAACCCCGTTTGCAAAGGGGATGAAGTTTGCATTCGAAAGAACTGGAGGAGTCAATCTGAGAAGTTCTTGATCAACTTTCCTCAAGTTCAAAGAGAGATGGTGGGTTGGAGTGAAGCTCAAAAGAATTTGTTTTTTGATCGCGTGAATTTGGCCAGCGGTTCGGAATCCATTTTGATGAATGCGGTTTTGATGAGCTATTTGGAATTTTTCATGATGCGTTTTGATTCTGACAAAAATTCTTTGATCGACGTGGAGGAATCCCTCACTTCCTTCGAGGTTTTTCACCTGACCCTAGATGAGCTTTTAGGCAGTGTGGGTGTTCCTCAAAGTGACACTCTGGCATTTTTTACATTCCTTTTTCGCTATGGGTACACGCCCTTGGATGGTGGAAAAATGGGAGCGTGGTTGCGTTATTTGAACTGGAAGCTCTATCCCCGAAAGTGGTCCTTTCAGGCCGATCGGATGAGACTGCTTCAGATTCTTTCTGAACTGTCTAAACTGTAAAAAAATTTCCTAATTTCCAGCTTTTTCGGCCATTTCCCAGGCCCTTTGGTATTTTAGAGACCGGTCCTCAAAGGACCTGGCAAGGACGCCCCGAGTGGGGAATTGCCATTGAGCACAGATGGTGCATAAAGAAGTCTTGAATTCAATCAAGGGGACCTTTTGGCAAATCGAATTTTCAGAAATGGATCCACGGGCTTAGCCATTTGGCTGAGCACGATCCTTTTTCCGAATCTGGTTTTGGCCAGTGAGCCAACGGCCTCGAAATTGCCATCTGTGTTGGTGGCGCAGACGTCTTCCCTGAGTTTGGGAAACAGCTCTTTTTTAAAACTTTCAGAGCGTTTTTTAAAACACGATAAAAAATCTTTCACCGGAAATTTTGGCCTCAAAGGAACTCACTTTCTCACAGAGAAGCGCTCCGATGTGGAGTCCGAAAACTACAGCTATCTCAATGGGAATCTTTTGTTGAAAGACAAAAAGGGAGATTTTGATTGGTCTGCCGAAATGGTGTTCGAACTCTCTTCGGAAATTCAACGGGAAGCCTATGTGGGTGCGCCCGAAATGTTTGTGCGCTTGAACGATGAAGACAGTGGGGTGCGCGTTTCCATTGGCCGTCAAAAGCGCACATGGAGTGAATTGGATGAGTCCTTGGGTCTTGGAGTTTGGCAACCTCAGCTGCGTTGGGACTATTTGAATCCCATTCAGCAGGGTTTGACCGGAGCTTTTTTCGACATGAAATTTGATTCTTTGGATGTGACTCTTTATGGCTCACCCATTTTCTTGCCCGATCAAGGGCCTCAGTTCCAAGTGAAGGAGGGTCGGATTGAATCCGCCAACCGTTGGTTTTGGAAACCTCAAAATCGATTGCGTTTGGGCGAAGACAGCTCCAATTTGTTTTATGAATTGGAAACACCCAAGGTGGATGAAATTGTCATGAACCCGAGTCTGGGTGGAATGATGAAGGTGGATCCTGAAGGTCCTTTGGAAGTTCAATTGGCCTACGCATACAAACCCATGAACCAATTTTTTATCGGTTATGAGTGCAGTGGCTGTGTGGACCCATTGACCGGAGATGGGACCGCAAAGATTCATCCCATGGTTGTGAATCACCATGTGTTCACGGCGGAAAGCCGGTGGGTCCGTGAAGAGGATCGCTTTTTGTTTTCATGGACGGTGGACCGCCCCAATGATCCAAAAATTCCCTCCGATTGGGGAGGCTCGGAGTTGAGACCGGTGTCCATTCCTGGAGTGGGTTATGAAAGAAAATTCAGTTTGGTTCAGTTTCCAAGCACCCTCCAGCTTTTTTATTTTCAAGAGCTTCGTGGGGGACGCATTGGTGGAGGAGATTTGAGCAGTGATGTGGAATCCTCTTCAGACCGTTACTCCTTTGACGATCTCTTGAGTGCATCTTTATCGACCAAACTTCGGCAGCTGCGCTCGGGTTATTTGGAGCTTCAAACAAAATATGCCTATTCCTTCAAAGAGGAAGGGTCCTGGTTGAGTGCTCAGCTCACTTACCAAAGACAGGCCTTTTCGGCACATTTAGGATTCGATGTTTTGGGATCCAACACGGATCCCCTGTCCTCAGAGGCCGGGCTTTTTAGCCGCTATCGGTCCAATGACCGTGTTTATGGAGGCATCGGCTTTGTCTTTTAAACGCTTTGCCTTCGGGTCTCTTTTTGCTTTTTCTCTGTCCTTCTCTTTGGTGGGATGTGGTCTCAATATTGGTGAGGATCCCATTCCCGAAGGGGAGGTGAAGCTGGAAGGTTATTCCTGTGTGAATCAAATTTCGGAAAAGGTGAGTGAGTACTTCAATGATCAACTCAATGAACCTCAAATTGTGGAATTTGTAGATTGCTTAAAAAACTCAGTGAGTGACTTTACCAAGCGTGTGGGACGCAGAAACGACAATGTGTACAGCCCGGAAGATCTTCAGGCCTTTATCAATCGCATTGCAAAAGGTCGAAAGCTTGAAAAGAAACTTTTAGATGAGTTTATGAAAATCAAAACCACCTTTGTGGGTGGCCGTGTGGATCAAATCAGCCGCGCAGATCTGGCGGCAGCTTTAAGGCTTCTAGAAGACATTAAAAAAGCGGCCATCTTATTGAGGCCCCATGTTCGGATTTTTAATGTCTATTCCAAGGCGACGATGCCCTTAGACCGTGTAAACATGGAGTTGGACCAGACGGCCAAAACCTTGGATGAAATTTCTCAAATCTTTTTGAACTCTTTGAACAAAACAGAGAATGATTATTCTCTGAAAGATTTTGAAGTTTTCTTGGATGAATTTCGAAAATTTATTGGATGGTATGAGTTTTTTCCCGATGGAAGAAATGCTTCTCAATGGGTGGAATTGGTGGCTTCCATTAAAAAAATCTCCACGGGTGGCGATCGCTATGTGATTCAAAAGTCCGAATGGGAAAAATTTTTGACGGTGACCACCTCTTCTTACATTGCGTTTTTGAAGTTCAAATACGGTGTATTGGGTCAAGATCTATGGTCAGGATTCGGGCTAAAAAATTTAATTTTATTATTTGATCAAATCCGTGACGAAGTGATTAAAGTTATTTCTTCTCGTTCGGAGCGTGCCATTCCCTTAGAGGAAATCCAATCTTTGATCCAATCTTTGGGAGAGATGAAGTGGCTCCCTTTTGGCTTGGATGCAGATACATCCTTTTTGGCTATGAAGCTGATTCTGACAAAGATCTTGGACAATTCTCAAAGTGTGGATGTAGAAATTTCGAGTCTGCGGATTTTCCACATCCTGCGTATGGCCAAAGAATTTGAAGTTTGGGCCAGTAATCAGATTTATCTTTCTTCTAAGTTTTCAAAGGAATCCAATGGTGTGGAAACCGCACCGGGAGCTGCAAATTTTTATCGCCAAGGAGTTCCGGCGGGTTGGTCTGAGTTCTTGAATTTTCAAAAAGGCCGCAGACCTTTATTTATGAAAGATTCCCCAAAAGTAAGTTTGGTCTACTTTGGCAATTTGAAGGAACGGGGAATTTCATTTGATTTGTACAATTTGTCCCTCACCCATCTCTATTTTCGGGTTGTGAAACTGGTTTTTGAGGCCTATGGAACGCGAGACGAAAGAGGTCAGCTCCTAATGAGTTCGAGCACCCTTCAGAAGTTTTATACGGACTTTTTTAAGCTGGGGGAGGGTGTGGGCTGGCTGGATCCAAGGTCTCGCTCAGCAGGCGCGAGAAGCTATGTGGAGGGCAACCTTTTTACCTATTCGGCAGATGGACTTAACAAGCCCTTCGACATGACTTTAAGCGAAGGGGTCGATGTGATCGCGTATCTTTTGACGGCAGGGCAGCTGGCAGACGAAGTCTATGCGGATTTAAGAGCAGCCATTTCACAAGAGGACTCGTGCTTGATTTCTGAGGGAAGTTCTTTCGAGAAACCGAATCCCAAAGATTTCCGTGGAGATGAGAAACTGAGCAGAGAGTGTGTGAAGAAACATTTGTTCCCCATCTTGGTTCAGCACTTGGATTTTGCACCTTCATTGAAGGAATGGATGAAGTCTTTGGATGATGACCGAAAGCAGGAGTATGCAGATCTGCTGCTTACGTCCGCCTACTCTGAAGTCAATTCTGATCCAAATTGGGTGGAAAAATCAGAATTGAGTACCGTGGCGGTGGTAATTCTTTATTCAGAAAGTGTGATGACCCGTCATGACACCTCTATGGATGGAATTTTGTCTAAAGCTGAGGCCTTGGTTGCTTTTCCCATCTTTCGAAATTTCATCAATGATCTGGCAAAAGGATTGGAAAACCAAAAAGAGGATTATTCCGAGGGAATGATTCGATCCATTTATGAATTTATCTTGAGTGAATGTCGTGCGCCCGAAAGCAACATGGACAGAGCGTATATCAAATGGAACAGTTGGGGTACGTCCAATTGGGAGATCCATTCGGACCGTATGAAGCTCACTCAAGCTTTCTCTGTGATCATCAACCGCTTGCTCAACCTGCAAGCGGAATTGAATGCCCATCGGAGCCCTCAACCTCTTGATGAGACCCCTTCTTCAAATTGATCCTTCATTTATACGCTGGTGGGATCTGTTTTAAGAAACTCCTTGGCGCAGGCATCGTGCCCAATCCACCAGACGGCAGACTCCGGTTGATAGCCCTCACGAAGCATAATCTTTCCACAAGAATGAAAAACAATCTCGCTGAGACTTTGAGTCATCAGCTTTTTCGAATCCAAATGAAGATCTAAAATTTTATTGGAGGTGTTTCTCATCATCTCCATTTGTTCGGGGCCATTGTGTTGAGGCCAAGCTTCGAAATCGGACCACTTGTTTTGAATCAAATCACTTCCAAAGTAGTTGTCCGTGATTTGAACCAGGTCTTCGAATTTTACTTTGGGATCGATCAGTTTTTCACAGTGAGAAATCACTTCCTTAACTTTGGGATGATCCCCTCCTTCTTTTTGAAGGGCTGCCATCAAAGGGTAAAGAGCCACTTCCACTCCAAGAAAGATCGAGCTGGAGTTGGTGAGGATCTCAGGGGCATTGAACACGCAAGCTGAAATCCCATCATCCCAAGCCTTTTGTGCAATGGCTTCCAACTCCAATTTTGCAAATCCTTGCAAGTAGGGAGAGTAAGACTGCCATTTGTATTCGCCCTGAATGAGGATTTCATTTCCATGGTAGCCGAAAGCCACATAAGAAACTTTGGAACCTTCTTTTTCCAAGCGCTCTCGAAGTGGTTTTGAAAGATCAATCAAATGGTGAAAGGTGTTTGCGGTCACTTCCATAAAGCTGCGGTCACAGAGTTGACCCAGGGGAGACTTCCAGAACTCCTCAGAGGACGCGTAGCGATCGCCATGTCCTTTAAAGACCTTGTTCATCACAGGAAGAATCACCTTTGCTCGGGGTACGCCTCCAGCCATGGTGTGGGCAAACATGACGTTTGCTCCTTTTGGAATGTGCTTTTCAAGTTCTGCCAAGTAGGTGCGCGTGCGTTCGCGAAAAGAGTCTTTCCCGTGAATTTCACTTTCGGCCACTTCGGACCAATCCAAAGAAGCTTCTTTCCATTGGGACATCTTAACGCCTTGAAGTTGATCCACGGGTGAGCGGCCTTTTTCAGAGGGAGAAAGATCGAATCCCGCCTCAAGGGGAACGTTGATCATGGGGCTTTGATTTTTTTCTTGGATTTCTTCGTCGGTGAGGGAGCGAAGATTTCCCTCGTTGTCTCGACGGCCGACGGTGGAATAGATCACTTTCATTCCGGCCTTTATGGCTTCATCAATCAAACCATTCACGTAACCCCGTTGAAAAACCTCTCCAAAAACCACAAGAACGTCATCCGATTTGTAGGGCACGCGGCTGGGCCACTGGCGAATGGGTCGAAATGAACTCATAAAATCCCCTTTAAAACAGCGTACAAGGCTGGTGAATTCTTCACTTTTTTGAAAAATCCACAGGCTGTCAATGAAGTTTGGCCCAGAGAAGGTCATTGATTTTAAGTGTCAAAGACCATGAAAGAATTATCAAAGAATTATCAGGTTGCCCAGATCTAACACAGTCTTGACATTGCAAAAAACGTCCCTTTTGGACAATTTTTGTCCCTCTAAGTTTATGAAAACCCAACAAGATTTCTCAAAAGGGCAATATTATTGGGCACCTCCACTGGTGCCAGTATGGAACGGATATTGAATTCTTTTCGGTTGCGAGACAGAGCGCGAATAAGCAAAGAATGGGTGGAAAGGGACGTAGGTTTAGCACATGGGAAAAGTTTTCATAACAATTTTGGGACTTTTGGGTGTGCTTTTGTGTAGCCCTTTTTCTTGGTCCCAAACCACTTCAGAAGCTCTCGCATCCTCAAATTCAGAATCTTTAAAAGCCGTAAAACCAAACTTCACTTCTCAAAAAACCTGGAGCATTTCAACAGGTTTTGAAGGTTTGAAAGAAGGTCGCGATGATGGATTTTCCAGTGTCTTAAGAGTGTCCTCGGATATGAATCTTCAGTTCAGTCCTTGGTTGAAAATTCAATTTGGCCCTTATGCTTCTTATTATTCTTCTCGAGTTCAAAATCGTTTTAAAGATGACAGTTATGAAAGCCGATTGGGTTTGAGTTATGCACACCTGACATTGGAACCCATCAGCGGTTTGGATTTGAAGGCCGGAGCCATTTCTCAAAAGCACATTGCTAACAAACAGTTGATTTCCAGCTTTCGTTCTTTTCCTGGTGCATTGGTGGAGTACGAAAATTTAAGCCTAAAAAATGTGGCAATGGGTGTGCGGGCTCAATATGTCATTCCCACCTCATCTTCTTTAAATACTGACCGACAAAGCCAAGAGGCTCTTCCGACTTTTCAAACCGAAAGTTTGTTTTTGAATTACACACAAACGTCATGGAAGTTGGAGTCTCAAGCGGGACTCTTTGCTTGGTCGAACATTCCTTCAAAAGTGGCCTATGAATCTTCTCAAGCGGGAAACACTCCTGCCAATTCGGATTCGGAAGCAGAATCCTATTTAAGATATGGATACAAAGGTTGGTTTGGAAACTTGAAAGGAAATTACACTTTTGAGTCCGGATTGAATCTAGGGCTTGGAATGATGCGATTTTCAAACACGGATGCGCCGACCGCTTTGGCTGATTCCCAAAGGGTCTTTGGATCTGCAGAGTATTCTTTTGAAAAATTGGGTTTGGCTTTCGAGCTTGGAAGTTTCTTTTCGGAAGCGGATGCCTCTATTGCGAAGTACACCTCCTCAGGATTTGGAAACACCAATCGCAAGGGCGAATACATCGAAGGCAAATTTGATATTAAGCCTTATCAATTTTATGTGGTTTCAAAATATGCAAGAGCCAATGAGTTGAATCAAATCAGCTACCAAGATGACTTGGAAAGCTTCAGTGTGATGGTGGAGAGTTATGAATTTCAATTTTAAATGGCCTCTTTCTTTTTTGATCTCTTTTCTTGTGACGGCCTGTACGCAGCCGGATTCTGGTGTTCAAGAGGACAACGGAGCAAACTTTTTTGTTAAGAGGGTGGACGTCGAAGGGACTCAGACCTTTATGAAGGAAAACAAAGGATGGAGAGTTCCTGTCTCTGTGAAATACACCTTAAGGGCCTGTATTCAAGACCGTGCGGAAGCCAAAGACGCTCGTGGACATCGCTTTCATGTGAAAGCTCCGGATGGCCGAGAATTTGAGGCCTTAGACAATACGGATCGCGACGGATGCTTTCGATGGGAAGAGTCTTTCCCTTACAACTATTTTGCCAATGACATTTTGTACATTCCCTTTGACCGAGAAATTGTCGGCGAAGGAATTTACAATGGATCTCGTACCATTCAGTTTGCCATCAATCCTTGGGCCACTGGAGAATCCAAGCGCGCTGGTGGTAAAGCTTTTGTCTTATTGAACGATGGCCAAAAAACCGTTTTTGAGTTTCAAAAGGACTTGATAGCTCCCAGAAGATACGCCCAGGC
The DNA here is from genome assembly GCA_002453155.1 of Bdellovibrionaceae bacterium UBA6776. Lineage (GTDB taxonomy): Bacteria > Bdellovibrionota > Bdellovibrionia > Bdellovibrionales > UBA1609 > UBA6776. The sequence continues at coordinate 32,347 of DKGG01000019.1, forward strand.
CGCGTTGATGGGAGAGTATTCCCCTAAAGATGGCAAGAACTTCAGTGAGCTCTCCATTGAGAGACAAGATCAAATCAAGAAATCATCTGCAGCTCGCGTATGGGTGGATAAAATTTCCTACACTCCGATCAAAAGAAAATCGCTCAATGATCGCATGGTTTTGGACGTGACCTTAAATATGGAGCCACGTTTAGTGACCACAAACGAAGATGGTGAGTTGGAGTCGAAAACCATTCGCAGAGGAAATTTCAAATTAATCGCACACATCGTCTATACGGATACTGGGCGCGATGGCGATTCCAAAATGAACATTCAGCCTCAGGAAATCGTTTCCAAGCCCATGGGCTTATCGAATGAACCTTTAGGGTTCCATGGAAAAGCCGCCGTGGACAACGGGCGTTTAACTTCTCAAATCCGAGTGGATTGGAAGCGTCGAGCTCATACTGGAAACGTGACGATCGCATTGAAATTGATTCCAGATGGAACTTCAGATGTAGAAGCCTTTGAAGGGTTGTTTGAACTTTCCGGTGGCGTGAATGCCATCACAAAAAGTTCTTCAGCCACATTGCTTCCAGGCTGCGAGCATCCCACCGATGTGGATCCGAATCAAACAGGATTCAACACCTCTTACAACTCCTGTCAGAAAATTGCTCCGTTCCTTAAAAACTCAGACAACTACGAGCAGCTTAAAAAAGAAAGCTATTCCAGTGAGGCTCGAGGATATTATTTTGACCGCTTAAAACTGCGCTTCGTCAGTGTGTTGCCAGGGGAAACGGCCACTCAAAGGGTGGTTCTCTATTCCGCGACCACCTGTTTGACCAATGCCTTTGATGGTTCCACGCCAAGGAATGTGCCTTTTGTGGTGGAGTATTTGAAAAAGGATCAAAATGGCAAAGGAAAACAAATTTCTGAAGAAGAGGCGAAGAAATTTAATGTCCTAGGATTGGATGAGCCGAAACGTTTGGTGACAACGGCCGAAGGATGTTTGACGTGGAACTCTACGATCCATCACGCTTATTATGGCGCTGAAAAATTCTTTGAACACCGGATTCGCATTCGAGATGAAAAATCTGATGCCTCTAAGCGCGTGACTTTTGACCGCAGTTTTTACCTGAATCCTTGGGATGACAAGTTCACCTTTGGCTGGGATGAGGACGAATACAATAGCGAATATTTAAGTCCTAAAAAAGCAAAATCCAGATTCTTTCTGCCGTTCTTTGGCTATCACACACTTCGTTTTCTTTACAACATCGACCCCTATATGGAGCTTGAAGTAAAGAAGACGGTTCTTCTAGATTTGCAACCGCGGGTACTTCGTTACGCAGGGATTGTAAACGCTCGTAAACAGACCGAGCCCCTTCGCGACGGAATCTATTTGATGAAGATCGCCATTCAAAAAAACTTCTTGGACCCGGCCGAGCGCGCTGTGGACATTGGGGAGGGTGAAGAGCCCGCGTCCTTGGCCTTGGGAATCCGAAAAAGTGAATCGGAAGGGGAAGAGGTCAATGGTGTAATCAATAAAAGTCTTGGGAAGGTTAAGACTCGGGAATACATCACGACAGATCAAAGCTTGGTTCGTGTGGTAGATGGGCACTTAATTCATCCCATTGAATTGACCATGAGAGACCTTCGCTTGATGCGGGTTCGATCGAACTTTTTGATTCAGTTGGAAACTGTGGATGAACGAAAGATCCAGGTTCATGATACCTTTTCTCGAGAGGTGAAAAAGAAGTTAACCAAGGTTGCTCGGGAACTTGAAAGGAATCGCCGCATTCGTGAGCAGGAGCGAAAAATGCACCGCTCAGGAACTGAGAAATCGGTTGAGGAGCTGAAATCTGAATTGTCATCCGATGAGCTTTTGGTGGAAAAAATTGACGAGAAAGATTTGGCCTATGCAAAAGCTAAAGAACAAGAGATTCGTGTCCGTTATCAGGAAGCTTTCAGACAAATGAACGATCAGTTGGATCAAATGTCGTTGATCAATTCGGACTTCGAGCTGGACAAGGAGTTGTTGAAGCCTGTTCTTGAAGTCTTAAAGGTGAACGATTTTACAGATGTGAAGCTGCCTTCTAAAAATGAAGTTCCGAACTTAGATATTTTTGCGGAAGATTCTGGGTTGGACAAAAGAACCTTTGTGGGTCCAGTAATTTTCTTGTCGAACAACTATTCGGACTCCATGCGAGCCACGGACAACTTGGATGAGGCTGGTTGTGAGGTCAAGCAAGAGGGAGTGGATGATGAATTGCTGTCTCGTTATGGACTTGGAAAACTTTCGCTCTTGGAAACAGAATTCACAAACGCTTCTGGCGAAAAAATGTCTACAACTGGAAAACATCGGGAAAACTCCGCCTATAGGTATTCCAAATACTATGGAGCACTTTCGCACCTGTGTTACAAACACGTAGATGATTTGCTGACGACAGAACAGAGTTATGAGCGCAAATATAAAGAAATTATGCCCTTGGCCTCTTCAAAGGCGAATCTGACTCGAGCTGCGGCCTTGGATTACGTTTCGTTGGTAGATGAATCTTTAAGAGATCTTCCCAAAGACAGCTGTCAAATGGATTCGACCTGTGCGACTCTTCGAAGTCGGAGTTATACGAGTGCGGAATTGGAAAAAGTTCTGAACGATGCTGTGAGTAGAAATGTGCTCTATTATCTCAATCACAATGAGGTCACAGAACTTCAAAGTTCACCGCGGATGATTGACAAATTGATGCCTCCTCTTCATATGGAAACAGTTTCAGACACTGGAAACGAAGAGATCTTTCGGGAAGACATTGTTAAGCCTTTAGACATTTACTTGAATTGTGCCCTCTTGTCCTCAATTGCAAAAGACCGTTTGAATCTCATGGCGAGGGACGATAGGACGTCTTCACTTTTAGGTGGTCAGGCGAAGCGTTTCTTGAGCCTGGAGCAAAAGCGATTCACTGACAATTTGACGGATCAATGCTTAGCCATGCAAGAAGAGGATCAATCGGCTTTGATTTTAGATGAAAAAATCAAAGTCTTCCAAACAGGCGTGGATTATGTATTCCGTGGCGGTTTGCAGATGAACATCAATGTGGGAACCAGTGTGAGCTTCTCACGCAGCAACTCCTACAGTCTCTCTTTTAAATATGATGACGTACCTAGCGCAGTTAAAGGTTTCGCAATGGCTGCGGGCGGTTTGGAGGGGGCAATGCTCGGAGCCTCGGCAGGCGCAGTAGGCGGACTTCCTGGAATGCTTATTGGAGGGGCAGCGGGAGCTGCTCTGGCTGGCTCTGTCGCGGACATGGGATTGGCAATAATCAAGCCCATTGGAGCTTCCAAGTCTCAAGGACAATCCAATTCGGAGGGGACCAGCGTTTCGGACGGAACTTACTTGGTGTCTCAGATGGCCAAGTTTGATGTGCCACTTCTTGAGTATCAACGCTGTCGAATGGTTCGGTTTTCCCATAAATTTTCTCAGTCCATCGCAAGCAAGTGGGGGTTTAGCGAAGATGCGGCGGCATTCTTGGGTAAGGGCATCTTAATATGTGGGGAAACGAAAAAGAGAACCGCAGAAGCTCCACTCAGAGTGCCGGAAACTTATTTTTACTTCACTCAGCACTTTACCGAAGGGGACATGCTGGATCAGGCAGATCTGTACAACCATCCATGGCTCCTGGCACTTCGTGGAGTGAGAGACTTTGGAATCTTTTTAAGGTCCATCAAAGCTGTGGAAGTGTCCTCACTGTACGGTCTTTGGAAGGATTTTCGCTTTGGAGAAAGGGCCAAAGGAAATCGCATCGCTTGGCCTTTGGATCACATGGCTGTCACTTACAGACAGCATGTGCCAAGCTTTCCTGGGTTTTACTCGCTGTCCACGTACCAAGAGCGGATCACCACCTTTCCGTTGAGAGATCGGGTGTCCCGCTTAGAAACGGACATTAACGCTGAGGTCAAGTGTACTGTGGGCAAAGTCAATGGTGGAATGCGGACCTGTGAGGAAAAATACACCGATGCAGATGGAGAGAATCATCCCAACGAGAGCAATTAAGAAATTCTGTCAGTTTTTTTGATACAGATTTAAACTTTCCAAATGATTCAGGAGTCTCGATGAGGCTCCTGATTTTTTTTGCACCAAATCTGAAATTTCATTTTGAGTTTTCAAGCGAAGACCTTTTGAAGGTTCAAAATGTGCCGTGATGGCATCGGCCATCCCTTTGGGAGTGCTGTGCACTTCAACCACGTTCTTTGTGTCCACGACCACCTTTTGAAAGTCTTGAGCTTCAAAGTTGTTGTGCATCTTGGGTCCCAAAAGCACGCGGTTTCCAAAGGCCAAGGGTTCCATGACCGAGTGAACGGTGGATCGAAAAGAGCCGCCCACAAAGGCCAGATCACTAAAAGCATAAAGGTCGAAAAGGATTCCCACCTGGTCTAAAATCAGAACCTGAGCCTGTGGCGGGGAGGACAGCTCAGAATACATTTCAAAGCTTAAGCCCTTTTTGTGGAGCAAAGCCTTCAATTCGTTCAAATGAGCCTCTGTGGGCTCGTGTGGAGCCCACACGGCCAAATCCCAAGACTCTTGAGAGATCTTTAAGGCTTTGGCCATAATCTTGTCGTCTTCGCCCCAGGTGGAGCCTAAAGTGATCGTGCGTTTGCCCTTTGAAAAGGTGACCTTCAGAGGCTTTGGATGGGACTTTCGCTCTTGAACCCGATCATAGCGGGTGTCCCCGAAGGCGGTCGCCGGAGTGGAAACACAAGATTTCACCCAGCTCAGACTGTCCTCGCTGACGCAATCAATGTGACTCAATTCCGAAAGCAGCTGTTTTCGAAAAAAATTGGCCCACCAGGATTTGCTTCGCGAGTGGTGGTAGGAGAACAGCACTCGAGGAATGCTAAAGCGCCGACACTGAGTCAACACTTCCGGCCACAGATCTGTGCGTGCAATAAAAAGAGCGTGAGGTCGAATCTTTCGAATTAAACTTTGCACCGATCCAGGAAAATCAAAGGGCAAAGGAAGGGCGTAGTCCACCAAAGGGTCGCTGTCGATGGTCTTCATGTAGGTCGGAGAGAAGAAGGTCACCACAATGGGAATTTCGGGGTGTCTTTTTTTAAGCTCTTGAACCAAGGGTCTTGCATATTCGTATTCCCCAGAAGCGGCATGAATCCAAAAGCTTCGATCCAGTTTTTTTAAAAAAGGTGCACGCAAGCGAAGCCTTCGAATGCGAAAGCCTTCGCGAATTTTGTTGGAAAAAGGAATTCCAAAAAGCAAAAAAACTAAAAAGAGAATGGGAAAAAGGGAGCGGTAAATCTTGGTGATCATTTTAAAGCTGGTGCCCCGAAACATCGCAGTTGTCGGGGCAGTCCTCTCCGGGATATTCAATTTCGATGGTGGTGTGCACGTGACCTAAAATGGAGGTGGAAATTTCACGGACGTGATTTTTGAGTTTGAGAAGCGGCCCATCCCTTAGAGAAGTGACCAAGTGAACGGAAAGCACGTGGCTTTCGCCATCCAAACTCCAAAGGTGAAGGTCGTGAAAACTTTGGAGACCCTCCACTTTTTCCAAAGCCTTTGTGAATTGAACCTTTTGTTCTGGGTCCGGAGTGGCCTGCAAAAACAAAGAGATGGATTTGAATAAAAGCCCCAAGACATTTCGAACAATCCAAAGAGAAATTAAAACCGCCAGCAAAGGATCGATCCAATTCCATTTGAAAAAGTAAACCAAAGCTCCGCCCACCAAAACGCTGGCCCAACCTAAAGCGTCTTCCAAAAGGTGCCAGGTCAAAACCTTTTCATTTTGTGTGGCCCCATGCTTTAAGCGCAAAGCAGCAAAACCATTCATGGCAATTCCAAGAACGGCCAGCCCCATCATTCCAGCGCCTTTGGGCTCTCCGGGATCCCAAATGCGAGGGATGGCTTCCCAAAGGACGATGGCAGATCCAAGGGTGATCACCACGCCAGAAATTACAGAAGACAAAAGCGAAAGCCGCTTCATGCCGTAGGAAAATTGGGCTGTGGGACCGCCGGCGGCTTTTTTCTCAAGGAAGTAGGCGAAGCCTAAGCTGATGGTGTCGCCCGCATCGTGAACTGCGTCGGACAGTACGGCCACACTTTGGGTAAGAAGTCCGCCCACAATTTCAATGATGGTGAAGCTCAAATTTAACAGAAAGGCCCAGCCAATATTTTTAAGGCTTTGTCCTTTGCATCCGCCCAAATGGTGCATGTGGTGGTGCCCATGATCCAAAGCGGAATGAGAATGTCCGTGGCTGTGGGAGTGATCGTGAGAGTGTTTCTTTTTCAAGCCTCAGAGACCTTTCATGGTGAGTGAGGGTTCATCTAAGCATTGATTTTTGGGAAGGACAAGCAGGGCTTGTCCCAGTCCCTTTAGGGTGCGCTTTGTTGGGGCAAATGACGCTGATAGAGAGTGCAAAAAATGCGTGTGTCCTCGGGTTCTGAAGAATATTTGTAATCCCACTCGGAAAGGAGCCAGGCCTGTGCTCCAGAGGTTTTGATCCAATAGGTGATATTTACGGTTTCTGAGGGCAGAAAAATCTTTTGGAAGTTTTGGGTGGTTACCACCTCATGTTTTCGGGTGCTGCGTTTGCTCATGTAGGCATCGAGTTCTTCGAAGCTCATCTTTTCGTAAGGGCTTTTACTTCCGAAAAAAGTAAAAAGACCTGAGAAAAGCATGGGGGCGTTCTGTGTGAATATTATGGCTCCATAGTGTTCGTGTTCGGGGTCGAACCCCCTTCGCACATGGTAGCAACTGCCAGTGTAGCCGACGGTGGATAAGCTGGGTTCAAAGAGGGCGGATTGAAACTCGGTTAAAATTTGTTCCATCGTGTGTGTGCAGCCGCGGTCGCAAAGTTCTTCGGGATTCTCGATGGCGAAAGAGGGGGGTGAGTAGCTGAGAAGAACAAAGGAAAGGCCGCTCAAAGAGAAAATTGAAAAGATCTTTAAAACTTGAGGCATGAAAGCTCCTTAATTTGCAGAGTGGTCTGCTTAAAAGATCATCACACTCCAGTTGGTTTTGTCATCGGCCCCCAAAGTCGAGCTTTTAAATAGGGAAGGTCTTCGCTACAGTGTTTCGATGTTTAAGTGTTTGTTATTTGGACTTCTTGCAAGTGCGATGGCTGTTCTGGGAGGATGCAATACAATGAGACATTCTGGACCTATGTCAGACCATTTTGACGGCGAAAAATTTTTTAACCCCGGTCACCGCAGCCACAAAAGTTTTTTGGACGTTTTGAAATGGAAGCTGACCGAAACTTCGGTTCCATGGCCAGAGGAGATTTCTCTCACATCTGCGCCGTGGGAAAATAAAAAAGTGTCGCCAGGAAAAGTGCGAGTCACTTATGTGAATCACGCAAGCATTTTGATTCAAAGTTCGACTCAAACGATTTTAACCGATCCTGTTTATTCGAAGCGCGTAAGTCCTTTGAGTTGGGCCGGGCCAAAACGCCGGAAACTTCCAGGAATTCCTTTTGAAAATTTGCCGCCGATAGATGTGGTTTTGATCAGTCACAATCATTATGATCACATGGACAAAGAAACTTTAAGACGTTTGCAAGAGCGCGGCAACCCGTTGGTTCTGGCGCCCCTTGGAGACTGTAGGGTTTTGGAAGACATTTCGGGCCTTCGCTGTGAGGAGCTGGACTGGTGGCAGAAGAGGGCGGTAGATGAAGTTCAAATCGAATTCTGCCCCGCTCAACATTGGTCGGCGCGAGGGATGTTTGATCGCAATGAAAGTTTGTGGGGATCTTATGCTCTACAGGTGGAGGGAAAAACAATCTACTTTGCGGGTGACACTGGCTTTGGGAATCATTTTGAAGCCATTGCGAAGAGGTATCCTCAAGTGGATTTGGCTTTGCTTCCCATCGGGGCTTATGCGCCCAGATGGTTTATGAAGGATCATCATTTGAATCCCGAAGAGGCGGTGAAGGCCCATCAGGTGTTAGGGGCGAAAAAGTCTTTGGGAATTCACTTTGGGACGTTTAAATTGACAGATGAAGCCTATGAGGAGCCCGCTCAAAGATTGAGTGAGGAGTTGGAGCGTTTGAAAATTTCAAAGGAAGAATTTCTTGCAAAGGACAACGGCTTTGATCTGTGGTTGGAATGACTTTTTTTGAGGGAAGGGTTTGAAATTGAGTTTAAAGAAGCATTCGAAATTTATTGAAAAGGGTCTTCATTTTCAGTGTCAGGGATCGGGCAAGTGCTGTGTTTCGCGGGGGGAGTACGGAGAGGTGTACTTGACCCGAGAGGACCGCAAGAAGATGGCGGAACATTTGGGTTTGAGTGTGGGGGAGTTTAAAAAGAAGTACTGTGCCGGCGCCGATGGGGTGTGGGGATTGATTCAGCCCGAAGGTTTGGAAGATTGCATTTTTTTAAAGGACAAGCGCTGTCAGGTGTATGAGGCCCGTCCCACCCAATGTCGTACTTGGCCCTTTTGGCCCGAGAACATGAATGCAAAGGCCTGGAAAAAGGAAGTGGTCGCCTTTTGCCCGGGTGCTCAAGTGACCACGAAAAAAAGTTTGCGATCGTCTAAGGAAATTGAAAAAGAACTGTCCGATCAGATCCGCGCCGAAAAAGAAATTTTCGAAAGCTGATTTTTTTCTTTAGAAAAACCACGTCCTGTTTTCTTGAGGTTTGCTCAATGAGGTCTCTGGAGTTGAGCAATGAGCAACATTTAAAAAGTTTCATTTTTCCAGGCGCCTATAAATAAAAAGGGGTGACCGTCTCCATGGAAAGAGAATGAAGTTAAAAGATTGATGGTAATTGATTCGCACTGGTTGTGTGAAACTAAGGAAAATGAGTGTTCGAATCCATTTTTGGAATGAGCGTTATGATTGGGCCGGCCTTGGGTCCGGTCCTCGGCGGATACCTCACCGATGAGTACGGCTGGAGAAGTATTTTCAACATCAATCTTCCGCTGGGTTTGTTGGCCCTTTTTATTGGGCTTGCAGTGATTCAAAATCGCGAAAAATCTGAGGAAGAAATAAAACACGAAAGCAAAAACCGATCTTTAGATGTGGTGGGGTTGGCGCTTTTGATCCTGGGAGTGGGATGTCTTCAGTTTGTTCTTGAGCGGGGAGAAGCGGATGATTGGTTTTCCTCAACCACCATTTTGATCAACTCAGCCATTGCCGTGGTGTGTTTGCCCAGTTTTATCTGGTGGGAGTTGAAGGCGAAGAATCCCATCTTCAATGTTCGACTCTTTAAAGAGGCCATTGTGGTCAGTGGAGTGGGCCTTATGGGATTTTTAGGCTTCTTTTTGTACGCCCTGGTGTTTTTACTGCCCGTGTTTGTTCAAAGAACCTATGGATTCACGGCCACTCAAACGGGACTGTTGTTTATTCCAGGTTCGGTTTTAACCGCCATGATGATGCCGGTGGTGGGAAAGCTTATGGGTATTCCTTAAAAATGAAAATGCCCTCCACCACAGGGATGATGACGGGTGGAGAAGGGGCATTGAAGATTTTAGGTTGGAAGATTCAGTCCCAGGTTTTTATGCTCAGTTTTAATCAATTGATGTGGACCATGATGATTATTATGGGCCTGTCTTTTGTCCCCCTGTACTTCCTTCAGTTTAAGAGGAAGGTGGAGATGGTGGACTCCCATTGACCCGAGGTTTTTCTGTGTGAGGGTTGACTTCAATCTTGGGGGCGCGTAGGGTAGTTTTTCTGTTCGATCCATGTCGCGGGGTGGAGCAGCCTGGTAGCTCGTCGGGCTCATAACCCGAAGGTCGTCGGTTCAAATCCGGCCCCCGCAACCAATTTCTTTCTGAAAATTTTTAAAGTGTTCAAGGCTTCATGTTGGAGCACAGCAAATAACGGCTTCATGGACATTCATTAAGCCCTGAGATAGGAAGACATCTTTCCATTCACGGGCGAGGGTTTTTGATGAAGGTTTTGATTGCTTTGATTTTTATGGCTTCTCCAATTTTTACATTTGCGGAAAGGGAGTCGGAGGCGAAGCCCTTTCAGCTTCCTGACTTTTCTCATTTGGCAAAAACCAAGACCAATTCAAAGGTGAAGTTTTCTGCAACATGCAAAATGCCGGATGGTCGCGAACTGAAAAGTTCAGATCCAGAATATCAGACCTGCATGAGCATGGTTCAAAGATCTGCAGTCAACAGATCTAACGGCGAATCCAATGTGGATACCAACGAAAACAAACAGGGTGTCTCTCTGAAATTTGGAAATTGATGAGTTCTTTGAAATTTAGATTTTAACAATAAGGGGGAAATGTGAAATCAGTTTTAAGTGCAATCGCGATCGTTGCGACAATTGGTATGGGATCAATGGCAAAGGCCGCCCAAGAAGCTCAACTTCGGTGCGTGTCTGAATCCGGAGGGACGGTGATTGCGAAATCTTCAAATTTTGAGGCCTTCCTTGAAGATTGCAAGACCGCAGTGGCGCAAGGTGATTTGTGTTTTCACGGAGAGCGCGAGGATGTTTTATCTTTGCTCGAGGAAATCAGCAGTTTTGAAATTTTGGGTTCCAGCCATGAAATGGGTAACATTTGGTACTTTGGCAAAGATCAGGTGAAGTATGAAGTCTATAATTACCTCGACCAGAGCCAGTCTGTTGAAAGACATATTTCTCGCTGCCCCAATTGATCGATGAAAAAAAGTCTTTTGCTTCTTCCGATCCTATTGCTTCTTTCAGAGTCGCTCTTTGCGAAAACTCAAGGCTTTTTCGAAGAAGCAAAGACCGTGGTTCGGGTTTCAGGGGTAGATTCGGACGTTCAAAGATTGTTTGAATCTTTGAACGTGGAATCAAAATCCATTGGGAACACCCTTCAAAAATCATTCGCCATTTCTGCCGTGGGAGAAGACGACGCTTTTCGCATCGAGTGCAGTTGGTCCATTGAAGAGGTCAGCGCCAGGTATTGCACTCTGACGTTTTATCCTTGGAAGTTCTATCCAGTGGATGTGATTATCCGTCGGGAGGCCCAGTCCATTTTTTTGCAATCCATCCATCCTCTTGTGGCCGAGGAAATTGCCAGAAAATTTTTTGAGCCCGAAGAAGGACTCATTTATTTTCAATCAGAGGATGGCTGGCTGAAAATTTGGTCGACCCAAAATCCCCAAGGCGAAATCGACCAGTTCCGCATCCGATTTAATTCCAATTAGAACTTTAAGGGGCACCTTGCACCTAAGCCCACCCCAAAGCGTTTTCGCCCATAAGGCTTCGCCAAAAGGTACCTGCTTCCTTTTCCGATATGCGGTGCATATCGGAAAAGGAAGCAGGTACCTTTTGGCGAAGACGCAGATGGGATCTGGGGAGGGCACGTCTTTTGGTGAAAGGGCGTGGAGACGCCCGGTAAGGTGGTGGAATAATTAGCTGGCGGTTTTTTGGCAAATCAGGTCGATCAGGCGAAGGCGATCTACGGGTTTTGCCAGGGTGGCCACGGCTCCCATCTTCACAAGTTCTTCTTCGGTGTAGTCAGAAAATCCCGACACAAAAATCACAGGCACGTTGGAATTCATGGATCGTAGTTCTCGCAAAAGTTCTGTGCCATCTCGGTGAGGCATGCGGATGTCTGAAACGATAAAATCCACATTGTTGTTTTTCACAACCTCTAAAGCGTCTTGAACGTTAGTGGCCGTCAATGTGGAAAATCCGACGTCTTCCAAGTAGAAGGCGGTGATTTCAATCAAATCTTCTTCGTCATCCACGATAAGCACGATTTTTTCATTTTTGTTTTTTAAGTTTTTCATATCTTAGGCGGCCTTTCTCATGCTTTCACTGAGTTTGAATCGAAGAATAAATTGGGTATTTTCAGAGTTAGGGTTGAGTTCAAGATCTCCTTTGTGTTCAAGCATCAAGCTGTGTGAAATGCTTAAACCGAGACCCGTACCCTTGCCCACGGGTTTAGTGGTGAAGAAGGGATCAAAGATGCGTCCGTGGATTTCTTTGGGAAGTCCATGTCCGCTGTCTGTGAAAAGGAGCTCTGCTTTGTGGTTGGAAATTCTGTACTGAACGCGTATCCAGCGTTCCTCCAACCCCTGGATGGCATCCACCGAGTTCGAAGCCAAGTTAAAAAGAATTTGTGAAATCTGAACTTCCCGGCAATCCACAAAAATGGGCTCCTTGGGACGGACATGTTCAAACTTAATCCCTTTTGTTTTCAATTTCTCTTCAAGAAGAGCAAAAGACTCGTCCACAATGATTCTTAAATCTGTAGAAACAAACGGGGTCTTGGAATCGTCTCGAGAAAACTTTCGAAGTCCTGCAATGATTTGAACAATACGTCCGACGATTTGGTTCATTTTTGAAGTGAGGCGATCAAACTCCTCTGGAGTGAGCTGGCCCTTGCTTTGGAGAAAGCGCATTTTATCTAGAAAGCCTTGGAAGATCGCAAGAGGGTTGTTGATCTCGTGCGCAATACCGCCGGCCATCTCACCTAAAGAGGCCATGCGAGCAGAGTTCTCGGATTTCAAGCGCTGCAATTCCAATTCTGTTTCCATGGAGATCATGGCGCGAATGATGCCCACTGAGAGAGAGTGAATGGTTACAAGACCTGCAATCAATTGGGAGTGAAACTGCCAACGAAGATCAGTGATATTCCCCACCACCAAAGCCATTCCAATGATAAAGATGAAGTAGGCCACGGCCACGCGAAAGTTAAAGATGGCAAAGCCTGTAGCGCCTGCGAAGATGTAACAGCCAATCAGGTAGATGGGAGACATGCCACTCATGTAGGTTAAGTAGTAGTAGTGAGCGGCCATGATAAACGTCAGCACATAGCTGATGGTTTCCACATGCTTTTTAAACCAATCCACATGTCGACTGAGGATGTAAGTCAGAATGAGTGCGCCACCGATGGTAAAGCGTTGTGGAAGGGAATCGTACTCTTCGGGCATGGCGTATTTCATAAAAATCGACCATCCACAATAAAGAACGCCTGCAATCAAACACCAAATCTGGCTGAGGTAATCTCTTTTTTTCAAGGTGCACTTATCTCCGTAAATACATTCAACTTTTATCTTATGTATTTATCGGATCTGAGGGGAGGGTTCTCAAGGTTGGGCGAGAAATCTTGATTATTGTTAAATTCTAAATCTCAATATGGCGCAAAAAAAAGCCAGCCCTTTAGAGAGGCCGGCAACAAAAACAGCAACGGAAAATTTAAATAGTCTTAATAAAACTTAGAGTCGGTTTATGAAAAAGGTCAGCTTATAGTCTGTTCGAATTCCAGCCCAACCTCGGATAAGCAATCTTCCAGACATGTAGTCGTGGCAGTTCACATAAACAACAGGTGTATGGTCTTGGCGGGAAATAAGGTCGTGAAAGGTGCAAAGTGTGTGTTCGTAGGTTTGATGGGTCGTCGACTCATGGTTCATGTGGAGTCGGAAGCTTCCGTCCGATTTGGATTCGCCTCGCAAAAGGGTTTCACTGTTCTTCCAGTCCACCAGGCTTACAAATTGGTTGGCGATCTTGAAGATCATCGTTTTTCGAGCCCCGATCAATTCCTCAGGTGACAGGTTGAGATAGAATTCCTGGGTGGCTTTAAAGCGATCTTCCGCGGTTTCTTGGTCCGCGATCGCTTGGCAGCCCCACTGGATGAGGGTGAGTGAAAAGGCAAGCAGAGTAAAAAACTTTTTCATAACGGGGCTCCTGATAGAGATCTGATGTAGTTGTCAGCGCTCTATCAAGCAAGTTTTGTTCCCGCGGAAGGCAAAAAAATGAGAGGAATAGGGCCGTTTCTATGGAATTAATTCACGGTTGTTTAAAGGGGGCGAAATCCTCAACTCAGAAGTGAGTCTTACAGGCTATCGAACTTCAGGGCATTCTGGGTGAATTGATCTTTATCAACGCCGGTGTTGGATTTCATGTCCTCAAGAATCACATCGGTTTCGCGCTTGTTCTCCAGGTTTTGGACATGAATTTTTTGGGCGCGCCAAATGCCCTTGGCCACTTTTTTGTAGTCTTTAAAGTCCACCATTTTTACCTTTTTGGAGCCTTTGTAGTAAATGGTTCTCAATGGCAAATCGGCTTTGTTCGAAATTGCGGTTAAAACTTTGCTGTAGGGACTGGAGCCTTTTTGAGGAATCACTTCCAAGACCGTTTTGACTTTGTCTTTAGATTGAATGCGAACATTGGAAGATCTTAAAGCTGTGGGATCCAAGTCTTCCACCGTCAATTCAGATCCTAAAATACCAGCGCCTTTGTTGTTTCCCACGACCCGTCGCACTTTTTTTGTGGAGGGAATGTAAATCCACTGTTTTTCTTCGTCTTTAGAAACATGAGCCAGAAAGCCAGTCCCTTTGACATCTGCTGGAGAGAGAATGTGAATCCGCGTGTAGAACTGGTCATCCCGCAAAGAAATGATTTTCATCTCTCGTTCTTTGGTTTGTCCGTTGGGCTCTTTGATGATCATCTTTGCGCGCGCACGATCATCCGTTGCTTCCACTTTCTTTTGCACGCGATTTAAAAGCGCTTGGACTTCTTTGGGAACTTCCGCGGAACTTTTTGCGGGGGTAAGACTCAGTGCAATTCCAATCAACAAAAGGCTTGCCACTTTTTGAAGAGCTGCGTTTCCAAGATTTTCCCCATGGTCTTCAGGCTTAGAAATTTTGTTGCCATCTTGAGAGGACTTGACAAAGAGACTTTTCAAAAAGGAAGGGAGGAAAATCAAATCGCCCACAAAACCTGAAACAATAGAAACCAACATATAAACTCCAAAAGTCTGATTCACCTGAAAGCTTGAAGTTAAAAATATCATGAATCCAAAAAACATTAAAAGAGATTCGAAGCTGCAAGGGGAAGCTTCTTGCATTAAGGCTTGGCGAATTTGCGTCAAACTCGGTGTCTTCCGGCCGCAGAGACCTTTAAGTCGACCTAAAATGTAGAGCGTGTTGTTGAAGGCTAGACCTAGGGCGATTGAAAAGATCAATGCAATGGTGGGCTTGATCGGAGTTTCAAAAATTGCCATGGCTCCCAAAAGAACGGCCGGAGGGATAAAGTTTGGAACGCAGGAAATCAATGCCCAAACGGGAGAGCGAAAAATAAAAATCAAAACCAAAAAGATCAGCGCCAAGGACTCAAAGAATCCAAAGATCAAGGACTCTGAAACCTCTTTGTTGATGGTGTGTGCGCGAACCGCTAGACCGGAGGGAATGGCCTGTGCATTGGGAAAGAGTTCGAGGAAGATGGATTTTGCCTGAGCTTGAACCGCGAACATTTGATCGCTCGGAAGATCCAAGAGTTGAAAGGCTAAGCGTAGCTGTTTTCCATCATCGGTCACATATTGCTGGGCCGGGTTTTCCGCAGACAGAGTGAATAAAAACAAGGCTTCGGCCAATTGTTCTTTTGAGCTCAAGGCTTTTTTGTCCAACAGTTGAGTGTAGGAGGCCACGCTGCCCACGCCATGCAGGCCTTCCAGTTTTTTAAGTCCCGCTTTGATTTTTAAAGCGGATTCAAAGCTTTTAAAATGTCCGACCTCATTGCTTTTAAGGACCAAGTCAAAGGGGATGACGCCCCCAAAGTCTTTATCAATCCGTTCGGTCACCTGGCGGGCGACTTCATTTTTTGGAAGATCATCAAAAAGACGGCTCGAGAAGTTGATGTTTTTTCCAAGACCTCCTGCCACAACCGTTGCAATCGCTGTTACGACAACGATAGGTCTTGACCACCTCAGGAGGTTGGCGGCCCAGAGTCCCCAGGACTGGGTTTGTTTTCGAGGACGGGGATTTGTCAGGTGCATAAATCCCAGCAAAATAAAATGGGAAAGAGCCCAGCCCCACATCACGGCAAGGGATACGGCAATTCCATAATCACGAATGACAGGAACATCACTTAAAGCCAAGGAACAAAAGCCCACGGCCGTGGTCAAACTTCCTAAAAAGTTTGGAAGGGCCAATTCTTTGAGAACACTCAAAGAGGCTTTCCACCGTGTGAAGGGATGAAGCTCTTGTTTTGATTTTTTGATCCACTCCAAACGTTCCGACCAAAGATGAAAGCAATGAACGCTTAAGGATGCGATCACGATGCTCAAGATGATGGGAAGAGTGGTCAGAAGGACAGAAAAGGCCACGTTGAAACGAGCCAACAATGCCAGAGCAGAAAGGTTTGCTGCACCCAGTGTGACAATCAAAAGCATGAGTGGAGACTTTCCTCCAATCAAAAAGCTAAAGGCCAAACAGAAAATCAAAAAGCAAAGAACCAAGTAGATTTTCAATTCGGACATCAATTTTTCGGCAAAGCGTCCCTGGATCGCGGGGATTCCTCCAATGGAAATTTTTGATTCCGGCAGAATTTTTTGAACCTGAGCTTTTAAAGAGTGAGAAAGAGCGCGCAATTCTTGAGGACCCATAGCCGTGGGTTGAACCAAAACCAAAGTGGATTTTTGATCTTTGCTTAAAAGTCTTTTAGAAATGAGTTTTTGCTCTTCCACATAAGGTTTCCAGCTTTTTTCCGGAAGAGTGTCGAAGATTTTGCCAACGGTCAGAGTGTCTTCGGTTTCAAAAACTCCTTCCACATCCACAAGAGAGAAAACCCGTTGAACCTGCTCGTTTTGAGAAAGTTGGGATGAGATTTCCTTGAGAGTGGCCACTCCATGGGACTTGAGCCAGTTCCGCGGAGAATTTTTAGGGAGGTCAAGAACCATCAGAAAACTTGGAGTGTCTTGAATGTAAAAGGTCTTTTGAAACTCCAGTCCACGGGCAAACAAAGGGTGGTGCTCGGGAAAAAACTGTTTAATTGAATAACTTGTGTTCAGGTGGGGAATTTCCATGGCGGAAAAAATAAACAAGGCTCCGGTGAAGACCCCAATCAAAAGGCTTACAAGTTTGACGGTTTTTGGGGAGTTTTTCCAAAATGAAACTTGAGATTCGCTTGAAAGATCTTCTGAGGAAGTCCTCTTATTAAAACCAGACCTTGGTCCGAAGAAGAAAGTGGCAATCGCATACTTCTGAGCACATTTCTTGAGGAGATCCAGTTGGCGTTTTGGAAAAAGCATAGAATCTTTCTATCGGGACTTTCATTGTTAATTTTGAGCACTCATCTTCCGGTATTTGCAGAATCTGCAAAAAAAAGAGAGACCGTTTTGACCTTGCCATGGACCCACGTCACTCAAGGCCTGCTTGATTTTTCGGGTCAGAGTCCATACCAACCCCTTCTTGAAATGGAGTTGCCTCCGCAGACCCTTACCGTCAGCGATTTGCCCGTAGAGCTCAGAGGCATTCATGTTCAACTTTTCTCATCCGTGTCCAGTCTTCCCTCCGATGACGGCGAAGTGCGTTGGGCCTTAAGTCCATTAAGGGCTTTTATTCAACTGGGAACTTTGGAAATCTCTCAAGTGGTGGAAAGAAACATCAATGGAATCGTGGCCCGTGTGCATTTGAACGCCAAGTGCACCGGAATGGAAATGATTCAGGAAAATGCTCAAGCTCAAGTGGGAGTGACTTGGAGTGGGCAAGGAATGGCTTTGAACGGCCGCGTCAGTTCTTTAGATTTAAACTGGCCTTCAGACTCTTGGAAATTACAACCTTTCAAGTGCACGGGCCTGGATGGATTTTCACAAATCGTGGAGCAGCAACTCAATGCTCAACTGTCTCACCCTGAAACCTGGGCTCCGTTGATTCGCAGTCGATTGGAAAGTCATTTGAATCAAAAGATTCAAGACTCCTTGAGGAATTTCAAAAAGCCCCAGGTTTTGTGGGAAGAGGACGAAGTTCAATTGCATTTGTTCCTCACGGATCTTCAAGTGGACACTTTGCGTGGAGTGGTCGTGAAAGGGAACTTGGATGTGGTGGATCTTTTGGAGAATGAAGGGAAGGTTCCTGAGGCCAAAGATCCCGTGGAATTGGTTCCCATGGATCCAGATAAAATTAAAGAGGCCTTTTTGGCTGAAAGCCCAGCTCTTTTGGCCTCCGGAGAGGAAGTCAGTGAGTTGCTTCGTCAATTGGTTTCAAAACGTGATTTGCATTTGAATCTCAATCAAGTTTCTGAATTTCAAAGACTCTTAAGATCGCGAATCTTGCAATTTTTTGTATGGCCAGACCTTTTTCACTATTCCAAGTCTGCGGTGTTTCCTTCGGTTTCTCGAGTGAAATCAAATGTTCAGGCTCAATTCCACAACCAACGGATTTACATGAAGGGGGGAGTGAATTCTTGGGTCTACTCAAAACGGGATGGCAAAGTTTGGCGCTATTTGGATGTTCTTTCCAATTTCTTTGTGGGATTTCTGCCGGATGTTTCTCAGGGCAAGTTGATTCTTAAGCCCGAACAGGTCGACTTGAAAACAGATGGTGCAATGACTTCCGATTACAAAGCGCGATTTCGTCCCACGTCTCGGGTGCCGTTTAAAACAATCAACGCGGCTCTTAAAGTTCTACCATTTTTTAAGAACTATGAAGTGCAAGTTCCAAAAATTCAGCTCAATGGGGAAATGGTTTACCAAGCGGAAAAACTTCATCACCATATTCCCGGATATTACTTGATTGAGATGAAGCGGCTTCCCTAAAAAGAGCGCTTGAGGGAAATGTATCCAGCATCATTTTTGTTATAGGTTCCAAGACCAGATTCTTCGGAACCTTCAAAAAAATATCCTTCCAATCCCAGATTCCAATTTTCCTCAAAGCGCCAGTTGATCTCGGGCCTAAAAAAGTAAGAATGAAACTTCGTTTCTTGAAAGAAGGCCAACATCACGGTCCAATTTTCGTTGGGCGCCCAGCGAAGGCCCGTGAAATAGGATTTTTCGTAAAGACTTGTCAAAATGGACAGACCCTGAGCGTCGGGTCTTCGTGAGTCCATGTACTGAGCAAGAAGGGTGAGCATCTGTCCTGAAAAATAAAAACTTCGCTCCAAAGCAATCACGTACAGATCGGACCATCCTGGCAAGCGCGTGTCGTCTCCGAGGGGTTGAACGTGGTTGGTGCTGAATCGAATTATCGTATCGCCCAGAGTCCAAACCAATTTTCCGGCCACCGCCCGCTGTCGGTAGAAAATGGGTTTGATCTCAATGGGAGATTGCAGACGATAAATTTCTTTGGGGTAAATCTGAATGGGCGCCACATTCACTAAGGGAGAAAGGATGGGCAGGGGAGAAAGTCCTTCCATAGCTCCGACCGCCAAATCAAAATCATCAAAATGGTGTTGGATGCGAAGCGCCCAATTGTTTTCAAAAGCATGGTCCAAAACTTCGCGGTCTAAAATGCGGTAGCGCATATTTTCTGGAATTTGCAAACTCAATTGGTCGGACTCTGTGGGCAAATACAAATTTCGAGGCCACCAGGGACTTTCCTCCTCGGGAAGAAGGGGGGTGGATTGCTGAAACAAATAGGTGGCATCCCACTCCCAATTGCCAATGGCATCGTCATAAAAAACACCATATCCAGATTGTTTGCGAGAGTGCATGGGATCTCTGTAGTTGTCCGAGGAAAGCAGGTTCATGGGATTGATCACATCGGTGCCTTCCCAAGAACGGTACGAGTAGCCCAACTTCAATCGACGGGCAATTTTCTGATAAGACAAAGTCAATTCATCCACGGCAAATTGTTCTTTGGAAGTTTCTGACTTTTCGAGAAAATCGGATTGCCCCCACAAAGTGGCATTCACACGAAAAACTTTTGAAAATTCCAACTGGCCCACATACTCGCCCTCCAGATTCAATGTCTGAGAGGTCACATCGGTTAGTGGAGGCGTGAACAATCCGCCTCCACGGGATTGTAGATATCCCGAAGACTCAAGGCCAAAGGCCTTGAGGGCGGTGGTCAGCAGCAAAATTTGCAGAAGAAGTTTCATGTTCTTCGAGACTAGCAAAGATCATTGAAAGTGCCAGCCTTTCTTGAGCTTGTCTTTAGGCTGGTTCCTTGAACCCTTCCTTTAGATTTTAAACGAGAGCGTCGAAAAGTGTTTGAGAGTCTATGGAACCAAAGGAGTAAGAGATCCTATGAGAGCTCTACAGTATACGATCAGTTTGATGTTTGTTCTGTCGCAATCTGTGTATGCGGCGGATGCTGTGGATGTGAAGGATCTTGAAAAAGAACGGGGTCAAGTGGCGTCGCCAGCTCCAAAGCCCGAAGAAAAACCTGACGATGAAGACAATGAAGACACCGAAGCAAAAGGTCCCTGTCTCAATTGTGAAACCGAAGTGCGCACCGCAAATCGTGATTTGAAACCCATTCCCATACGCGAGAAGCCCGCGAAAAAAGACGGCGGACTTTCGCTTTCAAGCATTCCTTGGATGCCCATTCTTGCCCTTGGAGGGGGAATGCTGGCCGGCTATGCGCTTTACAAAATGTATCAGTCCAACATGCGTTCGCAATACATTCCTCCCACGCCATATCAACCGGGATTTCCAACATGTCGCACCTATTTGCCGGGCTATATGCCGGGTGGAAGTCCCTATGCTTCTCAGTATATGGGATACGGCGGAGGATGTGGAACGCGTCCCTATATTTTACCACCGTGGTTGAATCAACCTCACCAAGTGAGTTTTGTCGGATCGCCGCAATTTGGTCAGCCCTATGGTCTAGGGTCCCCGCCGCCCATTCTCCCTTACATGGCGCAAACGGAGATGGATTCTTCACGCGTGCCGGCAAGTGCGGTTCGCAGGGAGCGACCTCTCAAGCCTATGATTTATTGTCCGACGGTCAATTATTTTGATACGGCCTTTCCTCTCTACGATCTTTGCATTTAAAAATTCGGATTCAATTTTTTTTGTGATAAAACATTTCCTCGAGCAATTTGCAGAAAGGATTGTTTATCTATGTCAAATTACGGACGACAACTCAGTGAGGAGTTTTCAAAGTTTCCTGAAATTTCTGGAGATTTGGAATTTCGCCTTCATCGAAATCGACAAAAGAACATCCAACTTGTAAATGGCCAGTTGATGTCGAATCAAAAATCGGAAAGCTCGGGCCTCTCCTCGCGGGCCATCGATCAGGGGCTCTATGGTTTTGCAGCTCAACCGGAATGGTCCTTTGCAAACGCCGAGAAGGTTTTGAAACAGGCGCAAGAAAATTTGAACATATTAAAATCCACGGGGCAAGGGACGCCATTTCGTTTACCGCCCTCTTCAGCGGTGGTCCAAGCGACACCTCTTACAAAGAGCAAAGAATTTACAGAGACCGAATTGATTGAAAAGCTAAAATCATTTGATCAAAAGATTTTGGCTTTAGGACCTGAGATCAAATCTCGCCGAGTGATGGTTCGAGAGCAATCTTTTGAAAAGGAAGTTTGGACCGGATTGGGGGGGCATGGGCAATTCAACTATGTGCGTGCTCACATTTACTTTGTGCTTACAGCCGAAGGTAAAAATGGTCCGGTGGAAGTGATGAAGATTTTTGGAGGTCGGGGATTTGTTGAAGACATTTTTCCCACCGAAGAGAAGATGGAATCAACTCTTCAAGAGGCTTACAAAAATCTGAAAGAAAAAATGGAAGGGGTTTACAGCAAGCCGGGAAAACACACCGTCATCTTAGATCCAAAAATGGCGGGGATTCTGGCTCATGAAGCCATTGGGCACACCACGGAAGCCGATTTGGTTAAGGGAGGATCTGTTGCAGGTCGCTACCTGGGAAAAGAAGTGGCTTCACCTCTGGTCAGTTTGGTGGACTTTGCTCACTCCTACGAGGGGAAAGAGTGCCCGGTTCCGGTGTATTTCGATGATGAGTGCATGGAAGCTTCGGACACGGTGATTATCAAAGACGGAATGCTTTTAAATTTTATGAATTCTCGGGAGACTGCGGTGGAATTTGATCAGCCGGCCACCGGTCATGCACGTGCCTGGGCCTACAATGATGAGCCTTTGATTCGCATGCGAAACACGGCCATTCTTCCCGGCGAAAGCACTTTGGAAGAGATGATTGCGTCGGTGGACGAAGGTTATTATTTGATGGATCACTCCAATGGTCAGGCGGACTCCACCAGTGAATTTATGTTTGGCGTGACCATGGGCTATGAAATTAAAAATGGAAAATTAGGCAAGGCCTTGTTGGACACGACAATTTCTGGAGTGGCCTTTGACATGTTGAAAACGGTGTCCATGGTTTCAAAAGATATGTCTTGGGTGGATTCTGGAACTTGCGGAAAGAAGCAGCCCATGTATGTGGGGATGGGTGGACCTGCAATGAAGTGTCAAGTGACTTTGGGAGGACGATCATGAATTTAAATGATGTTGCAAATGAAGCGTTGTCTTTGGTGAAAAACGAGGGATTTGAAAATGCACAGGTCCGCGTTTCTAAAAATGAAGTTCAAGAGTTGGAGTTGAATGAGACCAAAGTCAACCTGTGTCGCACCAATGGCGGTTTTTCGGTTTCCATCAAGGTCGTGAAAGACCACAAACAATTTGAAGTTTCTGGAAACAACTGGACCGACGCCTCTAAAAAGATTTTGATCGAAGATCTTAAAAAAGGTTGGGAAGCCTCCAGTGAGGACGAAGCCTATGGCATTCTTGAAAGCAGCGATAAAAAAAGTTTTCAAGACACTTCAAAGCCCATGGAAATGGAGAAGGCCCTTGGAAAAATCATGGAGTTCTCTCAAACAACATCAGCAAAATATCCCAAAGTTAAAATTCGCAATCTTCCCTTGAAGGGCATTCAAGAGGAAACCTTGTTCAAAAATTCCCACGGCATGGAGTTGTCTCAAAAGGAATCCTATTGGAGCTACTTCACCATGTTTTCTGGCCAAGACGGGGATAAGGTTTCCTCGTTCAATTATGTGGGATTTCAAACTCAAAATCTTCCCGAAGACCTTCTGAATTCTCCGGGTCTAGAGCACGTTTTGTGTTTGGCTGAAAGAGAGCCCCATGCGGAGGCTCACACGGAAGAAATCAAGGGAGATGTGGTTTTGTCCCCTTATTTGGTTCAGGATTTTTTGGGTTTTGTCTTGGGGCAAATGAGCACGGGGGCCTTGGTTCAAGGAACCAGCCTGTTTAAAGACAAGTTGGGGCAAAGGGTGATGTCAGATAAAATTTCCCTGACCTCCCATCCGATGGCAGAGGAGTTTGCCACCAAAGCGCCTTTCAGTTCCGAAGGGGTGCTCCTTGAAGAAGGGGACTTGATTCGAAATGGCGAGTTGAAGCGCTTTTTGATCAATTTGTACGGATCCAATAAATTAGATCTTCCGCTTTCCAAAGTTTTAGCTACCCACTTGAAAATGAATCGCGGGGAGAAAACCTTGGATGAAATGATCCAAGGGATCAACAAGGGACTTTTGGTCATGAGGTTTTCTGGAGGAAGTCCCTCTGCCAACGGGGATTTTTCAGGAGTGGCAAAGAACTCTTTTTTGATCGAAAACGGAAAGATCTCAAGACCTGTGAAGGAAGTGATGATTGCGGGGAACATTTTGGATCTTTTTAAAAATGTGGTGGATTTGAGTCGGGAAGCTGTGAACGATGGCAGCAGCGAAACTCCGTGGATCCATACAAAAATCTAATTGAGAGTGACCTGACCTTCTTTAGAAACGTGGAAGGTGACGGTCACACTGCGTTTCTTCGAGATATCCAAGGCTCTGGGTTTGATTTCCACCTGTCCCTTGGGGCTGTAAATGGTCGCTGAGACTTGAGTGGGAGTGAGGTTTCCATACTGGTTAAAAAAGTAATAGGTGGCTTTGTAGGTTCCAGGAATCACTTGGTCTGAAAGCCACAGTTCGGCCCCCGGTCCTCGTTTTGTGTCTAAGGCAAAGCGCCCGGCCAATTGGCGTTCTCCCTTTTTTTTGTAGTCGTATTTTACTCCATTGGGATCTTCAATGATCAGGTCTACATCGTGGTCCCTGGTGGGCCACTTGATCATGATCGCCAAAAAAGATCGATTCTGCAGGGACTTTGCGTAAAGGGCTTCCAAGTCTTTCAATTGATTTTGATAAAGGCTGGCTTTGGCCTCAAGACTTTGAGTCGCCGTTTTTGCATTTAAAACCTGTGCTTTTAACTCTTCGTTTTCTTGATTGAGTTTCAACTTTGCCCCTTCCAAGTTCTTTTGCGCGCTTTGCAAACTTTGAAGATTTTGAGAGGCCAATTCTCGGGTGGCTTGATTTTTTTCAACCAGTCCATTGAGACTGGAATTCTTTTCTTTCAAACGGGCCACCAGATCTCTTAACGACTGATTTTCGGATTCTAAGGTTTTAGATTTGGAGGACAGTGCGGAGATTTCGGAACTGCGATTGGAAGATTTCGCCTTTAGTTGAGACCATTGAGACTGCAAACTTAGAAACTTCGCTTCCAACTGTTTGTTGGCATTGACCAGTTGGTCGTTGTCCGCCTTCATCTTTGAATTTGCAAGAGCCAAGGATTGAAGTTTACCTTGCTCGTCGGCCACACTGGAAAGTTTGATTTTAGCATTGAGCGCAGATTCCTTGGCACTCATTAAATCTTTTTTGAGCTGATACTGAGTGGCAAGGAGTTTTTTGATCTGTGTTTTGTATTTTTCTGAGGGATCCACTTGGACCTGCTGAGGAGGAGGGATTTTGTTGGCCAGTTCTAACTGAAGTTTAAGGTTTTGAATTTCAGCTTTCAGATCAGGATTGGGGTCAATGCGCACGATCTTTGTTTTTGCCTTGGGCGCCGGCTCACTTTTTAAACTGTTCAGTTGGGCCGTCAAGTCTTTGTTTTTGCCTTCAATGCGCGCTAGAGACAGTTTCAGATTGTCTATCACTTCCGTTTGCGCTTGAAGCCCAATCAATGTTTTTTTGAGCTGGTCCACTTCTTTTTGTTTGTCTTCCAGCTCTTCCAATAAAATTTGATGACTTAAGACTTTTTTTTCGGCCACTTCAGGGATCTGTTTGTTGACTTCTTCATTTTTACCAAACTGCTGAGTGGTGGAGTTTTTAATTTTTTCCACATCTTTTTGGTCCATTTTGTTCATGGCAAACAAAAGCACAAACAGTCCAAACAAAAGGGTCATCATGTCCGCGTAGGAGACCAGCCATCTTTCATCCACATGGGGAGGATCTTCAATAAAATCAAGATCCTCAAAGCTTTCTAAGGAAGAGGGAGTTTCCTTCGATTCAAGATCTTTTTCGATCATGAGCTTCTCTTTTTGGTTCGAAACGAGGAGATTTGAGTTTTGTCCATTTGCCCTTGTGAGTCGGGATCGAAATTGATTTTGATTCCACTACGTAAGGCCCTGCGCTGAGAGGGGTGAAGAAAAGTTGAAAGTCTTTCGGCCACAATTTGTGGATCTGTGTCTTTGCGGATCATTAACAGAGACTCCGCGATCATTTGCCGGGTGATCTGATCTTCTTGAGCCACTTTGGAGGCATAATCTCCAAGGGGTAAAATCAAGAGGTTGGCAATGGCGATCCCCCAGAAGGTGGCGACCAAGGCAATGGCCATGGCAGAACCGATTTGATCCACGCCGCCATTGCCTAAGTTGCTCATCATGGCAATCATTCCTGTGGTGGCGCCCAAAAGTCCAAAAGCCGGAGGGAATTTTCCCATGGCCGCTAAGGCACTGGCATCACTTTGATAGCTGCGCTTGAAATACTCATTTCGCTTTCGAAAGAGCTGGGCCAATTCTTCGTCATCAATGTGACTTTTCTTTGCCAATTCAAAGGCCTCTTTGGCATAGGGATGAGTCAATTCAAAGGGGAACGAAATGGTGCGGTTTTGGTAGGCTAGGCTTGAAAGACTTAAAAGTTCGCGGGCGTGAAAGACAGAATCTTTGGTTCGTTTTAAAATCAATCCATAGACAAACAGGGAAGTCAGGTCTTCAATTTTTTTAAACTTCAAAGCAATCAAAGAGGCTGCCAAGGTTCCACCGCCCACAAGGATTAAGGCATGGGTGTCGAAAAATAGACCCGGCTGGGGGAGTGTTTTAAAGACTCCCAAATAAAGAACCAAAAAGGCAACGAAAAGCCCTATCCAAGAGGATAGGTTTAAACTTTTCATGGAACCTCTCCGGTGTATTCCTTAAATTCTTTGCCGTCGAAGTAATAGGGCAAAACGGCGCCCAAGTAGGTTTCCACTTGGATCAAATCTCTTTTGGATTTGATCTTTTTGTTTTTAAAATGAACGTCCTTTTGTGCAAGCAATGAAAGGTAAGTGGTGTGTGTGGCCTCTTCTTTATTTCTCTGACCCACTTTAAAAGGATAGATTTTTGAGTGAGACTTTCCGCCCAAAATCAAAACCGCCTTCACCTCTTTTTTTGATTGAAGAAGAACAAAGGCATCCACTTCGCCGTCTCCATTGAAATCCCCTTTGGCCATTCCGGGAGTGTCGGGAAGTTCAAAAAGATCACGGGCCTTTTCCGAAAACTCTCCATAAGGGATGGGCTCATAGGCTTTTAAGGAACCTTTTTGCAGTTCCATTTTTAAAGTTTTTGAAAGTTCAACTTCCCCTTTTTCAGAGATCTTCGGCATGTCTTTGGATTCAAAGGCAAAGCTTGTTCCTGCAAAGCTATAGATTCCAAGAACGAGCGTAAAAATAAATGTGTCAATCATGAGCTTACTCATTTTGTCCCCCAGCTTCTTTTCACTTTCCCTCTGCGGTAGCGACGGTGAGGCCCTCGTTCAGACCCACAATGGTCGTAAAAAATATGTCGGCCGACTTTTTTCACTCTTTGACAGGTGCGTGCCCATGCGGGTGTGACGTAGTCTGCGTGGTAGTGATCCATTCCATTCCCGGGGGAGTTGATGGTTCGTGCCGTTGCAATGGCGCACTCTTGCATGGACCGGGAGTTGGTGCGAGGAAGAGGTCTTCGAGTTCTCGCTTTAAGGGTCCAGCTGAACTGAGCATGTTGATAAATCACGGAACAAATGTCATCGGGCCAACGGGTGTCTCGAACGCGGGTTTGAACCACCTCACCCACCAAGATTTTTCCTTCAAGGGGCTCGTGGGCGGATTCTCTCATGCAGTTGCACATCATGCAAAGCTTGGGGTCGTTGGAGCGTTCGCAGCTGCGACCCCCATAGGTTCCAACCAAACTGCTGCTTCCACCAAGACTGGGCGAAAAGGAGGAGGGTTGAAAGGTGCTGCTGCGGTAATTTGATCTTGAGGAACTCGGTGGTGCCGAGCCAAACCCCCAGGCATTTGAAAATGCGAAAACTTCGAACAGAATCAGAACACTTAAAACAAACCTCATATCATCCGGCCTTTCTTTGCGGTTCTTTTTCAATCACTCGCTTCAGGGCGCGGAAGGCATCTTTGTTGAAGGGAAGCCCCAGAGTGGATTCGATAAACAGTAGAGCTTCACGAGCGGATTTGGGATTGGGGCAGTTGGGTCCAATCAATGTTAGACTGATAAACTGATCGGCAAGGGCAACAATCTTTGCCAACGGATGCATTTTGACGTCACGGATCCGTTGAGGGTAACCTTGGCCAATGGCGTTTTCATGGTGCTCATAAACGATGGCGATCACATCATCGGGAACCGACCCTAAACCTAAAAGAACTTTGGCGCCCCGGTAAGGGTGAGTTTCATAAAGTTGAGCCTCGTCGTTGGTCATTTCAATCAATGATTTTTTAATCAAGCCTGATGGAAGAGTTTTCAATCCAATGTCATGAAGAAGTCCGCCGAGGGCCAGCTTTTCCAGGGTGGCTTTCTTTTGAAATCCAAGTTCTACGCCAATCATGGCAGAGAGCACACTCACTCCCACCGAATGGTTTAAGAGGTGATCATTGGATGAAGCCAGGTTCCCAAAAAGCACCGCAAACTGACTTTGAGTTTCCACCAGAGTGATCACCGCTTCGGTGACCTGCTGAGCGTTGTGATACATCTCGAGATCCAAGCCAATGTGATCCATGCGCTTAAACACCGAGCTGGAAGCTTTGGTCAGATAGGTGGCCTTTTTTTCGGGGGCCACATCATTTCGTTGAATCATCATGCCCGCCAGCTGAATGCTTTGCGCGGAAATGCGAGAGAAATCATCCTTACGAACGTAAAGGTATTCAATGGACTTAGTTTTGTAGTTTTTAATTTGCGACAGATCTAACGTGGTGTTGGCTTTGGCAACTTGGATGAACTTTCCTTCAGAGAGGCGAATAAAAAGATCCACCGGATTCAATGTGCCTGAAACCAATTCATCAATCGCAATGGGCATATAAACTTCAGCTGTATCCATGTGAAATTTATCGGCAGGGCATCAGGAGGCATTTAAAAAATCTTTGTGGTTCCAGACCTTGGATTGGGCGATTCTTTCAAGTAAGGTGCTGTTATGAAAAAGTCTCAAGACAATCCCCCGCTGAAAGTCCAGAACCTTTCCAAATTTTATGGCTCTCTCCAGGCCGTAAATCAGGTCACCTTTGAGGTTCAACCTGGGGAAGTTTTTGGACTGCTCGGACCCAACGGAGCCGGAAAGACGTCCATCATTTCCACCATTGTGACCTTGGAAGAACCCACCCAAGGAAAAATTGAGATCTTCGGCCATGATGTACAAAAAGATCCTTTGACCGCCAAATCCTACGTGGGATGGGTTCCCCAGGAAGTGATCAATCACGGTTTTTTTAATATCTGTGAAATCATTAAGTTTCACAGTGGCTATTTTGGAAAAAGTCTTTCCGAAGAAGAGACCAACCAGCTCTTAAAGCGCTTGGATCTTTACAACCATCGCCATAAAAAAGTGAAGCAGCTCAGTGGGGGAATGAAAAGGCGTTTGATGATTGCAAAAGCCCTTTGTCACAATCCTAAAATCTTACTTTTAGACGAACCCACAGCCGGAGTGGACATCGATCTTCGAAAAAGTTTGTGGGATTTTGTCAAAGAACTGCGAAGTCAGGGTGTGGCGATTTTGCTCACCACCCATTATTTGGAAGAGGCAGAGAATCTTTGCGACCGCGTAGGTTTTTTGTCCCACGGCAGAATTTTGCGAATCGGTCAGACCTCGGAAATCGTGACGGATCTTACGGAGAAAACCATTGAGTTGATCTTAGATCGCGAGCTTCCAGAATTGAAAAATTCCTGGGTGCAAAGCCAAAAGGGAAATGAAATTCATTTGAAAGTTCCCATGACCAAAGGGGTTTTTGAAGGCGTGCGTCTGGCGGGGATTGATCTCTCTCACATCAAAGACATTCGGGTGAAGGATGGAGACTTGGAAGACGCCTTTCGAAGAGTGATGAAAGAAGGTCAGCAATGAAATCCCAAAAATACTTGCCGTTTTTTTCTTTGCTCCACCGAGAGATCTCTCGATTTTTTAAGGTGGCTGCCCAAACAGTTTTAACTCCCATGATCAATTCCTCTTTGTATCTTTTGATTTTTGGAATCAGCTTAGGCCCCAGCATTCATATCGAAGGTGGAATCAGCTATTTGGCCTTTTTGATTCCAGGTCTTGTGATGATGGCTTGTTTGAACAACTCTTTTCAAAACTCATCCAGTTCGGTGGTGGGCGCAAAATTCGGTGGAGATTTGGAAGACTTAAAGTCAGCGCCACTCACTCCGCAAAATTTGATTTGGGCCTATTCTTTAGGAGCATTGACTCGAGGGTTGATCGTGGGAAGTCTAACTTTTCTGGTTGGCGAGATTTTCTTCTATGTTTCCGAGGGGCATTGGCTCGCGGTTCAGCATCCATTGATTTTGATGGTCTTTTTAGTGATTGGAAGTTTTACCTTTTCTCAACTGGGCATTTCGGTGGCCTTTTGGGCAAAGACCTTTGATCAGCTCAGTGCGGTCAGTGGTTTTGTTTTGCTCCCATTGATTTATTTGGGGGGTGTTTTCTACTCGGTTTCCAATTTGCACCCATTTTGGCAGGCGGTATCCCGCTCCAATCCCTTGCTGTACTTGATAAATGGAGTCAGAGAGGGAATATTGGGCACCAGTGATGTGCAAATGCCCTTGGCCTTCGCGGTGGCGCTGGCAGGTTTTTTAGTGACCCATGCCTTGGCCTATTGGAGTTTGAAAAAGGGTTCTTACTTAAGGTGGTAGATTGTGTTTGAAGGCTTGTCAGATCGTCTGACGGAAACTTTAAAAAAGGTCCGCGGGAAATCAAAAATTACCGAGGACAACATCAAAGACTCTTTGAAGGAAATTCGGCAAAGTCTCCTGGAAGCGGACGTGAACTTCAAGGTGGTAAAATCCCTTTTGGATCGAGTCAAAGAGAAGGCTCTGGGCGCCGAAGTTCTAAAGAGTTTGGATCCGGGCCAACAGTTTGTTCAAATTTTTCATGAAGAGCTGAAAAGCACCTTGGGTTCTGAAAAGGTGGATTTGGATGTTCGCTCCAAACCTTCCGTTTTGCTTTTGGTGGGACTGCAAGGGGTGGGGAAAACAACCACGGCCGCAAAGCTCTCATTGTATGTTCGAAGCAAACTTAAGAAAAAGCCGGGCTTGGTGCCGGCGGACATTTATCGACCGGCCGCGATTGAACAGCTTCAAACTTTGGCAAAGCAAAATAACATTCCCGTGTTTGACACTCAGGTGGGGCAAGGTGTGGACGACATTGTTCAAAAAGCCAAAGCTTGGGCCGAAGCTGAGATGATCGATGTGGTGATCATCGATACGGCGGGCCGTCTGCAAATTGATGATGCTTTGATGAGCGAGTTGGAAAATATCAAATCTTCGTGGACTCCCAATGAAGTTCTTTTGGTTGCGGATGCCATGTTGGGACAGCAGTCCGTGGAAGTGGCGCAAGGTTTTAATGACCGCCTGGGGTTGACCGGTTTGATTTTGACCAAGGTGGACGGCGATGCCCGTGGAGGGGCGGCCCTCAGTATTAAAGACGTCACCGGAGTTCCCATTAAATTTTTGGGAGTGGGTGAAAAAGCAGACAATTTGGAAGTGTTTCATCCAGACCGCTTGGCCGGTCGGATCTTGGACATGGGAGACGTTCTGTCCTTGGTGGAGCGCGCTCAGGAAGTCATTGACGAAAAAGAGGCTAAAGCTTCAGCGCGAAAGATCGCGAAGAATCAATTCACCTTTGAAGATTTTCTAAAGCAGATTCAAATGATGCGAAAAATGGGGGGCTTTGAAAGCATTTTAAAAATGCTCCCTGGGATGGGCCAAGCCATGAAGCAGATGAAGAATATGGCGCCTCCCGAAAAAGAGATCAAAAAGATTGAAGCCATCATTCACTCCATGACTCGCCAAGAGCGGGACAATCATAAGATTTTGAATGGATCTCGGCGCCTTCGCATTGCCAAGGGCTCGGGGACCGAGGTGAAAGATGTGAACAAATTGGTTCAACGCTTCGAGCAGTCCCAGAAAATGATGTCCCAAATGATGAAGATGGGCATGGGAAGAGGCGGGGGCCGCGGCGGTTTTCCAGGAATGTTTTAAGGAGTTTTGGTCGTAACATAAGATTTCAGCGCGCAAAAATGTGAAAATCCGGGGGAAGCCCTTTAAATCAGACACTTTTTTGTTGCGCAAAGGGCCAGACTTCAGTATGAGTTTTAGGCTTTAAGGAGAAAGATTTCCATGGTTGTAATTCGTTTGGCTCGTTTCGGTACCACACATCACCCTAAATATCGCATCACAGTTGCGGACAGTCGTCGTCCATTGACCGGAAAGTTCATTGAGGTCATTGGTCATTACAATCCCTTCCCTAAGGGCCAAGACAAAGGGTTGGAGTGTGACATGGACCGATACAATTCATGGGTTCAAAAAGGCGCTCAACCTACGGGTCGTGTAAAAAGCTTGGTCAAAGCTCTCAGTAAATAATATTTGTCCCCGAAATTGGTGAGTTCCTCGTAAAAGGGGACTTGTTTCTACTCCTCCTTTTTGACTAAAATAGGAGGAGAGGGCGAGTGACGTTGCTATAAGCCCGTTGCCCTGACCTCCAAGTAAAAGGCCAAAATAGGAATTTGCGGCTCAATGAGATTAATGTAAATCGCCAAGCAAAATGTAGAAGCGGAATTGGAGTGGAAATGGATCATTCAAGCTTAAAAGACCTTGTAGAGTTTATGGCAAAGTCTCTTGTGGACAATCCCGATGATGTTGAAGTGAGTGAAGTTGTGGGAGAGCAGACCACAGTTGTTGAACTTAAGGTGGCCAAGGAAGACCTGGGAAAAGTGATTGGAAAACAAGGGCGAACCGCTCGTTCCATGCGCACCATTCTGAATGCAGCAAGCACGAAGCTTCAAAAGCGAAGTGTGCTTGAGATCGTCGAATAATTCACAGCTCAAAGACAAATGGCTTATGGTGGGCTACATCAAGCAGGCCCACGGCATTCGCGGCGAAGTTTTCGCACCCATTCCATCCGGGGAATGGGATTGGGCTCAAAAGGGTCAGTTGCTCCACCTGATCTCTCGGACCGAAGGCATTCCCTCTCTTGATCTTTCCATTCGAAGTTTTCGTCCTCATAAAAACGGTCTTCTCATTCACTTTGAAGAATCTATCGATCGCAATTTCGCAGAGACCCTTAAAGGCTATGGCATTTATCTTCCCCGAGAAAATTTTGTTTCTGAAAAAGGGGAATCTCCCTACCTGATCGAGCTGCTGGGCTTCGAGGTGTTCGACAAAGAATCTTTGGTGGGAGTTGTCGCAAGTTTTTCAACAAATGGGGCTCAAGAACTTTTGTGCGTTAAAAAAGATTCCAAAGGCAAAAAAGAAAACCTCATTCCCTTCGTAGACGCCTTCGTCAAGGACGTGAATTACGATGAGAAAAAAATCTTTATGGATCTTCCCGAGGGGCTTTTGGAATGAAGTTTTTTGTCGTCACTCTTTTTGAAGAGATGTTTCATGCGTGGGCAGAGTCCGGTCTTGTGGGTCAGGCGCTAAAGAAACAAAACTTTCAAATGGAGTTTATCAATCCACGAAGTTTTACATCAGATGTTCACCAAGCGGTGGATGACAAGGTTTACGGAGGTGGAGATGGGATGGCGGCGATGTTTGGCCCCTGGTCTGAAGCCATTGAGTTTGCCATGCAAAAGGAGCCCTCTGCTCAGGTGATTTTTCTCACTCCTCAAGGTGAGTCGTGGAATCAAAAGAAGGTCTCTGAATTTTTACAGAGGAAGCCTTCTCAGGAGATGGGAATCCGCTCCTTCGTTTTTGTTTGTGGCCGCTACGCCGGCTTTGATGAGCGCCTTGTAAAGGCTTACGCAGACCATGAAATCTCCATTGGGGACTATGTCCTTAACGGGGGGGAGTTGGCGGCCATGGTGGTCATGGAATCCTTGGTGCGGGGGCTTCCCGGGGTGCTTGGAGAATCCAGCTCCTTTCGCAAAGACAGCTTTGGGGAGGAGGGGCTTTTGGAGTGCCCTCAGTTTACCCGGCCACAAAGTGTGAAGGGAATGGACGTTCCCTCCTTCTTGCTCAGTGGGCACCACAAAAACATTGAGGCTTTGAGCCGCGCCATTTCTATTGTAAGAACTAAAAATCGCCGGCCTGAACTTTTGGAGAAAGCTCAAATTTCTTCCAAAGAGCTTGAAGCGGCGGAAAAATTAATTCGGCAGCTCAGTGAAGAAGAGCGAGACCTGTTGGGAGTGAATTCGTGAGAACCGTGCATTTGGCCTTGATCCATTGGCCTGTTTTAGACCGCGCAAAGAATCAAGTCTGTACCAATGTCACCAATTTCGACATCCATGACATTGCTCGGGCCTGTCGCACCTATGGGGTTTCAAAATATTTTATCGTCAATCGCATGAAAGAGCAGTTGATGTTTGTCTCTCGGGTTTTGGATCACTGGAAAGTGGGGTGGGGTGCGAAGTACAATCCCAAACGGAAATCCGCTTTGGATATGGTCAGTGGTTTTGAGACCTTAGAAGATGTTTTGAAGCAGTATGATGAAAAGCCCTACGTGATCACCACCTCGGCCAGAGACCGTGGACTGAAAAGAATTCCCTTCAAAGATCTTCGTCAGCAAATTTTTGAGACCGAGGGGCCACCGATTTTATTGGTGTTTGGAACCGGCTTTGGGTTGGCGGATTCGGTGTTTGAGCAGGCAGATGCCCTTTTAGACCCCATCAAAGGGGCCTCAGCGGATGATTACCGCCATCTTTCCGTAAGATCGGCTGTGAGCATCTGTCTTGACCGACTCCTCGGGTCATGATATCCCCTTGAAGCTTCAGGCCACTCGTTTGGTCAAAAATTTCAGTGTGAGCAAAAATTAAAGAGGTTAAAAATGTCCAAAGCATCTTCACAAAACACTTCGACGGATCTTATTCGACGCATCACTTGGTCTGGGACTCAAGATGCTGAACTGAAAAAACGAGTGGAAGCTCTTCCTAAATTGCGCTCTGGCGACAATGTGGATGTTCACGTTAAGGTGAAAGAAGGCGAAAAAGAGCGCGTTCAGATTTACACAGGCGTTGTGATCAAAGTTCAAGGTTCCGGTGTGGGACGATCTTTTACAGTTCGTAAAATGTCTTCTGGAATCGGCGTTGAAAGAACTTTCCCCATGGGATCTCCAGCCCTTGAAAAAGTGGTTGTGAACTCTCACGGTATTGTTCGTCGTTCTCGTTTGTTTTTCTTGAGAAACCTTTCTGGTCGCTCTGCACGTTTGAACACCAAGCGCGTGGACGAGCAAAAAAAATCTTAAAAATTTAAGCCCGGTTTTCCTTTGAAATTGGAAGATTATGATTGGCAAAAGGGCCCCTTCCCGCTGATTGCGGTGGATGAAGTGGGCCGCGGATGTTTGGCGGGACCCGTCGTGGCTGCGGCGGTTCTGGTCATTTCCAGCAAAGTTCAATTCCACGAAAAAATCACGGATTCTAAAAAACTCTCTGCCAAGCAAAGAGAGATTCTTGCAGTGCAAATTCAAGAGCAATTTGTGACGGGAATCGGATGGGCCACGCCCCAAGAGATCGATGAGATCAATATCTTTCAGGCGAGCTTTCTTGCAATGAAAAGAGCCATTGAAAACTTAAAAGTCACTTCGGGTTTTGTTTTGGTGGATGGAAAATTTAAAATCCCAAACCTCAAGGGCTATGAGCAAGAAGCACTGATCAAAGGGGATTTGAGGGCAAAGCCCATCGGAGCCGCGTCTATTCTTGCGAAAGTCTATCGGGACCAGAAGATGATTGAATTGGCGGGTGAGGTTCCGGGATATGGCTTCGAAATCCACAAAGGCTATGCGACCAAAGTGCACCGTGAAGCACTCAAAAAACTCGGAGCCACCGAGCACCACAGGCGAAGCTTCAGCGGAGTGGACACGGCCGGGCCTGCGCTGTGAGCAGCGTGCGGAAGCATTTTTAAAGAAAAATCATTACATCATTGAGGCTCGAGATGTGCGCATTTTGGGTGTGCAGGTAGATCTTCTGGCTCGCTCTCCAAGGGGAGTGAAAACTCTATTTGAAGTGAAGTCGGCTCGTTCTCTGGATTTTGGTGTTCTCTCTGAGGCACAAAAGTGTCGGCTGGTGCGGGTTGCAGAATGGCTGTCTGCCAGAGAGCCTTGTTTTTTAAGGGTGCTTGTGGAGAAGGCGGACAAAG
This sequence comes from Bdellovibrionaceae bacterium UBA6776, assembly GCA_002453155.1. Taxonomy (GTDB): domain Bacteria; phylum Bdellovibrionota; class Bdellovibrionia; order Bdellovibrionales; family UBA1609; genus UBA6776. The sequence continues at coordinate 67,554 of DKGG01000019.1, forward strand.
ACGGATTTCTAGAAATTCCCATAGAAGATTGACACCCTTTGGGGGATCAAGAAGACTTAAAGTATGGCTCGATGGATTTATACAATTGCAGCGGTGATTCTTGTTTCTACGTCTTCGTGGAGTTGGGCGCAAACGCCCACAACAACCTATCAGCCTGCCGATCCAGGGAAAGAATTTATTATGAGCTGCACTTACGGTGTTCTTGCGGGAACACTGATTGGCGCGGCCACATTGGCGTTTGTCGACAAGCCCAGTGAAAATTTAAATAAAGTGGCCCGTGGAGCTTCCATTGGTCTTTATGTGGGCATTTTACTTGGGGCCTATGTGGTTTACGTGGTTCCCAGCATGGAGCCCGATCCCTATGACAGTCCCTTAGTTTCGCAAAACTGGGGCTTGGCTCCCATCTTGAGTGATGAAGGTTCTTTGGACGGCGCTCAAGTCCAGATGCAGCTTCTTTCTTTTTAAAATTATTCTCGGCTTTCTCTTTTTTCTGATTTTCGTAGTTTCTAAATTCTCTCGCCCCAGTGAAACAGACACGCCCATCCATGGGCTCTTCCCGTATTTGCCCTGCGGGCAAAGCGCATCACGCTTACGGGAGGTCCTATTCACTGGGGCGAGAGAATTTAGAAATTACGAAAACAAAAAAATACGAAAGAGGATTCTGCTGAAAAAGATAGAAGAGCGAAAAATCAGATGCCGCCGACGCCGTCAAAATTGAAGGCGGCATTGAGTTTCCAATTGGGTTCTCCCCCAATGGGCTGTCTGTGAAAGAAGTTGATGTACCAGCAATTGCCAGGAGGTTTGAGTCGAACGACGTACTCCCATTGCTGAATCTCGCGGGTAATTTTTGAGTAATCCACACTGGCGCCCAAATCCAAATACATGGAGGTCATTCCTAATCCCAAACCGATGTTTTCGGTTCGAGAATCCGTTTGGATGTTATTGTTTTCATCCACAAGAGTGTTGTTTGAGTACTTGATTTGAAAGTACTGGCCCGGATTGGGCTTTAAATTAACTCGAGTGGAGGAGTTGGTTAGTCGAGCATAGGGGTTGTAGAAAGTGGACGAAACCACATCAATGTGTTCCAGCGTGACGTTTAAATAGCCTTCGATGTCCGACCAGGGCTGAGGGTTTTGAGTGTTGGCTTCATTGTTGTCATAAAACTGAGTCAGTTCAAAAACCGCCAGCTGAGAATAGACCGGCTCGCCTTGAGAATAGGTTTTTTTGGCAACCTGGTTTCTTAAAGAAAAAGTCACGAGGTCTTTGTCGAAGACCCGATCGCGGTAATCAAATTGGATTTTACTGGCTCCATTGAGATCCTGATCGCTGACCGTGGAGTCGGCCCGGTTGAAGCGTTGGTTAGCAAACTGACCAAAGAAGGGGTGATCGGGCCTGCGAATAAAAGGCAAATTGATGTATGAGATTTTAGGAATGATGGTGTGTTTGTATCGATCGGCAAAAGGAGTTTTTCCTCCGTAGTAGCCATTGAACTCTGTCAAGAGGCTCAATTCCGTTTGGAGATAACGCTGACTGGCTGTTGGGGAGAAGCCTTGAGATGCATAAGCTTCATCCAATTGAAAATCATATTGCATCTCTCGGTAGGCCACGCTGGGGGTCAGGTCAAAGAGCTTAAAAATTCGAAAAGGGTATTGGAGGCGCGAAGTCACATCCAAGCGGTGTCCGGTTCTTTGCAAATCCATATTGGGGTCGAAACTGCCGTCTCGCGTGTATTCACCGATGCGACCGGATTCGACGGGCTCTTTGTAGTTATTTACATTTGTTAAATCATCGTAGGTGTAATGGTCGCGGGTGAAGTGAATAGAGTTGACGTCCGTGTGAAAGGCGGGTCCACCTTCCCACAGGGAAATCTCGGAGGTGCGTAAATTTATCTCTGGAAGTTTGTGAACCGCATCCGAATTGTCCGCCAGAGGATGGGCTCGCGCTAAGTTTTTATAAAGCGTGGCTCCAATGTCCATGTGAAACTCATCCAAGTTTTTTGAAAGTGAAGCCTTGTTTTCAAGAGCGGGGTCTCCTGGTGAGGCGCCGTAGTCTTCAAAGTCATTTGGAAAATCTTGAATGTAGTTCAAATCACTCATGTCAAAATATTGAAACCTTTGGATGAAGCCATTGGGAAGTTCAAAGTGATGGTGATAATAGTAGTACCAACGGTCAGTTACGGGACCTTCGGAAACATAGCGTTTGTTGCGCATTTCACTTTTAAAGACGCGGTCATTGATAAAAGAGGCGTGAAAATCTCCATAGGAGCGTTCCGACAAAACATAGCGGTATTCGGACCGCCACTGAAGCCCAAGAAGTTCATGATAAGTCAGTCCCAAGGTTGCATCTTGGCTTTTTGAAAGCGCCCAAAAGAAATCTTCAGAAATGGCCCATCGCCCTCGACCGGTGTACTCATAGGACGGGACCAAAAGTCCCGATTGTCGTTCCGTTTTGAGGGGAACCATCAGCCAAGGCAGAGGAATGACTGGAATCCCTCCAATTTTAAAAAGAGGACGTTTGATTTTTGCGTAACCGCCCAGCTCGGCTTCAATTAATTTGCCTGAAAAGCTCCAGCCCGCAGGGCAGGTGGTGCAAGACGTAAATTCCGCATCTTCGGCCAAGTAGGTGCTCTCGCCCAGCTTCTCCATGCGCTGGCCTTCAAAGATCACTTGTCCGGATTGAACAAATCCGTTGTCAATTTCGCCTTTGTCCGTTTTGTAATTCATCTTGATGCGATCTGCTTCCAAGTGTGTTTTTGCATCGTCTAGGATTACATTTCCAAAAGCCTCCACCGTATTTTCTTTCACGTTGACGATCGCACGATCGCAACTCAAGGTTTGGCCGCGAAAGGCCACTCGCACATTTCCTTTGAGGATAAATTTATCAATTTCGGTGAAACCTTCGGTGGTGTCGGCTTGAATCAAAACCCCGTCGATCACACTGCTTTGGGCGAAGCTGGACGAGGGGGAGAATAACAAGCTGAGATAAACGAGTACTAGCGCCAACACTCGTCTATTTCACATGATCTTTCCGTAAGGTGCAAATCAAAGTGTAGAATTCTATTTGGTCTTCATTTCGAAAACGCCGTCCCAATCTTCGCCAGGAGGTTCCGAGATGTAATTGCTGCATCGAGATAAGAACATTTGGCTGACCTGATCATCAGGCTTCATGTCCAAGGCCTTCGAAAAGAGCTCTTGGGCATCCACAAAATTTTGGCTTCGATAAAGGGAATAGGCCTGATTGTAAGTGTCCAAATGAGTTTGATCCTCTTTGGCCAAAGCCCCTTCTTTAATCAGTTCGTAGATCTTTACCGGTTTGGTTTTTCCTTTGACTCGAACCCAGTCAATTTCTCGGCAGGCAAAGACTTCTTTTACACGAGAGTGGGTGAACTCGCTGATCACAATGCGTGTGCCGTATTGCTTATTGATTCCCTCTAGTCGAGAGGCCAAGTTGACAGCGTCTCCCATAACCGTATAAGAGCGAACGGTTTTGGATCCCATGTTTCCTGCGCTGACTTCGCCGCTGTTGAGTCCAATTCCAATATCGATCAGGGGAAGGCCGCGGGCCTCAAATTCTTTTTGAAGTTCAAAAAGTTTATCTAAACTTTCGAGGGCCGCGCGACAGGCAAAGTGAGCATGCTTTTCGATGGGAATGGGGGCTCCAAAAAAGGCCATCACTGCATCACCCATGTATTTGTCCAAAGTCCCTTGGTTTTTAAATACAATCTCTGTCATGGGGGTGAGGTATTCATTCAAAAGTTCAGAGAGGGCATGGGGATCCAATTTTTCCGAAATGGTTGTAAAGCCTCGAACATCCGAGAAGAAAACAGTCAGATCCATTTTCTTTCCGCCCAGCTCAATGTTTTTGGGGTCGGATAAAATTTCTTCAACAATGCTCGGACTCACATACTTTTGAAAGGTTTGCCGCAGTTCTTTTTTGCCACGCTCTTCCGTCAAGTAACGATATGTGGTCAAGCAAAGGTAAATGGTCAAAAGCAAAAGGACAGGCCAAACTACAGTGACCACAAAGCCATTATCGAACAGTACAAACTTATCCAGTCCAACCACTCCAGAGAGAAGGACTACGGTCATAATCATGCCACCCAAGGCTCCCATTTGGGTCAAAACAAGGGTGTGGAATATTCCAAGCACTAAGAGAAAGACGATCATCTGACTGCGTTCGTCTTCCCAGGGCTTCAGATAATTCTTCTCAAGCATGTTTGCCAAAGCGTTCGCGTGAGTTTCCAATCCGGGATAGGTTTTTTTCTCAAAAGGCGTGACCCTTAAGTCGAAAATTCCCGTGGCAGTGGCTCCGAGCAAAAGATATTTGTCCTTCAAAAACTCTTTGCGATTGACCTTCACATCCTTTTCTTCCCACTCCTGGGTCTTTGGATTGAAGAGTCTTTGTTGCACCTTTAAGGTGTCCGAATCGGAAAGAAGCTCTGCGAAGCTCAAATGGGGAAACATTTTTTGAGGGCCGTAGTAATTGATTTGTAGACGTCCTTGACCATCCGTAGGGATGCTTTCCACCACTTCACCGGTGTTGTTGTCAGTAATTTCAAACTTCGTAATTTCTTTTCTTCCCGTTGCAGGGTTGAACCCCAATGTGATTGCCGCATTTCGATCCATTCCCACCAAGTAGGACTTGAGGGCAAGGGAAGGGAAGTAGAAGAGTCCTGTTCGGCTGATCAGAGAGCTGCTGCGAATGGTCCCATCGGAATCTTGATGGGCATTGAAGTAACTGTTGTGAGCCATTGCATTTTGAAGTTTTGGAATGTTCATGTCCCAGCCTTCCACAATGGGCACGCCATTGGGAGGGGATTTTCGGCGGAATTCGTTGAGCCAATCTCTATAGGTGGGGTAGCTGAATTCGGCAGGGTTCATTTGGGACAAAACGTGACTTTCCCATATGGGATTGAAGATTTCTTCGGCGTCATCCAAAAAGTGGCTGCAATTCCGAATCATTTCCAGATGAGTGAAATTCTTAATGCTGTGTTCGTCGGCACCGGGATTGCTTTCAAGGTATTGATTGCGAATGGCATCTTTTTTTGCGCGAATGATCTGAGCAAAAATTTCGGACATGGCAAAGGGTGGAGTGGCTTGGAGAGGATCTTGAACAGAGACGAGAATCTCCTCTTGGTCCCAAAGTTCAAATTCGGGAGTGGTTCGAAACACCAAATCCATGCAGTAGTCTACTTCTCCGGGAGGGAGATTTTGATCTTCTGAGAATTGATAGAAGGTCCCGCCCACCAAATGGCGTCGATTCTTCTCCATGGTTTGGGCCAACTTTGTATCTGCATCGGAAATGTTGGCCATTTCGATCAATTTGGATTTTTGGTCTTCGGAAATAATTCCCTTTTCATAGAGATCTGCCGCAGAGGAAAGGAGCTCATTTCGTTGAGCTTCGGCAAAGACAATATCAAAACCAAGAACTTTAGCCCCGCCATCCACAGCCCTTTGGATGGACTGAGCAATCAATGTGCGAGGCCATGGCCATCTTCCCAAGGTCTCAACGGCCTGGGCATCCACAGTAAGAAGGGCAACATTTGCATGGGGCTTTTTAGGTCCTCTTGCGAGCAATCGATAATCAATAGAGATTTCATGGGCACGGCGAATGATTTGAACCAAGAGGGAACTTTGAGTTCCTTGGTCTTTCGAGGTGTAATAGGAAAACGAAAGCCAGACAAAAGTAAATGTCAGGTAAATACCGAGAGCCAAGGGCGAGCCCAGGACTTTAAACCGTTGCCACCATTTTTTTTCCATAAAAAAATGATAGACAAGGAACGGGGGGAAGCCAACCTAAAAGCAAAAGAAACTTTTAGGACTCTTGGCGAGTAGGATCTTGAGTAAAATTACCGTATTCTAAAAGCGATTGTCTGAGGAGGTTTCTTTGGAAGCACGGGTACAAGTCTTTGGTGATATTTATTCAGTGGAACTGGTCGGTCGAATTGGCTTTGACATGATCGATGGGTTTCGCAAAGTTTGCCAAGAAAAATTGGTTCAGCACAAGTTGATTTTTGACTTGAGGGCATTGAGTTTTGTAGGGTCCCACGGAATTTCAGACTTTGTATCCACTCTTGAGGAGTTGTCAAAATCCGAGCAAACCACCATTAAGTTTTGTGGAGTGAGTTCGGAGTTTAAAAGAATCTTTCAGGCCAGTGAAATTCAAGGCTTAGAGTTCCACGATTGTGTGGAACGGGCCATTCAATCTTTTCAGTCCATTCCTCAAACTATTATTGAGTCGAGCCCAGCCGAATCCTTCTAAGCATTTCGGCTTCCGCTTCCAATTTGTTTTTCAGTTCGGCCACATCCCGACGGGCTTCGTTGAGTTTGGAGCTGATGTCTTGATTGAGTTTTTGAAGAGAGCGGTTCTTTTCAGAGGCGCGTTCTAACTCTTCTTGCTTTTCTTTCCAAAGAACTTGAAGGGACTCCACTTGATCTGTGAGTCGATGATTTTCTGAGCTGAGTTCATCGATGTTCACCGTTTTTTCCGTCAATTGTGATTTCAGAGTTTCACACTGAACCAACAGTTCTTTGGTTTGCTTTCTGTAGGAAGAAAGATCTTCTTTTAAGTGGTAGCTTTCTTTGGAATAGTTTTCTTTGAGGAGGGACAGCTGGCGCTCCAGTTCAATATTTTTGTTTTCGAACTCCACTTTGCTGGATTTAAAGGAATCCCTTTCTTTGGCGCGTTTGGAGAGCTCTAAAACCTGATCGTTTAAGACTTGTATTTCCTCTTCGTAATCTCCGATGAGTCGCGACTGAGATTCGGTCATTTCTCGGTGAATGGTTTGAATGCGAGTGGAAAGTTCTTCCACCTGAACTTTCAAATGCTCGTTCACCTCGGACAGGCGCGAGGATTTTTTCTGAGCGGATCTAAAGTTTGGAATGTGCTGGCGGATTTTTTCACGGTATTTGAAAAGTCTGCGAAAGGCCCGTTCCACTTTACTGAGGCGCTCAAGAAGCTCTTCGTTTTCTTCTCTCAAATCGCCAGCCTTGATCAAATCTTGCTCCACGCGCTCTCTGAAAATATTGTTTTTCTCTTGAACGATGAGCATTTGTTCCTTCAGTTGGTCGCGACTTTGTCTGAGGTTTTCAAGCTCTTCATTTTTTGCATCGATTTCAGATTCCAATTCGCTGGTTCGCAAAGTGAGAGTGCGAACTCGAGCCATAAGGTCATCATTTTGTTGAATGGCGCTTTGAAGGGCGCGAGATTTTAGAGCAGCAGGAGAATGGCCACGGTCTTGAATGTTGTGTTCCGAGTTTTTAAATCGAAAATCAATGGCCTTCGAGTTTTTGAAGCTTTCATTCTCCTCATCCTTGAGGACGATCTTCACTTCGTTCTCCTTCATATTTCTCTCCCATCCTGGTTTGAATTCTGAAGAGGCCGACCTTGGCCCACAGGACAATTGTCGCAGATTGAGTCAAAAAATGTCAAAAATCTTGAGAAGGGCCTGATCGGACGGGACCTCGGTCTAGTTTTGCTCCAGATTGTCCTGGACTTTCCGATATAAAGTCTAGGATGAGCGAAGTACCAAATATCGATTACGAAGCATTAGAAGCCGAAAAGAAAGAAGAGGTTCGTGGAGAGCTGACCCTTCAGCTTCAGGCAAAGACCAAAGAGGCGGGTCGGATTGACAGTCTCAAACGGACTATTCTGAGCTATGTGGCGGGAGAAAACTACGAGGCCGCCAAAGACAATTTGGAAGGCTACATTGCTTACAAATCGGACTTTCCTCTTTTTCAAGACCGTGCGGAAAGATACAAAAATCACTGTTTGGATTTGATTCAAGCCATTCAACTCAAGAGAAATTTCCCAGGCATCAGCTCTTTAAGTTTTTCTAAGCAACAAGAGATTCACGAAGCGGTTTTGCATCACTTTGAAGAATTGAAAGTGACCTTGGGGACCATTCAGAAAATTGAGAGAGAGTTAAAGCTGGAGGATTTGCGATCGACCACCTGGTTTTTGAATACCTTCTCGCAGGCCCTGTTCTTGGTAGCTATTGTCGCTTTCACGATGGCCCTTAAAGGAGGTCTTGGACACAGCTTCCTCCTGGTGGTAGATCATTTGACGGACCAGGTTTCCGAATTCGTGGTTGGCCTATTTGGTCTTTGAAGACTTCGAGTAAACGCCCTCAAGAACAGGAATCATTTGTCCCATTTGCAAAATGCGGCCATTTGCAAAAATGGTGGGCGTGCCTTGAACTTTGAGGGATAGACCTTGCTGAGCCTGGTATTCGATAGCCTCTTGAGTTTCAACCGCATCAATACAAGCTTTCAGATCTTCCCGGGAATAGTTCAGGTGTTGGGTGAGTTTGTCCAGATCTGCACGAAGTCCTTCGGGTCCTTCTGATTGGTAAAGCTGATTTTGATACTGAAAAATAATGTCATGGAAGGCCCAGCCCTGTTTTTGCTTTTCCGCACAGTAAACGGATTTTGCTAAAAAGCAGCTGCGTCCATTGGGGCGATCCACACCCGGATTGCAGGCACCATCCAATGGGAAAACAAAAAATTCAAATCTCACATCAGGGTGAGCGCTGACAAATGCATGTAAGGTGTGTGACGCATGCTTGCAATGTCCACACAAAAAATCTGCAAATTCGGAAATAACCAGAGTGGCGGAATCTTTAGGCGGACCTTTTGTTAAAAGGGGAGGGACGGAGAGACTTTGCTGAGGTTCTGTCTGCCAGGAGTTGACTCCTCGCTTGACCAGATTTTCCAATTCCGAAGCCCCGTAATGGGAAAGCATCATTCGATGAATCATAAAGCTGGCCACTGGAATGGCGATGAGAACCCCCAACAGGCCTTTGTTTTCAGAAAAATAAAGAGGAATGTCTTTTGCGAAGTTCGAGAAGAAGGGCTCTTGAAGGGTAAGATAAATCAAGAGACTCACAAGTACGGAAAAAACATAAAGGATCATACAAAACAAACAGTAATTGGACATCAGAGTGAGGGCTATGGTTCCCATCACAATGGAAGCGCCGGTAGAGACCAGTGAAAGAAAAAACGCAAAACGTTTCATGCGCTCGGGGTTTTCGGTCCACTGCAGCCAAGAAAGCAAAAGAGTTCCGAAGGTCATCAGGTAGACAATGGCTCCCCAAATAGAAATGGGAATGGAGAGAAAGGTGGAGTAGTTGCTTGCAGAAACTGCATCACAGTCAAAGGTCTGGTTGATGGAGCAGATGGAGGGTCCTGTCGAAAGGCCTAGGGTCAATGGGTAGTGTTTCAATGTGAGGTAAGTTTGAATGCAAACAGAGACGAGGAGGAGGAAGAGGGCCACTTTTGTGAATGTTTTCATGGAGGACTCCTGTTAGAATTCAAATAATGAACTCTCATAGTTTTGGCAAATAAATGAAGCAAGGGCAATGGTTAAAAACTCGAAAGCACCTGTTAGACACAGTGAAAAACCAGGTGATGGCGCGGTTGGGTGGGGAGCCCCGCTCTTTAAAGAATTATAGCAAAAAATTAGCGCTGGAGTTTGAAAAGACTTGGCGTCTTTCTGAAGTGTCAGAAATGATGGAGCGGGCGGAAGCTTCGGACCTTTTGTTTTTAGGCGATTTTCATGCCTACTATCAATCTCAACGGGCTCATTTACGCATCCTTCGAAGCATGGATCTCACTCAGTCTTTGGTCTTTTTTGAGTGCCTTAAAGAAGACGATGCTCAGGCCATCGATCTTTTTTGGGCGGATGAGATTTCAGAAAGTGAATTTTTAACTTTGGTTCAATGGGAGTCCTCGTGGGGCTTTGCGTGGGAACACTATCGCGATCTTTTTTTACATTTAAAAGAGCGGCAGGTATTGGTAAGGGGGCTTTCGGCCGGAGACTTCTTTGATTTGCGATTGAAAGCTCGGGACCGAAAGATGGCGCAAATCATAGAAAAAGAATTGCTGGTGCACCCCAGTCGCAAGGTGGTTGTGATTGCCGGGGAAAATCACTTGCACAAAAAACACCTCCCTCTAGAGGTGAGCTTGAGGAGTTCTTTAAAATTTAAGGCTCCCATGGTGATCTTTCAGGACAATGAGATTTTATATTTTCGAACTCATAAAAAACTCAAGTCCTTCGGGCCAACCGTGTTGCGAAGGGGAGATTCTTTTTGTTGGAACGCCTCGCCGCCCTGGGTGAAGTGGCAAAGCTATTTGATCCATCTGGAAAAGACTTCGGATCAGGAGTTGGAAGACGAAGACTTGGATTATGAAGATCACATCAAAGCCTTTGTGCAGTGGATGGTGCAGGATCTGGATCTTTCGGTCTCTTTTAACAGTTTGGAAGTATACACGCCAAAGACGGCAAAGGGTTTGAGAACGGACATCCCTCAGGAAATATTTAAGGAGTTGATCTTTTCGGACCGGAGTTTTCTGTTGAGTCCTCAAGGGAAAATTTATCTTTCAAGGCCTTCGGTCAATCATGCCTCAAGTGTGGCAGGCCAGTACATTCATGCGCAAATGAGTCAACGGAAAAAGATTTACTACAATCTGCCCAAAGATTTAGAGCGCAGGCTGTGGATCGAAACTGTGGGATTCTTTTTTTCCAAATGGATGAACCCCGCTCGAAAAACCGAAAGTTTTGAAGATCTAAAAATTCGCTTGGATTCCCTCAAAGAGCGAGGAACTTCCACTCAAACCATGAGGTTGGTCTCAGAAATTTTTGTCCTTGGGCAGCGAATGAAAGCCGGTCGGAAGACCCGATCCCTTCAGGGATTGACCAAAGGGGCCCACCCCTTGGCGCAGTTCGAAGCTTGCCGGTATTTGGGTCGAATCTTCGGAAGAGCACTCTTTGAGGCCGCACTCAGCCACCGGGTGAGTCGAGAGGAATTGATTTTTTGGCTTTTAATTCCACTCGAGGGAAAAGATTTCTCAAAAACTTTTTGGGAAGGGATTGTCCCCCGTCTGATCTGAGTATAGTCTCTGGGCATTATGATCGATCAACTGCGCGCCCAACTGAGTCAGCAAATTGCACCCCTTTTAAACATGGATTCCAAGGCCATTTTGGCCTCCCTTGAAAGTCCAAAACAAGCCGGACATGGGGAATTGGCCTTTCCGGTCTTTTCATTGGCAAAGACCTTGAAAAAGGCTCCACCATTGATTGCAAAAGAATTTGAAGAAAAGCTCAATCAGGCCGGTCTTGAAGGCGTGGAAAAGGTGCAGGCCGTTTCTGGCTTTTTGAATTTTAAATTTTCTCCGGAAAAAATCCAGGACATGGTTTTTTCGGAATGGAATTCCTCGGAAGGGCGCTTGGGGTTTTCAAAACGGTTTGAAAATCAAGTGATGACCATTGATTACTCTTCTCCCAATGTGGCGAAACCCATGACCATTGGACATTTGCGAGCCACAGTGATTGGCCAAGCCATTGTGAATTTGGCGAAAACCCAAGGATACACCGTTCAAGGGTTGAATTACTTGGGCGATTGGGGGGTTCAATTTGGAAAGCTGGCCTGGGCTTATAAGAAGTGGGGTTCGGAGTATGACTTTTCAAAAGATCCCATCGACAGCCTGTTTAAGCTTTATGTGAGATTTCACAAAGAGGCGGAGGAAAATCCGCAGTTGGATGTGGAAGGCTCCTTGATGTTTAAACGTCTGGAAGAGGGGGATCCTGAGCTGGAAAGAATCTGGAAAGACTTTATCGCTTTGTCTTTGGAAGGCTACGACAAACTTTGGAGTCGATTGGGAGTCAAGCACACTCTGGTTCGCGGAGAATCCTATTACAACGACAAGTTGAAAGATGTTGTCCAAATGCTCAGAGACAAAGGTCTTTTGGAAGAGAGTGAGGGTGCGCAGGTGGTCCGTTTGGAGGAGGAGGGCATGCCTCCCTGTTTGATCACCAAACAGGACGGAGCTTCTTTGTATGCCACGCGAGACATTGCCAGTGCCATTGATCGCATGGAAAATTTGAACACGGATTTGAATCTTTATGTGGTGGGTGCCGAGCAGACCTTGCACTTCCGGCAGGTGTTCAAAGTTCTTGAGAGAGCGGGATATGATTGGGCGAAGGACAAGTGTCACCACGTTTCTTTTGGGATGTATCGATTTGGTGAATTTAAAATGTCCACTCGAAAAGGGAATGTGATTTTTTTAGAGGACGTTTTAAACAAAGCGGTTGAAATGGTGGCGAAGCAAATTGAGGAGAAAAATCCCAATGTGGATGGCAAATCTGAGATTTCAGAAATTGTTGGCGTGGGAGCAATCATTTTCAATGATTTGATGAACGACCGTGTGAAGAATGTGGAATTCAATTGGGATAAGGTTTTGGATTTCAACGGGGACAGCGGGCCTTATGTTCAGTACACAGCGGTTCGCTGCAACAGTTTGATGCAGAAGACGGCAGCCAACCCCAAGGCCCATTCCGGAGTGGTTTTGAATTCTCCCGAGGAAATGGAGATCTTTCGCCACTTGCTTTCTTACGGTGACACACTCAAGAAGGCCTTTGATTATTTTAAGCCCCACATTTTGGCAGGCTACCTTTTGGATCTTTGCAAACTGTTTAACCAGTATTATGCCAAGCAGAGAATTCTCGAAGGGGATGCGGCTCAGGTGGAAACACGGCTGATGCTTGTAAAGTGTTTGCATCAAACCTTAAAAGAAGGTCTTGGCGTTCTTGGAGTGAAAGTCCCCAAGGCGATGTAGTTTTAGTGCCAGCTCGGCTGGGTTTGGCTTTTGGTGCTTTCTTTGGAAAATTTTTTTATGTTTCATTCTGTATTGTTTTAAATTTCTATCAGTGACGGGGAAGACTTACTCCGCCTTGGGTTTGTCCAGTATTTGCAGCATTTTTTTAGATTCAATTATCTCCTCCGGCAAACCACCTCCTGTTTCCTTAAGTTTTTTTTCTGTGCATAAGTCCATATTCCCGAATCAAAATTTTATAGAACCGGATACAATCTTCCCAGGTTCAATTATTTCCTCCAGTAAACACACCCATCCGTGGGTTTTGTTCCTATGCATAAGTTTTTATTCCCAAATTCTAAACTTCATAGAATCGGACACACTCTTCCTTGAGTTCTTCCAGCATTTGCCCTCCGGGCAAAACGCATCCTGCTTGCTGGAGGTCCTTTTCTATGAATTTTAGAATTTGGGAATAAAAACTTATGCACAGTAAAACTAACCTTTGTGGCGGTTGTGGCTGGAACACAGGACCTGCAAATTGCTTCGTCTTTGATCTCCTCCAAGTCTTACTGGATGAATGTGATCTATCTGCAGGAAGTGATCGGAATCGCATCCAGGATATTGGCATTTGTAGTTTGCTGTCCTTAACACATCATTTCGTAGGCGCTTGGAAATTTGCCTGGGATTCTTCGATTTTGGTGCGCCAAGCTCTTTGCTTTCATTGGGTTTTGAAGACTTCCTCTGAGCATTTTCATAAAGCTTAAGTTCTTTTTCAATCAAGTTCATCAATAGGCTTTCCACATTGTGTTTGTGTGACTTTAGGGCCTTCAACTTTTCCAATTTTTCATTCTGCTCATGGGACAACTCCAGTCTCAAGTGCACTTTATCGACATATTCAGTCTTTTTGACCTTGAGGGTCGGCGTGGGTTCCAAAAACATGGCTTTCACTTCGCGAGACGATTTATTCTCTATGGACTTTAAAACTTTTCGTTTTTCTGCCACCGACTTCCGTCGAAGATGCTTAAAAGCTGTGGTCACCGCAGAGAGGGTTAGACTTCCTCGATCGATTTTTTGTTTGATCTCGGGAACTTCTTTCGCAAGACGAACACAAGCCTGTCTTTGGTAGGCGGTGGCTTCGGAGTACCCGAGACCTCGAACCAGATAGTCGAAAAGGGAAGAGTGTCCCATTTTTAGGTAGGCTTTTTGGTCTGCCATTTCTTGAAGTTTGTTTAAAATTTCTGAAGTGATTCGTTTTTCTTTTTGGCGGAGTTCAAGAAGTTCAAAGTGAATGTTCATAAATCCTCTTTCTTTGAAAGAAGATTACCATGGGTTTTTATTTTTTAATTTTGGCTCTTAGATTTACTTCTGAAAGATTTTTTTAGTATACGCACATCGGTTCTTGAAGCTCGGAATTAAAGAGTGCTGTGAGGCCGAGAATTGTTTTAGTGGTCATGCCAAAAGTGTTTTCAATATAAAGGTTCACTTGAACGAAATCGAAAAAAACCACGTCAATTTTATCTCTAAAAAATAAAAATCCTGCCGCAACGTTTAGTAGATAACTAGAACTTGATGTGTTAAGCACTGCAAACTTCAAATACTGACCCTATCAGCACTGCTGCAATGTTCAAGAGGCGCCCGGAGCTTGCATGTCAGATTATTAACTAGAAAAACTTAAGCTATTCCTTTTCGATCTCAAGAGTGGCAATCTCATTGTCGCCGCGAAGGTTTTGATCTTCCGAATATTTTCGTTGGCACATGATCCGACAGGGTCGGAAAGGGGTCTCGGAGTCCCAAGAACTTTCAATTTTTTGGAAGGCAGCACTTTTAAGAATTTCGTTGAGAGAAAGATTCTTTAAATTCGTCTGTTCCGCATCCGTGCCCAAAAAATCGAAAAAGTCTTGCAAAAAAGGGTGGTTGCCAATCCAGCAGCAAGGCATGACATAGCCTTCCGTGTTGATGTAAACCTGTGTGAAATCTTGCTTGCAGCGGGGGTTAATTTTCACAAAGGGCTTCCTTCTGGGCAGACTCCAAAGATTTGCTTGGCTGGAGTCGAGGATCGTCCGTGGGCCGAAAGCTTTTCCTCAACTCAAAAGTATCGACGCCCAGTTTTCTCGCCCATTGAACACCTTCTTTGATTTGGTCTTCATTGTACTTAAAAAGTATCCACTGCCATCGCACGCTTGCGACCCCGTATTCCTTCAGTGTGCAAATTCCTTTGATGATGGAGTCCCAATCGGCCCCGACCCGGTAGATGGAGTTCGTATGCTTTAGGCCATCAATTCCAAAGGTCACCTGGTCGTGCTTTTCTAAAATTTCAGCAGTTCGTGTCCACCATTCCTGGCTTCGAAAGCTACCGTTGGTTGCGATTTCAATCTTGGTGTTAGGGTAATATCTCTTGATCAGCTGAAGAACTTCATGAAATCTTGAGTGATAAATAGGATCTCCGTGATCTCCACACAAAAGGATGCATGTATAGGGAAGTCGAGCGCCCAAAGCCTTTTCTAGAAGATCTAAGCTCAACTCTGTGACTGCAAATTTCCCAGGATGTTGGGTGCGCGGACAGAGTGGGCACTTTAAAGTGCACTTTGATGAGATTTCTAGATGTAGAAACACGCCCCTGCTCCTCTTGACCAAGGTCTTAAAGGTATTTCAAAAAGTAAACGTTTGCAACCCGTGGAATCTGGACCAAGATCTGGGCGGTGTTTGAGAATGGGACAAGTTCCGGAAATCATTTCAAAACTCTCAAACCTAAAGCTCAATTTTTTAAGATTTCGTGCCGATCTCTCATTATATGAAACTGTCTTGGTTTTCTAGCGTCATACTGATTCTTCTTGTGGGCTTGCTCCAAATTTACCATTGGACGGCGACGACCTTTGATGAAAAGGATGTGCTTCGCCATAAAATTCACCAGCTCACAGCAAAATTGCGTCAATCGGAACTGAAGACGGCAATGATTGAAGATCAATTTTTTGGATTTCGCCAAGAAGTGGCCATGAATCTTCCCAGTTTCCTTAAAGAATTCGGTGAAACTCCTCAAGGTTATGCAGGTCGATCCCTTGCAAGTGTGACTCAAGAACCCGACTCTGCAAAACGCTTTATGGCCAACGAAGCACTCTCAAGTGTGGCCTTTGAAAAAGCCAGAGAGTCCTTTGTAAATAAAAACTACGGGCAGGCTGCAGCTCAATTTCAAAAATTTGTCGATCGCTGGGGATATTCCTCAAAAGCTCCCGAAGCTTATTTCTTGATGGTGGAATCCCTCTATCAAGAAGGACGTCTTGAAGAAGCCGTCAGTGTGATACAAAGAATGATTGATCTGTTTCCAGGCCATGAAGTTGCTGGATTCTCTATGATTCGTCTTGGAAAAATCATGGAGTCCAAAGGGCATGCGTCCGATGCGATCGAAATCTATAAAACTGTTCTTCGAACTTTCCCTCAAAGAGAGGTGGCCTCCCAAGCAAAAGCTTCGCTTTCGGGGGTTAGCTTTTGATCCGATTCCTCAAGGCACTCATTTTATTGTTGAGCTTTTCCGCCCAAGTGCATGTAAAGGCTAAGCCTTCTCATCACGGCAGTTCTCAGCATTCCGATTCAAAAAGTTCACATGGAAAATCTCATGAAGCACCTCATGAGGATTGGGTCTTGTATGAAGGATGTTCGAAAAGTCAGTTCGGATTTAGCCTAGAGTGCGCATTGATGAATCCCACTTCCCATGTGCAGATCAAAAAGTTTGCAGAAAGCACTATCTTTGCTCAAAAAGAGGCTGCGTTTTCTGTGGACTCTCAGATTGTAAAATGGATCAAAGGCGAAGGGGCGGTGAAGGCTCGCGGTTTGATCAACTTAAAAACCAATTTTGGAACTGCGCTTTGTGAGGGTCGATGTTTTGCTTCTTTTAGAATGTCAGAAAACCACCTGGAGTTTCACGCTCTTCAAGGGACTTGGCAGGTTTTAAGTTTTGGGGCGATTGATCGAGTTCCAGTTTCATCTGGCGAGTCTGTGAAGCTGGGGCGGGTGTCTGATTCAGGATCTTCCAATTGGAGCATGGTCTATTCCATGACTCGTGGTCACTTGAGCTATCTTTTGACGGAATTCTTGAAAGATGGAATTTCAAAAAAGGAAAAAGCATCAATTACAAGTGCTTGGAAGCGCAAGGTGGAAGGTCTTTCTGATCTCTACCAAGGTCAAGTGGATCGGCAAATCGCCGAAAGTAAAGAGCTGAAGCAGAAGCAAAGAGAGCAAAAAGCCGCTCACGAAAAAGAAAGCGAAGAGCTTCGAGCGCTCTTTCGCAAGAAAACTCTCCTCGACTGACGTCGAAAAAGCCATTAAATCCCTCAAACTTTATGCGCTCTGTGGAATACTAAAAGGAGAGAATTTTAATCATTTCATGGAGGCATAGGATATGTCATCAGTGGGTGGCTCTGGGTCTTCGAACCGTCAGGATGAAGTGGTTCGGAGAAATCGAGAAGACTATCAGGCGAAAGAAAGTGAATTGGTAAAAAACCATCACAAGGAAATTCGCAGACTCAACGAACAGCATTATCAAGAAATGGAACGCTTGAAGCAGATGCATGACCAGCAGATGAAGGCCATGCAGGAAGCTTCGAACAAGGCAATCACTCGTCGAGATAACAAATATCAAAACGACATTGATTCCATGAAGTCCATGTACTTGAAACAAATGAAAAATCTTTCTCAAGATGCGGCTCGGCGAGAAAATCTTTCGGGATCGACCATGAAAGCCGAAAAAGAACAGTCTATGATTCAAATGGAATCTCGGTTGAAGCAGCTCAATGAAGAGTATCAAAAGCAATTGGAAATCAAAGAGAAAAACTTCAATCAAAACCTAGAGTTGAACAAGCAAGCTCAAGAAAAAGGCCTTCGGGATCAGCGCCAAGAACTGGAAGAGGCTCATCAAAAAGAGTTGAATGACTTGCGTGCTGATAGAGATCAGAAGATTTCCGAGTTGAAAAGAGAGTTTGGAGTTTATCGAAGAGCCACAGCTCAGGAAAAGCGGCATCAACAAATTTTAAACATTCAAAATCAACAGCGCGCTTCAAATGCGCTTTTAAGCGCAGTGCAGGACGAGCGTGAAGGGCGGGTGCAGTCAGAGCAAGCCTTACGTGAAGGTTTCTCCGAGGGCCTGGATCGCATTCGGGGGCGCTATGAGGAATCTATGGAGAAAGAGCGTCTTGCAAACCAGCAGGGGCGAGAGTATCTGGAAACCGATGTGCGCGGTCGAATCGAGTCAAAGCTTGAGCGCCTTGAAAGAGAAAAGGTTAAATTGGAAAAAGATAAAATTCGTGACCAGGCCCAGCTGAACCAGCAAAAGCAAAGAGAAATCGCAAACCTCAGGGACTCTTTTGGAGACAACATTAAAGATCTTCAAAGACAAAGGGACGAGGCCGTTCAAGCCAGCAACCAAAGAAATGCTAAGGACATTGATAAGGTCTCTGAGAAATTTGAAAAATTGATGTTCCATCAAAACCGAGACTATTTGCAAAAAGTCGAAGATCAAAACTTTGCCCATCGCAAAGACCGCGACATGCTTGAGACCACTTTGGAGGGTCGAGCCAAGCAAACCGAGGTGATTGCTAACCAACGGGTAAAGAACATCATTTCGGATACAGAACTCTCCAAACAACGCATCATCAAGAATTCACAGGAAAATATTGAAACTTTGAATCAAGCTCATGTAGAGGAAATTAGAAAACTTCGATTTGAATTTGAAAGAGACAAGCAACAGGCGATTTTGGCTTTAAAGAGTCAAGCGCAAGATCGAGAAGTGAAGCACCATGAGCAAATGGTGCAGATGCAAGCAGAGCACAAATCAGAAATAATTAAGCTTCAGGACGAAATGAGAGAGATGAAGCAACAGGCCGAGATGAAGCTCAAGAAAACCGTCGAAGATCTTCAGCGGGCTCACCAGGTGGCCCAGGAGCAACAAGAATATCGTCACAAGGACAAGCTTCAATCTATGGAGCATGCTCACACCACGCAAATGAAAAACTTGCGCCGTCGAAACGATGAGAAGATGGACAAGCTTGCTGTAGCCATGCAGAAGAAGCCCTAATCTATGAGACTTTGTGACCGACGGGTCAAAATCGTAGGAACCATTGGGCCCGCAAGCGCAAGTGCAGAAGGATTGGAAAAGGCCATTCGTTCGGGGCTTAATATTGCGCGATTGAATTTTTCCCATGGAGCTCATGAAGATCATTTGCAAGTTTTGACAAGTCTTCGAAAACTCTCAAAAGATTTGGGAGCGCCGGTCTCTATTCTTCAAGATTTGCAGGGCCCCAAGATTCGTGTGGGACAGTTTGCAAATGGACCCATGGAGCTGAAAGAAAACACAGAGGTGGAGCTTCGGGTGACCGATGAGAAAAGCGATGGAAGCTTTATCCCCACTTCGCTTAAAGAAGTTTTAAGTTGCGTAAAGCCGGGCCAAAGAATTTTGCTGGACGACGGATTGATGGAACTTGTGGCTTTGGAGGTCAAAGGCTCTAGCATTTTTTGTCGGGTGCGCTATGGAGGAATGCTCAAAGATCGAAAAGGTTTGAATCTTCCAGGTGCCAACCTTCCCATTGACCCCATCACGCCTAAGGACCTCAAAGATCTTCAATTTGGTTTGAGTCACAAAGTGGATTACGTGGCGTTGAGTTTTGTGCGCCAAGCTTCGGACATGGAACGACTTCGAGAACTGGTTTCGCAAAGTCAAAGTTCCCACACGCGCCTCATTGCGAAAATTGAAATGCTGGAAGCCCTGGAGGATTTGGATGGGATCATTCAAGCTTCCGATGGAGTTATGGTGGCACGGGGAGATTTGGCCATTGAGGCCGGGCAAGCGCAGTTGCCATTGATTCAAAAGCGGATCATTGAACGGGCAAACTATTATCGAAAGCCGGTCATCACGGCCACTCAAATGTTGGACAGCATGATCGAAAACCCAAGGCCTACGAGAGCCGAAATCACAGACGTGGCCAATGCGGTGATTGATGGCTCGGATGCTTTGATGCTTTCTGCAGAGTCCGCCAGTGGAAAGCATCCCTTTTTGGCCATTCAAACCATGCATGAAATCATCTCCGAGGTGGAGAGAAACTCGGACATCTACTACGACATTAATTTAGAACAAGAGTATCTGGAAATTCCTGAAGCCATTGCTGCCAGTGCCTGTTTGACCGCAATGAAAATCAATGCAAAAGCCATTGTGTGTTTTACCACCACCGGTAAAACCGTTTCTTTGATTTCCAGTTACCGTCCCAAAGCATCAATCATTGCGCTTACCCATTTGATTGAGCCTTTGAACCGACTCGAATTGATTTGGGGCACTCAAACCTTTCGCATTCAACCCTATTCCACCAGTGAACAGGCGATGAGTCAGGCTGAGGAGTTGCTCTTAAAAACAAAAATGGTGGTTCCCGGGGATCGGGTGGTTGTAACTTTAGGATCACCGGTGGCACAAGGCTCTAAGACCAATTCCATCCGTGTCTATTCGGTCAGCCGAAGAAATGTGGAAGAGGTGTCTGAGGAAGAGCTTCCCTTAAGAACGCGGTTTAGCCGCGACCGGGCACTTTCTTAAGAGTGTAAATGATTTCCCAAAAAGGAAGAATTTCTTCCAACTCTTTGAGTTTGATTTTCATTGTTAAAGTGGCGCCTTCGCCACTTTGTTTTTCTTCCGCAAGGCCTTTTTCGGCCAGGGAATCTGCATCTGAAGTATTAAAAAGAGTGTTCAAATCCTTCATAGAGTTGTTTTGCATTTCAGTGAGATTGACTTGGACTTCGCCTTTGTCATTGGCCTCAACCTTTTTTCCGTAAAAGATCAAAGCACGAATGGCGGGAAGCTCTTTCTCGATGATGGTGATGCGTTTGCCTTCTTCTGTAAATAAATATTTGTTGTACCAATCCGTAAAGGCGGTGATCAGCTTGTGATTCACAATCGTGATTCTACGCTTTCCTTCGCCAAGGTCTTCCACCTTCATGTGTCCCAAGGCACTGAGCACTTCCATCATTTTCTCAAGTTTATTGGTGGGTTGCTGGAAGATCTGAATGCAGTAGTTTCTTAAAATCGAAAAGGGAACAACCAAGCCACCTTCGGTTTCTTCGCCGGATTTGAAACCCACCAAAGAAATTACGGCGGTCAATCGCGTGATCAAGTGAGGCGGGAAAACCTCTTCATCGGCCCCTTGGGCTTGCTCCAGGTTTTTGATTCTGGCATTGGCATCTCGCAAATGGCCATTCACAGTTCTTACAACGGCTTTCAGCCATTCGGGGAAAGTTTTAAACTGAGCGTAGAGAGAGGTGAAGGGAAGAGAGATGACTTCACATTCGGTGACGGCTTTTGCGCCAGCACTGCGAGGCTTGTTGTCGAAAAAAGCCATCTCGCCGAGCATTTCGCCTTTTTTCTTTTCGGCCAAAATGATTTCGCCCGCACCTTTGGTTTTTGTGATGGCAATGCGACCGGATTTGATCACATACATGGCATCGGAAGAATCACCTTCGCGAAATAAAATCTCACCAGCTTGAAGTTTTTTAATGCCCGACATGCTCTCTCAGTATGTCGAAGGGTGTCGAAAAGAACAACTGAGCTCCTGGCCCTAGGTCTCAGGAGCTTGAGACTTTTAAAGCTTCATCTCTGGAACATCCCCATTCACTTCAAGGGGAGCTCCCGTCTTCTCGCGAATCTCTTCTGCAGAGACGCCTGGAGCTCGCTCTCTCAGGACAAAGCCTTTGTCGGTCACGTCAATCACCGCAAGATCAGTGACGATGCGATCAATGCAATTTACGCCGGTTAAAGGAAGGGTGCATTTCTTAAGAAGCTTAGGATCTCCATTTTTTCCGGTGTGCTGCATGGCCACCACCACGCGGCGAGCTCCGGCGACCAAATCCATTGCGCCGCCCATGCCTTTGACCATTTTTCCAGGAACCATCCAGTTGGCAATGCTTCCGGTCTCATCCACCTCCATGGCTCCCAAAACCGTCAAGTCCACATGGCCTCCGCGGATCATGGCAAAACTCTCCGCCGATGAAAAATAACTGGCGCCGGGGGCGGCTGTGATGGTTTGTTTTCCCGCGTTGATCAGGTCGGCATCGATGTTTTCTTCGGAGGGGAAGGGTCCCATTCCAAGCAGTCCGTTTTCACTTTGAAACATCACAGAAAGTTGGTCTGGAATGTGGTTGGCCACCAAAGTGGGGATGCCGATCCCCAAGTTTACGACAAAGCCGTCTTTGATTTCATGAGAAATTCTTTGTGCGATTTGATCTCGATCTAAAGCCATGGCTCAACTCCTCACTGTACGCTGTTCGATGCGCTTTTCAAAATTTCCTTTAAGAATCCTTTGAACGTAGACTCCAGGCGTGTGGACCTGATCCGGATCGAGCTCTCCCAGCGGCACAATCTCCTCGACTTCGGCAATGGTGATCTTTCCTGCCATCGCCATCATGGGATTGAAATTCCGTGCGGTTTTTCTGTAAACCAAATTTCCAAAAGGGTCCGCCTTCCACGCTTTCACAAAGGCAAAATCACCGCGAATCCCTCTTTCCATCACATAGGGTCTGCCATCGAATTCTTGGACGGGCTTTCCTTCGGCAACTTTTGTCCCCACTCCTGTTGGCGTAAAGAAAGCGGGGATCCCTGCGCCTCCGGCCCGAATGCGTTCGGCCAAAGTGCCTTGAGGTGTCAGCTCCACTTCCAACTCACCGGACAAAAACAACTCTGCAAACAGAGCGTTTTCACCCACATAACTGGAAATCATTTTTTTAATTTGCCGGGCCTCCATGAGCTTTCCCAAACCAAACCCATCCACGCCCGCATTGTTGGAGACGCAGGTCAGGTTTTTAACGCCTAAATTTTTAAGTGCTTCAATGGAGTTTTCAGGGATTCCGCAAAGGCCGAATCCACCAAACAACAAAGTCATTCCATCGGTGACACCTTGAATGGCCTCTTCTGCACTTTGAACGACTTTATTCATCACACAGTCCTTTCGACAACCAAAGCCACTGCTTCGCCGCCACCAATACAAAGAGTGGCCAATCCTTTTTGCTTCTTTTGTTCTTGAAGAGCGTAAATCAAGGTGGTCAAGATTCGAGCGCCGCTGGCGCCGATGGGATGGCCAATGGCCACCGCTCCGCCGTGAACGTTCACGCGGTCTTTTGAAATTTCCAGATCCTTCATGGCCGCCATGGTGACCACACTGAAGGCTTCGTTGATTTCATAGAGATCAATGTCTTTTGCACTGAGAGAAAGAGATTGAAAAACCTTTTTCATCGCTCCCACCGGTGCGGTGGTGAACCATTTGGGGTCTTGAGCAAAAGTGGCGTGACCAAGGATTTTTGCCAAGGGCTTTAGGTTTTGAGATTTCACTTGTTCTTCCGAAGCCAAAATCAATGCGGCGGCGCCATCATCAATTTTACTGGCGTTGGCAGCGGTGATGCTTCCGTCTTTTGTAAAGGCGGGGCGAAGGCCGGGCATTTTATCAAACATGGCTTTGCCGGGTTCTTCGTCCGTATCCACAGTGATGGTGCCTTTTCGTGAAGCAATCTCTACAGGAGTAATTTCATTTTTAAAGAGACCCTTTTCCAGAGCGGCCTGTGCTTTTTTGTAGCTTTCGATGGCAAATTCATCCTGCTCTTCACGGGTAAACTTGTATTCTAAAACGCACAACTCTGCGGCATTCCCCATATGAAAATTGTTGTAAGGGTCCCAAAGTCCATCGTTCACCATAGAGTCAATGGCTTGCACATTTCCCATGCGGTATCCCGCCCGTGCACCAGGAAGAAGATAGGGCGCGTTGGACATGCTCTCTTGCCCGCCGGCCACCACCACTTCGGATTGTCCCAAGCGAATGGAGTCGAAACCAAGCATGACAGACTTCAAACCGGAACCACAAACCTTATTGATGGTCATACAGGGGATCGAATTTGAAAGTCCTGCCCCAAGAGCGGCTTGACGGGCCGGAGCTTGTCCTACGCCTGCGGTCAACACTTCGCCAAAAATGCATTCGTGAACGGATTCTGAGCTTAAGCCCGATTGTTTCAATGCGGCTTTGATGGCGTGACTTCCCAGTTGGGGAGCTGTCAATGAACTGAGTGATCCTTGAAAACTTCCGACCGGGGTTCTTTGTGCGGCAACAATGTATACGGGCTTGGACATGGAGATCCTCCTTCAGACTTTGCGGATTTAAAGTGCACAGATTTTCGATAAGGACTGGAGTCGGTGTCAATCCCTGACTGATTTAGCGTGTCACAAAGCTCCCTCTTGACGCCAGAGAGGAAATCCATCAACCTCTGCCAATGGCAGCAAAGAAAAAATCGAAGAAAACAAAAGCCCCTAAAACTGCAAAAAAAGCGGCACCCAAAAAGTCCGCCGCAAAAGCAAAGGCACCGGCAAAAGCCGCTTCTAAAAAAGCGTCTAAGAAAAAGGTGACTGCAAAGGCTGGAGCAAAAAAATCTCCAACGAGGGCGAAAACCTCTGCGTCAAAATCCGCAGGTGGAAAAAAGGCCGCTTCAAAAAAAGCAGCTCCTAAAAAGGCTTCGAAAAAAGCTGCGGCTCCAAAGGCAACTGCTGCAAAATCCGCTAAAGTCAGTCCCAAAAAAGCGGCCTCTAAAGTGAGTGGGAAAAAGTCTGCTGCACCGAAATCTCCCGCTCCTAAGAAGTCCAAAGCTTCCAAGGAAACTGAAGTTCAAAAGCCCGCCAAGCAAGAAATTGAAAAGGTTTTGACAGTTAAAGTGGAGGCTGAGCCTGAGGTGGTGGAATCCGAAGTGATTCTGACTGACTCCGAAGGCAATCGTTATTGCCGCGTGAAGGACTGTGACCAGTTGGCCACGGTTGAAGCCTACTGCCGTTATCACTATTTGCTCTTTTGGAAGAAGATTCAGATCCGTAAGAAAATCCTCAGCGAAGGTCGCTTAGAGAAATACATCGAAGAATTGACTGCAAGATATCCTGACAAGTACTTGGATATGCTTCGAAAAGATTTGCGCTCTGAAAAAGAATTCCTCGCCGCCATTCAGGAACTTGAAATCGACGACAACGCCGACGACAACATGGACGAGGAAGATTCACAGTCTTTTATCGAAGAGGTGAGAGGGGTTTCGGAGGCTTCTGGGCGCCGCTCCGACGACGACTACTAAAGCCACCAGTTCAGTGAACTTCTTCGTTGCTTCGTCGTCGACGTACTTTTCGTACGCCTTCCTCCTTGCGCCTCGAATTTTACTGAACTGTTGGCTTTAGCCGCGCAAAAAAGAAGATTTGATGAGCTAGGACAAAGATATTTAATCGTTGGGCATGAAATCGCTCTCAAAAAATCCCATCGTGATGGTCGAAATGCCTTGTGCCTCGAATTTAGTGGGTTTCAGAATCCTCAGGATCTTCGTCGTCGTCAGAAAATCCGAGCCGTGACTTGATGGAGTCCGCACTTTCTAGGGCCTCGTCCTCATCATCAAATTTCATCAGATCCTCGTTGTCCAAGCCCAGCAGGGCATCGGCTTCCGCCTCTAAGTTCAAATTCGTGGTTCCGTATTGAATGTAAACTTTTCGATTTTCAAACTCAAAGGACTCCCAAATCCGCGGGAAATCTTCGTCGGCCTCTTCCAGGACCAACTTCTCAAAAAGCCCTCCCAGCACATCCACACACAGGTGGATCATCTTCTGAGCGTTGTCCTTCTTGGGGTTGTAATCCACCGAAACATCAAAGCGTGGGTTTTTGAGCTGTTTTGGAACTTGCAAACCCACCCCAAGGACAATCTCCTCCGGAAAAATAGACCCAGAAACCACAGGGATTCTCCGTTTCAATTGATCTCTGAAGTTGCTCAAGATCAGGTCTTCAATCTGCTCCAGCAGTTCATTGGGGATTGAGGTTCTTTTTGTAGACGTTTTTTTTCGAGGTTGGACCAATTTGCACTCTCCAGAATTTGCTTTTGCCGCAGGGGTTGTTTATAACTTTTTACCAATATTACCGAGGCGCGCTCTTTTCAAGGTTCTGTCAAAGTCCGTGAAGAGATCACAGGAATAATGCTTCGCGTAACCTGCGAGTTTTTCGCCCAGGAAAGGATCGGATTTGTCGCCCATAGATCAAGAAAATTCCTCAAGCACTTTTTCCGGCTCCCATGGTGAAGGAACAAAGGCGCTTGGCGGGAAAGTCTACATTTCCACCTATGGCTGCCAGATGAATGTGAATGACTCCGAACGGATGATGACCCTTTTGGAGATGATGAACTATTCTCCAGCCCTTTCTCCCGATCAGGCGGACTTGATCATCGTAAATTCTTGCAGCATTCGCGAAAAGCCCGTTCACAAAGTCCACTCGGAAGTGGGCCGTTACCGGGTTTTGAAAAAGAAAAACCCTCACCTTAAAATTGGCGTGAGTGGATGTGTGGCCCAACAGGAAAAATCAAAGTTGATGAAGGATGTTCCCTTGATCGATTTTGTTTTTGGAACAGACGCCATTGATGAACTTCCTGAGATCATTTCTCAGGCCACTCAAGGCGAAAAAGTGGTGCGAGCAAAGTTCGAACACCAGCGGCCCTATCACATTGAAACCATGGTTCGTAATCCCGGAGTTTCAACCTTTGTGAACATCACAAAAGGTTGTGACAACTTCTGCACCTTCTGTGTGGTTCCTTTTACTCGCGGGCGCGAGCGCTCTCGACCCATGGTTCAAATTTTGGACGACATCAATCGTTTGGTGGATCGCGGAGTGAAAGAAGTCACTTTGGTGGGGCAAAACGTCAATTCCTACACCTCGGATTGCGGCGCTGGATTTGGTGATCTGATGAAAAGTGTGGCGCAAAAAACCGGCATCGAGCGCATTCGATTCACCACTCCTCACCCGAAAGATTTCAACAAAGAGTTGATGGAGATCATGCAGGAAAATCGCGACAAGGTGATGGATTACATTCACCTTCCCCTTCAAAGTGGAAACTCAGAAGTGTTAGAGCGCATGAATCGGGGCTACACCCGAGAGCAATACATTGAGTTGGCGCACATGATTTTAAAAACCATGCCGGGCAGTGTTCTCAGCACAGATATCATTGTGGGATTCCCAGGAGAAACGCGCGAGCAGTTTGAAGACACTTTGAGCCTTCTGGATGAAGTGCCCTTCGAGAGCATCTATGCCTTTGCCTATTCTCCGCGTCCGTTTACAAAGGCGGCGCGCTTTGAAGAGCAGTTGACCGATTCAGAAAAGAATCTGCGGTTGCGGGAGCTTTTTGAGAAACATAATACTTTGAGTTTTGCCATGGCGAAAAAATATGTGGGTCAAAGTTTAAAAGTGCTTGTGGAAGAGTATCACGATGGCGAGCAGAAGGCGGGACGATGCTTTGGTCGCAGCACTCAAAACAAGTCTGTGCACTTTGATGGCGGACCTGAATTGGTGGGGAAGACGGTCGATGTGATCATCGACCAGGCGTTTCCATCCACGTTGTATGGAACTTTGCGGGAGGGAATTTGAAGAACATTTCAGTGAAAAGTAAGAGCGGTTCTTCCAAGTGGATTGAAATCGAGCCCATCGGAGTGTGCCCGCCTGTGGAGCATTCCCGTCCATTGGTTCTTTTTCGCGAAGTGGAAGGTGAACGCATCCTTCCAGTTTTGGTCAGTCACTTGGATGCAGGAATCACTTTGCTTCAGCACCAAGGAGAAGTGGCGTCGCCCTCTCCACACACCTTTGTCAAACAACTGATGGATCAATTGAATTTGGAACTGACGACCTGTTCTTTTGATGAGGTGGTGGGGAATCATCAATTTGCAACTTTAGGTTTTAAGGGTTCTCGCAAAGTGAAAACCATGAAGGCCCAAGCAGATCATGTGGTTTCTCTTTGTCTTCATGCCCAAAGCACTTTTTTTACGACGGAAGAAGTGATTCGGAAGTCAAAAAGCTTAGAGCAGGACATGACGGAGGTTGCTCTTTCTATCAAAATGAAACCCCAGGAGTTTATCAATCCGCATCCGTACTTAAACTGAGGAGGGAATATGATTCACAAAGCGCGAGGCTTTGAACCAAAAATTGATTCCAGCTGTTTTGTAGCTCCCTCTGCGGAAATCATCGGGAATGTGACCGTCGGGAAAAAAAGTTCCATTTGGTACAACACCACTTTGCGTGGAGATGTGATGCCCATCGCCATTGGGGATGAAACCAACATCCAAGATGGCACTGTGATTCACGGAACCTTTGAAAAAGCCGCGGCTCAAATTGGCAACCGTGTAACCATTGGGCACTCGGTGATTCTTCATGGTTGCCGGGTGGATGATTTGTGTTTGATTGGAATGGGATCCATCCTGATGGATGATTCTCACATTCCTGAACGCTGTGTGGTGGGTGCCGGTTCTCTGGTGACCGAAGGGTCAAAGTTCGAGTCTGGATGGCTGATTCTTGGAAGGCCGGCAAAAACCATTCGCCCCCTTAATGAAAAAGAATTGAAGTTTTTAGATCAGTCTGCGGACAACTATATGAAGTACACCGAGTGGTACGAATAATCTTACAAAGGAGGAATTCTTGGATATAGAACACGCTTTAACATTTGATGACATCCTGCTGATTCCTCAATACTCGGAAGTGGTTCCTTCTGAAGTGTCTTGCGAAAGTTTTTTTGCAAAAGACATGCATTTGAAAATGCCCATTTTGTCTGCGGCCATGGACACCGTCACCGAAAATCGAGTGGCGCGAATCATGGCCCAAATGGGTGGGCTTGGAATCATTCATAAAAACATGCGCATCGAGGCTCAAGCCTTTGAAGTGGAAAAGGTGAAGAAGTACGAAAGTGGAATGATTACGGATCCCATCACTTTAGGGCCAGATCAAAGTGTAGAAGCCGCATTGAGCATGATGCAAAAGTATTCCATCAGCGGAGTACCCATCACTCAAAACGGAGAGCTGGTTGGAATTTTGACCAACCGAGATTTGCGATTTGAAACCAACACCGCTCAGCCCATTAAAAATATCATGACCAAAAAAGAAGAACTGGTCACAGCTCCGGTAGGAACCACTTTGGAGCAGGCCAAAGGGATTCTGCAAAAACATCGCATTGAAAAATTGCCGGTGGTGGACCGAGAAAATCGGCTGTGCGGACTGATTACAATTAAAGACATTGAAAAGGCGCAGACCTTTCCTCAAGCGACCAAAGATTCCCATGGCCGATTGGTTGTGGGTGCGGCCATTGGAACCGACGGCACATCTCAAGAACGCGTAGAGGCTTTGGTGCACCAAGGTGTGGATGTGATCTGTGTGGATACGGCTCACGGTCACTCGAAAAATGTTTTGTCTGTGGTGAAATGGATTTCCTCCAATTACAAAGATGTGGTTGTGGTGGGGGGGAACGTAGTTACTCCCGAAGCCACGGAAGAGTTGATGAATGCCGGAGCCGATGTGGTGAAAGTGGGTGTGGGACCCGGAAGCATCTGCACCACGCGGATTGTGTCCGGTGTGGGCATGCCTCAGATCACAGCGGTGATGAAGTGTTCGGAAGTGGCTCGGAAGAAGGGTAAGTCCATCATCGCCGATGGTGGAATTAAATTTTCCGGTGACATTACAAAAGCCCTTGCGATGGGTGCGAACACAGTGATGATCGGAAACCTTTTGGCGGGTTCGGACGAGAGCCCTGGCGAGACTATTTTATATCAAGGTCGGACCTATAAAGTTTATCGTGGAATGGGAAGTCTTGGCGCCATGAAAAAAGGATCGAAAGATCGCTATGGCCAGTCGGATGTGACCGAATTGGACAAACTGGTTCCAGAAGGCATCGAAGGAAAAGTTCCTTACCGCGGATCTGCAAGAGGCATCTTGCATCAGTTGGTGGGAGGTCTTCGATCCGGGATGGGATATTTGGGGGCCACTCACATTCAAGATCTTCAGAAAAAAGCAAAGTTTGTGCGCGTGTCTCCTCAAGGTTTGAGAGAGTCCCATGTGCACGATGTGAGCATCACCAAAGAAGCTCCCAACTACAGATTGGAAGAATATGAGTGAGACCCGCGGCCTTGTCATTTTAGATTTTGGTTCCCAATACACTCAGTTGATTGCTCGGCGTTTTCGTGAACTGGGATTTTTCTCTGAGCTTTTGCCTTACAACATTGATTTGGATGTGTTGAAAGAAAAGAAACCTTTAGGAATCATTTTAAGTGGGGGCCCTTCCTCTGTATTTGGGGAGAACTCACCTCAACGGGATGTGAAAGAGCTTTTAGAAATGGCTCCGGTGCTTGGCATCTGCTACGGCATGCAGCTTCTGACCCATCAACTGGGAGGGAAGGTGTCGCCCTCCAAGCAAAGAGAATACGGTCACGCCCATGTGCACTGGACCGAGCATTTCTCAAATTTCGAACACTCTCACTCGGTTTGGATGAGTCATGGAGATGTGGTGGAGACACCTCCTGTGGGTGCAGAGATCATTGGCCGCAGTGAAGGCGGACATCCAGCCGCACTGAAGGGCGAAAAATTTTGGGCGTTGCAGTTTCATCCCGAAGTGGCGCACACGGATCATGGCAGTGATCTTTTAAGAAGTTTTGCTGAAGATTTTTGTGGGATGAAGAAGAATTGGACCACTCAATCCATAAAAGACCATTTGCTTGAGGACTTAAAAAATCAAGTGGGTGAATCGGATCATGTGTTGTGCGCTCTCAGTGGAGGTGTGGACTCCACAGTTACAGCCACTTTGCTGACTCAAGCTTTGGGGGGCGACCGGGTTCACTGCGTTTTTGTGGACACGGGTCTTCTTCGAAAAAATGAATTCGAAGATGTTTTGGAGATGTACAAGGAATTGGGTCTGAATGTAAAAGGCGTGCAGGCAGAAGAAAGATTCTTGTCAGGTCTTAAAGGATTGACAGATCCAGAAGAGAAACGAAAAAAGATTGGGCATTTGTTTATTGATGTTTTTAAAGATGCAATCAAAGACATTGGGGACTGCGATTGGTTGGCTCAAGGGACTCTTTATCCCGATGTGATTGAAAGTGTGAGCCCGCGCGGTCAAAGTGTAACCATCAAATCCCATCACAATGTGGGCGGCCTTCCAAAGGATTTGGGCCTGAAATTGGTGGAACCTTTAAAGGAACTTTTTAAAGATGAAGTGCGCCGACTTGGCGATGAGTTGGGACTGCCCCACAAGTTTTTGTGGAGACACCCTTTTCCAGGTCCAGGACTGGCCATTCGAATTCTTGGTGAAGTCACCAAAGAGCGTTTGGAAATTCTCAAAGAGGCCGATGACATTTATATCAAAGAATTAAAAGGCAGTGGTCTTTACGATCAAATCTGGCAGGCGTTCAGTGTGCTTCTTCCGGTGAAAACTGTGGGCGTGCAAGGGGATGGCAGAACCTATGATGCGGTTCTGGCGTTGCGAGCGGTGACCAGTGTGGATGGGATGACTGCAAACTGGTTTGATTTTGATCACAAGTTTTTGTCGAAGCTTTCCAATCGCATCACAAACGAAGTTCAAGGGGTGAATCGGGTGGTCTATGATGTGACTTCCAAGCCTCCTGGAACCATTGAGTGGGAGTGATTGAAAGCGGATGTCATTTGTTCACCTTCATGTTCACACCCAATACTCTCTTTTAGAAGCCACGTGCACTTCAAAGAAGCTTGCAAAGGCGGCTGCCGAAATGGGAATGCCGGCTCTTGCGATTACGGATTTTGGAAACATGTACGGAGCGGTGGAGTTTTATTTCTCCTGTTTGGCCGAAGGGGTGAAGCCCATTTTGGGTTTGGAAGTTTACCTTGCGCCTAAAGGTCGTTTTGTAAAAGGGGAGGATCGGGACAATCAATCTCCAAATACGCGGCTGGTCCTTTTGGCAAAAAACTTCGAGGGCTACCAAAACCTGTGTCGCATATCGACCATTGGTTTTAAAGAGGGATTTTACTACAAGCCCCGTGTGGATTTGGAAGTTTTAAAAGAGCACAGTTCCAACTTGATTGCTCTTTCCGGTGGATTGATGGGAGATGTGGCCTATCACTTTCGGGAAAAAGGCGCGGAAGAAGCCAAAAAGCGCATTGAGATTTTTAAAGAGATTTATGGATCCGATTTTCATTTGGAAGTCTGCAAAACCGGTGTTCCTGGTTGGGAAGAGTACACTCCCTTTTTGAAAGAGGCGGGCAAAGAGTTTGGTTTGTCTTTGGTGGCATCCAATGAAGTTTTTTACCAGCACCAAGAAGACCAGTTGGCTCAAGAGGTTTTGATCTGTGTGGGGACCAACAAAACCTTAATGGATGAGAACCGATTTCGTTTGGGCTCGGATCAATTTTATTTCAAATCACCCGAAGCCATGCGCGGTCTTTTTCGGGACGATCCCGAACTTTTAGAGAACACTTTAAAGATTGCGGATCAATGTAACGTAAAATTTCGACTGAAGGATGAAGAGGGCCGTCCGATCTATCATCTTCCCAGTTATCCCACCCAGGAAGGGCGGTCCCTGACCGAAGAGATCCGAAGCCTGGCCTATAAGGGTTTGGAAATTCGCTACGAAGAAGCGAAAGCCCGAGGAGAAGAAGTTCCCGAAAGCGAAAAACCCGAATACGTCAAACGCTTGGATTACGAGTTGGGTGTGATCGATGGTATGGGCTTTAACGGATACTTCTTGATCGTTCAAGATTTCATCAAGTGGGCCAAGGAAAACGACATTCCAGTGGGGCCGGGTCGGGGTTCCGGAGCGGGATCCTTAGTCGCGTACACTTTGTTTATTACCGATTTGGATCCTCTTCCGAACAAATTGATTTTTGAACGATTCTTGAATCCGGAACGGATTTCCATGCCGGATTTTGATATCGATTTTTGTCAGGACAACCGTGGTCGAGTGATCGACTATGTCACTCAAAAATACAGTGGAGATTCCGTCTCTCAGATTGTCACTTACGGAAAGCTTCAAACCCGCGCGGCCATTCGAGATGTGGGGCGGGTGATGGGAATGACCTTCAGTGAAGTGGATGTGATTTCCAAATTGATTCCGGACAAATTGGGAATTGGAATTCAAGAATCCATTGATACGGAACCCAGGCTTCGTGAATTGATGGAGCAAGACCCTAAGATTCAAACCTTGATGGATTTGGCATTAAAGGTTGAAGGCTTGGTTCGACATGCTGGGATTCATGCCGCAGGGGTTGTGATTGCGGATGGGAAAATTGTGGATCTGGCGCCTTTGTGCCGTGGGGCCAATGGCGAGAACGTCGTTCAATACGACATGAAGCACGCCGAAAAAATCGGACTGATCAAGTTCGACTTTCTGGGTTTGAAAACATTGACCCATATTCAGGATGCCTTTCGTTTGATTCAAAAAAATCGGGGCAAAAAACTTTCTCCCAAAGACATCTCCCTTTCTGATCCTGGAATCTATGAACTGATTGGACAAGGGGACAACCTTGGAGTGTTCCAGTTTGAAGGCGAGGGAATTACAGACCTGACCCGAAGGGCCAAGCCCGATCGTTTTGAAGATTTGGTGACCATCACAGCACTTTACCGACCTGGTCCTATGGAGATGATTCCGGAGTGGTTGGAAAAGAAGAGTGGAAAGAAAAAGGTCAAATATCTTTTTGCGGAACTGGAACCCATCTTGGAAGAGACCTATGGGGTGATTGTTTTCCAAGAGCAAGTACAGTTGGTGGCGGCTAAGATTGCCAACTACTCTTTGGGTGAAGCGGACATGCTCCGAAGAGCTATGGGAAAAAAGATTGCCGAAGAAATGGTTCGGCAAAAGGCACGCTTTTTAAAAGGGGCCAAGGAAAATAATTTTGATGCTCAAAAGGCTGAAGAGCTGTTTGATTTGATGGCGGAATTTGCCAAGTATGGTTTTAACAAATCCCATGCTTCCGCCTATTGTGTGATTACTGCACAAACCGCCTGGCTGAAGCACTACTATCCGGTGGAATTTTTTGCGGCTCTTCTCAATACAGAGATGGACAAGACCGATGGCATCGTCAAGTACGTCAAAGATGCTTGGAAGCACAAGATTGAAGTGCTTCCACCCCATGTGAATTCTTCGGAGTATCGATTCACTGTGGATGGAGACAAAATTTATTTTTCTTTCGGAGCGATTAAGGGCGTGGGGCAAGGGGCTGCGGAAAGCATCGTAGAAGCCAGAGAGGCTCTTCCAGGAAAACGCTTTGAAAACTTGGCGCAGTTTTTTGAATCCATTGATTTGAAGCGTGTGAACAAAAAGACTTTGGAATCTTTGATCAAAGCGGGAGCTTTGGATGGATTTGGCCACAATCGAAACGAGCTATTGAGTGGCTACAGCAAATACATTGAACGCGCTCAAAAGTCCCGTGAAGAAAAAGAGATGGGTCAGGTTTCACTTTTCTCCTTGGTGGAAGAAGAGGTGGTCGGCGAAGCCATTCAATTGGATCCTCTTCCCACCTTTCCAAAAATGGTTCGCCTCGGACTTGAAAAAGAAGTCTTAGGATTTTTTCTGACAGATCATCCCCTTCAAGGATTAGATCCTTTGTTTAAAGATTGGGTGACCGGCAAAGTGGAAGGCCTTGGTGCATTGGAAACAAAATCCAAAGTGCAAATGCTTGGGCTGCTTCACATCACTCGTGAACTGATTACCAAAAAAGGAACGCGGATGGCCTTTGGTCAATTTGAAGACCTTTCCGGCTCCATTGAAACCGTGATTTTCCCCAACACCTTTGCAGAGTACGAAAGCCGCTTGAGAACCGATGATCCGGTGATTGTGGTGGGCGCGCTGGAAAAAGATGAAGGCGGTGGGCAAAAGTTGATTATGGAAGAAGTGAAGCCATTGGCAGGAGTTTACGAAAAGATCAAAAAAATATCCGTGCTGATCAATTCTGGTTTGGAATCCAAATTGAGTTTGCTTCACGAAGTGATGCAAAAACACAATGGCGAAACCGGATTCGAATTGGCCTTGGAGTTGAAAGATCTCAACAAAATCGTTGGTCTTGAAATCAAAGGGACTCGGGGAGTGAAGCCCTCGCCCCTGTTTTTTGAAGAACTTCTGGGCGTCGTCGAAGACCCCCGAAAAATCCACATCGCCACCCACTAGTCCGCGAAAAAGTACCTGCTTCCGT
>DKGG01000019.1:102499-141031 GCA_002453155.1 Bdellovibrionaceae bacterium UBA6776
ACGGAAGCAGGTACTTTTTCGCGGGGGGCCCAATCAGTCGTGGGTGAGGGCGCAGGTGTAAGAGCGGTTTTGAAAGCCAAAGCCATCGCCGTCATCATAGGTGGCGGTCAATTGAACTTTTCGAGGATTCCCGTTCAGGCTTTTAGAAAAAACCAACTGCAGATGTCCTGAGAATCTTTCGTATGTGGAGACATATGCATAAAGGCTTTTGCCACTCTCAGAAACTTCCACCGGAAAAAATTGAGGATCAATGGCTCCCAAATCTGTGCTCATCAAAGGATCCTTCGAAAGGAAGGGATATTCTTTGGAAGACGTGGTGATTTGAATTCTTTTATGGAGAGAAACATAAATGCCGTGGAATGCATCCACCTTGTGATCGTAACCCTGCCCGCGACACTCCAAGTTTACAACCGCCCCATAAGCTCCACCGGAAAAAGAAATCAAAAATGCAAGAATCCAAAGATTTTTCATAACCACTCCCTTTAAAGACGCCTTCTTTGATAGCCATGCTCTTCCAGGAGATCAAATGCTGACGGGCGTTTTGAACATTTTGACCCCAAAAAGTTGGTCTTTTCTTTGCAATTCCTAAGGAGTGTTGGCTGCTTGGGGACAGAATGACCCCGAAAGGCTTCGGAAAACTTAAAAATGAGGGGGAACTCTATGAATTTGATCGCACTGAAACAGCCGGAGGAAGTTTTGACCACTTCACCCTATCAGGACTTGGCATTGGGGCCTTTGGTCGGGAAGTTGTCCAAGAAAATGAAGGTGAAGCAGACTGAGATCGGAAAATCTGCAGGAATTTCAAGAATTTCCATCAATCGATTTTTTCGCGGAAAAAGTGAGGTTCGTGCCAGCGATTTGGTCGAAGTCTTGCGTCTGCTTGGCATTGATGTGGAAGGCCAGATTCGAGAAAAATTGTCCAAGTGATTTGAGTTCGCGTTGGAAATAAAACGTAGTTTAAGAAAACTTAAACTGCTATTCTTTTTCGGATGAACGCGTGTCAAAAAAAGCCTCGCTTAAATATTTTCTGGTTTCGAAGAGACCTGAGATTGAAGGACAACAAGGGCCTCTATGAGGCTTTGATGGGTGAGATGCCGGTGCTTCCCATCTTTATTTTTGATCCACTGATTTTAGGTCGATTGGAGAACGCATCCGATGCGCGGGTGGAGTTCATCTTTAAGAAACTTCAGGAAATCAACGAGAGCCTTCAGGAAAAGCAAAAGGCTTCGATTCAGATTTTTTTCGATGAACCCTTAAAAGTTTTCGAGAAATTACTGAAGGAATACGAGATCCAATCCGTTTACACCAATGAGGACTATGAACCCTATGCTTTGCTCCGTGACGGAAAGGTGCAGGCATTTTTAGAGTCCAAGGGGAAATCTCTCAAGCGCTTTAAAGATCAGGTGATTTTCGGTCCAGATGAAGTTTTGAAAAGCGATTCCACGCCTTACTTGGTCTTTACGCCGTTTTCGAAATCTTGGAAGAAAAAATTAAAATCAAAAGACTTGGACCCTCATCGCAGCGAAGATCATTTGGATCACGTCTATAAACAAAAGCCCACCTCTCTCCAATCTTTGAAAGACTTAAGTTTTCATAAGTCGAATATTTCTTTCCCCGGGAAATCCCTCTACAAATCAAGACTTAAGGAATACGGAGAAACTCGGAATTTTCCAGCGCTTGAGCATGGCACTTCAAGGATTGGTTTGCATTTGCGGTTTGGAACCGTCAGCGTGCGCCACTGTGTACAGGTGGCTCGTGAAAATTCAAAAGATTGGCTCAATGAATTGATCTGGCGCGAGTTTTTTATGATGATTTTGTTTCACTTTCCCCATTCTGAAAATGAAGTTTTTAAATCCACATACAGCAAAATCCCTTGGAGAGAAGATCAAGAGGATTTTCGAAGGTGGTGCGAAGGGAAGACAGGATATCCTTTGGTGGATGCGGGGATGAGAGAATTGGTGCAAACGGGTTACATGCACAATCGGGTGCGCATGCTTGTGGCCAGCTTTCTTTGCAAACACCTTTTGATCTCTTGGAAGTGGGGAGAACGATTTTTTGCAAAACATCTTTTGGATTTCGAATTGGCCTCAAACGTGGGCAACTGGCAATGGGCGGCGGGAACCGGAGTGGATGCCGCTCCCTATTTTCGAATTTTTAACCCCTCCACTCAGTTTAAAAAATTCGATCCCGACGAAGAGTATGTGACTCAATGGGTGCCAGAATGGAAATCTGAAAAGTATGTGGAGCCCATGGTGGATCATGAATTTGCGCGAAGGCGGGCACTCAAAGCCTACAAAGAAAATATGGAGTCAAAAAAATGAAGGTTTTGCTCACAGGAGGAACGGGATTTGTCGGAAATGAAGTGGGGCGAAAGCTCTCGGAGCAGGGCCATGATTTGGTGGTTCTGACTCGAAACGTGGAAACCGCGGGTGCACGTTTGTCCTATCCGGCAAAAGTTTTTCAATGGTCAGGAAAGGGCCGCGTGTCCGCTCAGGCATTGGAAGGTGTAGAAGCCGTTGTCAATTTGATGGGAGAAGGAATTGCGGATGCGCCGTGGACAGAGAAGAGAAAAAAGAATTTGAGAGATTCTCGCGTCCAGTCCACCCATGACTTGATTCGATCCTTCGAAGATTTGGAGGATTCGGGAGAAAAGTTAAAGGTGTTTGTGAGCTTTTCTGCGGTGGGATTTTATGGCGATCGAGCGGACGATGTTTTAACGGAAACTTCCTCTCAAGGAGAGGGCTTTCTTGCGGAACTGTGCGCAGAGTGGGAAGAAACCGCAAGGGAAGTGCTTGAGAAAATTCCTCAAGCGAGATTGGTGATCCCTCGTCTGGGCGTTGTGCTTGGTGAGTGCCATGGTTTTTTAGATCGTTTGGAGAGGGTTTTTCGGTCTGGAGTGGGAGGCAAGCTGGGTGATGGTGAACAGTTTTTGAGCTGGATCCACATTCAGGATGTGGTGAATTTTGTCAGTGACAGTCTCTCTCATCAAGACATGGAAGGGATTTTTAATCTTTGCGCACCTCACCCGGTCACCAATAAAGAATTGACGAAAGCTTTGGCCAAAGCCTTTCAGGTCAAGGCTTTTGCGCCGGTTCCGAAATTTGTTTTGAAAGCGGTTTATGGCGAAATGTCTGAGGCGCTTTTGTTTTCTCAAAGAGTGGTTTCGGAAAAAAGAAATCCAAAGAGTTTTCAATTTCAAACTCTCGAGAGCGCCTTGGAAGATTTGTATGGAGATTTGAAAAAAAATGAAGCGCGACTTTTAACCCATCTGTGGGTGCCTCAAAAACCCGAAGACATTTGGGACTTTTTCAGCAGTGAAACCAATCTGGAGGAAATCACCCCCAAAAATTTAAATTTTAAAGTGCTTGGGAAATCTACGGAGGCGATCGAAGAGGGAACTTTGATTGACTACAAATTAAAAATCCACGGTGTGCCCGCTAAATGGAAAACCCGCATTCGAGATTGGGATCCTCCTCATGAGTTCGTGGACGAGCAATTGTCGGGTCCTTATAAGAGATGGGTTCATCATCACGGATTGAAGCCTTTTCGAGGTGGGACCTTGTTGACCGATCGCGTGCGTTTTCAACTGCCTTTGGGGTCTATGGGGCGGATGGGTGGATTCGCTTTTGTCCGTCAGGACGTGGAAAAAATCTTTAGCTATCGCTCTCAAGTGGTGTGGAAGAAATTTGGTTCAAAAACTCAAAACTCTTGAAGTCGATGTTGGACAGTTCCAGCATAGCTTCCAAGGTGCATTGGGCTTGAGTGATCATTTCTCCCATGGCCTCTAAGTTTTCCAAATTGAGCGCTAGGGGTTCTTCATTTTTTCGAGCCACCGATAAAAGAAGTTCCTGGGAAGTTTTCAGTTCGGCCAGCATGCGTTTCTCGCGGCGGCGAAGAACATTCAGTATCACTTCTAAGATGTTTGGATTGGCCACATAGGTCTGCGTGCCCTTGTCGCTTTTGGGTCCTTCCAGAATCACCTTGTAAGTCAGTAGGTCTTTGAGCGAAAGACTCATCAAAGCTTTGGAAAGGCCAAACCTTTCCATCAATGTTCCTGCGTCCAAGGGCTTTTTGGACAAAAAGATGTGCGTCCAAATGCGCCCATGGATCACTTTGAATCCCCAGTAGCGCATGAATTTTCCCACTTCTAGGGCCAATTCATCCCACTCTGGAGCTATATCTCCACTGTTCGGCATATGGCTCTTACATTAATCTTTTCGTCAGAGATAAAACAAGTTGATCCTGAGAAAACGGGGGAAAATCGCGTCTTATCGGGCTTTGGATAGGTGCTTTCTCAAGATTTGGCGCTGGCTGTCCATGATGGTCTTGATCACGAGCTCTTGATTGATGCCGTATTCGCTGACAAGCACGGCCAAAGTTTTTAGAGGAATCACGGAGAGCCCTCTTTCGATGTTGGAGATGAATTGAGGGCTTGAATATCCTAATTTTTGGGCAACTTCACCTTGCGTCAGGCCTGCTTTAACTCTTTGAGTCTTCAAGAACTTTCCCAATTTTTTACGATCGTAATCCAACATGGTCGTCCACCTTTTTAAAGAAAACCTTCAAGTTATCTTTGAAGGCGTAAAAGTAGAATTCAAGTATAAACTAAATCCTTGGCCTAGGTCATTAAAATTTGCCGTATCCCTGAGAGTTGACTAAGCTTTACCCTATGAAGGCAAAGAAGATCTTAAGATGTGGTTTGGGGATTTGTTCAGTTTTCTTTTTTCTGAGCAGTGAAGTGGGCACCGCGCAAAGCTCAGAAACTCGAGAAATCAGTGTGGATGTTTCCTCTCGAAGTGCAGAAGCTCGCAATGAAGGATTTCAAAAAGCCATTGAGGAGCTCAGTAAAGAACTCGCCATCGCGCGTTTGGGCGCAGATTTTTTTGACAAAAATCATTCTCGTTTTGATTCCGAAATTCTCAAAAATTCTTCGAAGTACATTCTTTCGGTTCGAGGCAAGGGCTTTCGCAGTGAGGAGAATGTGACCAAGTTGGATGTGTCCTTGGGATATTCAGCGGACGCCTTTGACCGTCTGTTGAGAGAGTCAGGTTTGATGCAGCTCAGCCGCCGCTCCTTGCGTGCTTTGATCTTACTTGAGGACAAAGACCGTGCAGTGGGCGTCGGGCCGTGGTGGGCTCGCTCCGAAGCGAAGATGCCAGAGGAGGTGGCCTCCATTTTCAAATCTCTTGCGGCCCAATTGGTTTCGCGGGGGATTGAAGTGGCCTCGCCAAAAAGTGTGATTCAAAATCTGCCTCCGGAATTTCGAAAGTCGGGATTTGCCAGAGAAGAACTTGTGCAAATGGGAAATCAATTGGGATTCACTTTGGTTTTTTATGGACTGATCGCGCCCGGCTCTAAGGGAAAGATCTATCACGGGCAATGGGTCCAGGTTCCCGCACAAAGAATTTTAGATGAAGTGCAAGGTGAGGAAGCCAAAGATTCAGATGTGGTTGCAGCGGTGATGAAGCCCGTTATAGAGGCTCAAACTCAAGGGACATTAAACGCAAAGCCTTTTTTGCTGACGGTTCGAGGGGCTTTCACTCCCAAACAGTTGGCAAAAATCAAAGACCAATTGGGAAGTGGAATTGGAGATTTGAGAGGGATGAAGCCTCAAGAGCTGAAGCGTGGCGAGTTTACTTTCAAAGCGGAGTCCGCACAAAGTCCAGAAGCTTTGGTTCGATTGTTGGAAACCCTTTCATTTCAGGACTTTCAGCACCGTGTGAGTCTGAATGACGGAAATGAAATTTTACTCCAGCTGAAAAAACGCTAAAATAATTCCATGCGCGCGTTTCTATTAAAAACCTCTTTCTTTATTTTATTTGTGGCTCTTACGGCCTGTTCGGCTCTTCGGCCCATTTCAAGAGCGCCCAGTGGCCCCCAGATGCGAGATGTGTCTGTGGATGCTCGAGGTGAAACGGGCATGCGCCATCGGATTTTGGTGCTGCCTTTCTTGGATGAGGATTTGAACCGCATGGGGGAAACCTCAAAAGTGGCCCGTGAGACTTTGCTTCAGGAGCTTGGGCGAACTGGGCAATTCGTTTTGGTGGCCCTTTCGGACTTCCCTGGGGATCCTAAAGAATTTCTTAAGGAAGATCAGGAATATGACTTAAATCGCATCTCTCGAGTGGTTTCCCCTTTGGGAGTTTCAGCGGTCATTGAAGGAAAATTGATGGATTTGAATGCGCGTAAGATGGGAGACAGCATTGGGGTCTTTCGTCAGGAGAAAGTCTTGGTGGAAGCCAAAGTGCGCTTGAGAATCGTAGCTGGGCGAAGCGGGCGTGAAATCTTCAATCAAGTGGCAACGGCCAAAGAAGAGGCTTCGGCCACGCAAATGGGTGGTCGTTCAAAGATTTCGGCGGACGATCCTCAGATGATCATGGAGTCCACGCGCAGAGCTTATATGAGCCTGCTTCCCCAGGTGATATCCGCTGTGGACAAGCTCAGTTGGGAAGGCCGAGTGGCCATGGTCAGTGGTGAAAAGGTTTATGTGAATGCTGGTCGACTTTCGGGAATTCAAGTGGGAGATCTTTTGAAGGTCACCGAGGAAGGCTCCGAAATTTTCGACCCGGAAACTGGTCGTTTTATTGGAACCGCTCCGGGGCGCATGAAAGGCCTTTTGGAAGTGGTCAGCTATTTTGGCAAAGACGGCGCCGTGACGGTCATTCACTCTGGAAATGGCTTTAAAGAAAACGACCTGGTTCAACTCTACTGACCTGCCCGAATTCCATTTGAGTTTTCAATGATACCTGTAATGTCTTTTATACATTCCATCCCAAGTTTTCTTTAAAAGCGAGTTCCGCAGCGAAGCGAGGACTGTTCGAAGATTTTAAAGGGAACTTGGGATGGAATGTATAATGACACAACGAGAATTGAAATTTGAAATGGGATTCGGTTGTGTCAGTTCATGAAATTCAGGGCTCGTTTTTATGGAAAGACCAACTACCAAGATTCCCTTGGGCTTCAAGAAGAGGCGGTTCTTTTAAGCCATGAGAACCCTCAAATATTAGGTTTTGAGTTTGATCCTGTCATCACCCTTGGAAGATCGGCAAAAGAGGCTCAAGAGGTCGTGCAAGCGGCCAAATGGCCGACCTATCGAGTGCCTCGTGGTGGAAAGGCGACCTTTCACTCTCCGGGGCAATTGGTCATTTATCCGATATGTAACATAAAAGTTTTTGAAATCGGTGTGAGAAGCTGGGTCGAACGACAATTGAAAGTCACTCAAAGAACTCTGCAGAAGTGCTCGCCCAACCATCAGTTCCAAGTGTCCATGGAACGTGCCGGAGTCTATTCCGAGGTGGGCAAGGTTGCGTCCATAGGGATTCGACTGGAAAGAGGAGTGTCCACATTTGGGCTGGCGATCAACTTGAAAAATGACCCACAGCTTTTTGAATGCATTCGTCCTTGTGGAGTGACTGGTCAAATCATTCACGCTGTGGGTGGTGAGGGGAGTTTGGAAGATTTTTTTTACAAGTGGTGCGAGGACTTCGAAAAGGAGTTCTGATTCATTGACAGGGCCCCGGTTTTGGGGCCAAATTCCTCTATCCTTTGTTGGGATATAGCTCAGTTGGTTAGAGCGCTACCTTGACATGGTAGAGGTCAGCGGTTCGAATCCGCTTATCCCAACCAGTTTTCACTTTCTTCATTCAATCACTCATTCACGCAAGAAGGCTCAAAAATAGAGAGCTGCGAGTTTCTGCCGAATGTGCGCGCCAAATAGCCCTCGAAATAGGATTTACTTCCTTTTTGATCCTGGTCTCGAAGCGCCATCAATGGATTGTAAGAAAACTGTGGCCAAGATGGATTGGTGGGCATCCATCCATGATCGGTCGCAGAGGAGAACGCACGCACGCCGGTGATGTTTTTTGCAATCTCTTTGGCGTTTTGGTCTTCGGCATCTCGGTAGAGGCCACCGACGGCATAGTTGTTTGAAGCCAAGATCAAATCAGAATCGTTGTTTCCGTCGACGTCTACAACCACAGGAAATTCAAACAGAGTTCCTGAAGGATTGACTTCGGATTTTACGACGACAAGTTCATTTCCGCGAAGTTCAAACACGCGCAGATATTTTTCGTCCGCATAAAGGATCTCTGTTTTTCCATCGCCATTAAAGTCGAAGGAGCTGATTCCCGTGACAAGACTTGAACAATCTTGAGTTTCATATTTGGCAATCAGTTCGGCATTGCTGTCAAAGATAGAAAGGTACCGGCCCGTTGCCACCGCAATTTCCGCGGTTTCTGGATTGTCATCAAAGTTTCCGACGGTGGGTGTTCCTCCGCCCACGCGACCACTTCCACACAGAAGTTCGTTGATGCCACTGAGATCTTTGTTGACGATCACTTTGCCTTCGCTGGGGCTAGTGATAAAAAAGTTTCCATTGCTCATACCCACAACTTCGTACCCGGCGTAGTTGGGATTGAGTTCTGCTGCGGCCACATAGGCGCTAAAGGGATATTGAAAGATTGAGTTCCCAGTTTCAGGATCAAACACGCCCTTCGAAGTAAAGAGCTTAGGTTTGTCTGTTTGTTCTGGGCTCAATGGGAAGAAGAACTGAGTG
The DNA here is from genome assembly GCA_002453155.1 of Bdellovibrionaceae bacterium UBA6776. GTDB lineage: Bacteria > Bdellovibrionota > Bdellovibrionia > Bdellovibrionales > UBA1609 > UBA6776. Next base: position 111,054 of record DKGG01000019.1, read on the forward strand.
AAAGCTCCGCCGCCAAGATCCCTTTGGATTTGAGGCTGATGATTGGAATCATTTTCTGAAAATAAAATTCCATCTACGGACATATGGACTTTGCCTGAGGCGTCTTTGTAAGAGGCCAAGTTGTTGCGCCCCACACTGCGATGAGTGTCCATTTCCCAACGAAAGCTTCCGTCAAAGTTTAGCGCAATGATTTTTGTCAGGGTGTGATGGGCGTAAAGGATTTCTTTTTTGAGATCGCCATCCAAATCCACCAGCAAAGGTTGTCCGGTTCCAAAAGGCGCGAGGGAAAGTTCCCCGACAGACTTAATGGTTTGACCTGTTCTTCCGTCCACGATGCGAAGAACACCGTTTTGATTGTAGATGGATTGGCTACTGCCTTTAACCAATTTCGAATAATCCGTTGTGAACGTGGTGAACACCACTTCAGGAATGGTGTCATTGTTGAGATCTGCAACCAGTGGAGTCATCATCACTTGAGAAAATTCCGGAAAATTTTCAGGTTTGGTCTGATCCAATAAGGGATACCAATCCCACTTGATTTTCAATTGAACTTTGTCCGCCTCATTGGCCACACAGGCAATCGGATGGGGAAGGGATTCGGGTGTGGCATTTGCGCTCAATGAATGGGAAGGGGGAGGAGCTTCCACAAAATTCACTCCAGAGCAGTTTTGAAAACCAATCAGTAGGCCCGTCACTGCAAACGCGAAAGCAAAACCCATTTTCAAGGATTTGAAATTCCTAGACACGTGAACCCCCAATGATGCTCAAAGGCATCTCCCTCACTGGATATAAAGCAATTATACGGCCAAAGGAGATGGCCTTGTATTCATTTAAAAGTTCAACACCTGACTAAGGGCTGAGAATTCACTAAAAGTTCGACGTCTCAAAGTGAGAACATTTCCCCTTTTTCATCGTTTCTTCGCGGCGGAAGTTGGTCTGCTCAACATAATATTTCAAGTTTAAAGTGGCCTGCAATTTAGCTTGAAGGAATCAGCAGGCGATTTTGTTTTCCGCCAAGGGCCCTTTTGATTGTGACAAAAACTTCTTTGAGAGCATGTTGATTGGAAAAGAGTGGGGGGACAGAGGATTGATTTTCCTCGGTCAATAGAACCCAGTGAACCAAGCCTTGAGAGGAGATCTCATCAATCATTTGCTGGAGGGCGACAATGTCCATTTGCTTTGGATGGGTTCGCCGAAATCCCAAACGGGCACTCCAGCTTTTGCGAAGAAAGGTCCACTGGCGAAGTCTTTCGTTCAGTGCAGAAACCACCTTATCTTGTGAATCTTGAAGGGCTCGAAGTGTCAGTCGGTCGGGATCTGTGCTGAGGCAGGTTTGCGTATTGTCTTCGTTTTGGCAAAATCCGATTTGAGTGCGCTCCAAATCTAAAAGGGTCAAAGAGTGAATTTCGGCTTCATCATTGGTGGTGAGCGCCAAGATTCGGTAGTGAGAATTTTGTTCAAGGGGTTGTGCCAAAGATGGGCAACCCCATGTCCCTAGGATCAAAACTGTCAGCATTAGAAGTGTGGATTTCATAGAAGTTCACCTTTCTGGGTTCCTAGAATGATTTATTTGCATTTTAAAGACCAGCCCTAAAAACCAATCTTTTGATCATGACACCGCATCCGTTTGATAGTTTAATCGGGCCATGCTTTCGCGATTTGAGCCCCTCTATGAAAAGGCCTCTGGTCTGTTGGACCGAGCGGTGATGATCTTGGGGGTTTCCTGTGTGGGAATTTTTATTTTTTACTATGGATTTCCTCTAGAACCCAGAATCTATGAAATGCTGGGGTATGCCCTTTATGGAATCGCCTTGGTTTTTATCCTTCAAGAGTTTTTGAGATTTCTTTTTTGTCCTCAGATCAAGTTGCATTTTCGATCCCGCCGCATGGAAATCCTGTTTGTTGTTCTGCTTTTTATGACGTTGTTTTCAGAAGAGATCATTTCCTACTTTCTTCCAAACCAGCTCACGCAGTTGGACGTTCGAAACATTGCCATTGCCTATTTGGCCCTCACTCAAACTTTAATTTTTTCTGCGCAAATGGTTCGCTCATTGAGAGGATCGGAAGTTCTTTCCCACTATGAAATGACTCCCAGCCGGTTGATGGTGGTCAGTTTTGCCACGCCCATTTTGTTAGGGGCGGCACTGCTAAAGCTTCCCAATGCGACGGTGAATGGCATCGGGTGGTTGGATGCCCTCTTCACATCGACCAGTGCGGTGTGTGTGACGGGGCTTGTGGTGTTGGACACTCAAAAAGATTTTACTCCCATGGGGCAGACTTTGATTGCCATGCTCTTTCAAATTGGTGGCCTGGGGATTATGACCATCACCATGAGTTTTGGATTTCTCTTTTCTCGCGGTTTGGCGATGAAAGAGCGCATTCTTTTTTCGGAACTTTTGGCTGAAGAGCGTTTGGGAAAAGTGGGTAACATATTATTTCAGGTGACCTTTTACACTTTGATTGCCGAAGGGGTTGGCGCCACACTTTTGTACATTTCCCGTGGCGGAAGTTTGACTCATTTTGATTTTCATTTGTTCTTGAGTGCGGCTTTTCACAGCATTTCCGCTTTTTGCAATGCGGGGTTTTCTTTATTTTCACAGAGTCTCTATGCAGAAACCGTCCGCGCCAATGAAATGTATTCCATTGTGATCATGGGATTGATTGTGGCCGGGGGGATTGGGTACCCGGTTTTTTACAATCTTCTGGGAGTTCTTAAAGATAAGCTCACAAAAACCAGAAACTCTCGAACCCTGGTGAAAATTCAAACGAAGATGGTTCTTTGGACCACATTTGTGCTTTTGTTTCTGGGGACCTCCTTGGTGTTTTTGATGGAGAGCCGGTCTTCTTTTCAAGGGTTGTCTGTTTTAGAGCAGATACGGCAGTCGGCTTTTATTTCGGTTACGTCTCGGACCGCGGGTTTTAATCTTTGGCCCACCGAAAGTCTGTCTTTTGAAACCTGTTTTGTAGTGATCTTTTTGATGTGGATTGGGGGCTCTCCCATGTCCACGGCGGGTGGAATTAAAACACTAACTGTGGCTGTGGCGTGGTTGAATTTGACGGCCACCTTGAAAGGCGCCCAGCGGATCGTGGTGTTCGGAAGGGAAATCACTCGAGCAAGTCTTCACAAAGCCTTTGCGATCATTTTTGGATCTATTTTAATTTTGATTCTGGTATCCGGAGCCTTGATTCTTTTGGAGCCCTCGAAAAGCCGCTTGGATTTGATTTTTGAAGTGGTCTCTGCATTTGGAACCGTGGGGCTTTCACGGGGAGTCACTGCAGATCTGTCATCATGGGGAAAGTTTTTGATCATCTCAATGATGTTTGTGGGGCGACTTGGGTTTCTTACGGTGCTGAACAGTTTTTACAGCCGCTACCGAGAGCCCCATTACAAGCTTTTAAAGGAAAATATCAATGTCAGTTAAAGGAAGAATTCTATGCGCAGTCGGTTTGCTGTTTTAGGTTTAGGTCATTTTGGTTTTAATTTGAGTTTGGCCCTGACCAAAAAAGGCGCGGAGGTCTTGGCCGTGGACAATCGCGAAAGCCAGGTTGAACGGCTTCGGGATCGAGTGGCTCATGCAGTGGTGGCGGATGCCAAAGACAAAGGCGCCTTGGCCAGTTTGGGGTTGGAAGATATGGATGCTGTGATCGTGGCCATCGGCGAAGACTTTGAAAGTTCCATTTTGGCCACAGCCAACCTGCAAGAAATCGGAGTGAAGAAGATTTCCTCTCGAGTGGTTTCTCCGACCCACGAGAAACTATTAAAACTGATGAATGTGGAAGACTTGATTTTGCCAGAAGCGGAAGCTGCAGAGCAGTTTGCCCACAAACTCATTCGTAAAGGAATTTTGGAGTATTTGGAAATCTCAAAAGATCACAGCATTGTCGAACTCCATGTGCCTAAGATTTTTGTGAAAAAGACCCTTGGGGATTTGAATTTGAGAAAAAACTACGGGATCAACCTGATTACGATCATTAAAAGCGTGAAAAAGGCGGGGCTTTTTTCTCTGAAAAAAGAACCGGAGGAAAATAAGGTGATCGGGGTTTTGGATGGGTCCTATGTGTTTGAACCAGACGATATTTTGGTGGTCTTTGGTTCCGAGTCTTCGATCAAAAAGATTTTAGATCTTTCCAAGTAAGGGAACTGATGCGCGCGTATTCGAAGTTTTTTATTTTGTCTGTGGCCTTTGTGATTTTGATCCACTTCCTTTCGGTGGGAGTGGGGCCTGTTCCAGGACTGGGAGCTTTGCTGAGCTTTTCTCAAGGCGTCTATGTCAACGCCAGAGAAAACCCTTTTGGCAAAAAAGAATTAAAGTCCACCTTTTTGAAAGACAAAGTTGAAATTTTTTATGACCAAAACAAAGTCCCACATGTTTTCGCAAAAAACTTTGAGGACCTTTATTTTGCTCAAGGGTATTTGATGGCCCAGTTTCGCCTTTGGCAAATGGACATTTTAACCCGTGTGGGAGGAGGTCAGCTTTCTGAAATCCTCGGGAAACGGACCGCCAACGTAGACCGGTTTTTTATTCAGGCGGGACTTCGCAAAGCCTCTCGGGAAAGTTTGGATCAGATTCTTTCTCAAGAAAAAAGTCGAGTGGCGGTCACCTCCTTCACTCAAGGAATTAACGCTTACATTTTGTCCTTGAACTATGAGGATTGGCCGGTGGAATACAAGGTGGTTCAGTTTCGACCAGCGCCATTTTCTGAAATCCGCGTGGCTCAATTTTTGAAAATGATGAGTTTCAATTTGGCGGCACGAAGCTATGATCTCAAATTGACAGAAATTTTTCAAAAATTGGGCTGGGAACAAACTTCAGAATTGTTTCCCGATTTCTATGGCCCTTTGATTGAGGAGCCGGGATTCGATGTTCTCTTTCATGATCTTAATGGTCAAACCTCCAATCAAAAATCGAAGGATTACAAAGTTTTTAAAACTCATTTTGAAAACTTTCCGGAATTTTTAAAACCTTTTGAAACAGATGGCAGCAATTCCTGGGTGGTGTCCAAAGAGCGCACGCGGGCGGGGTTTAATATTTTGGCCAATGACACACATCTTGGGCTTCAGTCTCCTTCGGTTTGGGTGGAGATGCGTTTGAACGTGCCCGGTCAGTTGGATGTTTATGGCGCCTCCTTTCCGGCGTCTCCGGGCGTGATTTTGGGAATGAATTCTCACTTCGCATGGGGTTCCACAAATGGAACGGTGGATGTGGTGGATTGGTTTGAATTGGAATTTGAAAATGAAACTTCCAACCGCTACTTGGTGGATGGGAAGTGGATTGAGGCACAGGTTGAAGAAGAATCTCTAAAGGTTCGAAAACGCAAAGAGGAAAAAGTTTCGGTGGTATGGACCCAGTTTGGTCCCGTGGTGCATCGAGAGGGCCGTCGTGGACTGGCGTTTCGGTGGACGGCCCATGAGCCCTCCAATGAACTGGAAATCTTTTTGAAATTGGATCAGGCCCAATCGGTCGCGGAAGCAAAAGTCCTCTTGCGGGACTACGTCACTCCGGTTCAAAATTTCAGTCTTGTGGACAGGGATCACATCGCAATTGTAACTGCAGGTTTGGTGCCTCAGAAAAAATACGGATTTGGTCGGGTGGTGGAGGATGGCACTCAAAGCCAAAACAACTGGCCCCGGTTGATGCGCATCAATGATTTGCTCACTTCAGAAAATCCTTCAAATGGGTTTCTTTTTTCCGCCAATCAACGGCCTGTAGGGTCCGAGTTCCAAACCTATTTGGGATGGGACTTTGAACAGCCTTACCGCGGACTTCGGATTCAACACCTTCTTGGTCAAAATTCCTCGGTGGAGGTGGACGACATGTTGAAAATGCAGAATGAAGCTTTTAATGAATGGGCCTTTCATTTTTTTAAAATCGTCGATCGCTCCCAAGTTTTGGGGATGATACATAATTCTTTTGCAAAACAAAAATTTGAAAAATTACTTCGATGGGACTTTCAAGATCGTCCGGAAGCCCTTGAAACCAGTTTGTTTTCTGCATGGTTCGAGTCGGTCTCGGACAGGTTGTGGGCGGATCCGTTTAAATTTCAAAAAAAGAAATACTATCCAAAAGTGTCGCGGTCTTTGATTGAGATTCAAAAACAAATTCGTGAAGACAAAGAGTCCGCTTATAAAATGTTGGCTCAGGATTTCGAAGAGGGAATCAAAAATTTAGAGAAGTCCTATGGGAGTGAAGAACATTGGACCTGGGGAGAGATTCATCCCACACACTTTCCCCACGTGACACGATTTCCAGGATTTGAGGCGGCGACGGTTCGGCCTCAAGGAAGTCGATACAGCTTGAACTCGAACAAGGGCACACATGGTGGAGCATGGCGCTTTGTGGTGAACTTCTCCACACCACTGAAAGCTTGGAGTCAAATCCCCGGGGGATTGAATGGAAATCCGGTGCTCCCTTGGTATGTGGATCAAATTCAAGAGTGGACTCGTGGAGGTTTCAAAGAAGTCCAGTTTCAATCTCAAAAGGAAACTCAAAAAAATTCATTGGAGAGTTTCGTCATGGAGCCCCTATGATTTCAATGGTTGTGAGTGTGTCCTTTCTGTCTTTGGCGATGTCTTTTTTTGCTCCTTGGTACACGGTGGTGGCATTGGCTGCTGGGGTTTACAGTTTTCGCCGGAGGAATCACGCCGAAATTTTATGGATTTGTGGATCTATTTTTACGTTACATTTTTTAGTGGCGGGATTTTTGGATTTTCAATCTCAAGGTTTTATTGGGCTGCGCATGGGAGGTCTTTTCTCATCCCCTCGATCCTTAATTTATTTTTTGAACGGCCTTATTCCTGCGCTTTTGTTTGGAATCACTGCCTACATGGTCATTGAGGGCCGCAGCCTTGTTAAGAGAAGTCATCGAAAGACCGAAAAGAAGGCGTGATTTCCAGACGCCTTTCCTTTTTTTTAATCGGTAAGATCGTTTTTAGCTTGGGTTTTTCGGCTCAGGCGCAACTGTCAAAAAGTTCTGCGTTTTTGGCTCACAAAGTTCAAGTGTCCGCCGAAGCGCTGCAGTCCAGTGGCTTGCACACGACCTACGTCGCATTGGTGAAGTCTCGTTGTATCACAGAAAACAAACTCCCCAAGTGGTTGCCTCGCCAAAGCCATAAAGCTTTGCCCGAAGGTCTTTCGGCCCGCTCCATTGTTTTCGATTTAAAAAACGTTCCCATGAAGCAATTCTATTTAGATTTGGAAAGCCCATGCATTCTTGGGGTCGCGGATCAGGGGATTCTTGAAACGACTTCTTTAGACCCTCGCCGGGCCGAGCAACTTCAGCTCCCCTATTTGAAGTTTGAGGACTACAGCAACGTTTTTAAAAGTCCTTTGTTTTTTGATTTAAAGCCAGCACTTGTGGCCGTGGTGGATTCGGGGATTTCTTTAAATCATCCAGATCTCAAAGATCATTTGTGGACTCGGGCAAATGGTTCTCACGGATTTAATTTTATGACCTCGGACCCTTTTGATTTGGAAGATGGTCTGGGTCACGGGACTCATGTGGCCGGGATTATTGGAGCCATTGGCGACAATGGAGTGGGCGTCATTGGCCTGTCACAGAATGTGCGGTTTATGGTTTTGAAAACCCAAGATGACAATGGGCAGGGAAGTGTTGGGAACATTGCAGATGCCATTCGCTATGCGGCGGATCAGGGCGCAGATGTGATCAACTTGTCACTTGCGATGAACAGTAAAAATGCTTTGCTTGAAGATGCGATCAATTACGCCCTCGAAAAAGGATCCTTTTTGGTCGCAGCGACGGGGAACAATGCGGCACTGATGACTTTGGAGAATTTTTACTCCCCGGCCAGTTATGGGTATGGTCGCAATGGACTGATCAGTGTGGCTTCGGTAGACAGTCAGTCGGGCGTTCTCTCGGATTTTTCGAACCATTCGATCACTTATGCAGAAATGGCCGCACCTGGAAGTCACGGAATCACTCACATTCTTTCCACCTCTAAGAATGAAGATTATCGTTTTATGGCAGGAACCTCTATGGCCGCACCTCATGTGGCGGGAGCCGCAGCGCAGGTGATCTCTTATTTTAAATCCATTGGAGAGCCGCTCTCTCCGGCCCAAGTGGAAGAATTTTTAAAAATCCACTCCCGAAGAAATGTAAATTTAAATTCCTATGTTTCCGGTGGACGCGAGTTGGATTTAAAAAATCTGTCTGACGTGATTTTGCATCAGTTTCAACTTTCCAGTGAAGGAGGTTTGGATGACTGATTTCATCCCTTCTTTTAAAGGAAACATAATTCTTGCGTTAAGTGCGTTTTTGATTTCTGGGTGCGGGTCTGGATTTGAATCGAAAAATCTTTCTTCTCTGGTGGATGGATCCTATTTTCAAGAATCCGCTTCTACAGATTTTATTCGCGCTGGGGAAAAGCTTGTGACCGATTGTAAGGCCTCTGGTGAGCTCTGTGTGTTTCTTAAAAATCCCGTGGCACAATCTGGCTCGGTGGTTTCAAAATCCAATGAGGGGAGTCTTAGAGCCCTTCAAAACTTTTCTGTAAAACTCAACGGGTTGGATCGCAGTGGGTATATGGAAAATGCTCATTTTGATGTGAGAACCGCTGGAAACAAGCGCATTTCCTTTGAAAAGATTTTGGTCGAAAAAGGTGTTGGAGTGGAGCGATCGGAATGGCTCACGGCAAATGCCTATTTCTGGCTCAATCGTGCGTCTGAATACCTCAAAAACAACTTTAAGGAATTTCCGCTGAAAGATGAGAAGATTTCCGTTTATGTGGACGATGCCTTTAACGGCTGGTCCTATGAACAAAAGTCCATTCACTTGAGTGGATCGGAGCTGTCCGCACTCAGTGCAGATGTGGTTTTGCTTCTTTATGGAGAGGCGCAAATTGGAGTGGCCACGAAGGGGTCCATTTACAACTACGATCAAAATTTTCATAAAAGCTGTGGCGGAAAAGAGAACAATTGTTGTGTGGATTCCAAAGGCTGTGCGAAGGCTCTTGTCCAGGCGTCTGGAGATGTTCTGGTGAATTTTCTGTTTGAAGACTTGAGTGGCGTGGGAGAGTTTTACCATCAGGACCTTAAAGGACAGTCGGTTTGCGGAAAACATCGCCGTCCAGAGGATTTTTCAAATCCCGATTTCAATGAAGCCTATAATCTGTGTTCTTCGGAAAAAGGGAAGGTGTCTGCAATGGCCACGGCCTATGCTTCTTGTTGGTACGGTTTGAAAAACGAATTCGGATCGAAAAAAGTTTTAGAGGTTTACTTGAAACACCTCTCCCTTTTGAACGGTTCAGACACTTTTGAAACCGCACTTCAAAAAGCCTCCACCACCGCCCAAAACCTCGGCTACACCGCCCTCGCCAAAAGGTACCTGCTTCTATTTCCGATATGCGCCGCCCCATAATCCCTTGGCATGAAAAAGGTGCCAGGCACCAAAATCTGTAATCGGTGCGTTAAGTTGTGGGAATGTGTGAATTGCTGCCGATGCGCTACCAAAAAGTGCGTGGCACCTTTTTAGCGTTTGGCCATGCGGGAAAGATCGGGGAGGTAGGACATGGGATTTACGGGGAGTTTGTTCTTTAAAAGTTCAAAGTGCAAATGCACTCCGGTTGCACGCCCCGTGCGGCCCATGCGCCCAATCACATCCCCCATGCGAACGTATTGACCTTGTTTCACTTCAAAAGAATTTAAGTGTGCATACAAACTGGCCCAGCGATTGTTGTATTCAATCATCACCATTTTTCCATAGCCACGAAAACCTCGGCCCACATAAATCACGCGCCCTGGGTGAGCCGCCACAATGGGCGTGTTTTTAGGTCCACGCAAATCCAATCCTTGATGGCTTCGATTTCTTCGAGGCTTAAAAGGTTGAGAGATGCTGACGTCCTCCACGGGCCAAGTCAGCGAAAAGTCCCCAATGTTTCGAGGGCTGTAATAAACAGAATTTGAACTGGACGGGGAACGAGACATCTCCCCCGGCCCACGAAAGGATCCAATCCCACTTTGGTAGTGAGCGCATCCCACGCTTGAAAAAAGACCGATAAAAAGAATTAAAAAAGTTTTTTGCATTCCTTATGAGTATATCGGAAAACGGGTGCAAAGATCTTTAATCTGGGCCTTGATCTTGCCAAGCAGTTGCTCATTTTGAGAATCTCTCAAGACCTCAGAAATCCATAGACCCACTTGTTTCATCTCATCCTCTTTCATTCCTCGAGTGGTGAGCGCCGGGGTTCCGATGCGAATTCCGCTGGTCACAAAGGGGCTTCGTTTCTCATTGGGAACGGTGTTCTTATTCACAGTAATTCCCGCGTGATCTAAAGCCTTCTCTGCGTCTTTTCCTGTAAGGTCTTGATTCGACAAATCAATCAAGAGCAGGTGGTTGTCGGTTCCACCGGTGACCAATTCAAAACCTTGCTCCAAAAGAGTTTCCGCCAAAGCTTTTGCGTTGACCACAACCTGCTGAGAGTAGGTTTTAAACTCAGATTTTAAGGCCTCTCCAAAAGCCACCGCTTTAGCGCCAATCACATGTTCCAAAGGTCCGCCTTGAATTCCCGGAAAAATTTTGGAATTCAAAGCCTTCGCACGTTCTTCGGAGCAAAGAATCAATCCTCCCCGAGGTCCACGCAAAGTTTTATGAGTGGTGGTTGTTACAAAGTCTGCGAAGGGAACAGGATTGGGGTGTACGCCGGCGGCAACCAGTCCTGCAAAATGCGCCATATCCACAAGAAGAGTGGCTCCCACTTCATCGGCAATGGATCTAAAGGCTTCAAAGTCTAAAACGCGCGGGTAGGCGGAGTATCCTGCAATCAAAAGTTTCGGCTGTTCTTTTTTTGCAGCTTCGCGAATTTGATTGTAGTTCAATCGTCCTGTTTCAGGATCCAATCCATAAGAGGTCGCTTCAAACAAAAGCCCACTGAAGTTCACCGGAGATCCATGGGTCAAATGACCGCCATGGCTCAGATCCATTCCCATGATTTTTTCGCCGGGCTTTACCGAGGCCAAATACACGGCCATGTTTGCTTGAGACCCAGAGTGAGGCTGTACGTTGGCATGTTCACTGCCAAAAAGTTTTTTCGCTCGATCAATGGCCAGCTGTTCGATTTGATCTACGAATTCACAGCCACCGTAATAGCGCTTTCCCGGATATCCTTCGGCATATTTGTTGGTCAAAAGGCTCCCTTGAACCTCCATCACAGCACGAGAAGTGTAGTTTTCCGAAGCAATCATTTCCAAACCATATTCTTGGCGCTCTTGTTCCTCGACAATCCATTTGTAAAGTTCGGGGTCTTGCTTTGAAACCAATGAATTTTCCATTTCGCTCATTCCTTTTCTCAATTCTGGCGGCAATTAGATCTTTTCCACGCGCCGCTGGTGACGGCCCCCTTCAAAGGGAGTTTCCATAAATGCTTTTACGATTTTTAAATTTAAATTCATGTCGATGTATCTGGCGGACAGGCACAAAACATTTGCGTTGTTGTGCTGCCGAGAAAGTTTGGCGATCTCTTCGTTCCAGCAAAGCGCGGCTCGAATGGTCGGATATTTGTTTGCAGTGATCGCCATGCCTTGACCGGACCCACAAATCAAAATCCCTGACAGGTTCAAGTCAGGACCGTTTTCCGCTCCTTCAGGAAGCCCTTGTTGTTTGTGGATCAATTGCTCACAGAGTTTGTGAGCATAATCGGGATAGTCCACAGATTCTTCTGTGCTGGGCCCGAGGTCGATAAAATTTAATTGCAATGTCTCGATAATCTTATGTTTCAAAGCTAGACCTGCATGGTCGCTGGCAATAAAACAAATTTCATTCTCCTGGGAACTCACAATCTTTTACTCCACCTTCCGAAAGATCAAAGAGCAATTTGTTCCGCCAAAACCAAAGCTGTTGTTTAAGACCACGTCCAATTTGCCCTCGCGTGCAGATCCAGGAACGTAGTCCAAATCACAATCTTCACTGGGGTTTTCCAAATTGATGGTCGGAGGAGCAACTTGAGTGTCCAAAGCCATCAATGAAATCACACTTTCAATGGCTCCTGCGGCTCCAAGGGTGTGGCCCGTCATGCTTTTCGTGCTGCTGACCCAAAGTTTTTTTGCACTTTCTCCAAAAACCTTTTTGATTGCAGAGGTCTCGATCTCATCTCCCTGTGGAGTGGATGTGCCGTGGGCATTGATGTAACTCACGGAATCTGCGGGCAAACCAGCGCTCTTCAAGGCCATTTCCATAGAGCGAGCCGCTCCTTCGCCGCCCGGCGAGGGCGAGGTCAAATGGTAGGCGTCGCAGCTCAATCCGAAGCCAGAAACTTCGCCGTAGATGCGAGCGCCACGTTTTTTCGCGTGCTCCAATTCTTCCAGCACCAAAACGGCAGATCCTTCGGACAGGACGAATCCATCTCGGTCTTTGTCCCAAGGTCTGGAAGCTCTTTGAGGCTCTTCGTTGCGCGTGCTTAACGCCTTCATCGCAGAAAAACCACCGATGGCCATTCCAGAAATCACAGACTCAGCTCCCCCAGTGATCATCACATCACAGGTTCCATCCGCGATGTATTTCGCGCTGTCGCCAATGGCGTGGGCGCCCGAAGCGCAGGCCGACGCAATGGCATAGCTGGGGCCCTTAAGGCCGTAAGTAATGGCAATGTGTCCCGGAGCTAAATTGGTAATCACAGCGGGAATAAAAAAAGGCGTGATTCTGCCTGGGCCGCGATCTCTTAAAACGTCATGTTGACGCTCGATGAGTGGAAGGCCTCCCATGCCGACGCCAAAGATGGTTCCGGTGCGAAGTCCAAGCTCTTCGCCAAACTCCAGACCTGAATTTTCAATGGCCATTTTTGCACTGGCCAAGGCCAAGTGAATGAATCGATCCATTTTCTTTTGCTCTTTTTTGGGAACAAAAGCATCCAAATCAAACTCTTTCACTTCGCCGGCGATGCGTGTGTTAAAATTAGAAGTGTCAAACTGGGTGATCGGTCCGATCCCAGATTTCCCTTCAATGAGGGAGCCCCAAGTCTCCTGAAGTGTGAGACCACAGGGAGTCATCATTCCCATTCCGGTGACTGCAACGCGGCGACGCCCCTCATTGGACATGGTAAAACTATGCCTTCCCTTTGGAAGTCAGGTAGCTGGTCACGTCGTTGACGGTTTTTAGCTTTTCCGCATCTTCGTCAGGAATTTCAATGTCGAATTCTTCTTCCATGGCCATCACAAGCTCAACGATATCCAAGCTGTCTGCACCAAGGTCATCAATAAAAGAAGCTTCTGGCTTAATCTTTTCCTGATCCACTCCGAGTTGTTCTTCAATAATTTTTGCAACCTTTGGTTGTAAAGACATGATTTCCTCCGTTTTTATGCCTTGTTAATACCTTGTAAAATCAAAGGTCAAAACCCATTGGGTTCAAACCTTCGTCTAATTTAACCGTAATTGTTATAAGTACAAGCCTCCATTGACTTGGAGCACCTGGCCAGTGATGTAGGTGGACTGATCGCTCAATAAAAAAGCAACGGCATGGGCAATGTCCTCAGGGCTTCCAAGCTCCCCCAGGGGGATTCTCTCGGAGATTTTTGCCTTTTGGTCGTCCGATAGCTTCTCCGTCATGTCTGTTGCAATAAAACCCGGAGCAACCGCATTGATGCGGATCTTTCGTGAAGCCATTTCTAAGGCCATAGAGCGAGTCATGCCTTCAATTCCCGCTTTGCTCGCCACGTAATTGCATTGCCCCGGATTTCCCATTTGAGCCACCACGCTGGAAAGATTCACAATGGATCCTGATCTTTGTTTCATCATGGATTTTAAAACCGCTTTGGTGCACAAAAAAGTCCCCAGCAAATTGGTGTCCACCACATCTTTAAACTCTTCCGCAGACATGCGAAGGGCCAATTGATCTTTTGTGATTCCCGCGTTGTTTACAAGACCATCCAGACCACCCAAGGTCTCCATGGCTTTTGCAAAGCCTTCTTGGATGGAAGCACCGTCTCGCACATCCATTTTCACGCACAGGTGTCCGTCTCCAGGAAGCTCTTTTAAAAGCTCCTCTGAGGGCGCTGGGTTGGAAGTGTAGGTAAAGGCCACACGGGCCCCTTCTTTGGCCAAGAGAGTGACAATGCCGCGGCCAATGCCTCTTGCGCCCCCAGTTACAAAAACTCTTTTGTCTTTCAAATTCATTGTGTCACGACCTTTCCCGCCAGCTTCAATTCTTCCATGGAATTGAGAGTTAAAGTTTGAATGCGTTCCCCGTTGATTTTTTTGTTCAAGCCCGAAAGCACCTGGCCCGCTCCGCACTCAATCATTTGAGTGAGATTCATTTCAACAAGGCTTTCCATGCAATCGGTCCATTTCACGGACTGAGAAACTTGGGAAATCAAGTTTTCTCGAAGCTTTGCGCCGGAGGTTTCAGGTTTTCCATGGACATTTTGAACCACTGGAAATTTCCCATCTTGAAAGGTGATCTCGCTCAGAACCTGTTTCATTTCCTCTTGGGCGGGCATCATCATAGAGCAGTGAAAGGGTGCCGAAACTTTAAGAGGGATGAACTTCACCCGCATTTTCTCTTCGCCCAAAATCTGAGGTTTGAAGTTTTCACTAACCCATTGGATCAGCTCCATTTTTCCTGAAATCACAATCTGCCCAGGAGCATTGAAATTGGCTGGCTCAAGAGGTTTTGCGCCCGTTTCCTCTTCGGTCCATTTGCACACCTTTTCCACCTGATTCGGAGTCAGCCCCATCACTGCGGCCATTCCCCCTTGTCCCACGGGAACTGCGCTTTGCATGGCCTGCCCCCGCTTTCGCACGGCACGAATGCCGTCGGCAAAGCCCATCGCCTCTGCAGCCACCACGGCCGCATATTCTCCAATGGAGTGGCCGGCAGCCGCCTTTGGCAAGAATCCAAATTCACTCTTAAGCACCTGATACGAAGAGGTGGACACCAAAAGCAAACAGGGTTGTGTGTTTTCAGTCAAAGCCAGGTCCGCATCACTTCCTTCAAAGCAAAGTTTTTTGAAGTCCACAGAGATGGCGTCCGAGGCCTCCTCAAAGAGCTCGCGAACCAAAGAAAATTCGTCATACAAATACCGACCCATGCCGGGGTGTTGACTTCCCTGACCTGGAAAAATGGCTGCAAGTGATGAACTCATGCCCCCTCCTTAAAAATCAATATTTCAGCAGTGCAGACCCGCTGGTGATGCCGGCCCCAAATGCCGTCAGTAATAGATTGTGACCCCGTTGGATGCGGCCATCTCGAATGGCGCGGTCCATAGCCACAATGACCGTGGCCGCAGAGATGTTTGCCATGTCTTCAATCTCGTTCAGAACTTTATCCATGGACACGCCAAAATGCTTGGCAACGGCTTCCATGATACGAACATTGGCTTGGTGAGGAATGATCCAATTCACTTCCTCTGGAGACATGTTGTTCGCAGTCAGCGCCTCATCACAAGCTTTGCTCATGGTTCGAACGGCATGTTTAAAAATTTCACGACCATTCATGCGAACATAGTGAAGTCTTTCGTCCAGAACTTTTTGAGAAAAGGGAAGAGCGGTTCCGCCCCCAGGCAATGTGAAAAGGTGAGAGATCCCCCCATCCGCATGCAGGTGAGTGGAGTAGACGGTGGAATCTTGGCCTTCTTGAGTGCGCTGTAAAACACAAGCTCCCGCGCCATCTCCAAAAAGAATGCAGGTGTTGCGATCGGTATAATCCACAAAACGGTGAAGCACTTCCGCGCCCACCAACAGAATGTTTTTACTGTGACCGGTTTGAATGAACTGGTCTGCAATGGAAATTCCGTAAACGAAGCCTGTGCAGGCGGCAGAAATGTCCAAGGCCATGCAATCTGGAGCGCCGAGCTTTTGTTGAAGCAAACAGGCGGTGTTGGGCATCACCATGTCCGGAGACACTGTGGCCACCAAAATCATATCCAAATCTTTGGCGTCCAGGCCGGCCTCTCTCAAAGCGATTTGCGAAGCCCTCAAAGCCAAGTCGCTGGTGGCCTCTTCATCCGAAGCCATATGACGGGAAGAAATTCCTGTGCGCTCCCGAATCCATTGGTCATCGGTGTCCACAAGCTTTTCTAAGTCTTTGTTTGTAAGGAGTTTCTCGGGAAGGTAAGAGCCCGTTCCTGCGATTCTCGTGTGATATCTTTGGGTGGAGGAGCTCTTGTCCATCATTGGATCAAGGGTGGGCTCAAGCCTTAAGCTTGAGCAGCAACCACTTCTTTATTTTTGTAGTAGCCACAGCTTCCGCAAACGTGGTGCGGACGAGCCAAAGCGCCACAGTTTGGACAGTTGTGAACTCCAGGGGCTGTCAAGAAGTCGTGAGCCCGTCTCATATCTCTTTTGGACCGTGTGGTCTTTTTCTTTGGTGTTGGCATAAGTCTTTCCTCTAAAAGGCCGGTAGTTTATCTATTTTTCTTTTGAAATCAACTTTTTAATTTTATGTCTTTCAAGGCTTCAAATGGACTTTTTCGAATCTGCTCATCAAATGAGCCACCGTCCTTTCCTAAGGACAGCCATTTTCGTTTGATTTGACTCAAATCTTCGCAGGTGTGTTTTGGATCGGTGGATCCTTCGGGCCGAATGGGCTCTTGCAAAGCCAACTCTTCATGAAGAAGTTCACCCAAATCCAAAAAGGGGCTTTCCAAGTAGGTGCATTCCGGCTGACCCTCTTCCCATTCGTGGGCGTGATTGTTCTTAGAGGCGTGGTCCCCCCGTTTGTAGGCCTCATTTACAACGAGAATGTCTTCAAAATGGTGTTTGACCGGGTGAACGAAGGGGGCGCCACAATCCGAGCACTCCAACGGAAGGCCTGTTTGAATGTCCCCTTTAAGAAGGTAGGCGTTCCCCACCTTTTCGCAGCTCAAGTGCACCTCATAGGGTTCGGAGCCAATCAGATCCTGCAAAGCCGCTTTAAGCTCACCGCTTTGGGAGTTGCTGGAATACTCCAGGGGGTCCGTGGTGACCTCATTGAGATTCAGCTTCAGAGGGAAAAAATTCGATTTTTTAGATGTCATAGGTGGGGGAGTATGGAGGAAATGATGCTCTAGGTCAACTTGAGGCTCTCAAAAATCCTCCCTTTCTTGGGCTGTTTAAAGTTTTGACAGCTGAAGAACGTGTCGCGCGCCGCTCATCTGGTGAACGGGATGGGAAATTCAAATCGATCTTGTTGGAGGTGGAGCCCTGTTTTGTGTGCACAGCCCTTGCAAACTTGATTGAGGGAACAGCGAAAACAAGGGAGAACCTTTATGAACATCTCTAAAATTTTATTCTCATTGGCTTTGGGAACTTTGAGCTCAACCTGCTTTGCAGATTTGAACACTCACAAACCCAACACCATCATCAATTTTAACCAGATGATTGAAGCCAATCAAGAGAAAGCCAGTGAGCTCAAAGAAGAATTGGCTCAAGAGGGTTTTGGCGTCCGCCCCAAGGAAATTTCAAATTCAAAAAAGAAAGTCTATGACTTGATCGACGCGGAATTGGGCTGGGGAGAAGCTCCTCAGGTTGTGGATCGCAGATTCAACTAAAATTTCTTTCAATGATTGTTTAAAAAAAAGCCTGCTCTTTCAAAGCGGGCTTTTTTTGTGTGCGAAATTTTCCTAAAGCTTTACATCAAGAGTTCTTCGCAACTGATCTCGGGGTCCTCT
Source organism: Bdellovibrionaceae bacterium UBA6776 (assembly GCA_002453155.1). Lineage (GTDB taxonomy): Bacteria > Bdellovibrionota > Bdellovibrionia > Bdellovibrionales > UBA1609 > UBA6776. Next base: position 128,648 of record DKGG01000019.1, read on the forward strand.
TCAACGGGCCCAGGCAGAGCGATGTTCAACTCGAAATCTTCAAAAATTTCCACGGCATCGGGCGCTTCCACCAAGTCGTATTGAGCCTTCTTTTCCGTTTCGCTTTTCTTTTGAACATCTACGACGTCCGAAGAAGCAAACATGGGGTCTTTGAAAGCGCCATCTCGCTTTTCACTTCTGCGAGTGAAAAAGCTCAACCGGTGTCTCACCCAGTTTTTCCATTCAAAAACTTTGGCGCTGTGATGGCTCTCTTCGGCCTCCACCACGTCAGGAGAGTCGAAATAGCGGTTGATTTCTGCCTCTTTCAAAACCCCTTTAGCAGCCAATTCTTTCGCCATTGGGATTACGATTGAGATCATGTTGGCTTCCAAAATGTCTCGAGCCAGTGCGCGGCCCTCCGCCAACAGCTTTCGAACCTCCTGTTCAAAGAGAGCTTTTTTCTTTTCCGACATGCGAGCAATGTAGCCTTCGATGTTGGTTGTGGAAGGAACTGCTTCGGTTCCCCATTTTTCGGAAAGTCCCCCGATCAAGATGGCTTTCTCCGCCAAAGCGGTGGCCCTTTTCATATCATTGCCCTTACCAAAATCGTGAACTTCTCCCTTGGTCACCAAGCGCTGAGCGGTTTCCCCAGCGGCCAATTGAGCAATGACGCGCACAACTTCTTCTCGAGTGCCTTTGGAGTTGCTGGTGAAACGGTCCATTGCAACTCCGGCGTAAACGACCCATTCCTCTCCGATGCGTGCAACACCAGGAATGATCGAAATCAAAGATGGACGACGAATGCCCTTTAAAAGAATGCGGCTCGCAAGAGCATGGCCAATTTCATGGTAGGCCGTCAGAAGCTGATCCGTTTTGCTGCGCTGAAGAGCCTGCTCTTTGTCGGCCTTTCCGCGGGAGCGCGGAAGTCCCATGGCCCAGTGCTGATTTAAGGCTTCGGAGGCCACAAACAATGTTCCATTTTGAATTTCCAAAAGCACACGAGTTCCCGATGGAACTTTGTTCTTCAACAGCAAAGCTTCCAAAGGAGCTCGAAGATCATCGCGAATGTAAAGATCGATAGAAGAACCTTGCTCTCTCAAATTGAATCCACGGTCCACAATGGCTTCCATCAGCTCAGAGTATTTCTCTTTGGAAGAAAATCCCAAATTCCATCCGCGCCTTCCCGCGCTGGGCTTTAGTTCTCGAACCAGTTTGGAAAATTTCAATTGGGCCAATTGCTTCAAAGACTTGTAGGTGTGGGGAGCTACGAAAAAGACGTTATTTAGACCCCAGCGGTTGATCAAAGGCTCTGGAAACTGGCGCTCAAGGATGGCTCTTCTTGCTTCAGGATCTTTCACCATTTGCACGTGAATGGAGTGCCAGGCGGCCATCTGTTGCTCCATAGGGATATTCCTTGGAACATTGGCGTACTGTTCAATACCAGAGTTCCCGGTGACAATCACCTTAACCTTGGTCATGGATCTCTCCACGCCGTCCGCAAAAGTGCGGACTACGGGCTCTCTAAAAAAGTCATAAAGGGCTTTTAAAAGGTCCATGTCTTTAACGTTTGCCAACTCATCAAAGACCACCACCATATCGCCGCCATTGCGGTCATAGTGCTTGATAAAATCCGAAGCCAGGGAAGTTCCATCCCCTGCGCGAAGACCCAAAATTCGGGCTTTAAAGTCGTGAAGCGTTTGAACCTGACTGAAGTCCACAACCAGGGCTTCGCCCTCGTTTTTCATGAAGACTTTAGAGACCGCTTTTGAAAGTTCCGTTTTTCCCGTGGAGCTTAGGCCCATCAACACAATGGTGGACGCAGGTTTCGGCTGTTGGTCATTCAAAGCGCGGTTGTTGGCGATCGCGAGCATGCGATCCGCAATTCTTTGAGTCACATCATTGACGTTAAAAACGCTTTCATTGATCTGATTTTCCACGTTTAAGAACGCATCAATTTCCTCATCGGAGATGGGATCTGCAATGCGGTCTTTCAAAGTGTAGCTGATGGGCTGATCGTAAGTGCCAATGACTTTGCTTGAAGGATCTAAAATCTCGATTTTCAGTGATTTTGTTCCATCCTCATTGGTTTTGATAGAAAGACGAATTTGAGATCCCGAGTGAAGTTTGGTTTTTTCTGCACGAAGAAATGCAACCAGGGGCTCTTTCACAAAAGAGCGCACTCGCCCTTGGACGGGACGGGCATTGTCTTCAGCGATGTAATCATATTCTTGAATGGTTTTTAAAATCTCTTCATCCCAAGAAAGAATGATTCCAGGATTCAAGGCGGTTCGCTTTTTAAAGTCCGCTTTGATTTTTTTAAGTTCGATTTCTGCAATAAGTCTTAAATCTTCCGGAGACAAAGGCCTCATAAGGGCCAAGAATCGGTCGGGGATTCGGCTCAAGAATTCCTCTGAGGTTCCTTCCTTTCGGCCCACTTCGCCCACCTTAGAGCCGTTGGTGCTAAGAATCTCGGCCTTTAAAGCGCTCTTGTTGCTATGGACCCGTCTCCATTTCTCTAGGGACTGTTCGTAGGTCAAAGGCTGCCCTTTTTCTTGCTTCGAATGACAGACATTCCATTGGCGACCAAATTCATGTTTAGATGCTTGGCTTTGACGGCTTCAGGATAATCTTCGGGGTAGATGTCCTTTCTTTTTGAAATCTTTGTGGTCAAATCCATCATTTGATTCAAAAGAGTTTTGTCTGAGGCATTGGCCATGGATTTTAAGGCTTCGATGACAGCCTTTTTTACTTCGACATCTTGATTCTTCACGCGAAGCTCAAGGGTTTGGTATTTGTAAAGAGCCCATAGCGCCAATGCGCATTCACTGAAAGGATAGCTTCCAAGGGCGCTGACGGCGGTCAGCATGCGCTCTTGATCGTATCCTCGGAAATTGTTGCTCACCACTTCTTGGATGAAGTTGAACTCAGGAGCCAGCTCTTCACCGATTTGCTCCAATTCCGTTCTGCGCAGGGAGGTGTAATCCACTGGTTCCGCAAAGGAACTGACAGTGAAAAGAATTACCGTCAGTAGAACCACCATACTCTTCATATTTTTAAATATTTTCAAAACCCCGATCACAGCTCCCCCTCATCGTGTCTAAGAAGCCGATATCCATAGCAAAACTCAGGAAAAGTGAGATCTGGTACTTTTTCAAAGTGGTCTATAAAGTTTTCATGAAAGAATAAATTTTCCAAATATAAGGGATTTTTATGGAGGGGTTTGTGGCTTTGGCTCACGAAAAAGCGGATTGAAAATTTGGATCCCGACCAGAAAAGTGGACGGAAAGACACATTGAAAACCCCTGCTTCAGGCGGCGGCAAACTTTGAAAAACCCCACTGAATCCAAGCCTATGGAGACCTCTATAAAATCAACTTTCTGAGCTCTTCTTTCGAGTACACGTAGTCCGCATAGATCATTGTATTCACGATATTCGTGTGCCCCAAGGCCATTTGAAGGAGCCTCACGTCCTTGGTTTTTTTGTAAAGACGAATGGCAAAGGTATGGCGAAGGCAGTGAAATTTCTTATGGACGGGCCGATAAAGCTGCCAAATCTGACGCAACCTGTTGTAGGAGATGGGAAATATTTGATCCCCCTCAACAGATTCCGATTGCCGCATCAAATCCTCAAAAAGCCGGGGTTTCAGAGGAAGTTCACGATCTCGACTGCCTTTTAAACCTCGAATAAAGACGGTTCTTTCTTGAGGATCCACATGGGATTTTTGAAGATTTAAAAGCTCTGTGGCTCGGGCTCCTGTGGCCAGGGCCATCCGGAGTAAAAGAACGTTTCGAAAATCCTTGTGTTCAAAACTGTCCAAAATCGAGCTCAAGCGATCAAATTCAAAGTCCGTTAAGTATTTTGATTTGTTGAGGCTGTAGGGGGCCTTTCGTTGAGCCATAAAATCCTTCAAAAAAAGAGGCGTTTTTTTTCAATTTTTGGTCTCGCGAGGAAATCCAATTTTCCTAACGCGATGCATAATTTCAAAAATCCAGCTCGACCTATAAAAATGATGTCTTAAAAACCGTTTAAAAACAAGTACTTAATACTATAGCTTATAACTATAAGTTACAGTAAATTTGGGATTTCAGGGTATCTGGGGTAGGGGTGACGAAAAATCCAATGATTTCAAAGGTTTAAATCTGAAGCGTCAGCTCAAAATGAGGCCTTGTTTTGCGTTTTGCAACGTATTTTGTTGCGTAACACAATATTAAAGTGTGAAATAAAACTCATGCAAGAGGTCTGGAACGTTAAATTCGCCGCATCAAAATAAAGGAGAAAAAAATCTCATGGAAATAGAGGTTTCAAATCACCCCCCAGAAAATGAAGCTTTAAATCGGGGTTTTAAATCCCCTGAAAATATCGACGAAAAACCCCCTAAAACCGAGGCTAAATCCTCACTTCGGATGCGCTATTTGGCCGAAGTTGAAATCATCCGCAGGGAAATTGGCGGATTGGAAGAGGTTCGAAACCGTCTTCAGCTGAGCCGACGGAAAATGTGCCAGAAGTTAATGGTCGACCCCTCTGCTTGGACCCGATGGTGTCGGGATGAATCCAAAGTCCCCCCACACATCTGGAAAATGCTATGGATGCTTTCATCCAAGGGGGTTTCTGAGGCATTAAGCCTAAATCACCGCGTAGACCGGATAAGCAAAGACCTAGAGCTTGAAATCCGTTACCAACGGCGGCTGATTAAGACGCTTGGTTTTCTAAGCTTGGCTTTTGCCGGACTGGCTCTCGTGTTGACGCTTTGGTCAAGTCTTTAAGCACAGATTTGGATCCAAAAAAGAAGTGATTGTTCATGTGGGGCGTGAGCTCTTTTTCCTTACAAGACTCTTTTAATCGAGCGTGCACCTTTTTGAGTTGATAAAATGGCACTTGCGGGAACATGTGGTGCGAAAGATGAAGGCCAACACCAAAAGGATAAAAGAAAAAGGATTCCACAAAGGTTCCCTTAATATCTCGAGTCATATTTATTTCGCTCTCATCTTCCAGACCAAAATGTTCCGCAATGCTGCGAACGCGCTGAAAGATGGGGAATACAAAGAGGAGGCTGGCGCTGTACGCGAAAACCGCCGGGCGAAGCAGGGGAAATACAGCCGCTAGAATTCCGAATGTAAGCCATAGGAGACTTTTTGTCGCAGCTTTAACCTTAGACTTGTTATCAAAGAAGAGGCGAGCAATGACCATCCATTCTCTGGGCCCCTTCCAAAGTGCCATTTTCCCAAGTTCCATAAAAAAGAAGGATCGGGTTTGTGGAAATCTCCACTCTTTAAGATCCTTTTTTCGAATCCAGTCAGGATCCTTCTCTGTGGAAAGGTAAAGGTGATGTTTTAAATGGTTTGCTCTGTAGAGTCTCGTGTCCAAAAGCACCGGCCATGCGCAAAAGAGGTCCGAGATCCATTCATTTAATCTGCTGTTCTTAGAGATATGGTGATGTGCCCCTTCGTGCATTAAAATCATGAGCCCATGTTGAGTCCCTGCAACGAGTGGTAAGCTCAAGGCCCAGACCCAAACCGAATCCATCCAAGTTGCAAAACTCAAAACTCCAACAATAAACAGCCAGCTTGTCGAGATTGCCAATAGGTGAGGAGCGGAGAATCGCTTCGGCTGGATCATGCTTGAAAATTCTTGATTGAGCTCTTTCTTGAGCGCCTTAATTTTCTCCATTACGCAGCCTGCTTGTTAAATTTGCGCTCCAATGGAATTCCATGCTGCATTCTTTTTTCCCAAAGTGCGGGGAAAATCTTTGGTGAAAACTGCTGAAGCTTCTCACTCACGGGCTCTTTGAACCATCTCACGATATCAACTTCAACATTGTGAGCAACCAATCCGTCTTGTTCGCACTTTGCGCCCAAGCTGTAGCAAAGTTTGTTTACACCTCTATCATTTCGAGTGTAGGCAATTGCAAAATCAGCCAAAGATTCCAAGAAAACTTTCAGGCAAGAGGCAACAACCAAATACGCCACTCTGTTTTTATAGGGATGATCCCAGCTCATGTCCTTGCACAGATGTCCTAGCGAAAGGGCTGTTCGAAGATTGCTCTTTCCCCATTGATCTAGGACTTCAGAGGGGTACTTTCTCAAGTAAGCAAGATCTCTTTGGGACGGCGCTTGAAGGTCGTAATAGGACATTCCGCAAAATGCTACGGGCCGGGCTCCCGAAAACAGTGCAACCTTAATGTCCTCTTTGCAAAATTCGTCGGAATATCCTTTATAGGTATCATCTTTTAGTTCTTTGAAGGTTTCCGTCCATTCTTTTTGCCAAAAGGAATAAAGGCTTTCGTACTCGGGTTGACCGCTGGCGCTATCGCCAAAAAAAATATGTAGCTGGGGTGGGATAATTAATTGTTCCACATAAACCTCACTGTCCATGGAGTTAAAATAGGTACAGTGAGCTATCGGCCGTCTATAAATTAAGTTTAACTGAAAATTAATCTAGTTTATAGACAATTATAGTTGAGAGAGGTTAAGAAGCTCGACGTTATCAGCCTCCAGTGCCTTGGCCGAGATGGCGCAAGCAAAACCGGTTGGTTCTCCACTGTCCGAGTAGGTGGTTGCAAGAGACTTAAATCGAGTCACGAAAGCTCCCCTTGGTTTTGCGAAAATTTCTTTCATAATGTGTGACTCCACATCAAATTTTGAATAATTCCGCCCACTTTTAAAATGTTCTTCAACCTGTTGCATAATTTTGTCTGTGATGTGGGCCGGGCGTTCGTACAGATTGTACCATTCATTCATTAAGATATCTTCGAGCGTGTAATTGCTGAGTTGGTAAAAGTTAAATGTCCGAAAAATTTGGAAATGCTCCATGTCGTAAAGCTCAATCAAGTCATTGAATTCAAGGTCCTTAAAAAACTCATCTGAAACTCGAACTTTGTAATGATCCAGGGCGATTCTAAATATCGCAGGCGAGTCGTCCAAGGTTGGTTCTGGGGAAATTTCCGTAGTCTGAGAGAGGTGGATAAATAGATTTTTTTCCGCAACCTCAACGAGCCGCGCCAGTTTCTTCAAATCTGTATTTTTAAATTTTTCGTTGAAACGATTTGTGATTTTTGTCAAATCCCTTGATGGGCCCATTAAATTTTCAGTTGCCTGAATGAGGTGACAAATTTTATCTACGAGCACTTCTCGACCACGGGGCATGTTTTTAGGCAATGTCTCGCCAGGATTCGCAACAGCGTTCATTTTCTCATCTCCTTATTCCTCAAAAAAGGAACAAAATAATCTCAGCTATAAAACTTACCTTAGTTGGACTTTTGTCACAAGAGTTGTTGTTGAGGGTTTCAAGTTGATAACTTAATTTGCTTTAATTTTTGAAAATTCTTCCGAACTGTAAGTATCATGGACAGTAAGACTTATTTTAAGATTCGAACCCAGTTAGATTTCAAGAAGAAAATGCCTTGGACGGCTTTGTTTACAGATCTATTTTTAACCGTCTCATCATCGCTTTCAACAGTTGCTTTCGAAAAGAGCCTGATCGCTTCAGTTTTCTCAATTTCATGTCTTTCGATTTTGTTTTTCCGATCCTTTGGAATGATGCATGAGGCAGTTCACGGAGCGCTTCATTCACGGAGGGGTGTCAATGAGGTTTTGGGGTACATATACGGTACATTGTGTTTTTTGCCTTTCCAACTCTGGCAAAAACTTCATCTGGACCATCATCGTTGGAGTGGGAATTTCGATAAGGATCCCGTAATGGGGGTGGTTCGAAGGTATCATGACAATCCGTCGTTAGGGTTTACGGAATCCGTTTTATCCTTCTTATGGAGGGCGTGGGTTCCGGTTCTTGCCACTCTTCAGATGATTGCTTTTTGGAAGGAATCATTTCGACTTTTTAAAAAAGAGGACCGCCTAAAAAATGGGCTGGCACTTTTGCCAGTTTTGTTCTGGTGCGCGCTCCTAACACTGGCCCCACTTCATTTTACAGCTTTTGTGTTTGCCCCAGCCTTGGTCATTTATCTTATGCTGGTCGAGGCCATTAATTTCCCCCACCACCTCTCCATGGAAAAGGCTTGGGGGGACCAATCCTTTCCTTTGCCCGAGCAGTATAGGACAGCGCGCACTTGCCATTATCCAAAATGGTTCACTCATTTTGTTTTGCTCAATTTCAATTTTCACGTGGAGCATCACCTTTTTCCGAATCTTCCATACAGGGAACTTCCAAAAGCCGCTTCGTTACTCGAGAACGCCCTGGAAAGCGATTACCAGAGCTGCTCAGGATTCGAATGGGTTCGTAAAAATAGACAAAAACCTCTTCGATCGGTGCTTCTAGATGAGTCTTTGACTCCCGGCGAAATAATGCCGATTCCTTCAGCATCAGGAATGGACTCCTAATTTCTCTTGGCTCCAGCCAAATTCCCCTCTATTCTTCGGCCCTTATCTCGCAATGACTATTCGGAGGAGGGCCTTTTGTTACCATTTGAATTGATTTCAAAACACGGGGATCACGAGCAAGTTGTTTTTTGTCACGACAAGGATTCTGGCTTGAAAGCCATCATTGCCATCCACAACACCACTCTAGGACCGGCTTTGGGCGGAACTCGCATGTGGAACTACAAGAACGAAGAAGAAGCTCTTGTGGATGTGTTAAGACTTTCTAAAGGGATGACCTATAAGGCAGCGGCGGCAGGTCTTAACCTGGGTGGCGGAAAAGCAGTCATCATCGGCGACCCGAAAACTCAAAAATCAGAAGCTCTGTTTCGAAACTTTGGAGCTTTCGTAAATTCACTGAATGGAAAATACATCACTGCAGAAGACGTGGGCACCACGGTTCAGGACATGACCTATGTCTTTATGGAAACGCCTTATGTGACAGGAATTCCTGTGTCTTTTGGTGGCAGTGGCGATCCTAGCCCCTACACGGCCCATGGCGTGCTTATGGGCGTGAAAGCGGCGGTTCATTACAAACTTAAGACAGACAGCCTGAAAGACGTTCGTGTGGCCGTACAAGGCCTTGGAAACGTGGGCTCTCACTTGGTGGAATATCTGGTGAAAGAGGGCGCAAAAGTTGTGATCGCAGACATTGATCAAGACAAGGCCAAGGCTTTGGCCGCCAAGTACAATTTGGAAGTGGTCGACCCAGACAAAATCGCTGCAGTGGAGTGCGATGTTTTTGCTCCTTGCGCACTGGGAGCTGTGATCAACGATCAAAGCCTTCCAAATTTAAAGTGCAAGGTGATTGCGGGCGGAGCAAACAACCAGCTGGCTGAAGATCGTCACGGCGACGCCTTAAGAGAGCTTGGCATTCTTTACGCCCCTGACTATGTGATCAACTCTGGCGGATTGATGAACGTGTTTGTGGAGCTTGAAGGCTACTCTTCAGAGCGGGCTTACGAAAAGACTCAGCAGGTTTATAACAGCTTAATTGAAGTCTTTAAAATTGCAGATGCAGAGAACATTTCCAACCAAAAGGCCGCAGACCGATTGGCGGAAAGACGCATCAAATCCATTGGACAACTTCGCACCCATCACCATGGCAGAACGGCAAGACCATTCACCACGTTGAAGGAGATGACAACACGTCAGAAATAAGATCTTATTTACATTTCGGGGAGGAATGAGTGTCTAAAACGCTGACTAAAAAAGAATTGCGGGCACCGGACAGCTTTCAAGAGATCGCGGGACGGATGGCCAAATGGACGGAAGCCAACATTACGGTGCTGGTGGGATTGGCAATTGCCATTATTTTCATCAGCATGGCTTGGATTGGCTATGGTTATTACACCAAATATCAAGAGGGAAAGGCCGAAGCCGCTCTCTTTCCCGCTCAAGATCAATTGATCAAAACCATTCTCACCAACAAAGACGCGCCCATTCAAATTAAAGATTATGTGGACGTTTTGAAGGATCACAGTCACCAAAATGCAGCGGCTCTGTCTGCGGTGCAGGTGATTGGAGCTTTGGCCACTCGTGAAAACACCGAAAGTCTTCAAAAAGAAATCCTCACGTCCGTGTCTTTGGGTTTTTCTCAAAACACTTTGACCACAGGTTTTTGGAAATTGACGGAGGGGCAGGTGCTGGCTCGCAATGGCGAATTGGCCTCTGCAAAACAAGCTTACAAAGATGTCATTCAAAATTCTAAGCTTAAGGAATTTCATCCAAAGGCTTTGTTGGAGCTGGGCGCACTTTCTGAAAAAGAAGGCGACCTCGAGGGCGCCCGAGATTTTTACTCTCGAGTGGTTCGAGAGTTTCCCGACAGTGAAGCTCGTAAAATGGCAGATAAACTTTTAATTCACATTGATCTTCTAGGAGAGCCTTCATCGGGATCATGAAAACCACCCTTTTACTCATTAGCTTATTGAGTTTTGGTTGCGCCTTAAAACAGGAAACGTCTCCAAAGCATTTTGTCCTTTCGAAACCCTTTGTTCGCGATACAACAGCGACTCCTTACCTGGCGGGGCGAAGGATTCATCGCTTTCAACCCCTCTTTTTTGAAGATATGGTCATCACTGCAAACAGCATTGATGGAATGGTGGCCTACAACAAATCTTCTGGGGGTTTGGTGTGGCGAAAGAACATTCAAAACGGCGTTGAAGGTGGGGCCACTCTTGATGGCAGTCGACTTTATTTTGGCGCGGGAGATGGTCAGTTCTACGCTCTTGATGTTCAAACGGGGCAAACTCTATGGAGTGCTTCCATCAAGTCTGAAGGGCTTTCGAAGCCCACCATAGACGGCGATGTGGTCTATCTGCTTTCGGGAAACAATGTGGCCCGTGCTTTAAATAAAAATACCGGGCAATTGATTTGGCTTTATGACCGCCAAGACCGTTCGAACTTTTCCATCCGTGGGGGCAGTCAACCGGCCGTGGATGGGAGCTTGGTTTACGTCGGATTTTCCGATGGCTATTTGGTCGCCCTTTCCAAGGGATCCGGTCAGGTCAAGTGGGAGTCCAATTTAAATCCTCAGGCGCGCAGATTTAAAGATGTGGATGCCTCTCCAGTCATCGACGAAGATGTGATTTACGTCAGCAGCTATGATGGCAACTTTTACTGCCTGAAAAAAGAAACCGGAGAAACCATCTGGTCTTTAAAAGAGGGTGGTTATGAAGAAGTGGCCGTTGTCGGGAAGGTGGTTTTCCTCTCCACCACGGACGGAAAAGTTTTGGCCGTAGATAAGCGTTCTGGAAAGATTCACTGGAGCACTCAGCTTGAGGGAAATCTGGTCACAGCTCCTACATACACACGTGGTTTTTTAATCGTAGGGGAGTTTTCTGGCGGTTTGGTTTTTATGGACCCCATCACCGGCAAAGTGATTGAGCGCTACACTCCAGGTCTTGGAGTGCAGTCCAAAGCCACTTTGGACTTGGACAAGCACGAAGTGTTTTTTATGTCCGGTGGAGCAAACCTTTACGGCATTCAGTACGATTGGAAAAAACGCAGCGACCTTTGGCCCTGGCAGGAGACAAGCCTATGAAATGGAAAGTGATTTTAATTCTGGCTTTGAACTTTCAAGGAGTCGCCTTGGGTTGCGCCAATCACCCCTGCCGATTGAAAAAGGGAGGAGCGGAAATGGGATCTGTGACCGGCACTCAGGAAAATATGGAAAAAGTTTTGGTGGCCAAACATGATGGCAGCAAACAGTGCGATAAGAAATCAGGAACCAGCTTGGATGTGATGGTCAAAGACTTAGGCGAAATCAAAGTTTATGATCAGTTCAAAGCTCAAGATGATTTGATGCGCATTCAAGTTTGCGGGGCCCCCACTGGGATGCACAACGTTTATGAAATTTCAAAGTCAGATCTGAAAAAAGCCACGCAAGTGGGCTTCACCCTTTGGAAAGGTTCAAAGAAGAAATGAGTGGTTTAGAGTTTCGCGAATTCGTTAAAGATGTGGTGAACTTCCCCCGGGAAGGCATCGTATTTAAAGATATCACTCCTCTTTTAGAGAATCCCGAAGCCTTTCACAAACTCATTGAAGAAATGGCCTCTCATGTGACCGAAGAGGTGACAAAGATTGTAAGCATTGAATCTCGTGGGTTTATTTTAGGTTCGGCTTTGGCTTACCGCTGCAACAAAGGCTTGGTTCTTAGTCGAAAGCCTGGAAAATTGCCCCGAGACACTTACTCCGCAACCTATCAATTGGAATACGGCCAGGACTCGCTTGAGATCCATACAACCTCATTAACCTCTGAAGACAGAGTGTTGATCGTGGATGATGTGTTGGCCACAGGAGGGACGGCTCAGGCGGCCTGTAAGCTGTGTGAACAGGCGGGGGCGAAGGTCATTGGACTTCAATTCCTGATTGAGTTGGAATTCCTCAACGGAAAATCCAAGCTCAAAGACTATCCCTACAAAAGCTACATCCAGTCTTAACTCCGCCAAAAGGTACCTGCTTCCTTTTCCGATATGCACCGCATATCGGAAAAGGAAGCAGGTACCTTTTGGCGGAGACGTTCTTTTGAGGGATT
>DKGG01000054.1:0-18758 GCA_002453155.1 Bdellovibrionaceae bacterium UBA6776
ACCACTTAATGTCAAAATGAACCTGGATATGGCGAATTGGATATTAAATTAAGAAGAGAAATTTTTTATCAAAGACTTCTCCATAGGAAGCTCAACTCACGAGTCCCATCTACTTTCTTTGATTGGTCCTCAGCCTTTTTTGAAGGACGAGGGTCATATTCTTGAGCCATCTGACGCAAGCGCTCCGGAAACAGTTCTTAAGAACTGTTCACGAACCGACTTGATGAATCACCTTGTGATGTCCTTTGCACAGCAAGGTGAGATTTTGCAACTCATTCCCTCCACCCTTTGCCACCGATTGAAGATGGTGAATGTCTAAAAAGCGAGTTTCAGGACATCTATGCCCCACGGAATCCACGTAGGTGCACCGTCCATTTGTTTTCAAATAGATCTGGTGTTTCACTTCGGCGGGAATCGCAACTCGGGCATTGCCTCTCGACTTCATAGAAGTCATTCGTGGACTTTGCGAAATTTTTTGAACTTTCCGAAGAGGGACCGACTCCTCCTGAATTGTCTTACGACTCATTCTTTTCTCGGCAATCTTCACAGGATCAAATTTATCCAAACAAAGGGAAATCGCCTCTTCTAAAAGACTCTCGAGCCCCGCTGTGGACTGGCGTTTTTGGCTCAGAATATCTTGAGCCCTCCGAATTCGAATCATTAGTTCTTCTGAAATTCCCACCTGCAATTGAATTCGTGCATGATCCCTCTTTTTTACAACCACCTTTTCCGCAACCTCAAAACTCTCATTTACATATTCCAATTTGGGATAGGAAATTTCCTTAACAGCCACTTTTGCAACTTCTTTTTCGATCTTTGCTTGAGTGGAGTTTTTCGCAAGAGCAAGCCACTCGTCTTTATTGTCTGGGTTTAAAACAAAAGTGATTTTTTTAGCTTTTGACAAGGTGATCGAACCTTTTTCAATTTCATGTTTCAACTCTGGAACCTCTTTGGCCTTTCGTGAAACATTGATCAACATGTACGAGACAGATTCCGAAAGCTTCAGCGCCTCTGTGAAGTAATGAAAAAGAGAGCGGTATCCCATTTTGTAATGAACTTTGTGTTGATCCAAATTTTGAAGAAGAACGAGCAGTTGGCTTTCAAACTTTCGATAATTTTTTGCAGCTTCAAGAGCTTGTTCATGTAAGATTTGAATGTGATTCATTGGATCTCCTTCGAAGATCCCAGAAAGATAACATGACTTTTCAGCAAGAACTTTTAGGTGAGTTGGAGGTCTCTTTACAAAGAGGTCTTTCGCCCACTCAAAGGCTTATCAAAGTGGATTCATTGAAAAATTCTTTTTAAACTTAAAAACTTCATAAACTCTTGTGAGAGTGGAACCTCATCATCCAAAAATCCTGTCAAACCACTTGTCAATTAACGCAATCGCTCCAACAACAGTTCTTAAGAACTGTTGTTTCTGGAAGTCCTCTCGAATTCATATTGGTTGATTGATCTTTCAATTGGTGAAATCTTGAAGAGGATGAAAATTCAAACGGAAGATGACTGGATTGCATATCTCAAGAAGAAAACCGAGAATCACAAAAAGTGGAATCGGGCGCTTTTGATTGGGGATGATGGGGCGGTGATTTCTCAGAAGTCCCACAAGAGAATGGTCCTATGTTCCGACACCCTGGTTGAGGGAATTCACTTCGACCTCAATCACATTTCATGGAAAGATCTGGGCTGGAAGAGTCTTGCAGTGAACCTCAGTGACATTGCGGCCATGGGGGCGACTCCATTGGGATCTCTTTTAAATATTTCCACTCCTAAAAAATATTTTGGAGACCACCTTAAAGATTTTCTCCACGGATATTTAAAGCTCAGTTCTGACCATAAAGTTTCTCTTCTTGGAGGGGACACCACAGGGAGTCCGCACTCGCTTTTTATTTCGGTCACGGTGCTGGGTGAAGTCTCACCCAAAAAAATCAAAACCAGATCGATGGCAAATCCAGGGGATTTGATCTGTGTGACGGGCCCTCTTGGAGACTCTCATGCGGGTCTTGTCATTCAGAGTTTTAAAAATGAAAGCCTTAGCGAAGGTGAGTTTAGAGAAGCAATCCATCTCAGTCACAGAAGAGAAGATATTCCTTCATTGAGTTCTGTTATAAAGAAATCCCTTTTGAGCGCCCATTATAGACCGATTCCTCGAGTGGAAGAGGGAATCTGGTTGGGGCGGCAATCCAGTGTGACTTCTATGATGGATCTTTCAGATGGTTTGGCAAAGGATCTTACGCGACTATGTCATTCCAGTGAGGTTCGGGCTCAAATAGATGGTCAACAGATTCCAATTTCAAAGGCTTTAAAAGCCTTTGCCCAAGACTGCAAAAAAAATCCTTTGGAGCTGGCTCTATTTGGCGGAGAAGACTATGAACTTCTTTTTACGTGCAAAGAAAAGTCATTTTCCAGCCTTCAACTGCGCTTTCAGAAGAAATTTAAGAAAAGCCTTTTTGCCTTGGGAAAAATTCTTCCCTCTAAGAAGCAAGGACCCTTGTTGGAGTGGCTTCATCTTTCTCCAAACATCCTTGCCCCAAAGCCCTTCGAGCACTTCTAAAAGCGTTGAAGACGAAAACCTAAAAACCAATGCGGCGGGGTTTTTCGTTCTTTTTGGTGTGGCGAACGAACCAGCGGGTGTCAGATGGATCAAAGATCAACTGATAATGTATAGTCTCACTGTCCATGGCTGAAATTTGAGAAATCTGCATGGCAAAAACAAACTTTTCATTTGTGTGCGCGTCTATCACCTGCACAAAGTCCAAGTTTTCCGAGAGTGCAATCGTGATGTGATCCGAAGGACGGTGAGGTTCTTGTTGGTGAGGAGCCCCTGACGATGGAGCAAACCCAATTTCTTGTTTCAAACGGGCGCGACTTTCGTCTTCCACTTCTTTCATGGGATGAAAACCTATGGTGTATCGCTTGTCATTTTCCTTAACACCCTTTTCAAAAGGAACGAATCCGATCGAGGTTTTTTTACGATAAGATCTGGCGAAACCTCTTCAGGGGATTCTTCAGAAGCGGACGAACCACGAGCCACACCAAACTTTCCATTTTCATCTCTTTGAATTCCGAAATATTCAGGCTTTGCTCCTAAAGAGTAAACCATTCCAGTGATGGTGCGCAGATCAATTTCAGTCTCTAAATCCAACTCCATTTCCTGAACAATGCCTAAATGCATTTCGGTCACGCGATTGAAAAATGTCGCCTTAGATTCTAAGAAATCCTCCACCTGAGAAAAGCTGACCTCTTTCGCCTTTGTAAGAGCGTCAATCTTGCGAACGATATCCATGTAAAGGCTTTCGATCTCGGCCATTTCAAAGTGGACCTTTAAGGGTGCTTCTTTCGCAGAAAGAGCGTCTTCACAAGAACTGCCTTGGTCTTTAGCAAAAGTAGAAAAAGAAAATACGGCTGCAACAAAAAATAGAAGTGTCTTCAAAATATCCCCCCGGATGACCTTCATTGAAATAATGTAAGTCCCACTTTGGGTCCAATTGGATGATTTGATGACTCTTATTAGTCATATTTACTAAAAATGTAATTTTTATAGGATCAGTTTTGAGGTGGAGGCGTGTGAGAGCTGGAATCGGGAAAGCTCAAGATCTTGGATTTGTCGTTTTTAAAATTCAAACCCACATGCTTCATCCCCATCTCCTCGATAGAAATGATGGAATACAAAGACAAGTGAAAGCTCTTTACGTTTTCAAAGCGTTTCTTCAATTGTTCTTCGGCGGGTTGGACCAAAAGTCCTTCGGTTTGAAAGAGGAAGTTGGAAATGCGCACAAAACCCAGTCCCAAAGAGGAGTCAGAAATCTCCTTGGCTTTCAAAGAGACAATCTGCCCATCTTTGGGATCGCGGTAACTGACTAAGAAAAAACTGTCTTCACCTTTTTGGCTCATAGGTCGCACAAGCTAACGAAGCCGCTCCCTTCTGTCCACATCAATGGAGCAGTTCCGGTGGAATCTGCGGATTTTCTTCTCGGGCGGCAGCCAAGGCTTGATCGGGCACCTGATTGATCAATTGGTTCAATCGAAGCAAAGACTCCTCTTTTGCAGCCATACAGGCCGCGTACATATTTTTTCCAGTGGCTTTGATGCGAAAATCCATATTCTCTGGCGCCACCACAAAGGTGACTTGGTAGCTCAAATCTTTCGGATCATTTTGTGGGTGGCTTTCCTCAACCAATATGGTCAGCGAGCCAAACTGCGAGGCAATGGGCTCCAATTCTTGCACTTGTTGGTAAAGGAAGGCGCGCTCTTCGGCATTGGGCTCGAAGGGCATCACATTTTCAAAATTGTCGCTTTGGGACATAATGGCCTCCTTTTGTCTTGTTTAAAGGTGGGGTCGATTTTCCAGATGTCAAGGTCGTCAATTTAAGATAAACCACAGAATTTCAATAACTTAAAAGCAGTGAGAGCTGGATCGAATCCGCCTTTTGCTCCTTATATTTTAACAAAATTCACGGCAATTAGCGATCGCCCGTCTTCTTTTGATACGGGGTGAAAGGTTGCCTCTTTTTAATGAATTTGGGAGCTTAGGAGCATGAATCAAAGCCCAGACATTCGTCTTGAAGACACTTGGAAAGAAAAGCTCCTCCCGGAGTTTCAGAAAAACTACATGAAAAACCTCAAAAGTTTTCTCAAAGAGAGAAAATCTGCCGGTGCGGTGATTTTCCCCAAAGGATCGGAGTATTTTTCGGCCCTCAATGCCACCACTTTTGAAAACGTCAAAGTGGTGATTTTGGGACAGGATCCCTATCACGGTCCTGGGCAGGCACATGGTCTTAGTTTTTCGGTCAAGCCTGGAGTGCCACTGCCGCCCTCTTTAAAAAACATCTACAAAGAGCTTCATGGAGATCTTGGATTGCCCCTTCCCAAAACGGGTTACCTGAAGCCTTGGGCGGATCAAGGCGTGTTGCTTTTGAATGCCACTTTGTCGGTGGAACAAGGGCAGGCGGGGAGTCATCAAGGAAAAGGCTGGGAAGAATTCACCGATGAAGTCATTCGACAGTTGAATGAACATGGAGAGCACATTGTGTTTTTACTTTGGGGAAGTTACGCGCAGAAAAAAGGTGCGGGCATTGATCCTAAAAAACATTTGGTTTTAAAAGCGCCACACCCTTCTCCACTTTCGGCACACCGAGGCTTTTTGGGATGTAAGCATTTTTCTAAAACCAATGAATATCTCAGAGCCCACGGGAAAGAGCCCATTGACTGGTCTTTAAATTGAGTGAGGGAAATAAAATGACAAAGTTGATTTTAAGTTTTCTGTTGGGACTTTCTTTGGTTCAAACGGCCTCGGCGGCAGAGGACATTTTGGTGTATTGTTCGGAAGCCTCGCCCAGTACCTTCAATCCCCAATTGGCTTCCGATGGCCCCTCCTTCACCGCTGCCGCCAGCACGGTTTTTAACCGTTTGATCGAATTCAAGTACGGAACCACTGATTTGGTTCCAGCCCTTGCGGAGTCTTGGAAAATTTCAAAAGACGGCAAAGTCTATACCTTCACTCTTCGAAAAGACGTTTCTTTTCATTCGACAAAAGGTTTCACGCCGTCTCGAAAAATGAATGCAGATGATGTGCTGTTTTCTTTTGAGCGGATGAAAGATAAAAATCATCCTTACCACAATGTCAGTGGGGGCGCTTACGAGTACTTTCAAAGTTTGGGAATGGGAGAACTGATCGATAAAATCGTTAAGACTTCAGACCATCAGGTGGAGTTTCATTTAAAAAGGGCACACTCGCCCTTTTTAACAGACTTGGCGACCAGCTTTGCGGTGATTCACTCTAAAGAGTATGCGGATCAACTTTTAAAAAGCAAAAAGCAAAATTTGATGGACATTGAGCCTGTGGGAACAGGTCCTTATGAATTGGTTCGCTATGTGAAAGATTCTAGCATTCGCTTTAAAGCCAATGAAAATTACTTTAGAGGTGTCCCAAAAATTAAAACTTTGGTTTTTTCCATCACTCCGGATCCTTCGGTGCGTTTTCAAAAATTAAAAACAGGGGAGTGCCAATTGATTGCGGAACCTTCTCCCACCGATATCGAGGCGATGAAAAAGAATCCACAAATTGAAGTGATCAGCCAGCCAGGACTCAATGTGGGATACATGGCTTTCAATGTGACAAAAGCCCCTCTGAACAATGCAAAAGTTCGTCGAGCCGTTGCCATGGCATTAAATCGCAAAGAATATTTAAAATTGATTTACCTGAACACCGCGGAGCTTGCGAAAAACCCCATTCCCCCAACGCTTTGGAGTTACGACAAGAGCACTCCCGAGATTCCGTACAATGTTCAAAAAGCGAAAGCGCTTTTGAAAGAGGCGGGGTATCCCAATGGACTTGAACTCACTCTTTGGACATTGCCGGTTTCTCGCCCCTACAATCCCAACGGAAAAAAGATGGGTGAGTTGATGCAAGCGGATTTGGCAAAGATTGGAGTCAAATTGAAGCTTTTGACATTCGATTGGCCCACCTATTTGGACAAGGGACGCAAGGGCGAGCATCAGTTAATTCATTTGGGATGGATTTCCGACACCGGCGATCCCGACAATTTTTTTGGAAATCTTCTGACTTGCAAAGCCAAGGAGGGGGGAAGCAACTATGCTCAGTGGTGCAATGCTCAGTTTGACAAAGAGATCCTTGCCGCCCAAAAAGTCACTTCTCAAAAATCCAGAACAGCACACTACAAAAAAGCTCAAAAGATTTTTGCGAAAGAACTTCCTTGGGTGCCATTGGCCCATGCGCGGGTTTACCGTGCGTTTTCAAAAAAATTAAAGGGTTACAAAATTCATCCCATCGGTGTTGAAGAATTTTATCCCCTTGAATGGGCGAAATGATTTCTTATTTTTTGAAGCGGGTTCTGCAAGCAATCCCCACTTTTTTATTGGTGAGTGTCTTTGCCTTCGGAGTGATCCGCCTTCTTCCTGGAGATCCTGTTCTTTTGATGCTTGGAGAGCGTGGCGGGTCTCCCGAGTTGGTGGCAGAGATGCGCGCCCAGCTGGGGTTGGATCAACCCTTGCCCGTGCAATATTTTAAATTTTTAAAAGGGTCTCTTCAGGGAAATTTTGGAGAGTCCATTGTTTCAAACCGTCCCGTAACCGAAGAATTTTTCGGACGCTTTCCTGCAACGGCTGAACTTGGAGTTCTTGCATTGCTGTTTGCGGTGCTGGTGGGAATTCCCTTGGGAATCGTGGCGGCAATGATGCGTGGAAAAATATGGGATCGGGTTTTAATGGGCGTCAGCCTGTTCGGCTACTCCATGCCCATATTTTGGTGGGGACTTTTGATGATCCTTTTATTTTCGGTTCACCTCGGCTGGACGCCGGTTTCAGGACGGATCAGTCCCATGTATGATGTTGAACCGTGGAGTGGTTTTTTGCTCATTGATGTGTGGGTGAGAGATTTGGGAGGGGAAGGATTCTTTAATGCTTTAAAGTATTTGATTCTTCCCAGTTTTGTCCTGGGCACAGTTCCCATGGCGGCGATTGCACGGATGACCCGTTCCAGCCTTTTAGAAGTTTTGAAAGAGGATTACGTTCGAACCGCACAGGCAAAAGGGCTTGGTCCTTTTCAGGTGGTGGTTCGCCATGCCTTAAGCAATGCCATGATTCCCATTGTGACGGTTGCGGGGCTGATGCTTGGAACCATATTGACGGGCGCCGTGCTGACAGAAAGTATTTTCTCATGGCCTGGCATTGGAAAGTGGTTGGTCTCAAGTGTGATCGCCAGAGATTATCCGGTGATTCAAGGGGGCATTCTTTTAATTTCGGGCTTCGTTATCTCTATCAATATTTTGGTAGACACTTTGTATCTGTATTTGAATCCCAAAATGCGTGAGGCTCAGCAATGAAGGGCGTTTGGGTTCTGATCTTTTTTGCGGTTCTTGCTCTGCTTGCCCCACTCTTAACTGCCTACTCACCGGACCAGGTGTTTTCCTCCCATGCGCTTCAACCGCCTTTTTTTATGAGTGGTGGAAATTTCACCCACTGGTTGGGAACCGATGATTTGGGACGAGATCTTTGGTCACGGATTGTTTTTGGAGCGCGTGTGTCCATGGGGCTTGGATTTTTGATTGTCGCAGTTTCGTTGGTAATCGGCGGAATGCTGGGTCTTCTTGCGGGATACTTTGGCGGATGGGTGGATCGCATGGTTTTGCGATTTGTGGATGTGGTGATGTCGCTGCCCTCATTGTTGCTTGCCATGGTGGTTGTCGCCATTTTAGGGCCGGGACTTTTGAATGCAGTATGGGCGGTGACGGTGGTTTCATTGCCGGGCTACATCCGCATTTTGCGAGCGGCGGTGATGGGTGAAAAATCCAAAGACTACGTGAAGGCGACAGAGAGTTTTGGAGCCTCTCATTTTTACATTCTTTCCAGAAGCATTGGTCCGAACTGTTTGGCGCCGTTGATTGTGCAAGCCACTTTGGGATTCAGTGATGCCGTACTAAATATGGCGGCTCTTGGATTTTTGGGACTTGGAGCGCAACCGCCCACACCGGAATGGGGAGCGATGCTTAGCGATTCCCGTGCCTACATGGAATCCGCATGGTGGTTGGTCACTCTTCCAGGTTTAAGTTTATTGTTGGTGGTATTAACGTTTAATTTGGTCGGCGATGGACTTCGTGACCGTTTGGATCCTAAACTGAGAGGCTTATGAAGAAGAGTTCCGTTGTATTTTTAAATAAGCTTCCCACTGGGGCTAAACTGTCTGAGATTTTAGGGAAGAAGCCACAAAAATTTTTGATCATTTATGATTCTAAGCTTGAAAGAAATTCTGATTTTAAAATCTGGATTAAGAAATTTTCGTTCACCTACAAAGTGAAAGCGGGAGAATCGTTAAAGAGTCTTGAGTCTTTCCCGGGCCATGTAAAAAAAATCTTTCGATTGATCAGCCCTTTTTCACCGCGATCGGTTTGTGTGGTTGCCGTGGGCGGAGGGTCCATCGGAGATTTTGCGGGATTTGCCGCTTCGGTGATCAAAAGAGGAGTTCCTCTCATTCATTTGCCCACTACGCTTTTGGCGGCCATGGATTCTGCCCATGGTGGGAAAACAGCCCTTAACATTTCGGGATTTAAAAACCAGGTGGGAAGCTTTTATCCAGCCGAGAGTGTGTTGCTTATGAAAACGTTTTTTCAATCTCTGCCAAACACTCAAATTCGATCAGCGTACGGGGAATTCGCGAAGATGGCCCTGATTCAAGGGGATCCTTTGCTCAAAAATCTTCAAGGCTCCAAAAAATTGGACTTGGAATTTTTATGGACCCAATTGACCGAAGTGATTGATGAAAAATGGAAGTGGGTTAAAAAAGATCCCTATGAAGAATCCAATGTGCGCCAGGTTTTAAACCTGGGTCATTCATTGGGTCACGTTTTGGAAGCTTATTATGGTCTTCCTCACGGCTTGGCGGTGGGACAGGGTTTGATCTTTGCGGTAAAATGGAGTCATCACCGTGGCTATATGGCTGCGGACGTAAAAGAAAGCTTGCTTGAATTGTTGATTCAAAAAATGGGCTTTCTTTCTCCAGAAAGTTTTGTGAAGAAACACAAAAAGCTAACAGCCTCGAAGTTGATGAAATTTATCACAGAGGATAAAAAAATGGTGGATGCCAGGCGCTTAAACTTTGTGTTTCTTGAAAAGCCGGGAATTCCCTTTGTAAAAAAGGTTTCCATACATTCTTTTATTACCGAAACTCAAAGACAAGGTTGGACTCAGGTTTGAACTTTATAGGAATTCTTCCGGCTTCAAAGTCTCTCTACAACCGGGCCCTGGTGGTTCAAAGCTATTTTTCAGATTTGCAAATTTCAGGTTCATCCAATGCGAATGATGTGCTTCGAATGAAGGAGTGCATTCAAAATCTTCAAAAAGGTGGACCCTTTGACTGCGGAGAAGCGGGCACGGTTTTACGATTTATGGCTCTGCGTGTTTCCAGAGAGTCTGGTCGATTTGTACTGACCGGAAGTCGTCGCTTGTTTTCTCGCCCTCAAAGTGATCTTTTGCAAATTTTTAAACAACTGGGAGTCAATTGCCAAATCTCAGAACAAGAAATGGTGATCGAATCGGAAGGTTGGAGGCCTCAAGGAGACACCTTGCTGGTTCCCTGTGAATCATCCAGTCAGTTTTTGTCCGCGGTGGCATTGAATGGCTGGAACTTGGATTTTGATCTGTTTGTTTCCCCCATGAAGTTAAACCTTTCCCGGGCCTACTTTAAAATGACTCAGCAATTCTTGATGGATTTGGGAATGAAGTTCAAACAGTGGGATCAGGATTTTTGCATATCAAAAGGTCAAAAGATTTCGACCCATGAAGTGACGATCGAACCTGACATGAGTTCGTGTTTTTCCATGGCTGCAGTGGCTGCGGTTTCGGGTCATGCAACATTTAAGAATTTTCCAGAGATCAGTTTGCAGCCGGATTATTCTTTTTTAGATATTTTCCGAGTGATGGGAGTGCCCTTTCAATTTGTAGGAGGGGATTTGAAGGTTTCCAAAGCCACAGGATTGAAGGGGGTTTCTGTAGACTTAAAAGACACTCCCGATTTGTTTCCGGTCCTTGCCGCGCTTTGTTCTTTCGCAGAAGGTGAGTCGTTGCTCTATGGAGCGCCTCACTTAAAGCACAAAGAGTCTTCTCGAATTTTAAAAACCATGGAACTGCTTCGGCAGGTGGGTTGTCAGGTCGAGCAGCGATCGGATGGATTGAAGATCCTTCCTCCAAAAAATGGTTTTCGTGAAGGTTTTGAATTTGATCCCGAGGACGATCACCGTTTGGCCATGGCAGCAGCGGTTTTTATCAAAGGCGGAGTGAAGTTGAATTTGAAACACAAAGAAGTGGTTTCAAAAAGCTTTCCTGAATTTTGGAATTTTATAGGAATTGAAAATTGATTCTTCTATTGATGGGCCATCGAGGGGCCGGAAAGTCTCATGTTCTAAAAGAGCTTCAGGCTCTAGGGTTTCCGGCGGCATTTTTTGATCTGGATCAAGAAATTGAAAAACGAAAAGGCTCCATCGCTGAAATTTTTGAAAATCTTGGGGAGTCTCAGTTTCGGCAAATCGAACAAGAAATTCTAAATGATGTGGTTGGAAATCTAAAAAATGAAAATGCCGTCATTGCTTTGGGCGCAGGATTTGAGGGAGTTACACCTAAAGATGCGGTCAAAATTTGGATCCGAAGAGAAAGTGATGTCTCTGGACGCATTTTTTTAAATCGACCCTCTTTGGAAAAAGACCTTTCCCCGTTAAACGAGTGGGAGAAGAGATTTCATTCTCGCGAAGAAAAATTTAAAGCAGAACATGACGACGTTTTAACTCTTCCGGAAGGGCGATGGCTGGTCCGAAAAGTGCTGTTGGAATTTTTTAAAACGTGGATGCCAATGGCAAATTTGGAGTCTTCCCCAAAACGTCCCTATTTTGCGACGGTTCTTCCTGAAGATGAGTCTCGTTTTTTAAAGAAGACTCTGTATCGAGATTCTAAACGCCTGGAAATTCGAGAGGACCTTCTGTCAGAGGGACTTCGGAACGGGATTCAAAATCTTCCTTCCGATCGAATTTATTTTTCCCATCGAAATCAAAAGTCTACGGCTTCAAAAACATTTGAGTTTGAAGATTGGGATTTGGAGTTGGGTGCTCCAGAAAGAAGCTTTGCAACCTATTCTTATCACGGGAAAGATGTGCAAAAATTCGAAGCTGTGCAAAGCCAATCGGGCCTGTTGAAGTGGGCTCCTTTTGTGGAGGATTTCTCACGGCTTCAAGCGGGGCACAGATGGTGGCAGATGGATCCACAAAAAAGATCTTTTCTGCCGCGTTCAACGACAGGCCGTTGGCGTTGGTACCGAAGGCTTTTTGGCATGCAAATGCCGGTGAATTTTTTAAAAGATATTCAGGGATCAGCAAAAGATCAGTCCTATTGGTATGAAAGTTTTCTTCAGCCTTTGGATTCCAATGGATTTGCGGCGGTTCTTGGGGATTCGGTGGATTTGAGTTGGAGCCCTTCCTTTCATGAAGAGTTTTTTTCCAAACATCAAATGCCCTTCGTCAGTTTGTCTCTCAAAAAGGAAGAGTTTTTTGATGCTCTTTTGTTTTTAAAAGATTTGGGCTTAAAGTGTGCGGCTGTGACCACTCCATTTAAGGAAATGGCCGCAGAGGTTGTGACCGAATGGATCGACGACAGTCAAAAATTGAACGCCGTGAATACGCTTTATTTTCGGGGACGCAAAGTCTTTGGCGCCAATACCGACCAAGTGGGACTTTCAAAATTGGCGGTGACCAAAGATTCGTCGGTTGTGGTTTGGGGTGGAGGTGGGTTGAAGTCCGCTCTTCAAAAGGTTTTCCCTAAGGCTCAATTTGTGGCTGCTCGACAGGGAGCTGTCCTGAAAGAACCGTCCACGGTGATTTGGGCTTCTCGACGAAGTGAGGATGTGAAGTGGCCCTCGCCTTTAGAATGCGTGAAAAAAGTCATCGACATGAACTACTTTGAAAATTCCATGGGGCTGGAGCTTGCGAAGCTGGCTGGATGTGACTATCAATCAGGGGAGCTGCTGTTTGTGGCGCAGGCCTTAGGGCAGCAGAAGA
Organism: Bdellovibrionaceae bacterium UBA6776; assembly: GCA_002453155.1. Classification (GTDB taxonomy): domain Bacteria; phylum Bdellovibrionota; class Bdellovibrionia; order Bdellovibrionales; family UBA1609; genus UBA6776. The sequence goes on from DKGG01000054.1 coordinate 12,558, forward strand.
TCTGGAGTTCTTTTTTATGAGTGCCAATGTGTTTGGAAACCTTTTTCAAGTGATGACCTTTGGTGAAAGTCATGGTCCTGGGCTGGGAGCCGTCATCGATGGGTGTCCAGCCGGTGTGGCTTTTGACTCTGAACTTTTGACGCAGAATCTGAGGCGGCGTCGCCCCGGGCAATCTGCGATCACCACATCTCGAAGAGAAGAAGATCATCCTGAAATTTTGTCAGGTGTCTTTGAGGGAAAAACATTGGGGACCCCCATTGCGATTGTTGTCAGAAATAAAAATCAGGATTCTGCGGCCTACACTTCTGAAGTCTTAAAAACTCGACCGGGTCATGCCACAGATTTGTGGCAGTCCAAGTTTGGGCATTCGGATCCCCGTGGAAGCGGGCGCGCTTCGGGAAGAGAAACTCTCAGTCGCGTTCTCGGTGGCAGCGTGGCTCAAATGGCATTGCAAAATCTTTTTCCGGAATTGAAAGTTTTAGGTTTTGTTTCTCAAGTGGGGGATCAGGCTCTTTCGAAAGATGAGGTTTTAAAAATTTCAGCCGCAGGTTTGCGGGGTGAAATTTTGGTAGACGATTTTCAAACTCGAATTCCCAATGTCAAATTGGACTCGGCGGTGACAAGCGTCCTTTTAAAGGCCAAAGAAGAGGGTGAAAGTTACGGCGGATTGATTGATATTTTTGCCTCTGGAGTTCCTGCCCATCTTGGCCAGCCGGTGTTTAAAAAATTGAAATCCGAAATGTCCTCTGCCTTTATGAGTGTGGGTGCGGTGAATTCGGTGGAAGTGGGCTTTGCTCATGAGTTCAGAATTCTGAATGGAACGAAGTTTCACGGCGACGCCTCAAGCTACGGTGGCCTTCGCGGGGGAATCTCCACGGGCGAAAATTTACACTTTCGGGTGGGCTTTAAGCCGCCCGCCACCTTGGGTGAAAATGCAAAAAAGGGCCGGCACGATCCCTGTATTCTACCCAGGGCCGTTCCCGTGCTGGAGGCCATGGCTCACATGGTCCTTTTGGATCAAGTTTTGTGGTCGCGAAGGGATCGGCTATAAGTCCCATTGAATAAATGATACTTGTCTGGAGCACGTGAATTGTCTAACGTACGTGGCTATGAATGTTGCTTATTTCGCAGTAAGAAAGACCCCACCTATGATGTTCAGTGGTGGTTCGTCTCGAAAATCTGGTCAAAAGAAATCGATTCAAGATTTGCGCAAAAAGCATGGCCAATTTTGGAGAGAGGCTCGAGAGTCTGCCAGACTCACGCAGCAGGAAGTTGCTGCGGTTTTAGGTTACAAAAGTGGACAGTTCATTTCAAACGTCGAATCTGGACGTTGCCGATTTCCCGAAAGCCAACTTCCCAAACTTCAAAAACTTTATGCCCTCAAAGCCGCCGCCATTTTGGAAGTGGTTTTGGAGGAAGAAGAGTGGGCCCTTCGGCAAGCTTTTGGTTTGGATTGAGTTCCTTTACAAGACAGCTCGCCTCTTTTTTGGTAAACCCATTCTATGGCTGACACAACCGATTCCAGTTTTCCCTATCTTCATGGCTTCAACAAAGAGGAGCAAGAGCGCCTTTACCGCCAAGCGGAATTCGGCGAGCAGGCCATCTATCGAAACATTGATTTTTCAGGCTGCAAAAAAATCATCGAGGTGGGCTGTGGCGTGGGAGCGCAAACCTCCATTTTACTTCGCAGGTTCCCCAAAATTTTTATCACCGCCATCGATCAAAACGAACTTCAGATTCAAGCGGCCAAGGAACACTTGGGCACTCTCTCTTATGCAAAAGATCGCTATGATGTTCGGAAGATGAATGCCCAGGATCTGGATTTTTCTGGCGGGGAGTTTGATGGGGCATTTTTATGTTGGATTTTGGAGCATGTTCCAGATCCCTTGAGGGTATTAAGTGAAGTGCGTCGCGTGCTTCGGCCCGGCGGCCGAATTTTTGTGACAGAAGTGATCAATTCCACGTTCTTTTTGGATCCTTACTCTCCAAACACATGGAAGTATTGGATGGCCTTTAACGATTATCAATACGATGAAGCCGGCGATCCCTTTATCGGCGCGAAACTTGGAAACCTTTTAAGTTCTGTGGGTTTTCGAAAGGTGCAAACTCGAGTTCGAACTTGGCACTATGATTCCCGTCACCCAGAACAGCGGCGCCAAATGATTTCATTTTGGAAAGATCTTTTGTCGAGTGCCGCAGATGCTTTGGTCGCCAAAGGCTACACCACTCCAGAAATTGTAGATGGAATGGAAAAAGAATTGAAGTCCATTCAGTCCAATCCAAATGCAGTTTTTCTGTATTCTTTTATGCAGGCCATGGCTCAATCGGGAGATTGAGAAAGCACCTTAGCTTTGAGTTTTTCCATCAAGCGCACTTCCATTTGTCGGACCGCTTCCCTGGAAACTCCATGTCGCTCTCCAATTTCTTGAAGGGTCAATGGGTCGTCGGCAAGAAGTCGTTCTTCAAGAAGTTCCAATTCGCGATCTGAAAGTTCCGGACGCAGCTCTTCGATTTGTTGGGCCAGACTGGCCAACTCCTCTTGTTTGCCCAGTTCTTCATCCACTTGGAGGGAATCAATTTCCGATTGAAAATCCATCAATCGTCCATCGCCATTTTCACCCAAGGGTTGATCTAAACTGACGTCTCTGTGGTTCATGCGCTTTTGCATGTCGATCACATCTTTTTCCGAAACACCCAAGCGTCCACTAAGCAAAGCTACGGTGTTTTCAAAGCCCATCTGTTCAAGGGCTTCTTGCTCTTTTTGAAGCCGGTAAAAGAGCTTTTTTTGAGCGGCGGTGGTTCCAATGCGCACCATAGAATATTGCTTCATCAGGTACTCGCGTATGTATCCGCGAATCCACCAAACCGCATAGGTAATGAGGCGCACGCCCTTGTAAGGATTGAATTCTCTTACGGCATGCATCAGTCCCACATTGCCTTCTTGAATCAGGTCGATCATCTTGGCGCCAAATTTGGAATATTCAGAGGCCACTTTGACCACAAATCGAAGGTTGGCTGTCACCAAGCGCTCGGCCGCTTTTGGATCTTTGGTTTCAAAATATTTGATGGCCAAGGCTTTTTCCTGTTCGCGGTCCAAAAGCGGGTACTTGCGGATTTCCATCAAATACTTGGCGACGGGGTCCGTGGAGGAAATGGCTTTGGAAGATTCTTCCTGGGTCACTGGAAGACTGAGGTTTTCTTCCAGAATGTCATCCACGTCCTCAAAAGAGTTTTCGATTTCTGAAAGTTCTCCGTCGGGGTCTTCCTCCGAAAGATCTTCTGGATGGGAGGCCTCTATAGAAGAGTCATCGACGATTTCTCCTTCAACGGAACGGTATCCTTTTAAAGAAGAGCGCTTCTTTTTCTTTGTTGAGGTCTTTTTGGTTTTGGCTTTCTTTTTTTTAGCCATGACGGAAATCAGCTCAAAGCTTCGTCGAGCTTTTTCTCCAAAGTGTTGGAAACAATGCCCTTGACCAATCCCAAGTGAAAGGGAAGTTCGACAGTGATCTCCACATTGGAGCCAGAGGCTTCCGGTTGGATTTTCATGTTGGCCTTGAATTGGCTGCCAATTGCAGATCCTGTCAGCTGAGAATCATTAAATTCACAAACATACTTGGGATCCAGCTTTCTCAACTCGGAATCGTGCTCAAACAATTGAGAGATTTTTTTGAAGGCGTCGGCAGGTTGCTGAGAGGTGGATTTTTGAATTTTTATAGTTGGCATGGTTGAACAGTAATCTGATTCCCAAGCCTTGTCCAGCGCTTGAAAGTCCAAGGACGACGTGAGAGACTGCTCGCTTCACTTTTGGTGATCATTTAAGGAGAAAAATCCCATGGAAACCCAAGCCTTCAAATCCTCTCTGAGAAGCCACGCCTGCGGCCATTTGAATGCCGAAAACCTTTCAGAAAAAGTCACTCTTTGTGGCTGGGTGGACACTCGAAGAGACCATGGGGGATTGATTTTTGTGGATTTGCGTGACCGCTTGGGTTTGGTTCAGGTGGTCTTTAACCCTCAGGATGCGGCTTTGAAATCTGCCAAGGATCTGCGTTCCGAGTTTGTCATTCAGCTCGAAGGGGTGGTCCAGGCTCGCCCTCCGGGAATGATCAATGCAAAAATTGCAACCGGTGAAATTGAGGTGTCGGCCACCTCTTTGAAAATTCTTTCAGAGGCCCAGACGCCTCCCATTCAGGTGGACGACGACAAGGTTTCGGAAGTTTTGAAATTGAAGTACCGCTACTTGGACATTCGTTCCCCTCGACTGCAAAACATTTTGGTGCTTCGTCACGAAGTGGCTCAGGTCACTCGGCAGTTTTTGAGTGAGCGTGGATTTATCGAGGTCGAAACACCCATTCTTTATAAGAGCACCCCAGAAGGTGCGCGAGATTTCTTGGTTCCTTCTCGAGTTTCGCAAGGGGAATTTTATGCCCTTCCTCAAAGCCCTCAAACATTGAAGCAGCTTTTGATGATTGGTGGGATGGATCGATACTTTCAGATTGCCCGCTGTTTTCGCGATGAAGATTTGCGCGCTGACCGTCAACCGGAATTCAGTCAGATCGACATTGAAATGAGCTTTGTGGATCAACAAGACGTGATGGATTTGAGTGCGGAACTGCTTCGTCACATCTGGAAAGAAATCAAAGGGGCAGACATCGGAGAAATTCCGGTGTGGACTTTCGAGCGGGCAATGAACACCTACGGTTCTGACAAACCAGATCTTCGAAACCCATTGAAGCTTGAAGATGTCACTAGCGTGGTTTCTGGACATGGGTTCAAGGTTTTTGACGATGTGGCTGCCCGTGAAGGTTCCATCAAAGGTTTGGCGGTTCCTGGATATGCAAGCGTGAGTCGAAGTCAGATCGACAAACTGACCGCCATGGCAAAGCAAATGGGTGCAAAAGGTTTGGTATGGATGAAGAAAGACGACAAAGGTCTTCAGTCGTCCATTCAAAAGTTTTTTACTCCCGAGCAGTTGGAAGACATTTTCACCAAAGCCGGAGGAGGGAATGGGGGAGCCGTCTTTATCGTTGCCGATGATTTCGAAGTGACCTGTGCCTCTTTGGCAATGCTTCGGGATCACATCGCGAGAGAATTGAATCTGATCGATTTTTCAAAAGACGCTTTTCTGTGGGTGGTGGACTTTCCATTGTTGGAGTACGACGCCGAGTCTCGCAGATGGGCCGCTCGTCACCATCCCTTCACCATGTGTAAGGACGAACACTTGCCTTTGCTTGAGGGTGGAAAAGATGCAGATTTGAAAAAGGTTTTGGCGAAGGCCTACGACTTGGTTTGCAACGGCCACGAACTTTTTGGTGGAAGTGTGCGGATTCACAGACAAAAGGTGCAAGAGGCCATGTTTTCTGCTCTTGGATTTACCAACGAAGAGCGGGAAGAAAAGTTTGGCTTTTTTATTGAAGCACTGAAGTATGGAACTCCTCCTCATGGTGGAGTGGCTTGGGGATTGGACCGATTGATTATGATCTTGGCGGGAACCGCGGCCATTCGTGATGTGATTGCCTTTCCAAAAACAGCTAAGGCCAGTTGCTTGATGTCCCATGCGCCTAGCCCTGTGGCCAGGGAGCAGCTTTTGGAACTGGGCATTCGTCTGGCGACGACCTAGATTTTTTCGTTGATGATTCTGGTCCTTGGTCCCATTTGATTCTTTTTGAAACAGTCCGATGAGTAGGTTGAAGAGAGGTCCATGATGGGCCTCATCTGTAGAAGATCTATGAAACAGGAGGTTTCATATGGAAAAAATAAGCGGAATTGTGGGCGCATCTCCCAGACTCCAGTCAGGTGATGCTCAAAACGCTCAGCCCGCCAGGCCGGGGGCTCCGAGTTTTGGCCGACCCATTGGGGAAGTCACCCTCGCTCAACGAAAAGATCTCTCTACCGCGCAAAAAGCGGTGATGCTTAGAGATCAAATGATGGCTGACAAAAAAGCCTTTCGTGAGCAGCGAGCGGTTCAAGAAATGGCCGATCGATTTTTTAACAACAAAGTGGAAGACCAACTTTCGTGGAAAGCGGGCGAGGCCATTAAAATGCCTGTGCCTGAAGATTCCTATGTTCCGGCGGAGCCAGCGGATATGTCTCCCGAAGAGCAGCAGTTGACTCCAAAAGGTTCCTACATCAACAAAAGTGCATAGGCCCAGTGCGCTCCGCACTGCGCATTATGTTTGGCGCTAAAAGGTACCTGCTTCCTTT
>DKGG01000054.1:19119-23104 GCA_002453155.1 Bdellovibrionaceae bacterium UBA6776
AAGGAAGCAGGTACCTTTTAGCAGAGTTTTTGAAGCAGAAAGCCTATGGATTCAAGAGACGTGATGTGATGAATTCCGTCCAGCTTTCGTTGTCCATCTTCTTTTTTTAAAACCACAATCCAATCCATGGTCAGTGAAATGAGCTTATTAATGCTTTCAAGACTCCAGTGGGGTGCGCCCATCTGAATCAGCATCTCCAGTCGGAGCAAAGCTTCCTGGGGACTCGATGCATGAAGTGTGGCAAAGGATCCTTGGTGTCCCGTAGACAAAGCCATCAGCAAATCTTTGGCTTCGCCGCCGCGAACCTCACCCACAACCAAGCGATCAGGACGCATGCGAAGAGACTGTTTTAAAAGGTCACCCAAATCAAATTTGGGCAGGGAGGGAGAGGCTTCCCGAGTCAAAAGTTTTGCGCTCATGGAATTTGGAATTTGAATTTCGTTGGTGTCTTCTAAAATAACAAATCGATCTTTGCTCGAGGCTTCTTGCAGACAGCCGGACAGCAAGGTGGTTTTTCCTGAACCGGTTCCACCCACCACCAGAATATTTTTTTTCGAGTGAATTCCCTCTTTCAAAATTCGCAACTGATCTGTCGTGAGAGAATTCATTTGAAGCATTTGCTCCAAAGTGAATGGAGACTCGGACTTCAGACGTCGAAAAGTCAGAAGTGTTCCAGAAGGTGAGAGGGGAGAGAGTGCCACATGACCACGAAACTCCTTCCATGTGAACGAGACAAAGGGATGTTCCAGGTCCACTTTGATCTGAGCTTCCTCAAAAATTCGTTGAAGGAATCGATCAAAACTTCGGGGGGAAGGAAAGCAGTGGGTGTGAGGATGAAGCTTTCCCTGGGCTTCATAGCAAATGTTTTGGTAGCCGTTGATGATCACTTCGGTGACGTCCGATCTTCGAAACAGTTCAGTAAGAGGCTCCTCTTCGAAGAATTCTTTTTGCAATTGATTTGCTTGAGGAGAGTGAAAAGCGCTTTTCTTAGAAAGCCCAAGCGCATCACTGTCCAGCTCCTGAATCATGTCTTCGGAACTCGCTCTCAGTTTTAAATTCATTTTAAATTTCCTCTCGTGTCCACTCTTTGGGCCATTGAATCTTTGAATTGAGACTGTAAGAAACCACTTCGGGAGTTACAAAAATGACCAATTCGGACTGGTTGTTTAAAAAGTCTTCCGATCCGAACAAGGCACCCAAGACGGGTATTTGCGAAAGGCCAAAAAGTCCCGAGCGAGACCGTCCCCATGTTTCTTGGATCAACCCAGACATGGCAATGGTGGTTTTTCCTTTCAAATCAAAATGACTTTTTACTCGGTTGGTTTTCATTGCGGGAAGTCCGTCCACCATTTGACCGGCATCGATCAAAGACACTTCCGTTTCGACCGAGATACGAATGGCTCCGCGAGAATCTGCCTTGGGTTCTACTTTTAAGACCACTCCATGTTTTTTCCATTGCACACTTTGTCGGGCATAACCGGACAGCCGAATGGGAAATTCTCCGCCTGCGTGAAATTCCGCGGAGGCTCCACTGCGACAGCTGAGATTGGGGGAGGCCAGTACCTTTCCAAGGCCGCGGGATTCTAAGGCATTGAGAGAAGTCATTAGGTTTGCGGGACCGGCGAGTTTCGGCAGAAGTTGTCCTTCCACCTGAGTGGGAAATTGAATGCCCAAAGAGCTTGAAGCTTTGCGAGAGACTTCGGCAAGGATGACCGAAGTTTTGACCAAAGGCTCCAGCTCTAAAACCCTTTTGGATTTTTCCACTTGAATTCCAAAGGACGAAAAGAAATCCGAAGCTCTTTTAAAATCTTCCTTGGAGGCTTTGATAAAGGCTTTAAGTGGAAAGGTGGAACTCAGTTGAAAGGCCCCAAGGTGAAGGTCACTGATTTTTTGGGAAAAATATTTTTGCGCTTCGTTCAGTGCATCGGTGGTCGGTGTCGCCTCAAAGGAATATGTGCTTTGATGTTCTTTGGAGATCTGAGAAAGTTCCAACCAATCTTCAAAAACAAAGAGTTCTCCTTGTACGCGAACAAGTAAAGGGTCATTGCCTATTTTCAAGCCCATGCGTTTTTTGAAATGTTTTTCCAAATGCCTGCGGAAATCGATTTGGCCCTGTGGAAGTACTTGAATCTGGTAGGAAATTTTTCCTGCTTGAATCAGGCCGATTCCCGGTTTTATCCCGATCAAGAGAAGCCGGTTGCCTCGATCCACAATTTTAAAGTGCTTCTTTGTGCTGACCTGAATTTTTATGCCGGGAGGAACTTTTAAAGTTTGAGACTCTGCCACTTCCATTTGAAGGAGTTTTGAGTTCAGTGGTTCTGATGCAAATAGGGGGCTGGAGAATAGAAGGAAGATTAAAATTGTGTTCATAAAGCTTAAGGATGCAAATTGTCCGCCTAAGGGGAGCTGGAACGGGGGTGCATCTGTAGGGGTAGGCGTCCGAAAAATGGACATTTCGGACCGTTTTACTGGTCGATACTTCCGGTAAAGGTAAAATGTTTCTCTATTTCAAATATCTGTTCGATCAAACGCGCACCTCTATGGATTCACAGGAAATTGCGTCTTTGAGAAGTCGCACCTTGTTCTCTTGAGGTTTTTTCCCGTGCATAAATTCCTAATTCGAAATCTCTAAGAACCGGACACACTCATCCGTGAGTTCTTCCACATCTATAGCAATTTTTTCAAGTTCTATGATCTCCTCAAGTAAACTCGCCCCTCCATGGGCTCACAAGAATTTTTCTTTCAGAAAAATCACATCCTGTTTTCTTGAGGTTTACTCGAGGAGATCATTGAACCTGAAAAATTACTATATCGAGGAACCACTATCCCTTGTGAAGGTCCGTTCCATTGTATAAGTTCCTATTCCCAAATCCATATTTCATAGAACCGGACACGTTCATCCCTAGGTTCTTTCAGAGTCTCAAGTAAGTTTTTAAGATCCATTGCCTCCTCGAGCAAACACGCCCATCCTTGGGCTCACAAGAATTTTTCTTTCAGAAAAATCACATCCTGTTTTCTTGAGGTTTGCTCGAAGAAACAACGGAACCTAAAAAATTACTTTACCTGAAAGACGGCATCCTTTTTTCTGAAAGATCAGCCCTTGTGAAGGTTGTGAGCAGAACAAAGAACCTGAAGATTGTTCCTTCGTTGGTCGCCTCCAAGTCGGACGGGAACAATGTGATCGATTTGTAAGAACTGATGAGATTCGCAACCTGGATATTGGCATTTGTAGTTAGAGGTCTTTAACACATCATTTCGTAGGCGCTTGGAGATTTGACGAGGATTCCTAGATCTTGGCGCACCAAGCTCTTTACTCTCACTGGATTTTAGAGATTTCCTCTGAATATTTTCATAAAGCTTGAGTTCTTTTTCAATCAAGTCCATCAATAGGCTTTCCAGATTGTGCTTATGGGACTTCAGTGCTTTCAATCTCTCTAATTTATCATTCTGCTCATGGGACAGCTCCAATCTCAAATGTACCTTATCTACATATTCTGTTTTTTTGATCTTTAGGGTCGGTGTGGGTTCCAAAAACATGGCCTTTACTTCGCGAGAGGATTTATTTTCCATGCTTCTTAATACTTTTCTTTTTTCCGCCATCGGCTTCTTTCGAAGATGCTTAAATGCTGTGGTCACAGCTGACAGGGTCAGGCTACCTTGATCGATTTTTTGTTTGATCTCTGGAACTTCTTTCGCAAGTCGAACGCAGGCTTGTCTTTGGTAGGCAGTGGCTTCCGAATAACCAAGTCCTCGAACCAGATAGTCGAAAAGGGAATGATGTCCCATCTCCAGGTACTGCCGGCTGTTTTCCATATCTTGAAGCTTGTTCAAGATATCAGAAGTGATTCGTTTTTCTTTTTTGCGAAGTTCAAGAAGCTCAAAGTGAATATTCATGGATCCTCTTTCTGTTGAAAGAACATTATCATGGGTTTTATTTTCTAATTTTACGCCTTAGTTTTGTTTTTGAGGAAACTTTTGCGGTTGA
>DKGG01000021.1 GCA_002453155.1 Bdellovibrionaceae bacterium UBA6776
AAGCTACATCCAGTCTTAACTCCGCCAAAAGGTACCTGCTTCCTTTTCCGATATGCACCGCGTATCGGAAAAGGAAGCAGGTACCTTTTGGCGTTAGGGGGTGGGGATTTTTTTGCCGTGGTGGGATTCGACGATCATGCGCAGGACGGCTCCGCGGGTGACCAATCCGACCACCACGTGGTTTTCATTCAAGATCGGAATGCGGTGGATTTTGTGTTTCATAAAAAGTTGATAGGCCAATTGAAAGGGGTCGGTTTGTTTGAGCGAAATCATCTTGTCCGCAGGAGTCAGTTCTTTCAAGCAGTGGCCCACTTCCGCATCACTTCCAAAATGAGCCAAGAGTTGAAGCAGAGCTCCCTCTCCAATGATGCTGATCAACCGACCGCCCATATCGACCAATGGTGCCCCACTGATCTTTCGTGCGATGAACAGCTCGGCAATTTCCCACAGCTTCATCTTAGGGGTGAGCGCGGTCACCGTGGTGGTCATTACGTCTTTGATCAAGACTTGGGATTTTTTTGCAGCTGCTGAGTCCATACTTTATTATCGGTTAATTTTGAGCGCCCCAAAAGAGCCATCCCAGTCTGAGCCCATGCAACTGGACCAAAGGCACCTTCTGCAAAATTTCTAAAATCTAAAGGGAGTGCAAGTACAAGCTGACAAAGTAAAAACAAGGATAGGCACTCAGCCAACTCCAAAAAAAGCGATTGAGTCCAAACAGGTAAACATTCCCCAAATGAAAAAGTCCTGCGAAGCCAATAAATCCCAATGACATAGATGGAGACAAAACACTCAATGGAAACAAAACTTCAAAGAGCAACACCATCCACGTCAAAACAAACATGACCCCTGGTGCCTGAGCTAAAAAACGACTCACTCGATTTTGTTGATAACTGGGATTGTTCACAAAATCTGTTAGCGCAGTGCCGGATCTCCATGAGGGCTCCAGCACTTTTAAGTAACCAGCCTTAAAATAGGAAAGAGACAATTGAAACGAGATGTATGAGAGAGCTCCCATCACCACATAAAAGTTTTCGGGAAAAGCAAAAGCCAAGGTGCATCCACCCAGGACAATCACATTCATGTAGTCACTTCCCCCATTAAAGGTTCCCCGCCAGCGAATCAAAGTTACAAAGTGAAGAACTAAAAGAAAAAGCAGCAAAGCAAAGTGAGCTTTAAAAAACAGCGCGACGCCCGCAACAATTCGAATCACATTCCAAATGAAAAACATTCGTGGCCTCATAAAGAGTCCAAAAACGGAGGCTAAGATTTGACTGGAAGAGGACAACTCCTTTTTGAGGTCGACCCATTTCCAAATTCCAGAATCCGAGTAGGTCTTATAGAGAGCGAGAAATTCCAAAGACTGAACCACCGCAAGGATTCCACAAAGTCGGGCACTCAGTCCCAAGGCCTCAAGCATGGTCATGGGAAATCTCGTAGATCGGGGATTTCATAAAATCTTCGCCAATCCCATTCGGATCCGAAAGAGGATGTACAGAAATTTGAAATTGATAACGTCGCATTTGGGGATTTTGTGTCTTCAATTCGAAAGCCACCATATTTTTAACAACTTGATAGGATGGCAAGGCTTCTACCGAATCAGGAGAGGTGTTTTCCAATTCATTGATGTCCGTCAGCAAGTGATGAAGGCTGTTGTGACAGGCGTGCAAATAATTGTTGTGAGGGTTCCAAAAAAGATTTTTCACGCTTCTTCTTAGGGGAGGTAAAACTGTCTTCCAGGAATCCTCAGAGTTATCGCCGTCACGGGCACTCAATCGAATCTCTGGGGTGACATCGACAAAAAAGACCCAAGCTGGCAAAAGTGCTCTGAGAAAAAATCCCCAATTCATAAATTTAGTGGCTTTCCTGCCGAACACGATCTCCGAAATCCAACATGGAATCTTCCATTTGTTTCAACAAGATGTTCTCTTGATCGTTTGCAAGAGTTTCCAATTCTTGCAACTCCCGATCGATTTTCTTTTTTCGCTCTTCGGGAAGTGTGCTGTAGGAACCCGATTTTAAACGGGAAGCCAAATTTGTGTAGCAGGATTTCGCAACTTTGGAATTGGGAATGTCACGGATACACCTCTTATAGAAAGCCTCATAGGCATGATTGGGATAGATAGGGTTCAAAGAGTTGTAAGTCACACCTAAGTAAAAGAGCGCTTGAAAATAAGATTCATCCCGTTCCTGACTCTGAGCCAAGATATGATGCAAATTTTCAGAGGCCACCATAAGTTCAGGAAAAGCCATTTTCAAATCGGAGTGCTTTAATGAGGCTTTCAAAAGATCTCGAATTTGATCCATAGAAGCAGGATTTTCTCCAAAGTAAATTTTCGAACTCCATAGGGGATAGGATTGAACCCAGGCTTTTACATCTTTGGTCCATGGAGTTTTCTTTCGTGAAGACTCCAAATAAAATTGAAAAAGCCGTTTGGCTTCTTTGGGATCTCGCTCAATTCGAATCAAAATGTTGGCCGCGTTGACCAAGGCATGAAAGCGCTCTTTCTCTTCTGTGGATCGATGAATCACCGCTCTTGCTCGATCCACCCCTTGATCATACTGTCTGAGAGCAAACAAATAAGAAACTTCCACTGCGGGATTAAGGGGGCCTGTGACCAAGGGGTTTGCAAGATGCAAATCCGTTCGCCCGTTGGCCGTGCGGCTGTGACAACTGATGCAATAGTTGGGAGTTTGATTGAGGATTGGCCGGGCCAAGTAGTCTTTGTGGTCCGCCAAAGTTACCAACGCCAAATCCAAATCTGCGGAAAATGCTTGGACGTTGTAAGAAAAAAGAGGGTCCGCCATATTTTGTGCACGCTCTTCATGAAAGGCCATCAAGGTTTTTTTGAGCTTCTGAGTGTCCTCCAGTAAAACCTGGCGCTGCTCTGGATTCTCAAAGGTTTCATCCTTCCCATTGAGTGCCAGAACTTGCTCAAATTGGAGAACCAATTCGTGCATGGTGGGTCGCCACGGGGTGGTCTCGGTTTTTAGGGGTTTGTCCGAGCAAGCGAGAAGCATTAAAAATAACAAGTGCACGTAGGCAAAGCGTCGCATTTTATCATTTCCTTTGTTCGTGAGATGGCCCTATTTTATAGTTAGTCCTTATGAAGGGTCAATTTTTCATCCGAAACTCATATAAGTTGGGACTGCTTGGTCTCATTTCGTTTTTTACCTTTTCAGCTTTTGGAGGTCCAGTTTTGTCAAAATCCATCTCTTCCATCGACGGCAAGCCTCTTTCCTTGGATCAATATCCCGCCAAAGCCTATTTGATTGTGAACATCGCAACTCAATGTGGCTACACCAAGCAATTGAAAGGTCTTGAAGACCTTTATTTGAAATACAAAGATCAAGGTCTCGTTGTCTTGGGCATTCCCAGCAATGATTTTGGTGGGCAAACTCCAGAAAAAGACTCAGAGGTGCTGAAATTTTGCAAAGTCAATTATGGAGTGACCTTTCCCCTGACAGAAAAAGTTTCCGTCAAAGGAGAAAATACTCATCCCTTCGTGAAGGAGCTTTTGAATCAAGAGCAATCTCCGAAGGACATTCAATGGAACTTTGAAAAATTTCTGTTGAATTCAAAAGGTGAGAGGGTGGCTCGGTTTCTTTCTGCAGTGACTCCAGATTCCCCAGAAATTCAATCTGCCATTGAAAAGCAGATTCAACCTTAAAAGTTTGAAGTTTTATTCACATTTTCTTAAATCTTGACTCAGTCATGTCAGATCTTCCTTCGGTTAAAATGGATGCAAAGCAATCTAAAGTTTCAACCTAAAGGAGTGACACATGAATCGAAAAATAAAAGATCTGATCCAAATTCAGGAATCTCCTAAAGTTTCTCTTTTTCTTGAGTGGAAAAGCATGGGGCACAATTTTGATGAATTTAGAATCTGGCTGAGAAACATTCAAAGTGAGATGAGTCGAAAAGATTTAAAGGTTCCTGAATCCATTTTGACAATTATGGAAGACGCCAAGGTCTTTGGGAGAGAGTTGAAAATTCAAGATCACTTAAGACTTGGAGACAAATACGGAGCCTTCTATTTTTCAGGAAATCATCAAATGGCTTTTAATACGCACTTTCGAAGCAAAGATCAGTTTTTTCTGGATGATCAATTTTTTGTCCTCCCACTTTTAAAATCGCCGGAGACCTTTCCGGTTTTGGCATTGAGTGTTCATTTGGATCAAGTCCGCGCCTTTCAGGTGGACCACTACCACGACGTCGCGGAGATCACCTCAGCCTTTGAGTTTCCGGAATCTCCAGTGATTGAGGGAAGGGAGCGCATGTCCGAGCAACGTTCTCACAATTTTTCAGGCCGAAATGCCAGTGAAGTTGCACAGGATCATGACGAGGAAATGGTTCGAAGATACATGTCAGAGATTGCCGACGAGGTTTTGCGAAATTTTGAATATATCCCTCGAGTTCATCTTTTTGGATCTCCAAAAGTCACTCATGTTTTGGAAGATCAGTTGAAAAAACGCAATCGAAAGGCCCAGGTTGAGTCTCACTCTTACATCACCTCATCAAAGGCTCCCGAAATCAGAAAGGCCATCCAAGAAATGGTTTCAACCCGAGAAAATTTTGAAAGTTTCAAAGATTTAAAGTCCTTTCGGACCGAACCCGTCACAGACCTCAAGGAAGTCATTTGGAGCCAGGAGATGGGCAATTTGGCTCGCCTCCACATCAATCAGTTCTGGTTGAGTGATGCTCTTGGCAAAGGGGAGGATCTGGCCTCTTTAAAAGCTTTAAATCGCTTTGTGGTGAGTTGTTTGGACGGAGGAGTGGATGTGCAGTTGTCCGCGAATATGGAAGATTTGATTGCCGGGGAACTTCGAGGCCAAAGAGTGCGACCCCCTCAGTTTTTTGAAAATCCTTCCTTGGAGATGATGGAACAGCTCAAGTACTGAAGTTTTTCCTTGAGAGGTGTGAACCCTTCGCCTAAATTTTAGGAGATTCACACTTATGAGAGGTCAAAATGAACTCTAAATTCTCAATTTATTTAGGAATGGGCGCCATTCTACTGACTGGCGTCTTAGGGTGTAGTGACATTGGTTCTCAAGGAAAAAGAGGAGTGGTGCCGAACACGCCCTCCGGGAACGAAAAACCTGGACAGCCTAGCCTGAGTGGAAAGACCTCGAAGGAAGTTCTGGATATCAAATACAAGAAGGCAAATTTGCTTTGCCGCGTTTGGATTCAAAACTCTTCGGACATTGACCCTTCAATCGCCCCTCAAGGAGAAGCATCCATTGCACTTTCCGATGAAAAACTCTTAGAAACCCCTTTGTCCTTTGAAGGGGATCGTTTGGGATTTTTACTCACTTCAAATTTTAAGGTGAAGTCTTTTGAGATCTCCAGTTACACCTATGAAGACAAATCCCAAAAGCCCGTGGTGAAAGAGTACAGTCCACTGATTAAAATTTCCCATGATGCGACTTTAAGGGTTTCCTTTGAGGGGGGAGAGTCCTTAAAAATGGACTTTGCAAAAGGAGATTTTGTCATTCTTGAGGGAATCCCAACCGAGGTGGGTCAAATGCAGATCGAGCGCAGTTCTGATGGCACCGTTCGAAAAATTCTGCTTCAGTGTGACCTTGACTACGAACTCAACGACCGCTTTAAAAATTAATTTTGCTCCGAGATCGAACTTGAGTCAGGAAGTTTTCTGGATGGCGGAAAAATAAATAGGGCCATAGCCTTGAGTGTCGGGCAAGATGATCCAGCCCAGTTCAGTTTGTTCAAGGCCCACAGATTTTTCCAAAGCGTTTTTGGTGGATTCTGAAAACACGTCTGATGCTGCTTTTACGAAATCTTTTTTCTTCTTTAAAAATCGTCGAACAACCTCATCATTTTCCACCGGGTTGATGCTGCAGGTGGAATAAACAATTCGAGCCTCGGTCTGGGCACACAAAAGGGCCGCACACAGCAATGTGTATTGCTTCATGGCCAAAGATTTCGATCGTTTCAAGCTCCACTCGGAAGTTTTCCCTGAATGAATTTGATGTCTCTCACCAGAACAGGGGGCATCGACTAAAATTTTTGAAAACTCTTTGGGATGAAAAAAACCAAATTTAGTTCCATCTTTGTTTCGTAGGGAAAATCGCTGGTGAATTTCTTGGGGCGAGTACTGCTCTAAAACCTTTCGAAGTCGTGTGACTCGTGCCGGAGAAGAATCATTGGAAAGCAAATGGCCCTGCTCTCCCAGTTGAGAAAGCAATCCCAAAGATTTTCCGCCAGGAGCTGCGCACAGGTCTAAGACCTGGTCTTCGGGATGAACCTGAAGAGCGAGGACCGGCGCCAAGGAAGCTGGATCCATAATGTAATTTTGCAAGTGCCCCGCGGAAGATCGGGATTGTGACTGTTCTGGATTTGAATACACATGATTGCCGGGGGACAAAAGCCCCTCAAAAGCCCCGTCCAAAGCCATGTTGGATTTATGGGAAAATGGCGAGAAACAGATTTGCTTTTCAGGAGAATTCAAATGCTTTGAAAGCCCTTCCCAACGGGAGCCATAGAGATTTGAAAAATAGGAATTGAAATCAGCCTTCATTGAGATCTTTTAATTTTATTCACACTCTCTAGACAATTCAAAGACCCATTAAGACACATCGCAGCCTTATCCTACACACTCAAAGCATTCATAAAATCCAAATGAACCTTGAGGAGGTAAAACTTATGAAATTCAACGCGTTGACGTTCTTTGTTGCGTCCAGTGCTCTTTTATTTTTGTCCGCATGTGCATCCGGACCCAAAGCCAATATATCCTCAACATCAGATCCTTCGAACACCATTGCTCAAATGGAGTCTGAAATTTCCGAAGGCTATCGCAATCAATATGATGTGTTGGCACCAGAAATGTTTTCCAGTGCCCAAAGCTATTTGAAAGAAGCCAAGGAAGATTTGTCCGACGGAGACGACCGAGAAGATGTGATGGAAAACCTGGCCTATGCTCGTGGACATCTGAACAAAGCCAAAGAGCAAGTCCGCCAACGCAGTGCCAATGCGGAAAGTTTGTTAAATGCACGAGAAGCGGCTCTCACCAAGGGCATCCGTGGAAACGACAAACTGGAGAAAAAACTGAAAAGTTTGGATGAACGTTTTCGCACCAACTCGGATCGACTGGGGATGATGACCCCTGGGGAATTGAATGCCCTTCAACAGGGTTATTTGGATTTAGAAAAGAATGCGGTTCAAAACCGAGAGCTTTCCTCCGCCCGCCGAAAAATAGATTGGGCCATTTCAGAGGGGGCGCGGTCTCAAGCGCCTAAGACATTGGCTCGCGCTCAAAAAGACATGAAAACCGCTGAAAATGTGATTGCATCCAATGTTCGCAATGAAGCTGCATACAAGAACGCGGTGTCTGAAGCGAACACCTCGGCGGAACTTCTTTATCAGGTGGAAGACGTGGTTCACACCAACGGAAAGATTCTTCCTGAAGATGTGGCCCTTGATATTGTTGCAAAAAACCAAAGACTGAATGAGATGGATCGAAGAGTGGGTTCATTGAGTCAGGAGCTTGGAAAAACTCGAAGTGAGCTTTCGACAGTTTCGGCAAAAGCCGCGATGACGGATGAAGAGCTCGCTAAAAAAGAAAAGACCTTAAAAGACAAAGAGATGGCTTTGAAAATGGAACAAGCCATCGAAGAGGTGTCTCAACAGTTTCCGAAGGATCAAGCTGAGGTTTACCAAAATGGAGACAAAGTTGTGATTCGTCTCAAAGGTGGATTTCCCTTTGGAAAATCTGAAATTAAAGAGGATGCAAAGCCGCTTCTTGAAAAAGTGGGTGAAGTTGCAAAAAATTTGAACGCCAAGGAAGTGGTGGTTGAAGGTCATACAGATTCTATTGGTGACCAGGCTGTGAACGAAAGACTTTCTGAAGATCGTGCAAAGGCCGTTGCCGCCTTTCTTTCGAACGAAGAGGGTGTGATGAAGGACAAAATCGAAGCCAAGGGTTATGGATTTAACAAACCTCTTGCGACCAACAAAACCAAAGAAGGTCGTGCTCAAAACCGACGGGTGGATGTGATCATTTCAACTGGGGATTCGATGGATCAGTAGAGTCGGCATTTGAGGGAGTCACATCCTTCATTCCAGAACTCGAAGGGTAAAAATCCGATGGAGGGGGAGGGTAAAAACCTCCTCCTTTGTTTTGGGTAAAAACATGGATTCTCCCTTTTGAAACCTGCCGCAGAACCCACCCCATCAGAATTTTTCGAAACAGCATGCGAGTGGGTGGAAGCAAAAGAAGGATTCCAAAAGCATCGGTTACAAACCCCGGGGCTATCAATAAGACTCCGCCCACCAAAATCATCACTCCGTCACTCAACTCCTTATGGGGGCTTTGACCGCGGGCCATTTTTTCCTGAAGTTGGTTTAAGGTGGCAAACCCTTGCATTTTTACCAAACGGGATCCTGCCCAAGCGGTAAGAATCACCACGGCAAAGATGGGCCAAAATCCAAACTCTTTTCCCGCCTCAATTAACAAATAGATTTCTAAAACGGGGAAGACCAAGTAAGTTAAAAACAACATGACCCTTGTATAGCGAAATCTTCAGGGCGGGGTCAAACCTCATAAGGTCGAATTTTTCCGACGGTAGAGTGAATAAAATGCATGCGCGTGAATGGCAAGATGAATTGTCAGTGAAGGGTTATGTGTATTTTTCGGATCTCGTCTCTTTAGATGGGGTGAAAAACCTTCTTTCATGGGCAAAGGTTCAAGAGTCAGAGGACCGTTTTGATCCTGCGGGGATTGGAAAGGGAGTCCGCAAAAGAATCTCTGAAGACCACCGGCGGGATGAAATTTTGTGGGTCAAAGATTGGACGCTTCCTCCGCTCAAGGAGTTTCATGACAATCTTTCCTACCTGTTTGTGGAACTTCGTCGTGGATTGTTTTTGCCCCTCAAGCGCTTCGAGGGGCACGTTGCTCACTACCCCAAAGATTCATTTTATGTGAAGCACATCGATCGGCACAAAGTTCAGCCGCACCGACTGATGACGGCGGTGTTTTATCTCAGTGACATGAACCCTGGAGAGGGCGGCGAGCTGGTCCTTCATTTGCCCGAGGGAAAGCAAACCATTCATCCTCAGGCCGGAAGCATGATTCTCTTTCAAAGTGAGATTCCCCATGAGGTGCAGATCACCCACAAAGACCGGTGGAGTTTGACCTGTTGGTTTCGCGATGACGTTCTTTAGAAGACAAGGCCTAGCTGCCACTGGGATTTATTTTCCGAAGCGATCTTGTCATATTTGATCTGAGTAAAAGTGTAGCCCATTAAGATTTTTGCTCCAGTTCCGAACTCCAAACCGCCCCCGGCAGACCAGGCGGAACCGCTGTCAGTGACGGAATAGCTGGCAGCAGGTGAGGTGTTGTCTGAGTTGGCGGAATGATCGATGTCTGCACTGACGTGGAGCGAGGCCACAGAGCCGCCGGCGTACACCAAGGCATTTGGAGAAATAAAATAGCCCATTGAAAGTCCAATGCGAGAGGAGCTCCCTCGCGCTTTTCCTTCCCAGTTGTATCCACCCGGACCGAACTCTCCATTTTGATTTCCAGATTTGGAAGTTTGGTAGTATCCAAAAGATCCAGAGACGGACATCTGAGGGCCAGCGCCATTTTCTCCCAAAAATTGCCATTTCACGCCAGGTTCAGCACCTCCCGAAAAAGGATAGATATTGAGTCCCACCTGCAGGCGATCGATCAAACTGTAATTGAGGCCTCCGAAAAAGGCCGAGGCACTTAGAATTTCAGGGTGATCCAAATCTGGAGGCCGCTGACTCGCGTCTCCAGAAAACTCATAACTGTGGCCCGAACGTCCTCCCAAAGCCACTCCAAAGCTTCCTTGGGACTTCCAAACCACCGGTGACTCCACCATGGGATCGGGAATTTGAACATTCAAATTTGAACAGGCAGAGAGAAAGAGAAACAAGATTGTAAAAAAGAGTTTTAGAGTCCAAGACTGCGATTGAGAAAAAGGGGTATGTAATGTTTGAAGCATAAATCCATTCGGCCTCGAATTGGCTTTACTGTCAATTCGCTCCAAGCAGAGTTCGACCAAAAGAGAGGCTCTAAAATTTTACGAAAAGTGTTTTAAATACTCTTCATAGCCTTCTGCAGCCAAATTTTCTTTGGGAATAAACCGTAGGCTTGCAGAATTCATGCAATAGCGCTTTCCGCCGCGATCTTTAGGACCATCATTAAAAACATGTCCCAAGTGGGAATCCGCAATCTTTGATCTGACTTCTGTGCGCACGCGAAAAAACATCGAGCGGTCTTCCTTTTCGGTCAGCGCATTTTCGTCCACGGGTTTGACGAAAGAAGGCCAACCCGTGCCGGAATCAAATTTGTCGGACGAAAGAAACAACGGCTCTCCACTGACGATGTCCACGTAAAGACCATCTTTGTGGTTCTCATTAAATTCATTTCGAAAGGGAGGCTCCGTGCCTTCTTTTTGAGTCACCTTGTATTGAAGAGGACTCAAAAGATTTTTAAGTTCCTCATCCGTCGGTTTTTTAAAGTTCTTCCAATGGGTCATAATATCTTAAAATCTCACAAAGCTCAGCAAAGTGACCTGAGAGTTTTCAGATTTAAATTGCGCCAACTCACCCATGTTTTCATTGGCGTTGACCACATCCTCATAGGTTAAAATAAAATTGATTTTCGAGTTCAATGCAAACCGAGCTGCTGGACCAAATTTCACTTCGTGAATGGGGCCCTTGGTTCGAGGAGTCCCTTCTTTGTCGAACTGATTGTAGGCATTGGCCGTGGAGGAATTGAAGTATTGATCTTTGTGGCCTGCTTGTAAGCCAAAGCCTGTTTCTGCATCCATCTTGTACCAAAAGTTCAAACGGTGTTCCAGCTCCCAGGATTTTGTTAACGAGGTTACTTCTGCATAGTCTCCGGCATTGTCCACAAAAGTGTTTTTATAGGCCGTTCGAGATTGGTGGTAGTAGCTGATCTTTTGATCATACTCCATATCAAAAACGCGGCTTAAAATTTTGCTAAAAATAAAGTGGTTTCGGTAGCGACCAATTTGATCGCGCTTTTGGCTGTTTTCACTGGTGGGCAAATAGATCCGACCCTCCCAGTACACGCCAATGTCCCCAGGAAGAAGAGTTAAAGCATCGTTGCGAAGAAACAAAATCACATCTTGAAGAAACAGCTCACTTTTTTGTACGTGACCGTCATTAAAGCGATCTCTTCCAGCGGTGTTGTATTGAAAGGGCAGACGAACTCCGCCTTTTAAATCATAGGTCAATCGCTTTGCAATAGTTAGATAGTTGTAAAAGGAAAGTCGGCCAGTTCCATTGTCTACGCCGTTCACTTCGGTTTGGTCGGCCTCGGTCGAGCCCAAGCTGAAAAAGCTAAAGGTGTAGCCGGACTCGTTAAAGCTTTCCACCACCGAAAACTGCGCCCAGGTGGGAAGTGATAAGGTCACAGCAAAAACAAGTATTGATAGAGAAATAAATTTTTGAATCAAAGATTTCACTGGGTGACCTCCTCTGAGGTTTTAGAGTTTTCTTTGGAATCTTCTTTTTGTTCCGCATTTGGTGTTCGAACCAATTTGGCAACCAAAGGCCAGTGGTCCGACACTCCGGTGCTGTGTTTGCCATTTCCAAATCGACCGGGGGATCCCCAGCGATTGAATTGGTAAAGACTTTTGTTAAAGACCGCAATGGAGTTGGGGTCCACCTGCCACTCGTTTTGACCGTTGGTCAGTTCTTTTTCAAAAAGAAAGACATCAAAAAACGACCACTCTCTTTTGCGGTGATAATAGTAGGTCCCTGCGCAGGATTTGCAGCCGATTTTGTGAGAGATGACCCAGTCTCTGGCAGCCTGCTCTCCATAAAGTCGTTTCTGAGCATCTTCGCCCGCAGAAATATTGAAATCTCCCGCGGCAAAAACCAAAGCTTTTTCGGGAAGCTCTTTTTTGATTTGTGACAGCTTCTCCAAAACCACGCGCCGGTAGCCTGTGCTGGATCTTTGCGAAGGAAGGTGAGCGCCCAATACATAAAGGGATTCTCCATCGGGAAGTTCAAGCTCCACTTGAAGAATTCCGCGGGTGGGGTAGTTTTCTTTGATGTCGCTCACGTCCTCTCGGGCTAAAGTAAACTCAGGCAAAGAGTTTTCGTCTTTTTTTGTCAGATGAGCGGTTCGCTCTTTAGTGAGTTGCTCCTGAGTCTTTAAAGAGTATTTGATCTTTTCAAAGTCCACCACATGAAGCATGGAGGACTTCATAGGAAGTCGGCTGATCACACCCACATCAATTCCGCGTTCGTCAGGGCCTTCAATCAGCTCCACCGTTTTGTAATTGAACTGGGGCATGGCGGCTGCCAGATCTTTGAGTGCGTGAATGTTTTCAACCTCTTCCGCAATCAACACATCGGGACCGTTCCCGTCATTCACCCGGGAGATCACATCCACAAGGCGGGAAATTTTTCGTTTGTAAATGGTCTCAGACCAATCTTTGTCCAGGCACTCTTGGCGAAAACGCTTTGAGGTGCGGGTGAAGCAAAGGTTTTGGTAATAGGTGGTGTTTTTGATGGATCTGGGCAGAAATTCCTCGTCGTTTTTTCCTTCATCATCTTTGGTGTCGAAAAGGTTTTCCAAATTGTAAGTCATCAGAAAAATTTCTGAATCTTTGACCTGAACCAGTTCTTTCTTTTTGTTGAAGCTGGTACACGAAGTGAAAATGACGAGAGACAGCGAGACAATTGCAAAGTGTTTGATTTGAGTTTTCATTACTTCACCACCTCAAAGTCAAAAAGGAACAGCCGTGCATCCGGATGATTTTGAGTTTCTTTTTTATAGAGGCTTTCAATTTCATCCATTGCTTCACTGACGGTATAAGAATTCAATTTCAGGAAGTCGGATCGAAGGGCTTCAATTTTCATTCTTCGCATTTGGCCGATTTTAATTTTTCCAAAGGACTCGTAGTTTCCATTGGCATCTTTTTTACGACTGACCACATTGATGACTGAGCCCTGCTTGGCACAGAGGAGGCCGGTATGAACATCCCAAGCTGTGTTGGTCTTTCCAGAAACTATCAGATCCCAAACCTCTTTGGATGTGCGGTAATCTTCGAAGACCCGGGTTCCACAGGAAGCTTTTAAGGTGTCTCCTTCACTTTGAGTCTGTTCAAAAGTATTTCCTTTGATTCTGGCCACAACATTGTTTGTCGCAGACTTCGATACCGCTGGACTGGCACTGTCGCGAACATATTGAAAATAGGTCTGGGAAATGACGCCACCCTTACTTTCATTTTTTTGGCTGAACTGAATTTCTGATTTAAACAGGTTTAGAGTTTCATTTAAAATATAATTGCGAGCTTCGGAGCGACTTTCATTGCTGTAGAGTTTTTCTTTTAAAGAATTGAAGATTTCATCAAGCTTGTCCCCTCTTTCCTTAGGCTTCAGAAGAACGACCTTTAGAATGCGCGCGCGAACAGGGCCCTCATAGGGCGCAAAATTTGTTTTCCGATCTTTATTGACTAAGGTGACTTCGGAACCCACTTGGTAACAGTTGTTGGCTCCTGCTGTGGTGTGGGCAATGGATTTGAAAAAGACCAAATTCTCCATCCACTCTTTATCAATTCTTGCTTCACTCCAAGCGCTTCGGCAGTTCTCGGCCATCTCACCCGGTTTGTCGTAAACAATGGGAATGTTCTTTTCTAAGCGCTCGTTGAAGTTGTAGATGTTTTCATCGGTGGGAGCACAGCCGCTCAATCCACCCCACATGGCACTGGAAATCATCAAAGTCCATAGACCCTGCAAAACACGTCTTTTCAAAAGCCCCTCCCTTAAAAGCGTGAATGATGGTGGGCAAAGTAGCGTTTCCGTCGGCCCTTTGTCCAGTGCCGCAAAGCGCAATAATGGTTTTCTGACAATCTGAGTCCTTTTGTGTTCAAGTTTCGATCCTTTTTGGTCCGAAAAGCATTTTATGCTGCCGTGGCTGTCGGTTTTATCCATTCATATTCCCACTTATTTTTTGGTGATCAGCGCCATCTGCACTTTAGGTGTTTTTCTGCTGCCTTGGTGGGCAGAAAAGAATGGGGCATCCGAAAACACCGCATCGAAACTTTTTCTTGTGATTTTAGTGACTGGAATTTTTGGAGCACGCCTGTTTCATGTGATCTTTGAAGATTGGGAGCTCTATGTTTCTCATCCCATAAGCATTTTGTTTTTGTGGGAGGGGGGATTTGTCTTTTTTGGGGGTGCTTTGGCTGCGGGTGTGGCCAGCTGGTTTTGGCTCAAAAAATCCGGAGAGGATTTTTACTACTGGGCCGATCTCTTTGCTCCGTGGATGGCTCTTGGATATGGCCTGGGCCGCGTGGGCTGTTTTTTCAATGGCTGTTGTTACGGAACCGAATGCCACTTGCCATGGGCGGTGAAATTTCCTTCCCATATGAATGTGATTTTTCCGTTTGTTCCCAGGCATCCCACTCAGCTTTATGCCTTTGGTTTGGAAGTGGTTTTTGCGCTGATTCTTTTTGCGTGGTCTTTGCGCAGGAACTCGCGGTTAGAGCCCTTTAAAAATACAGGTCTTCTGTTTTGTGTGTGGATCTTTGGACACGGCATTTTTCGCCTGATCATGGAGCACTTCAGAGACGATGAGCGCGGGGGGCTTTACTGGGGCTGGAGTCTGTCCTCTTTGATTGCATTTGCTCTGATCGGCGTGGGGTTCTGGGGCTTTTGGGCCCGTCTGCAAAAATCAAAAAAGCATTGAGTTTTTCTGCAATTCACGACAATCTCCGGGACTAAGTCTGACCCACCAAAGGAGCTTCCTCGTGAAAATTTCAACATGGTCTTTCTTCTTGCCGGTTTTGCTTTTGGGTCTTTCTCCCAGTTGCAAATCCAAAACGGTGAAACCCACTAAACCTGAACCTATAGCGGCCGCTCAGAAACAAGAGCCCTCTCAAAAAGGAGTAAAAATGTTCGCAAAATTTGAAACCTCTCAAGGCAATTTTAAAATTCAATTGTTTCCAGACAAAGCTCCCAAAACCGTAGAGAATTTTGTGGGTCTTGCCGAAGGAACCAAGGAGTGGACCGATCCGCGCTCCGGGGAAAAAATGAAAAAGCCTTTTTATGATGGTGTGATTTTTCACCGCGTGATTCCTGACTTTATGATTCAAGGAGGGGATCCATTGGGTGTGGGAACGGGTGGACCCGGTTACACTTTTGAAGATGAATTCCATCCGGAGTTGAAGCACTCCAAGCCAGGAATGCTGTCCATGGCCAATGCCGGGCCGAACACCAATGGCAGTCAGTTCTTTATTACCGTGGCCGCAACGCCTTGGTTGGATGGCCGTCATAGCATCTTTGGCGAAGTGGTTGAGGGTTACGATGTTGTTGAAAAAATTTCAAACGTACCCCGTGGTGCTCAAGACAAGCCCAAAGAAGACGTTGTGATCAAGAAGGTCACCATCGAAAGAGTGAACCCGTAAAAAAATTTCCAGTTCGCGCGCATTTGATGCGACGCAACTTTGTTTGTGTTATAGAGAAGAGAAGCCTCGAAAAAAACTTTTCCAGTTTGTCCTCTTTGGACGTGAATTGAGAAATTTTCAATTCTTTGGTATAAAGTGAGAGCGCCAGTTTTCTATTCATTTGCACGCGAGGAGGATCAAGAGTGCTAAATTCCGTGGAAGTCACCGGTACATCAGTGAACAAAAATGAAACCCCTGTATTTCAAAGCGAGGCCATGGATCACGATTTGGTCATGTTGGACGAAATCGATAACATTCTTGAATTGGAAGAAAACGATTACCCTCAGTTTACATTGGCAAAAAACAAAGCACGATTCCTTCGCATGCTCACTTGGTACAAAAACAAAGAAGAGTGGTTGGACGTGGCTCCTCTCAGTGGAGTGAGCAAGTTGTTCAAACAGCAATCTAAAGAATTGGAAGGCATTCGCTCCAACAAATTGGATTACGAAATGGAACTTGAAACAGGAACTTTGACTCCGTCACAACGTTCTTACCGCAAAGACGAATTGAAAATGTGCAAAGTCCAAGAAAAAATGGCTGTGCATTTGATTGCTAAAATGCAAGTGAAGATCAAATCTGGTCGCCGCTAATTTTTAGGAATCTTTGAGGTGCTGAGCCAGCACCCAAACCCAATAAATCACGACGCCCGCAGAAAAAATGCGGGCCAACCATTTCACAGAAGTTCTTTTTCGATCCTCGCTGTATCTTTCCCGAATGGAATCAACATCCACCACTTTAAGCTGACTGCGCTTTTCAATTTGCTCGAGCAATTCTTTAGCTTGGATGTAGTTTTCGGAGGCCACTTGCAGGCGAACTCCACCCAGAACTCCAATCAAATGAGGCTGGTGGTAGAGGGCGTGACGATCGGGAAGTGTGGTGGTGATTCCG